>CAYVPB010000001.1:0-148143 GCA_964453565.1 uncultured Halomonas sp.
GCGCGACCGCTTACCGGACGCACTCGAGACCGTTCAGCCCGGTCAACCGGCCGATTTCCATCGTTCCAGGAACACCGTCGATGAGGAAATTGACGACGCCGGCGCTGCAATCGGAGAACTCGATCTCCATCTCGCCGGCACGGTCCAGGTCCACCAGGACCGGCAATTGCGTGCCGAACACGCCGCCGTCGGTCACGTAGAGGTCCTCGAGATCGATCTTCAGTCCTTCGCGGCGGCCGATGCCGAACAGCCAGCGCTGGCTGCCCGATTCGTCGTAGGTCAGCCAGTAGACCAGCACGCGGCCGTCATTGATGATCTGCACGATCAAGCCTTCGCCGTTGGGTACCTTGTTGAACCAGTGGCCGCTGAAGCTGCCATCGACCACCAGCGGTGCGGCGTTCAGTGCTACCGGCTGACTGCTGCGCTGCAGGGCGACCAGACGCGCGCCGGTGGGTGTGTCTGCATCCGGCACCAGAGTGACCAGAGCGGCACAGCCCAGTTCGTCATCGCCACAGGTCGTAATCGGCTCCTCAGCGAAACTCGGAAAGAAGATGGGCGAAGCCACATCACCGATGATTAGAGAGGTGCTGGGCGAAAATGGCGCTATTGATATACCCTCACCAGGCTCATCACCGAGCTGGTTGCCCGCCACGTTGACGCTGGCAAAGAAGAAGAATGCGGCGAAGCTGTCGATGGGATCGGCAATCAAGTCCTGCACATTGCGGATAACCTGGGGCTCCACGCCGATGATATCCACTTGGGCAAAGACGACCTCATTACCGAACGGAACGCCGAGTTCGCCGGCCACCGCCGGGCTTGCTGAATAGATCACACCGTCGCCGTCGAGATCGCGCCCGCTGACGGTACCCGTGATCGACGCGCCACCGTCGAAACCATCCTGCTCGAAGGTATAGCGCAGGAGTTCAGTGGTCACGATCGGCTCGGCCGAAGTGGCGTCGAACAACAGCTCGAAGTTGGGAAACGGATCTTCCGGCTCCAACGTGATGATGGCCGAGCAGGCAAAGCCGTCGGCATTGCCGCAGACCCGGATCGGATCGGAAATTACCGACGGCGATACCGCAGGTTCGAACAGCGCGCCGGCAAAATACGATGTGCTTGGCGCCAGCGGCCCAAAGGATACGCCCTCGTTTTCGTCGTCGCCCAGCGGGCCGCCGTCGAGGTTGTAGGCAAAGCCGAAAAAGGCATTGGCCTGGTCGTTGATGCCGTCGCCGACGCTGGCGTCAAACACCACGCTGACCGGTTCGCCCAGTACGCCCTCGATGCGCACGCTGGCGTAGCTCACCTCGTCGCCGAACGGCTGGCCCAGTTCGTTGCCGATGAAAGGGTTCATCGAATACAAGCGGCCATCACCGTCGAGGTCCTCGCCCACCAGCAGTCCGGTGACAGTGCCGCCACCGGGATAGGTCTGTGAGAACTGGATGCTGACCTGCTCGGCCAGCGCGTTGCCTGCCAGCAGCATGCTGCCGGACAGGATGGTCGCGCCGATCGCGGCGCGGGTTGCGGCGCGAAGCGTGTTGCGTTGGGTGTTTTCTTGAGTGTTTTCTCGAGTGCTGCTCATCTTTTTTTCCTCCCCGGTCGAAACCGGAATCGTTTGAACATGAATGTCGGTCGGGACCAGCGCCGGCCGGGAAGAGACGACCGGCCGGCGAGGCGCCGAGCCGTGTTCGCGGGCCACGGGCCGGAACACGGGACCTAAGCTGGCCGGCAGGGAGGTAAAAGTCCTGTGCAAATCCTAAATTTTTATAAACTTGCTTCAATTCAACAACATAAACACGCAAAAATGGTGTCCGTTCGTGGCCTCGCTTTGTACGGCGATGTGACTATAATCACCATTTGCACTCATTCTCATAGCCAGCACCGGTGAAATTCATTCAGATCGACGATCGGGTAATCGACCTCGAAAGCGGGCAGGTGCATCACCGCGGCGAGGTCACCCAGCTGTCGCCGCGGCTGCTGACGCTGCTGAATTATTTCGTCGAGAACGGCAGCCGGGTGCTCAGCCGCGACGACCTGATCGAAGGCGTGTGGGGCCATCTGGAAGCGGCCACCGATGACTCGGTCAACGTCGCGGTCTCGTCGCTGCGCCGCACGATCGGCGACGATCGCCGGCCGCACCGGGTACTCAAGTCGGTGCCGCGTCGGGGCTACCTGTTCGAATCCGACGCGTGGCAGGAACTCGATGGCGAACAGGCCGCAGCGCTGATCGCCTCGGGGGCCGCGCCGGCAGCCGGCCCTGAACCGAGGCCTGCCGCGAGCCGCCGACCGGTGCGCGTCGGTCTGTTGGCGCTTGTGCTGGCTGCCTTGGCCGGCCTGGTCTGGCTGCAGCCGTGGCAAGGCAGCAATCACACGCCCGGCACCGGCGCCGAGTTGGCGGCCAGCACCGGACGGGCGGTGGCCGTGCTGCCGTTCGCCGACATGAGCACGGCCGGCACCCAGGGCCCGTTCGCCGACGGCCTGGTCGACAGGATTATCCACATGCTGACCCTTTCGCCGGAGTTGGCGGTAGTGGCCCGCACCTCGTCGTTCGCGTTCCGCGACACCGATGCCGGCATCCGTGAAATCGCCGAGAAACTCGACGTCGACACCGTGCTCGAAGGCAGCGTCCAGCATTCCGGTGACCAGATCCGGGTCCTGGCCCAGCTCATCGACGCCGCAACCGAAAAACACATCTGGTCGCGCAGCTACGACCGACCCCTGGGCGAGCTGTTCGCGCTGCAGGACGAAATCGCCAACGAAGTCGCGCGCACGCTCACCGACACATTGCTGCCCGCCCGGGACACGCCGCACGCCGACTCGCAGAAAGTCTGGGAACTGGTCACGCGCGGGCGTCTTGCGCTGGACCGGTATACGCTGGAATCGGCGACCGAGGCCCTCGAACACTTCCGGCAGGCGCTGGACCTGCAGCCCGACAGCGTCGAGGCGCTGGTCGGCGTGGTGGACGCCTTGAGCGTCCAGCGCTCGCTGGGGCCCTTTGGTTCCAGCGCCCGCGGCGAGGACGTCACCGAGCCCTACCTGCAGCGCGCGCGGCGGCTGGCCCCGGATTCGGCGCTGGTCGCGCGAATCACCGCCGACTGGCACTTCAACAACGGCCGGCCCGACGAAGCCATTCCGGAATACCGGCGCGCCATCGCGATCAACCCGAACTATGCGCTGGCCCACCGAAACCTCGGCCGCGTGCTGTTCCGCCAGGCACGCCATGACGACGCGATCGAACCGCTGCGCACTTCTGTGAGACTCGACCCGTTTTCAGGCATCGGCAGCGTCTGGCTGGCCGACGCGTTCTGGGCCGTCGGCCGCGCCGAGGAAGCGCTGTTCCGGCTCAGACGCATCATCGAAGACCAGCCGGATTTCCCCCAGGCGCACGACCGCATCGCCACCTACCGGGCCCAGACCGGCCAAACCGGCCAGGCCATGCGACATATTCTCCGTGCTCGCGAACTGGATCCGGACAGCGCACGACGCTGGTTCCGCGTGTGCGAATTCTGGCTGCAGCTGGGCGACGACCAGGCCGCAGAACGGTGCGCCGACGAACTGCTGGCCGAGCACGACTTGTCTTTCTACGGACGCTATCTGCGCCAGATCATCCACAGCTTCCGCGGCGAATGGGAAGCGCAACGGCGCGAACTCGAAGCGATCTACAAACTGGGCAATCGGGATCCGCTGACCAAGGCGCTGCTCGCGCAGTCGTATTCGCTCGATGATTGCCCGCAAGCGCTGGACGTGCTGACCGAGTCCTTCCCCGGCCTGTTCCGCGACCCGCCGGAAGTCAATCCCATGCACCTGCTGGCGACCAAGACCGCGCTTTATTGCGTGCGGCAAACCGATCGCGCCGACCAGGCCGAACCGCTGATGCAGCAGTTCTCCGACTGGGTCGAGCGCAACCGCAACCGGCACGGCCCCTGGCTGGTGTCGGGCATCGAGCCGGCCTGGGTGCACGCGCTGAACGGCGACTACGACGCGGCGCTGGACGTTATCGAAGAGCTGGTAGACAACAACTGGCGTTATTACTGGTGGGGCCTGGAAAGCTACCCGGTCTTCGCCCCCATCGTCGACCACCCGCGCTTCCGCGCGCTGCAGGAAAAACTCGAGGCCGGCGTGCGCGAACAGCGCGAATGGTTCGAGGCCAACCGCGACGAACCGCTGATCTGATCCCGGCCGACCAGGCGCTACCCGGTGACGTGAAGTCGGCGGCGGGTAGCATCCAGTTTCCTGCACGAAATCGCGAAACTATGCCAATCCGCTTGCACCCCCGACAGATCCTGTTTCTTGCCATCCTTTGCCTGGCCGCGCCCAGTGCCGAATCACAAGACTGCAGCGGCGCCCCGGCGCTGCAGATCCTCGGCTCCGGCGGCCCCATTGCCGACGACGAGCGCGCTTCGTCGGGCTACCTGCTATGGCGCGACGGCCGTGCGGTCGCGCTGATCGACGCCGGCGGCGGGACTTTTCAGCGCTTCGGCGCTTCAGGCGCCGCGCTCGATACACTCGAACTGATTGCGATCAGGCACGTCCACACCGACCACGCCGCCGACCTGCCGGCGCTGCTCAAGGGCGCCTACTTCAGCAAGCGCACGCGCGACCTGCCGATTGCCGGGCCGAGCGGCAACGCGCGGTTTCCGGGGCTGAACGCCTATCTTGAAAGCCTGTTCGACGCCGATCGCGGCGCGTTCAGGTATTTATCCGGCCTGCTCGATGGTAGCGGCCGCTTATTCAAACTCGACCGCTTGAACCTCGACCGTCAGGCGCGAGAGCCCATCTCTGTGCTTGAAAGCGAAAGCATGAATGTCGCGGCGCTAGGCGTGCACCACGGCCCTGTTCCATCGCTGGCCTATCGATTTGATTTCGGCGACCTCGGCGTCGTGATCAGCGGCGATCAGAACCTGTCGACCGAAGGCTTCATCGAGTTGGCCGCCGATGCCGACGTGCTCGTGATGCCGTTCGCGATCCCGGAAAACGCCGACCGCGCAGCTCGAACATGTACGCGCGCATTACAAAGGGCCGATCACGCTGGCCGAACACCTGGCCTGCATACCGCTTTCCCAACCGTGACAAGTGCGCGCAGGCCAGCCCGGCCTGTTCGAGCAGTGACGGAATTCTTTTCTTGAAAGCATCGCCGACAGCGATCCGTATCGGAAATGGGAGTCTCAAAACCGATTACCGGATCGGCCGCTGCGGCAGCGCCTGATCGACCAATCAGGCGGCACCGTCGGCCATGTGGTGTGGGCCCCGTTGAGACAAAATCCGCGTCGCTTATAGCTGAATGCTACCGGGTGCTCAGCGTGGCAGGAATTCATGCGATGTGCGACCCGCCGCAGATCCGGATTTCGCCACTTCTCATCCAGGTCCGCGACACAATACTGAAGCAGCCACATGCTCGAATGGCATAGTTCAGTTTAATGTGGCATAATTTACGTCATCTGCCCCGTCAAGGTAATCATGGCAATGCGAGACAACGAAATTCAGGTTGGCGCGCAAGGTCGGATCGTCATTCCCGCTGCGTTGCGCCGGTCACTTGACCTCAAGCCCGGCGACCGGCTTATCGCCCGGCGGGTCGACGACGGGCTGGTCCTGGAGCGCCGCGAGCAAGTTGAACGGCGGCTGAAAGCGCGCTTCGCCCGCATCCCGTCCGATGTCAGTCTGAGCGACGAGCTGCTGGCCGAACGGCGCGCCGACGCGGCGCTGGAATCCGACAGGAAAAACACCAAGCCGTGAGTGTGGTCGTCGACGCTTCCGCCCTGCTGGCCTTTCTTCACGATGAGCCCGGCAGCATTGTCGTTTCGCAAGCGCTCGAAGGTGCGTTGGTATCGAGCGTGAACTGGCCTGAAGTGCTGCAGAAAGCGATTGATCGCAGCGTGAGTGTTGACGGGATGCAACAGGAATTCGTCGATCTTGGCGTGACATTCGAGCCCTTCACGCAGGATCACGCCGAAATCGCTGCGCAACTCTGGTCGATAACCCGCTCGCACGGGCTGTCGTTTGCCGACCGCGCCTGCCTCGCCCTTGGCATCGAGCGGAATCTGCCTGTACTCACCGCCGACCGCCCCTGGGAGCAACTTGAGCTGAAGGTGGAAATCCACGTGATTCGCTGAAACGACCAGGACATCGACAGGCTTTCAGGCGGCACGCTTTTCTTCTCTTCACGAAGCTTCCCGGCTTCAGCCTTCGGCCACCAACTCGTCGAGAAAACTCTCCAGCCAGGCGTAGCGGATCCGCTCCTGTTCCAGGCGCAGACGTGGCCCCAGCGTGTCGTCGCGCAGCGCCTGATACAGCGCCTGCTCCGGCTCGGTCAGGTTTTGCAGAAGGCCGGTAAAGCGCCGGTCGGCGGGCTCCTGGACGCACAGCGAGCGATGCATGTCAAGCGTGGCGCGATCCATCAGAAATGATCGCGCGTGCGGCAGATACCGGCGCAGCCGGTTGAGGATCGCAAAGCCATGGGTGTCGATATCGCCCCAGTACCAGACCTCGGTTCGTTCGAACCAGGCAATGTCGGCCAGGCGTTCCAGGCCGTAGCCGAGACCGAAGATGACGATGGCACCGGGGCACGGCGGAAAGGCCAGGCCGTTGATTTCGTTTTCGGTCACGAACACCCGCTCGACGGGCCGATTCAGTTGGGCGAATTCCAGTTGGGCAAATTCAGCCGGCAACACCGAAAGATCGCTAAGACCCGCGATCTTGAGCGCCGAATCCAGAACGCGAAATCGAATCAGCGGCGGCCGGCCTTTCAATCCGTAGCGCTGGTCGAACAGGCGAACGCCGATCGCGTCCCGATCGATGGCTTCCGGCGGCAGCACCTGATCGAGCAGCTCACCGACAAGCCGGCGACGGGTCTGGATGAACTTGGTATCCAGGCCGGGAATATCGAGTTGGCGCAGGTATAGGCCGGGCCGCGGGTGCTCGCGAAACCACGCCAGCACCGTCTTCAAAAGTGGCCAGTCTTCGGCCCGCGCCAGCGCTTCCAGCGGCCGCCGCGCGACCCACTCACCGAGCTGCGGGAACTCGGCCAGCAGCTCGTCGGCCAGACGATCGAAGCTTGCTGCCGCGCGCGTCTTGCCGATCATCTTCAACGCGTCTTCGCGGCTCGGAACCACGATGCGCCTGGGCAAATCATTGCCGCCCCGGGTGCGGTGATTGACGCGCCGCCACTCGATCTCGTAGCCGAAACCCTTGTGTTGCCGGTCATGTTCCCGCAGCAGGCCAACCCACTCGCGCACCCGGTCGAAGCGGTCGGAAAGGTCTTTCGAGCGGGCGTTTCGGGTCCTGAGCTTGAGCGGAAAAAGCGGGGTGTCCTCGAAGCGCTCGGCCAGAAGGCGGCCGGAATCCCAGTGCTTGCGAACCTGTTCGACCAGCTCGCTCGGCGTCGTCCAGGGAAAGTCGCTCATCCGGATGAACCGGCAAGCGCGTCACGGGCGGCTTTTTCCTGGCGGTATTCCTCGATGCCGAGGTTGCGCAGCATCGATTCGCGGCCCTCCGGGTTGTGGACGAAGCCGACCCCGGCGACGAACGGCTCGATGATGTGGATCTTCTGCAGCGGCGTGACGATCAGCAACTGCAGGTTCAGCCGGCCGAACAGCTCCAGGCCATACCGGGCCGACTCATCCGAGCCGCGGCCGAACGCCTCGTCGATGACCACGAAGCGGAACGAACGCGAGCGTTTCTCGCCCTGCTCCAGCCCGAACTGGTAGGCCAGGCTGGCCGCCAGCACGGTATAGGCGAGCTTCTCCTTCTGTCCGCCGGACTTGCCGCCGGAATCGGCGTAGTGCTCGTGCTCGCTGTCGTCCTCGCGCCAGCGCTCGGACGCGGAAAACACGAACCAGTTGCGCACATCAGTCACCTTGCGCGTCCAGCGCCGATCGATCTCGGTCGCACCCTCGCGCCCCCGGAAGCGCTCGATGATGGCGCGCACCTGTAAGAACTTCTGCTCCGAGTACTGGGCGTCCTCCGAGCCGGTCACTGCGCCTTCGGTGCAGGCGCGAAGCTGCTGCTGGAAATCGCGCACGTCGGCATCCGGCGCGCGCTCGGCCAGCAACCGGATATAACGGCCTTTCTCGTAATCGATCTGGTACAGCGAGCGATTGATGATCTCGATGCGCTCAATGATCTGCTGGCGCTCGCGGTGCAGCACCGCCTGAAAGCCGGCCACCTCGCGGATCGTGTTCTCGTTGAGCAGTTCCTTGAAGCGCTTTTCGAAGCGCGGCAGGTCGTCGCTTTCGAGGTTTTCCAGCATGGCCTGGTATTCAGGCGCCGCGGCCACGCTGATATCGACCTCGCGGGTGTCCTGCGGCCAGCGGTGAGCATAGTCCTTCATCGCCTGGATGATGCGGTCGTTGAGACGCTTGAGGCGCTTGTCCTCGGCATCAATGCGATCGGTCAGCCATTTACGGAATTCACGCTGGCGGGCCTCGATGGACTTGAGATTGACCGCTGCGTCGGCAATCGCCTCGTCGCGCCACTGATCGAGCCGGGCGAACGGCTGTTCTCGCGCTCCCGGTTCGAGCTCGTTGAGCACGGCCCGGGCTTCTTCGCGATCATCCTCGGCCGCGCGGCGGCTCTGGTCATTGCCGCCCAGCTTGCCACGGGCCTCGCCCAGGGCCTGTTCGGTGGCCTCGGCGGCCTGGTCGAGCTCATCGATTTGACCCTGCAATGTCTTGAGAATATCCGAACGACTTTCCAGCTCGGCGTACTCGGCTTCCAGATCCGCGATGGCGGCGGCGGGCTCGCGCCAGTCGAGTTCGCCGAAGTGATCGAACATCGCCAGCTTGCCGAAGTCTTCCAGGCGCACGGCCAGCTTGCGCAGTTCGGTTTCAATTCCGGCAAGGGTTTCGGCCAGCGCCTGAATGCGCTTTTCGAGCTCGATTCTCTGCTCGTCCAGCGCGCGGATCTTGTTCTCGTTGGTCCAGCCGAGCACGAAGCGGGTGCGGTCGTCGATGCGATGGCGGTCGTCTTTTTCGTGGCGCACGCGGCCGGTCTTGATCTGGCCGGCCCGGGTCATGGCCTTGTCGTGCCGACGGAACTGGTCCAGATCGCTGCAGCACACGTGATCGAAGCGCCGCGCCAGTTCGTTCTCGACCCAGCCGTAGACGCCGCTGTCGGGTTTGATCGCCAGCTTGCGCACCAGCGCCTCGGGGTGATCGGCAGCGCGCGCCGGTTCGGCCCGTTCCAGCACCCGGTAGTAGACCAGCCGGCCGTTCAGGCGGGTGCGGTCGACCCAGCCGGCCACGGCCTTGTAGTGCGCGTCGGGCACCAGCAGCGACAGCGCGAAATTGTGCAGCAGGCGTTCGATCGCCCCCTCCCAATCGCTTTCGTCCTCGCGCACCTGGATCAGCTCGCCTGCAAAAGGCAAGTCGGCGGCGGCCAGCTCCAGCGCCTGGCAAAGCTGATCGCGCAGCGCCAGCATGGCCGAGGGCAGGTTCGAACGACGGGCCTTGAGCGATTCGATTTCAGCGACGGTCTGAGCGTGTTGCCGGCGCAGTTCACGCAGATCGACATCCTGGTCGGTGCGCGTGTTCTGCAACTCCGCCTGGCGCGTCTCGACCGACGCTCGATGATCGCGGATCGCGGCCTGGTTGGCGCGGAAGCTTTCAGCGTCGCGGGCTTCGGGCAAGTCGAGCGCGGCGGCCAGCTCGCGGTACTTGTCGGCGCGCTGGCGCCGGGCCCGCTTTTCTTCCTGGTGGCGCTGGATATCGGCACGGATACGGCTCAGGCGATCGCCGCCGTTGTCGGCCAGCGCCTGGCGCAGTTCGTCTCGCTGCACCTGCTGCTCGCGGCGGGTACGCTGCAGCACATCGATGCGGTCTTCCAGCCGGGTCTGCTCGCGCGCCAGATCGGCCAGTCTCTTCTCCAGCAGTTCGAGCTTGCGCCCGGCGAACCAGGCGGCGAGCGCGTCGCGGCCCTCGCGCAGGCGCTCGGCCTCGGCACTGTGCTCGGCAAATTCACTCGAATCGGAAACGATCGGCCGGAGCTGGTCGATCTGGGCCCGCGCCTTGAGCACCGCCTCGTGCGCCCGGTTGAGGTCGTCGAAATGACCGATCAACTCGTCGATGCGCTGGGCGGCGTCGGTCGGCTGCAGCATGTGTTCGCGCACGAATTCGGTCAGGTTGCCGACCGACTTCATCGACACCGTCTGGTTGAACAGATCCAGCGCCTGCTCGTTGTCGATCCCCAGCCGGCGGCGCAGTGCATTGCCGTAGGGCGGGAAGCTGTTGAACAGTTCAACGTGATCGGCGTCGCGCAGGCGCTTGCGCAGGTCTTTCAGGTCGCTGCCGAAGTTGGAAAAATGCTCGCCGATGGAAAGCGGCACGTCGGCGGCCACGTAAAAACGGTCCGGCTGACCCTGCGCATCTGAAATCCAGAACACCTGGGCCAGCGTGACGTGGCGGTCGAAACCGGCGTTGTAAAAATGCGCCAGGATCACCGAATATTCATTGTGGTCGCGCAGCGCGACCGGGCGCGCCGACAGGCCGGATTCGCCGCGTTCGGATTTGTAATAGCCCAGCACGTAGGAGCGCAGCGAGCGCTCGCGCTGCTCGGCCCCGGCGGCCTTGTTGTAGGTAATCCGCTGGGCCGGCACCAGCAGCGTGGTGATCGCGTCGACCAGGGTCGACTTGCCCGAGCCGATATCGCCGGTGACCAGGCAGTTGGCGCCGGCCGGCGACAGCGACCAGATGCGCTTGTGGAAGGTGCCCCAGTTGTACAACTCGACGCGCTGCAGACGAAAACCGGCCTGGCTGTCGTCGCTGGCAAAATCGAGGGCCGGGGCGTCGATTGAACTCATCTCATTCACCAGCGTGCTCGGCGTATTCGCTTAACCGGGCCGACAGCTCGTTGAGCCACTGGGCGTCGACGTAGGCTTTGAGAATGCGCCGGACTTCGTATCGGTTTTCTTCACCGCGCAGGCGGCGCACGAACCCCATTTCGACCACTTTGTTGATGTCCATGCCGACCCGGTCGATGAGCTTGGCCTCGTTGGCGGTTTCGGGCAAAAACAGGCGCAGCAGGTCGACGATTTCCTCGCGCGTCAACACCAGCCGGATATCGCCGCCGCCGGCATCGTGCTCGGCAAGCTTCTTGCGCAGTAATGCCAGCAGCAGGCTGACCGGGTAGCTCAACTGGCGCCGCGCGATCAGCCTGGGCAGTTCCTGCTCGTCGTCGTCGACCGGGCGCTGGCGCAGGAAGGCATAGCCCTCGGCTTCGTCGACGATCAGGTCCAGCCCCAGCACCGCGACATAATCGTTGATTGCGGCCTGGTGGGCGAGCAGGCTCTGCCATGGCTCCGGGCC
Source organism: uncultured Halomonas sp. (assembly GCA_964453565.1). GTDB lineage: Bacteria > Pseudomonadota > Gammaproteobacteria > Xanthomonadales > Wenzhouxiangellaceae. The sequence goes on from CAYVPB010000001.1 coordinate 11,295, forward strand.
CTGGTCCTGGTAGACCACGCCCTTGAACAGCGCGATCAGGGGCAGCGAAAGACGAGTGTCGATTGCGTTTTCGTTCACGATACTCATCTCGAGAACACCACCAGCGGCAATGTGGCCTTGCGAAGTCGTCCGTCGCCGGCGGTCCATTCGACCTGCTCGGCGCGGGCCTCATCGATCATGCCGGCCGGGTCATCGGCGGCGATCGCCAGATAGGTGACCAACTCAGCCAGCCCGAGGCTGAGCGGGCGCTGGGTGAGCAACTCGGCCAGACTGATCTGGTCGCGGGTCTGAAGCGCCTGGCGAATCGCCGCGCGTAATGCTTCGCGATCGACATAGACCTGGTTGAACAACGCCTCGGCATCGATTTCTTCGCCGCCTTCGAGCAGCACCTGGGCCTGGATATCGGGTCGCCGGGGCGGGCTGAACAGGGGCCGGTCCATCACCAGATCAATCGCCGGCGACAACCCGTCGATCGCCATCACTCCGCCTTTGGGCGGGTCGTCTCGCAGGGTGACGGCTTTGCGCTCCAGCTCGCGGAGCAGCTCCATGATGCGACGATTCTCCAGCCACGCCTGGTCGTCGAGAAAGCGGCGAAGCTGCTCGGAAAGGCGGGCCACCGTGCGCTGGGTGAATTCACCAGCCTCCAGCCAATCGTAATGGATGCGCTTGAGGCGCCGGTCCGGCTTCAGCTCGGTCACCGCTTCGAGTTCGAAGATGCGCTCCAGCAACCCGGTCAATTCCTCCTGCCGCGCCGGCGACATCAGAAAATCCCAGAACGCGCGAAAACTCTTGCCCTGATCCGAATCGGCAATCGCATCCTGCTCACCGAAGATCTCGTCGAGCACGTCGCCCTTGCCGCCCTCGAACCAGGTAATCCGCTCGCGCACCTGGCGGTCGAGCTGGCGAAAATTCTGCTCAACCTGACGAAAATCGGCCAGCAGCCCGCGCGCGGTCTCGGCCATCTGCATGAAGCGCTCCTTGAGCCGGGTATCGTCCATCAGCGACAGCTCGCCGCCGCGCACCCGCTCGATCTCCGCGTCGATTTCCGCGCGCCGCGCCTCCAGCTCGGCGATGCGGGCGGCCGGATCGGTTTCGGTGCCGCGGACAATCTGCTGCAGAAGATCGAACACCGTCATCAGCCGCGACTCGGCGCCGACGAACCGCTGCTGTTCCAGGTCGCCCAGCCAGCGGATGGCGTGCTCGGCGGCCGGGGTCAGATCGTAATGGGCCTCGTCGCTGTCGGTGGTGTAATAACGCCGCAGCCACGCGCGCCGGTCATCGGCCCAGTCCTTGAGATAATCCAGCGCGCCGCGCGGGTAAAGATCCTCACCACGGCTTTCGCGAATACGATACAGATGGTCATCGAGCTGGCCGGCCAGCGCGTTTTCCGGCAGCGCGCGCAGATTGGGTTCGATGAACGCTCGATGGAAAAAACTCACCATCATCGGCGCGTGATCGGCCATCAAAAGCCGCCAGCCCGAATGCGCGTCGCGAAGCTGCGTCAGTTCATCGAAGTCCATTGGTTGAATTGTACTGGTGAATCCGGAGGATGTACCGGCATCAAGCCACCTGGTTCACCGCCCTGCCTTCGGAGAGCCGCTCGCCTCCGCCCCCGTTTCGCGCCAGCGGTCCTCTAAATCCAGAGTGACGTTCGCTTCAAAACAACGACCGCTGCGGCGACCGTTCCAACGCCTTTTTCTTGTTTGCCCGCCGCGTGCGCGGCAGCCCTGCGCGCCGGCTGCCAAGCTCGTGCTGCACCCGGTCGGCCTGCGCCCGAAAACCGGGCCGCTTGCGGACCTCGGCGATCCGCTCGCGCGCGAATCGAACCGCCGCCAGGTGATCGATGATGGGTTCGGGGTAGCCAGCCGCGCCGTGGCGCTGCCTATCTCCCTTGCTCAACTTCCAGGGCTCGAAGATCGCCGCGCCGGGCACGCCGGCCAGCTCGGGCACCCAGCGGCGCACGAATACTCCGTCGGGATCCTGATCACGGGCCTGCTTGACCGGGTTGTAGATACGCAGCGTGTTGATGCCGGTCACCCCGTTCTGCATCTGGCTCTGGCAGAAATGAATCCCGGGTTCGTAATCGGTGAACAACCGGGCCAGGTGCAGCGCAGGCTCGCGCCAGTGCAGCCACAAGTGGTAGCCGGCGAAGCTCATCAGCATGGCCCTCATCCGAAAGTTCAGCCAGCCGTTTTGAATCAGGAAGCGCATGCAGGCATCCACCAGCGGGTATCCGGTGCGCCCCTCGGCCCACGCGTCGAACATCGCCGGGTCGAATTCGTCCTCGCGCATCCCGTCGAAGCCGCGGTGCATGTTCCGAAACTCGATATCCGGACGCTGCTCGAGCTTCTGGATGAAATGGCAGTGCCAGTGCAGGCGGCGGTCGAACTGGCGCAGCGAACCGTTCCAGCCCAACTCAGCCGTCTCGCGCGCCCGCATAATGCGCTCGCGCGTCGCCTGCACGATGGCGCGCAGTCCCAGCGTGCCGTAGGCGATGTGCGGGCTCAGGCGCGAACCGACCGTTTCGGCCGAAAGCGGGCTGGAGATGCCGCCGCGGTACGCCTTGCCGCGCGATTCCAGGAAGCTGCCGAGCGTTTCATCGGCAGCCTTGATGCCGCCGCCCTGGCGCCCCGGCGTCGGCCGGCGGTCGAACGCGGGCACGCCGTCGAACGCGCCGGCCGCGCTGTCGGTCTCGACCACGAACGGTAGCTGTCCGGGTGAGGCGACTTGGGGCCCGGCCATGAAGCCCTCCCATTGCTTCGCCCACCCAGCGCGGTCCGCCAGGCCGCGCACCACGCCGAACTGCCGGTATTCACGGCAGGCAATTCCCTGTTCACGGCACCAACCGCGCACCTGCCGATCCCGAGCAAAAGTCCAATCGGTGCCGGTTTCCTGGTGCGCGTGCACCGCCGCAATGCCGAAGCGGCGATGCAGCCGGGCAAAGACCTCGACCACCTCGCCGCGCTCGACCCGCAACCCCTGCCCCAGCCCGCGCAGGGCTTGATCCAGGGTCGCCAGCGACTCGGCCAGAAACAACTGATGCCGCGCCGAGGTATCGGGCTGGCGCCAGTAATCGGGCTCGACTGCGTACACCGGCAGCACCGGTCCTCGCCGCGCCGCTTCGGCCAGCGGCCGGTGGTCGACAATGCGCAGATCACGCTTGAACCAGACCAGTTGAATCTCGCTGTCAGCCATGTCGTGGCCGGGACTCCTGAATCCGTGAACGGGCCTCGATTGAACCACATCGACCGCAACGCCGGATCAGCGGTGCTTGGCACGATACACGACATGACCCCACGCGTTTGGGCGTGACCCGACGCGTTCCGCGGGGGATGCAAGCCATCCGCAGCCGCGTCAAGAAAGAACCACGCGAAAGCGCCGACGGTGACAGACTTATACCCGTATCGACAAACGGGAAACAGCCTGGCCGGAGCCAGTCTACTCAGCCCCCTGGACGACATCGCCGCCTTGCTCGATGACGTCTCGGTGATGACCTGGCCGTCAACGCCGAGCAGGTCACCGGCGTCTCGGCCAAGCGCGAGCTGCCGGTCATCTGGGCGGTGGCCACGGGTGCGGCCCTGAACAAGGTCATCCTGATTCCGGCTGCGCTGCTCATCAGCGCGTTCATCCCGTGGGCGATCGTGCCGCTGTTGATGCTGGGCGGCGCCTTCCTATGCTACGAGGGCGCCCACAAGGTCCACCAAAAGCTCTTCCACAGCCGCGCCGACGAAGAAGAAAAAGAGCAACTCAAGAAGCGTTTCGAGACCCTGAAGTCGACCTTGTAGCCTTCGAGAAGAACAAGATCAAGGGCGCTATTCGCACCGATTTCATTCTGTCGGCCGAGATCATCGTCATCGCCCTGGGAGCCGTCACCGCGGCGACGCTGGGCGTACAGCTCGGCGTGCTCATCGCGATCAGCGCGCTGGTGGCCGTGGGCGTTTATGGACTGGTCGCCGGCATCGTCAAGATCAACGACTTGGGGATTCACCTGTCGATGCGCGGTGGCGACGTCGGTCACGTTGGCGAATGGCTCATCGACGTCTCACCGTTACTGATGAAAGGTCTGGGGATCGTCGGCACCATCGCGATGTTCCTGGTCGGCGGCGGAATTTATCGCACAGCATCCCCCCGATCGAGCACCTGTTCGAGGCCTGAGCGGCACTGACCGGCCCCTTCGGAGCGGTCACGCCGCTGCCGCTCGACGGGCTGCTCGGAGTCACGATCGGCACCGTCATCGTGGCGATCTTTTCAGCAGGCGAGAGGCTCAAGGGCCACGGCGAGCATTCGAGCGCAAGGTCAGCGTGACCAGGGTGGCGAACGGCAGCCTGGTAAGCACCACCACGCCGACGGCGTTCAGCACCACCAGCCCAGCGATCCACAGCGAGTGCACCCGGGAATCGATGCCTGAACAACCCGGTCTCTACGGATTACAATCCGTTAAACGTTCGATCAAGTCCACGGGCCAGCTTGTCCACCAGCTCGTCGATGCCGGCCTCGTCGATGATCAGCGGCGGGCAGATCGCAATCGTGTCACCGGGCAGCGCGCGCACGACCAGGCCTTGTTCCAGGCATACCGCAGCGGCCTTGAACGCGATCTTGTCAGACGGCTCGAAACGCGTCTTGGTTTCCGGATCCTTGACCAGCTCGAGCCCGGCGATCAGGCCGATGCCGCGATAGTTGCCGACCAGCGAGTGATCAGCCAGCGCGGCGAGCTTCGATTGCAGGATCTCGCCCATCTTCGCGGCGTGCTCGACGATGCCGCGCTCCTCGTAGAGCTCGAGGGTACGCAGCGCCACCGCCGCGGCCACCGGGTGGCCCGAGTATGTAAGCCCGTGGGCGAACATGCCGACCTCGATCGATGCCTGCTCAATGGCCTCGTACATGAACGGCGGGATAGCCACCGCCGAGATCGGCTGGTAGGCCGACGACAGCGCCTTGGCCATGGTCATAGTCGCTGGCTGAATGCCATAGGTCTGGCAGCCGAACGGGTTGCCGGTGCGGCCGAAGCCGGTGACGACCTCGTCATCGATGAACAGTATTCCGTGCTCGCAAAGAATCGGCTGGATCTTGTCGAAATAGGTTTTCGGCGGCAGAATCAGCCCGCCGGCGCCCATCAGCGGCTCGGCAATAAACGCCGCAATAGTGTCGGCGCCCTCGCGCGCGATGACTTGTTCCAGTTCGTCGGCCAGCCAGGTCGCGAAATCCTGTTCCGATTCGCCTGCGTGTGCCTGGCGGTAGTGGTGCGGCTCGGTCAGGTGGATCACGTCCGGGCCCGGCACGTCGAAGTGCGCATGGAACGGCGGCAGCCCGGTCAGCCCGGCCGTGGCCAGCGTGGTGCCGTGATACCCGCTCCTGCGCGAAATGATCTTTTTCTTTTTCGGCTTGCCGATGGCGTTGAAGTAATAGCGCGTCAGCTTGATCTGGGTATCGTTGGCGTCCGAGCCGGAGCAGCCGAACAGGAACCGTGCGCCGTCGATAGGCACCCAGTCCGAAAGCTTCTTCGCCAACCTGATCGACGGTTCGTTGGCCCGGGCGGCGAACAGCGGGCCGAAGCAGAATTTCTCCATCTGCTCTGCCGCGGCTTTTGCCAGCTCTTTTTCGCCATAGCCCAGCGCGGTGCACCACAGCCCGGCCATGCCTTCGAGGTACTTCCGGCCGTGCTGGTCGTAGACGTAAATCCCCTCCCCGCGAGACCAGATAATCGGATCGCCGTCGCGCACCTGGTCGAGGTTGGAAGCGGGATGAAAAAGACAGCTCTTGTCCAGCGCCTCAAGGCTTTGGCTCATAGATAGCGATCCGGCTTGTGTCAACTCCGAAGCATGATAACCGGACACCTCGTAATCGTTGCGCCGCCGTCTATGCGCCGCTGGCCGAGCAACTCATTCGGCTCCGCCCGTGACTTCGCCCAGAAACTCCATCGCCCGCCGCATGTGCGGGATCACGATGGTGCCACCCACGACCAGGCCGATGCTCATGGTCTCGACGATTTCATCATGGCTGGCGCCGGCCTCGACCGCTTTGCCGATGTGGTAGCTGACACAGTCGTCGCACCTGAGCACCAGCGAGGCGACCAGCCCCATCAGCTCCTTGGATTTTACGTCCAGCGCGCCGCCTTCGGCGTAGGTGAGCGAATCGAGCGAAAACATACGCTTGAGCACGCGGTTGTCGGTGGCCAGCAGACGCTCGTTCATCTTCCGGCGATACTCGGTAAATTCCTTCACGCGGTCGTTCATGCCAATCTCCGAATGGAAAACAGGCAATAGCTTATAGGCCGCCGGCATTTTCGGGTTTGTCCCGACGTGCGCCATTCGACGGAACGCCTTGCGCGGCGGGGTAAACTAGACCGCGCGGTTTTTGTTACGTCTGCAACGGTCGGAGCAGTAGCGAACCTGCTCCCAGCAATCGCGCCATTTCCTGCGCCACGTGAAAGGGCGCTTGCAGACCAGGCAGATGCGGGTGGGGAGCTCGCTTCTTTTCATGATGCGCATTGGATCACGGTCACACTGAAGGGCAGGTCAAGATGCAGTCGTATGCGGCTGATGTCGTTCTCGCGCTCGCGCTTCATGATTTTTCTCCGCGCAATCGGATTCAGCGTTTTGTCGCTGGCCGTCCTGGGTAGCGTCGGGATAGTGCTGATCGTGCTCGGAATCACGCGGCGCGCCCGGACCACTAAAACGCCGTGATTCAAGTGTAGCCCCCTACTCCCCCTGCCCCAGCGAGTAGCCGCGCTCGCCGTCGAACGTATAGAGATGTTCGGTCTTGATGAAATCCAGCCCGGCCTGCTCGAAGCGCTGCGGCAGGGCAAGCACCTCGGCATGTTTGATCGCCGCACCATCAGGCGTGCGGAAGCGGCAGCGCCAGTGGCCGGTACAGCGCGTTTCCGGAATCCCGTCGGGCCAGACCTTGACGCCGCGATTGGTAATGATGACCGGCGCCAGCGACAGGCCGTCGGCCAGGCTGGCAATGACTTCGCCGAGCCGGTCCGGATCGCGCCCCGATTCGTCCCAGTCGACAAACACGTCGATTCCGTGCAGGCGCATTTCCGGACGCCTGGCGGCCGGCCGCCAGGCGTTCTTGAGCGTGACGGCTGTTTTCGGGTCGCCGATGTGACGCAGCATTTCGAGCGCCGCCAGCAACAAACCGGATGGGTTGGCGATATCGCGCCCGGCAATGTCCGCCTTCGGAGGGCAGCACTCTATCCAGCTGAGCTACGGGCGCATCAAGCTGGCAATGGCAGCGCGACCTGGCCTTGATTGCCAGTAGCGGTTCTGAACAGTAGCGATTCTGATCCCGACCCCATCCCCCGGCGGGCGGTCGGCAGGCACGTCCTTCACGCAGAATCGATATTTGAATCATAATGTGCCGGTTGATCATTTCTTGAATCTGGTTCAGAATACCCCGATACCGGTTACCGACCGGCCTGCAGATGGAGAATTGTTTGGGTACGCGCGAACGAAAGCAGCGTGAGTTCGAGCAGCGCGAGGCGCTGTTTCTCGACACTGCCGCACGCATGATTGCCGCCGATGGTCTGCTGAACCTGCAGATGGCAAAGCTGGCCGAGGCCTGCGACTATGCGACCGGCACGCTGTATCAGCACTTCTGCTCGCGCGAGGACCTGCTGGTGGCGGTGGCCGCTGCAAGCATGCGCGAGCATCACGAGTTGTTCGAGCGCGCCGCGGCGTGGGAGGCCAAAAATCGCGACCGCATGTTTGCGATCGCCGTGGCCGACGTCGCCTATCACCAGCTCAATCCGGTGCATGCCGGCCTGGTCCAGTACGTGTTCACCGAGGTGGTCTGGAGCAACGCCTCGGAGACACGCCGGTCCGCGATCCATGATGCCTGCCAGCCGGTCACCGGCATGGTTGACCACATTCTGTCCGACGCCATCGAGGCCAGCGAACTGGAATCGGCCAACCTCCGGCCGATGGAGCTGGCTCTGGGTCCATGGTCGCTGTGTCACGGAATGCGCGCGCTGGTGGCCACGCACGGACTCCTGGAACGGCTGGACATCCGCCAGCCCGAACGCCTGCTCTACCGCCAGGTGCAGGTCTACCTCAACGGCTTGAACTGGCAGCCGCTGTTTCCCGCCGATGATCCCCGCGCCCTGGACGATCTGGTCGCCCGTGCCCGCCAACGGGTGCTAAAACCGCATGATTCATAACATGCACACGCCCTCGCTTGTCCCTTGGCCGCACAAGGGATTTTCCTCAGTCGGTCGTAATCATCAAAACGCCACTTCTTCGGAAAATCCCTTGTGCGAACAAACTTCTGCGCGATCATCGCGCGATTCCATGAAACATGCGGGTTAACCCATGAACAAGAGACTGATACTGATGCTGCTGGGCGTTACGGTGCTGTTCGGCGGCATCTTCGGCTTCAAGTGGTTCGGCGACCGCATGATGAATGAGTTCTTCGACAACATGCCGGTCGAGGCACCGACCATTGCCGCCAGCAGTTCACGGCTGGAGACCTGGCAGCCGGCACTGGAGGCGGTGGGCAGTTTCCGCGCCATCAACGGCGCCACCCTTAGCGTCGAACTGGACGGCGTGGTGGAATCGATCGAGTTCCGAAACGGGCAGCCGGTCGAACGTGGCTCCGTGCTGGTGCGCCTGACCACCGATACCGATGTGGCGGAACTGGAAAGCCTGCAGGCTGCACTGCGGCTGGCCGAGATCGAGTTGGCGCGACAACAGCGGCTGTATGCCCAACGCTCGACTTCCGAGGCCGACCGCGACCGCGCCGAAGCCGACCGCGACCAGGCCGCGGCCCGGGTGCGCGCCCAGCAGGCCCGCATTAATCAGAAAATCGTGCGCGCGCCGTTTTCAGGAATTACCGGTATCCGGCAGGTCAATGTCGGCCAGTATGTTTCTCCCGGGGACCCGATTGTCAACCTGCAGGCACTCGATCCGATCTGGTTCAATTTCAACGTCCCGGAACGTGAACTGCAACGACTGACCGAAGGCACGGCAATCGAGGTCCGAATCGATGCCCGCGGCGGCGAGCAGCGCAGCGGGCAGATTACCGCCCTGGAGCCCGCCATTCGTGAATCGACCCGTACCCTTGCCGTGCAGGCAACCTTTGACAATCCCGACGCCCGCCTGCGACCCGGCATGTTCGGTCGCGCCGCAATCACACTGGGCGAGCCGGAGGAACTGGTGGTGGTACCGCAGACCGCAATTCGTTACAGCCCTTACGGTAACTCGGTATTCGTCGTCGAAGAATCAGAAATCGAAAACAATGAGGCACGTCACCGGGTTCGCCAGCGCTTCGTGCACACCGGACGCACCCGCGGCGACCTGATCGCAATCACGGACGGTCTGGAACCGGGACTGCGCGTGGCCAGCGCCGGTCTTTTGAAACTGGAAAACGATCTGCCGGTCAAGATTTCCGACGATCAATCGGCCTTCCCCACCGAAGACGCGGACCCGCAACCGGAGAACCGCTGATGAGGCTGTCGGGAAGTCGAGCCGGCAAGGCGCTTCGAGCATGAAGTTCACCGATATTTTCATCCACAAGCCGGTGCTCGCCACCGTGATCAGCCTGTTCATTCTGTTACTGGGCGCGCGCGCGATCTTCGATCTCAACGTGCGCCAGTTTCCGGAAATCCAGAATGCGGTGATCACGGTCTCCACACCGTACATCGGTGCCGATGCCGACCTGGTCCAGGGGTTCATCACCACGCCGATCGAACGTGAAGTCGCCGCCGCGGCCGGCATCGACTACATCATCTCAACTTCGGTCGCTGGCGCCAGCACCGTGCAGGCCTTCGTGCGCCTGGATGCCGACCCCAACAACGTCCTGACCGAGGTTGCCGCGCAGGTCAACAAGGTGCGCTCGGATCTGCCGGAACAGGCCGAAGAGCCGGTCGTCGACCTAGCCGTCGGCGAAGACATCGCGGCGATGTATCTGAGCTTTTCATCCGAACTGCTCGACAACAACCAGATTACCGATTACCTGATCCGCGAGGTGGAACCACAACTGGCCACCATTCCGGGCGTGCAGCGCGCACAGATCCTCGGCCAGCGCACATTCGCCATGCGCGCCTGGCTGGACCCGGAAAAGATGGTCGGGTTGGGCGTGACCGGATCGGATGTGCGCGCCGCCCTGCGCGGCAACAATGTGCTTTCAGCAGTCGGACGCACAAAGGGTCAAATGGTCGCGGTCGACCTGACCGCCAACACTGACCTCAAGGGCGTTGCTGAATTCCGGCAACTGGTGATTGGAAGCGACGACGACGCACTGATCCGGCTCGAGGACGTGGCCGAAGTGGAGCTGGGCTCGGAAAGCTACAACAGCGCGGTGGCTTACAACGGCGACGACGCGACTTTCATTGGGGTCGAAGTCTCGCCCGATGCCAACGTGCTCGACGTCATCGCCGGAGTGCGCGAGGCGTTTCACAACCAGATTGTGCCGCAACTGCCCGAAGGCCTGAATGCGGTGATCTCATATGACTCCACCGAATACATTCAAAGCTCGATCCGCGAGGTGCTGATCACGATTGTGCTGGCGCTGATCATCGTCGTGCTGGTGATCTACGGCTTTCTCGGATCCGTGCGCAGCGCCCTGATCCCGGCGCTGGCCGTGCCGCTGTCGCTCATCGGCACTTTCTTCCTGATGCTGCTGATGGGATTTTCGATCAACTTGCTGACCCTGCTGGCAATGGTGCTGGCCATCGGCATCGTGGTCGACGACGCAATCATCATGCTGGAAAACATCGAGCGCCAGATGGACCAGGGCAAGCGCCGCATCGAGGCTGCCGTCGACGGCGCACGGCAACTCGCCTGGCCCATCGTGGCGATGTCGACCACTTTGATCGCGGTGTTCGCGCCAATCGGTTTCGTCGGCGGACTGACCGGCACCCTGTTCATCGAATTCGCCTTCACGCTGGCCGCGACCGTGGTACTTTCGGGCGTGGTTGCGCTGACGCTGGCGCCGATGCTGTGCTCGCGCGTGCTCAAATCCCGCCGCCAGGGCCCGCGGCCGAAGCTGGCCGAGTGGCTGGACCGGCGCTTCAACGGCCTGCGCGATCGCTACCAGCGCAGGCTCTCCGGCCAGCTCGATGACCGCGGCGTGCTGGTGCTGTTCGGCCTGATCGTCGCGACCAGTTGCTACTTCCTGTTTGTCACCAGTTCCTCCGAGCTGGAGCCGCCTGAGGACCGGGGCTTCATGTTCTCGATCTCCGAGGCCGATGCCTGGTCGACGCTGGACTACCTCCAGCGAAATACTGCGCAAATCACGAAAATCGGCGCCGAGCTGGACGTGATCGAAGGAATCTTTCTGATCAACGGCGTTGGCGGGGGTGATATCGGCGCGACCAATTCAGCGATCGCGGGTTTCGTGCTCCGGCCCTGGGATCAGCGCGACCAGAGCACCCAGAATATCCTGGAACAGGAGGTACAACCTCGTCTGAATGCCATCCCGGGGCTGGACATCTTCGCCGTGGTACCGCCCGAGTTGCCGACCCCGGGTGGCGGCGGAGCGCCGGTGGAGTTCGTGATCGGCTCGACCCAGCCATTCGAGAACCTTGAACAACTGGCCGGGCAGATTGTCAATCGGGCACGCGAGTCGGGTCGCTTCATCTTTCTCGATACCGACCTGAAGCTGGACCGGCCGCGCCAGCGCATCATCATCGACCGAGACAAGGCACAGCTCATGAGCGTGGACATGGCGCAGCTCGCCGAGGACCTGGGCACGATGCTGTCAGGCGGTTTTGTTGGCCGGTTCGCAATGGACAATCGCTCCTATCGAGTGATTCCGCAAGTGCAGCGCGGCGAACGCCTCAACCCCGATCAGCTCAAGGACTTCCATACCCGCAACCGCGCAGGCGAGATGGTGCCGCTGTCCACGCTGGTGCACCTGGAACCGTCGGTGGAGCCGCAACAGCTCAAGCGTTTCGAGCAACTGAATGCGGTCACAATCTCCGGCGTGCCCCGCCCGGGAGTGGCGCTGGGCGAAGCGCTGGACATCCTTGACAATGCCGCGGCCGCAGTTTTGCCGGCCGGCTACAACATCGACTATGCCGGGCAGTCGAGACAGTTCCGCGGCGAAGGCCAGCAACTGGTCGTCACCTTCTTTTTCGCCCTGATCGTGATCTTCCTGGTCCTGGCCGGGCAATTCGAATCCTTCCGCGACTCCATCATCATCCTGGTCACTGTGCCGATGAGCATCTGCGGGGCGATGATCTTCGTCTCGCTGGGCCTGACCAGCCTCAACATCTACAGCCAGGTCGGACTGCTGACCCTGATCGGCCTGATCGCCAAGCACGGCATCCTGATCGTCGAATTCGCCAACCAGCTCCAGGACGAAGGCAAAAGCAAGCGCGAGGCCATCGAACAGGCCTCAGCAATCCGTCTGCGACCCATCCTGATGACCACGGCAGCTACCGTGCTGGCCATGATCCCGCTGCTGATCGCCGTCGGTCCCGGCGCCGGCGCCCGCTACTCCATGGGCCTGGTGATTGCCACCGGCATGACCATCGGCACCCTGTTCACCCTGTTCGTCGTTCCGGCCTTCTACCTGCTCGTCGCCACCGAGCGCAAGGGCGCAACCGATCAGATCGATGAATCATCGGCAACGCAGCCCGGCTGATCGACCTGAATCCCCGCTCATCCAGGCTTGACCGGGCGTCCAGTCCATTCCGCGCGCCACGGATATATTCCACACATTCCGCTCATTGTCGCGATCCGGGCTCGGACTGGGAGCCACATTGATGGCTGGCGGTCTGAAAACACCTGACCTGGTTGAACTGGCGAATTACCGGATTTGCGCTTTCAGCCAAATTGCAATAGGCTTCACGCTGTTATCGCTTGACCACATCAGTCTGGGCTGATGCCTAAAAAATCAGAAAATCCCGTCGGGAGTAAATTTGTGGACAAGATGCTGAATCCCGCGGTTCACCGCGGGCCTTACCCGGAACTCACCATCACTGCGGTGTTGATCGGCTATTTTCTCGGTGCAATCATTGCCATCAGCATTGGTTACGCAGCCTTGATCCTGGGCTTCTCCATCGAAGGTTCGGAGCTGGCGGCAATTCTTGGGTTCGCTATTTTGCGGGGTCTTCTCCGACGAAACTCAATCATCGAAAACAACATCGTTCAGACCGTCGCCAGTGCGGTCAATGGCGCAGCCTCGGGCCTGATGTTTTCGGTACCGGCTTTCTTCATTCTTGGCGAGACCGATTTCGATCCGTATCTGCTGACATTCGGCTGCATTGCCGGGGCCTTTCTCGGAATTGCCTTCATCATTCCGCTCCGCAAGCAGATGATCGATTACGAGCGACTGACCTATCCGGGCGGCGTGGCAGTCGCAACCATTCTCAAATCGCCCGGGGCCGGCATGCGCAAGGCCTGGTTTCTGATCGGCGGCGCTCTGATCTCGGCCTTGATTCATGTACTGGTCCAGACCAGCGGAACAAGTTATTTCGATCTGGGTAGCCAAATCGGCCTGCCTGATTACATGAACAGCGTCTGGTATCTGTCACTTTTGACTATCGGCGTGGGCTATATCGCGGGTCGCGGCGGCATCGCGTTCATCATTGGTGGTTTCGTCTGCTATTGGCTACTGGCGCCATTCATGGACATCAGCGGCCTGATGCCGGCCAATCCGGACACTGGCCGGGCGCTGAGCGACCCATCGAACCTGCAGGGCTTCCTGTACCGGCCTGTGGGCATCGGCATGCTGATCGGCGGCGCCCTTGCAGGAGTTGTGCTGGCATTACCGCTGATTGTTTCGGCCGTACGCAGCATGCAGAACGCGGCCAGAAGTCAAGCCGCACTGGCGAGCGATGAGATGCCGATCAAGCTGCTCTACATCGCCATAGCCGGCGCCACTTTGCTGCTGATCACCATGGCCATTCTGTCGACTGCCGAAACCGGCTGGGTTCGGGGCATCACCATGGGAGTGGCAGGCACGCTGTGGATCTGGATTGCCGGCGTCATTCTTTCCGAAGCAATCGGGCGCACCAACTGGTCACCGCTTTCAGGCATGACACTGATCGGTGTGACGCTGATGATCTTCATCACTCGCGGTATGGATGATTCGGCCGCCATCATCGCGGCCGTGATGGTCGGCGGCGCCATGGCTGTAGCCATGTCCCAGGCTACTGACCTGATGCTGGACCTGAAAACAGGCTATCTGGTCGGCGCAACGCCGCGAATGCAGCAGTTAGGCCAGTTCATGGGCGCCTGGCTGGGGCCAATCCTGATTGTGGCCCTGATCTTCGTCCTGCACGAAGCCTACACCCTGGGAAGCGATAAGCTTCCAGCGCCGCAGGGCCAGGCACTGGCCAGCATGGTTTCAGGCATCCTTGGCGGCGATGTGCCGGTAGAAAAATATCTTGCCGGCGCCGGATTGGGTGCGTTGCTCAGTATTGCCAGCCCAGGCCTCGGTATTACCGTTGGACTTGGTTTTTACCTTCCGTTCGCAATCGTGCTGACATACGCGATTGGAACCGTGCTGAGACTATTGTCCGACTGGCGCCGGGGTGCGGATTTCGCGGATGATGTCGGCATCCCGGTAGCCGCGGGCCTGATCGTGGGCGAAGCACTGGTCGGGGTCGGTTTCGCCGTAGTCAAGATTTATCAGGGGATGGGGGCATGAAACTTCTTGGTTTGATCCTGATCGGAATCGGTTTTCTCGGCGGCGCGCTGGTCGCGGTGCTGCAAATCGACGAACTATCATGGCCTGCCTACACGACTACCCTGCTGATCGGGGTCGTCGGTCTGGTACTGGTAAGAAGGGAGACGCATGCCGGGGCAAGCGATCATGACCATGTGCACGGCAATCTTGCAACACTGCATGAATCCCTGACCGCAATTCGGGCCGGCCTTGAGACACTGTCAAAAGAAAGCGATGCGATCCCGCCTCACCAGTTTCGATTCGAGATCGATCACAGATTCCGCTCTGACCTGAACCGTTTCGCCGAGGCTCGCGAGTCAATGAAGCATGCATTCAGCATCGATGTTTATGCTGACATCATGAGTGCATTTGCTGCCGGTGAGCGTTACCTGAATCGGATCTGGACCGCATCGGCCGACGGCTATATCGACGAGGTTCTGAAATACGTGGAGAAAGCGCGAGCCCAGTTCGGTGAAGCCTGCGAGGAATTCGAACGCCACTACCAACGCGCAAATTCCGCGGGCAAGGAGCATCCCGTCTAACGCCTGCAATTTCCCCAAGAGTTCACCTGTCCATTGCTGAAACCTGATCCACGCAGCCATCTGCGTTTCCAACCCTTTTTCCGGAAATGACTGAACCAGATACTAATGCAATCAGAAGTATTCGCCAGGAAACCGGAAGGATCGCACCATGCTGAAAATACGTCTTGCCGAACCCGGCGATGAAAACCTGCTGATCCAACTGATTCACGAACTGGCAGTCTACGAAAAGGCGCCCGAAGAGGCCGTCACAACACCACAGTTGATTCGTGCAGCACTTTTCGGTGACAAGCCGACGGCCGAGGCGGTGATTGCCGAATGGCAAGGCGAGCCGGCCGGGTTTGCTTTGTGGTTTCATAACTTCTCGACCTGGCTGGGCAAGCCGGGGTTGTATCTGGAAGACCTGTTCGTGCGCGAATCCATGCGCGGCAATGGCATCGGCAAGGCGCTGCTGCTGCACCTGGCCGGCATCGCTCGAAAACGCGGCTGCGGGCGCATGGAATGGAGCGTGCTGGACTGGAACACACCCGCGATCGAGTTCTACCAGGCTCTCGGCGCAAAACCGATGGATGAATGGACGGTGTATCGGTTGGATGAGAAGGCGCTTGGTCAACTTCCGGATCAGAAAATCATTTCCTGAAGACATGTGTTTGTTCGCCATCGACAGACGGTGCCTGCCAGATGCGCATCATCAGAAATGCCTCCTGATGCCGAGCGAAAGCTGACGCACCTTGAGCCTGTAAATGACTCCGTTTATGGCAAGTGGGAGAAGCCCACCATGAGAACGGTAACCGCTGACCAGAAACGCCGCATCCCCCCCCCCAGAGGCTCGTCCGGGGGATGTGTTCGACGTGCGCAGGACTCCGGAGGGAAATTATGTGCTTGAAAAGCTGGTATGACTGCCGGATTCGGGCCAGCCCGCCGCTGCAGAAGTCCTCGCTGCGATGGAAGCCCAGTCGCGGGAGCCAGGGTGAACGAACCCCGGCTGGCGGGAATCGAAATACTGATGACGGCCTTGAAATACACTAGTTGGATGTTTCGTCGCTCACACACGAGATTTTCGATACGCACACTGGTTGCGGTGGTAGCGTTGTTGCTGGCCGGCTGCGGCGAGGATCCGGCTGCGTTTCTGGAGAAACACACGGGCGAGCGCAGCCTGCCGATCCGGGCGGTCGAGATTGCGCCGCGTGATCTGACCCGCACCATTCAGCTATCCGGCATGGTCGAGCCGCGCCAGCAGGTGCGGCTGGCCGCGCGCACCGATGGCGTGATCACGCGCATGCTGGTCGAAGAAGGCGATCGGGTCGAACAGGATCAGTTGCTGGCCGAGATTGATGTTCGCGAGGCGCGCGCGGAACTCAGGCGCGCGGAGGCCAACGTGAATCAGGCCGAGACCACGCTCCGCCGCATGCAGCAGTTGCTGGAACGCGACTATATTGACGATGCCTCGTTCGAGGCCGCGCGGGCCGATCTGGAAGTCGCGCGCGCCGAACTGGAACTGTGGCAGACGCGCGTTTCATTCGGCGACGTGCGCTCGTCGCTGGACGGCGTAGTGGTCGAACGCTATTTCGAGCCCGGCGAGGCAATCGCCCGGCTCGAGCCCCTGGTCACGCTGGCCGCCATCGGCCAGCAGGTGCTCAGGCTCGGCGTTTCCGAACTGGATGTCGGCGGCGTTGCGGTGGGTGACGAGGTGCGCCTGAGCATCGATGCCCTGGCCGACGACAACACGATTACCGGCACGGTACAGCGCATTTTCCCGGCCGCGGATTCGGCCAGCCGGCTGGTGACAGTGGAGGTGGCCTTGCCCGATGCAATGGATCATGGCATCCGCCCCGGCTATCTGGCACGCGCCGAACTCGTGGTTGAGCGGATCGTGAATGCGCTGACTGTGCCGGTGACGGCCACCGGGCGCACCAGTGCCGGCGAATACTTCGTCATGGTGATCAATGACCAGGGCCGAATCGAACGGCGCGTGATTGAGCCCGGCGTGACCCGGGGCACCTGGCGCGTGGTCGAACAGGGCCTGCGTGCCGGCGAGCGGATCGTCGCGACCAACCCGCTGGACCTGAACGAAGGTGAGAAGGTCCGCATCGTCGACTGGGTATCCTGAGAATCAGTGGCATGAGCGAGCACCCGCATCACGATTCCAGAAAGCCCGACGCGGCAACCGAAGAACCGACGCGCGGCACACGCTATTACCGCGGCCTGACCCACAGCGCCATCCGCCGGCCGGTCGGCACGCTAGCGATCTTCAGCGTCATTCTGGTACTCGGGCTGTTCTTCATCGACCGCCTGCCGGTCAACCTGCTGCCTTCGATCGAATACCCGATGGTGCGCGTGACCATCAACTACCCAGGCGTGGCGCCGGAGGTGATCGAGGAACAGGTCACCCGCGTGCTGGAGCGCAACCTGGCCGCGGCCGAGAACCTGAGCGGCATTTCCAGCCGCGCCTCGGAAGGGCGCACCAACGTCAACCTGACCTTCGAATACGGCATCGACCTGGACAACGCGCTGCAGAACGTGGCCCGGCTGCTGGAACAGGCGCGCCAGCAATTGCCGCAGGATATCGAGCCCCCCAGACTGCACAAGTGGGACCCGGGCGAATGGTCGATCTGGCGCGGTGGATTGTCGTCGGATCTCCGATCTCCGCTGGAGGTCCGGGACTGGGTCGATCAGCGGCTGCTGCCGCAACTTCAGTCGATTGAGGGCATTGCCACCATCGAGGCGGCCGGCGGCATGATCCGCGAGGTCGAAGTCATTCTCGACCAACAGCGGCTGCGCTCCTACAACCTGACCCTGCGCGACGTGGCCGACCAACTGGCCGCCGAGAACATCAACATTGCCGCCGGCAGTGTGACCTCGGAGAACTTCGACGTAATGGCGCGCACCGACGCACGTTTTGGCTCAGCCGAAGAAATTCGCGCCGTGCAACTGGCCATTCCCGACAGCAACCGCCGCATCCGGCTCGAAGAAGTCGCCGAGGTTCGCGACGGCTTTCGCGAGCAGCGCGTATTCGTACGCCTGGACGGAATTCCGGCAGTCCAGCTTTCCGCCTACAAGCTGCCGGCCGCCAATACGGTGGATGTGGTCGACCAGCTCGACGCCACCATGGCCCGGCTCAGACAATCCGGCTTCATCCCGCCCGATATTGAATGGCGCAAGACTACCGACCGCTCGCAGTTCGTGCGCGACTCGATCGAGGCGGTCGCCTCGGCCGCAGTGATCGGTGCGCTGCTGGCCATGGTGGTGGTGTTCGGCTTCTTAGGCTCGCTGCGCAAGAGCTTTGTCATCGGCCTGTCGATTCCGCTGGCGATCATGGCCACTTTCGTGCTGCTGGGCCTGGGTGGATTGACGCTGAACGTGATCAGCCTGGGCGGGCTGGCGCTGGGTGTCGGATTGTTGCTCGACAATGCCATCGTGATGCTGGAAAACACCTCGCGCCATCGCAACCGGCTTGGCAAGAATCCCGACGATGCCGCGCACGAGGGCGCCGACGAGGTCATCTCGGCGATCACCGCCGGCACATTGACCAATCTGGTCGCGGTCGCACCGTTCCTGCTGATCACCGGACTGGCGGCACTGACCTTCCGCGAACTGATCCTGACCATTTCATTCGCCGTGGTCGCCTCGCTGGCCGTGGCGCTGACCCTGGTGCCGATGCTGGCCGCGCAGATGGCGCGGCTCAAATGGCGCTCGGGATTCGATCGCAGCCGCTTCTACCGCGCCTTCGACCGGCTGCTGCTGGCGCTGGAAAACGGTTACGGCGGCATGCTGGGCCGGTTGATCCGCTGGCGCTGGCTGGTGGTCGCAACCGCCGCCGGATTGTTCATCGGCGCGATCGCGATCTTCGATGATCTGGGCAACGAATTTCTGCCGCAGGTCGACGACGGCGATGTCAGCGTCAGAAGCTGGCTGCCGACCGGTGTCACGCCCGAGGAAACCAACCGGATCTCGAAGGAAGTTGAACGGGTGATCGCCCGAATGCCACACGTGGAGAACGTATTTGCCATTACCGGCGGCCATTTCCGCGGTGGCACGGTGCAGGAACGGCCCGGCCGCATCAGCCTCAACGTGTCGCTGGGCGATCCGCGCGAGCGACCGGAGTGGCCGGCCTGGCGCTGGGTGATCGAGGCCGAGCAGCGCCTGAGCGAACTGGACTTGCCGGGCGCGCGCTTCCGGGTCCGTCCGCCGCGCATTCCGGGGCTGAACTTCGGCTCCTCCGGCGACGATGTTGACCTGATGATCGTCGGCGATGATCTGGACATCCTGGAATCACTGGCCTCCGAGCTGTTGGCGCGCATTGAGCCCATCCCCGGCCTGGATGATCTCGAGATTGCGCGAGACGATCGCTCACCCCTGCTGAGCATCCATGTAGATCGCGAACGTGCAGCCAGCCTGGGCCTGAACGTCAGCGAAATTGCCCGCACCCTGCGCGATGTGGTGACCGGCGCCATCCCGACCCGGTTCCAGACCGGCAACGCCGAATACGACGTGCGCGTGCGGCTGCCGGAAAGCGCGGTCAACAGTCCCGACGCGCTGGCCAACGTGATCATCGCACGCACCCCGGCCGGGCCGATCCAGTTGCGCGATGTCGCCAGCTTCGAGATCGGCGAGGGCCCGGCCCATATCGAACGGGAGAACCAGGTGCGCATCCAGCGCATTACCGGCAACTTCAATACCGCGCTGAACGATCCCGGCTCCATTCTGGACGCAATCCGGGTGCAGGCCGATGCGCTGGACATGCCCGAACAATACGGGCTGGTGTTCGGCGGCCAGTTCGAGGCGATCGAGGAAGCCGACCGCGAAATGCTGCAGGCCGTGCTGTTGGCGATCTTTCTGGTGTTCGTGGTGCTGGCGGTGCAATACGAGCGTCTGAGCAACCCGATCGTGATCCTGGCCGCCGCCCCCTTGAGCCTGATCGGTGTGGTCGGCATGCTGGTCGCCACCGGCACGGCAGTGTCGGCGCCGGTGATGCTGGGCATGATCCTGCTGGTCGGGATTGTCGTCAACAACGCCATCCTGCTGGTCGAATACATCGAGCGCGGGCGCAAGCGCGGCCTGGAAACGTCCGATGCCGTAATCGAGGCCGGCAAGATCCGCCTGCGACCGATCATGATGACCACGCTCACCACCGTATTCGGCATGCTGCCGCTGGCCATCGGCATGGGCTCGGGCGCCAACCTGATGCAGCCGCTGGCCGTCGGCGTCATCGGCGGCCTGCTCGGCGCCACACTGCTGACCCTGGTGCTGATCCCCTGCCTGTACGTGATCGTCCAGAACGGCGTCGAATGGCTGACCCCAAGGCTGGTCGGAAGCGTCACCCGCGACAGCCAGTCCGGCCGCGGCGGGAAAGTACCCGCCACTGGATAATTCCAGGGCCGAATCAGCGCGGCTGGAAAACGGGGTGGAAAACGGGGCAGGCGGGGAGTGGTTCTGCCTGATGGCGAGTCGTGGGTCGATCGGCCTTGCGGAAACGGCAGGTTTCAAGGAGCCTGGGTGCCACTGGAGTGGATTCGAGGGCATCCGAATCTGAATGGCTTCGCGGAAGCAAAGTGGTGCGGATGGACGCTGAGAAATCGTCCTCTGATCCCGCGACCCACGGCTCGCCATCAGGCAACACCACTCCCCGCTGAAAGTTTGGTGCAAAAGGCCGGGCTCGCCCGCCGCGAGCCCTGAACATTGGTGCAGCGGGGGATGTCGGGTGGTTCGGGCCGGCCGGGGCGGCGGATGTCGCCACGGAACGATCAGCATCTTCACCAACCCGCGAAGTCTTGACGAAATCCGCACTGCGACCAGTTTCCCCAGCGGGTATTTGCCGGAACCGGCTCCCGTAAACCGTCCGATTGCGACCATGCCGATCGCTCCGACCGGCCCGAAGCAGCCGGCATCACCCGATGCTCGAAGCGGTCTACTGGCACAAGAGTCATGGCCGCCTCCTCGTGATAGGATTCAATCCTATTCAACGCGAGGCCAATTCTCGTGCGCACTACCCGACAATTCAGCATCACCCTGCCCAATGAGATGGCGAATGCCGTGAAAGCCAAGGTCGAATCCGGCGAATATGCAACGGAGAGCGAGGTGATTCGCGAGGGTCTGCGGGCGCTGCTGGCGCGTGACCGCGCCGTAGAATCCTGGCTGTGTACAGAAGTCGCGGCCGCGTACGACGAGGCGAAGACCGCACCAGAAAACCTGATTGACGGCGCGGATCTCCGCGACCGTCTGACGATGCTGCACGAACAGGCGATGAAGGAACGCTCGTAAGTGCGGGTTGCCTATTCCCCGCGGGATCGAGAAGCGCAGTCGCCTCTGGATGAGGCCTGTTACACAGAAAAAGCCGGACGGCGTGCACCGTCCGGCTGTCTGCATATTGCTGGTTCAGGTCCTGGATGTATTGTGCTGAAGTTCAGCCGTCATCACCTTCGCCAGGTTCATCGCCATCTCCAGCGCAGTCGACACCGAGAATACAATGCGGTGTGAAGTCCGTTCTCACTTCCACATTTGTCAGGATGCTGGAAGCGTAGCTGAAAGAGATTCGGATATCCCACTGACCGGGATTCCCGTCCTTGACACCGGGAAGGGTTCGACGCCGATCCACAACGCCAAACTCGGGGGGATCAACGGGTTCTTGCAAGTTGCCACCCTGAACCACATCAGCATGATCGGCGTCGACGGATGTTGCGCCCTTCACTTCGGATCCCTGGATCAACATGATCGCGGTTCCCCCGACGATTGGTACGAAATCGACATAGCAATCATCGTAACAAGTTGAAGAGAACGACCCGCCGCCTGAATCAGAACGCAGTTCCAGATTCTGGGCGCTGGTCGCGCTGCTTATGACATAACAGAGAGCTGCAGCTAGTGTGATAAAAGTGTTTCTCATTTTTTCCTCCTAACGTTCGCCAATACAGTCGATCATCGACTGTGCGGTCAAATATACCCCCCCCCGCAAGCTTGTCAAGCGTCGATCGCTCCGGATCTTTCCGGAAAAGCACAAAGCCCGAGGTTGGTCCACGCAGGCGCGCAATGGCGCGAAAGGAAACAGAAAAGCGGCCTGTTCAGCGCGGCAGGAACAGAGCCTGAAGGTCGTTGAGACAGCGCATTCCGGACTCGGTGCGGACCAGGCGATCTTCCTCCTGGCGCAACAAACCCAGCTGCATGGCGCGGCCCAGGCCCGGTTGCAGGGCGCGTGATTCCATGCCGGTGCGGGCTTCGAACTCGGTGACGGGAATGGGCTCGGCCAGGCGGGTGCGGTTGAGCATGTATTCGAAGGCCAGGTCGGCTTCCGGGACCGGCGTGGCTTCGGCAATGAACGCGCCTTCCCCGGCAGCGGCCAGCCAGGAGTGCGGAATCTTCTTTCTTCGGGTGCGCAGCACGTGCCCTTCAGCCGGCAGCGTGATCTTGCCGGAAGCGCCGGCGCCGATGCCCAGATAATCGCCGAAGCGCCAGTAATTGAGGTTGTGCAGGCACTGGCGGCCAGGCCGGGCCCAGGCCGAGATTTCGTAGTTGTCAAAACCTGCGCCGATCAGGCGTTCGCCGCAGGCGTCCTGCATGGTCCAGATGGTTTCTTCGTCGGGCAGCTTGGGTGGCCGGGCGGCGAATGCCGTGTTCGGCTCGATCGTGAGCTGATAGTGCGAGACATGCGGCGGGTCGAATTGCAGCGCGGTTTCGATATCGGCCAGCGCCTGCTCCACCGTCTGCCCCGGCAGCGCCCACATCAGGTCAAGGTTGAAGTTGTCGAAACCGGCATCAATCACGGCGCGGATTGCGGCTTGGGCCTGCTCGCCGTCATGGATGCGGCCCAGCACGTTCAGCTTTTCAGCCTCGAAGCTTTGAATGCCGAGGCTGATCCGGTTGACACCGGCGGCGCGGTAAGCCTCGAAACGATCGTGCTCGACGGTGCCGGGATTGGCTTCCAGCGTGATCTCGGCATTCGGCGCCAGCCGCACCCGCGCCGCGACTCCGTCAATGATCGCGCCGATTGCATCAGCCGAAAACAGGCTGGGCGTGCCGCCGCCGAAGAACACCGAATGCACCGCACGGCCCCAGACCCGCGGCAGATCGAGTTCCAGATCGCGCAGCAACGCTTCGACATACGCCTGCTCAGGGATCTCGCCGGTGAGCGCATGCGAGTTGAAATCGCAATACGGGCACTTGCGCACACACCAGGGGAGGTGGATGTAGAGCGACAGCGGTGGTGTAGTCAGAGGCACGGGGTTTTTGGTTGGCTGGTTGGCTGGTTGGCTGGTTGGCTGGTTGGCTGGTTGGCTGGTTGGCTGGCTGGCTGGTTGTTGGTGTTGTGGGAGCGGTATCCGACCGCGACGACCGGATCTCCGTTGTGTCGCGGACGGATTCCGCTTCCACGGCGAAATGGCCGCGGCAGATGCCATTCGATCAAAAACCTGTTTGAACCGCAAATGAACGCAAAGTTTTCATGCATCAGAAGGGCGATCTGGCAAGTCCGGCCGTGCGCTTTTGGATCAACAACCCGAACTGATCCAGGCTTCAGGCATTAATTTGCGTTCATTATCGGTTCTCAGACCGGTTCTCAGACAGCCAGGCTTCGCCGGTCAATCCTGGTCGAGTTGCTTGAGCAGCGCGTCGAGCGCGCGGCCACGGTGACTGATGCGGTTTTTTTCGGCCGCCGGCAGTTCGGCTGCGGTCACGCCCATGCGCGGTTCGAGAAACACCGGGTCGTAGCCGAAACCGCCGCTGCCGCGTAGTTTGTCCAGGATATAGCCGTGCCAGCGCCCGGTGGCGACCAGTGGCGCCGGATCGTCGGCGTGACGCAGCAGCACCAGGCAGCAGAAAAAGAAAGCCCCGCGTCGCTCCTCGGGCATACCCTGCAGGTCAGTGAGCAATTTTTTGATATTGTCTGCATCACTGGCCTGTTCACCAGCATAACGTGCGGAGCGGATTCCGGGCCGGCCCTGCAATGCATCGACCACCAGCCCGGAATCATCGCCCAGCGCGGCATTACCGGAAGTCTCGGCTGCAACCCGTCCCTTAATCAGCGCGTTTTCGATAAAAGTCCGGCCGGTCTCTTCCGGCTGCGCGACCTTGAAATCCGATTGTGGCAATATTTCGAAACCGCGTGGCTGCAGCATCTGCCGAAATTCTTCCAGCTTGCCGGCATTGTCCGAAGCGATCACCAGACGAGGGCGGGGCATTTCAGTCACGGCCCAGGGCTTCATTCTGGGCCTGCATCAGTTGCCGGATGCCGTCGGTGGCCAGGTCGAGCATGGCGTCGAATTCACTGCGGTGAAATGCATGCCCCTCGGCCGTACCCTGCACTTCAATAAAGCCGCCGCCGTCGTTCATCACGACGTTGAGATCGGTTTCGGCGGCTGAATCCTCGGCGTAGTCCAGATCCAGCACCGGCTCGGTGCCGTAAATGCCGACCGAGACGGCAGCAACCTGGCCGTGCAGCGGATTGTTCTTGATCTTGCCCTTGCCCAAAAGCACCTCGATGGCGTCAACCAGTGCGACATAGGCGCCGGTGATCGCCGCGGTACGGGTACCGCCGTCGGCCTGAAGCACATCGCAATCAAGCGTGATGGTGCGCTCGCCCAGCGCTTCAAGATCGATTACAGCACGCAGACTGCGGCCGATCAGGCGCTGAATCTCCAACGTCCGCCCACCCTGCTTGCCGCGCGTGGCCTCGCGCATGTTGCGCTCATTGGTCGCACGCGGCAGCATGCCGTATTCGCCGGTCAGCCAGCCGCTCCCCTTGCCTCTCAACCATGGCGGCACCCGATTCTCGACACTGGCGTTGCACAGCACCCGGGTATCTCCGGCGCTGATCAGCACCGAACCTTCGGCGTGACGGGTGAAATTGCGCTGGATCTCCAGCGGCCGCAACTGATCGGGCCTTCTTACGGACGGTCGTGTCAAGATTTTTCCCTGCGCTTGAATCAGGGCTGGAAGGTTAGCACGGAGATCCAAGTGATTTAACTGGCCTTTTCCACCACCGCAATGGCGTCCATCTCTATGTCCACGCCCTTGGGCAGAGCCACGACCTGCACCGCGGCACGCGCCGGAAACGGCTCTTCCAGTACTTCGGCCATGATGGCGTTGACCTCGGCAAAACACCCCAGGTCGGTCAGAAAAACATTGAGCTTGACCAGATTGGCCAACCCTCCGCCGGCGGCTTCGCACACCGCTTCGAGATTGGCGAGAACCCGCCGCACGCGGACATCGAAATCGCCGGCGACGATCTCGCCGGTCGCTGGATCCAGCGGAATCTGACCCGAAAGGTAAATCGTATTGCCGCTCTGAATGGCCTGCGAATAGGGCCCGATTGCAGCTGGCGCGGAATCGGTATGAATTGATTGCTTGGACATGGTGGTTTTATCTCGCTTGGGACCGGAATTGATGGTACCGGGAATGTGCAAGGGTCAGGGGCGGTGACCATTTTCAGTCGAGATCTCGAGCCACCTTGAACACCTTGGGATTGCGCCGCAGACGGGTAAGCACTCGTGCCAGTTGATCGCGCCCGCGCACACCAATCTGAAAATGCAGTTCAGCCGTGTCGGCGGTGCTTTCGCGCTGCTCGACCCGCTCGATATTGGCTTGCACCTGACTGATCGAGGTTGATATCGAGGCCAGCACGCCGGGGCCGTTGATGGTGATGATCCTGAGCGGGACGCTGAAAGTGCCGCGCGGAATCTGCTCCCAACTGACCGCCAGGCATCTTTCCGGATGTTCGCGCTGCAGCATCGGCCAGTTCGGACAGTTGGTCCGGTGGATCACGACACCGCGCCCCGGCGAAAGATAGCCGACGATGCGGTCGCCGGGAATCGGATGGCAGCAGTTTCCGTAGCTGATCGCACTTCCTTCGGTACTGCCCACGGTCAGTACTTCTCCACCCGGCTTTTCAGCCCCGCGCCGACGGGTAATCGGCAACAGTTTCTGTGCCACCGTTGCAGAAAGCAACTCGCCACGCGCGATTCGGACCAGCAATTCTTCAAACCGATTGAGGCCGGCTTTCTTGACGTAGCGCTCCAGTCTGCGCGCGGGGATCTCATCCAGCGAAGAATTCCTGCGCGACAGGGCCTGGTCCAGCAGCCGGTGTCCGATACTGACCGAGTCGGCCTGCTCCAGGTTCTTCAGATGGGACCGGATTGCGGTCCGCGCTTTGGAGGTCGCTACGAATTCAAGCCATTCCGGACGTGGTTTGACCGAACTGTCGGTCTCGACCTGGACCATCTGACCATTTTCCAGCACAGTACTCAAGGGTGCCGGCTTGTGATCAATCAATGCCGCACTGGCATGATTGCCGACATCGGTATGAATGGCGTAGGCAAAATCCAGTGCGGTCGAATTGGCCTTGAGATCGATGATCTTGCCGCGCGGCGTAAACACGAACACCTCATCGGGAAACAGCTCAGCCTTGGCAGTCGAGATGAATTCGATTGAGTCGCGCGCCCGGCCCTGCGACTCGACCAGCTTGAGCAACCATTCACGCGCCCGAACCGCAGTGCTGCCGTCAGGCGGCGCAGCCTTGTAAAGCCAGTGAGCGGCCGCGCCTTTTTCGGCCACCATGTCCATTTCTTCGGTACGGATCTGGATTTCCAGCGGAACATCCCAAGGAGAAGTCAGCACGGTATGCAGAGACTGATAGCCATTAGGCTTGGGCAATGCAATGTAATCCTTGAAACTGCCTGGTTTGGGCTTGTACAGGGAGTGCGCAACACCGAGAGCCTGATAACAATGCGCCTCCGACTGTGTAACGACACGAAACGCATATAAATCATAGACTTCCCGGAAAGAAAGCGATTTGGCGCGCATTTTCTGATAAACGCTGTACAGGCTTTTCTCGCGCCCTTCCACCCGGCAGGGAATGCCGGCCTCATTCAGGCGCTTCTTGAGATTCTGGCTCACCTCGTCGATGATCTGCTTGCGATTGCGCGTCTGGGTATGCGCGGCCTGCTCAATCACCTTGTATCGGTTTGGATACAGATTGGCAAAGCCCAGCTCTTCGAGCTCGTGCTTGATCGTATTCATGCCCAACCGATCGGCGATCGGGGCGTAGATGTCCAGGGTTTCACTTGAAATGCGCCGACGGGCATCGGACGACATCACATCCACCGTACGCATGTTGTGCAGACGGTCGGCAAGCTTGATGAAGATCACGCGCAAGTCACGACTCATCGCGAGCAACAGCTTGCGGAAGCTTTCCGCATCAGCCTCCTGGCGAGTACGGTACTTCATCTTGTCGAGCTTGGTCACACCGTCGACGAGTTTGGCGACCTGTTCTCCGAACTCGTGCTTCAGGTCATCGAAAGAGACCCCGGTATCTTCAATGGTATCGTGCAGGATGGCCGCGCAGATGGTCTGGTGATCCATTCGCATCCCGGCCAGGATCGAGGCCACCGCAACCGGATGGAGAATGTACTCTTCCCCGGTCCTGCGTGTCTGGCCGCGGTGCGCTTCCTCACCGATTTCGAATGCGCGCAACGCCGTGGCCACGTGCTCGGGCTCAAGATAGGTGTTGAGCAGCCGCCTGAGTTCGCGAACGGGGGCCGAATAACTCACGGGCGTTTCGAAAGGACGGCGGCTGAATCAGTCCTCGTCCGGCGGGGGCGGAGGCAACTCCGCCTGCATCGCAGCCAGACGGGCGTCCAGCTCGGCCTGGTAGGTACGGATATTTTCCTGGTCGATCTGACCCTCGGCGATCTCGCGCAGCGCAATCACCGTGGACTTGTCAGTTTCTTCATCGACCAGCGGCTCCGAACCATTGGCGATCTGGCGCGCGCGCTGAGCGGCCATCACGATCAGGTTGAACCGGTTTGGCTCGACATTGATGCAATCTTCTACTGTAACGCGTGCCATTTTGTCTCCAGAGCTTAGTGGCGCGAATGAGCAAGCCTATCATTATAACTGTTCCTGGAGCTCAGACCAACAGCTCGCGCAAGCGGGTCTGCTGCTGATGCGCCTGACGCGCGCGGCGCAAGGGCCAGGCGCGAATGACGGAAATAAGCTGCCGGCGGGCAGTCTCGAAATCATCATTGACGATGATCCAGTCGAAATCCAGGCAGGCCGAGATTTCCTGGCGCGCCTCGCCCAGCCGGCGGGCGATCGCCTCCTGTTCCTCGGTGCCGCGGGCGGTCAACCGATTCTTCAGTATTTCCAGCGAAGGTGGCAGGATGAAGATCTGGCAGGCTTGCGGATGCGAAGCCCGAACCTGTGCCGCACCCTGCACATCGATTTCCAGCAATACGTCCAGACCGCGGGCCCAGAGTGCCTCGATTTGCGCCCGGTCAGTACCGTAACCATTGCCGAACACTTCAGCATGCTCCAGGTATCGGCCGGCAGTCACACGCTGGTCGAATATCGCCCGTTCGATGAAGTGATATTGTTCGCCGTCCACCTCACTGCCACGCGGCGCCCGGGTCGTGTCCGATACCGAGAACCGCAACCGGTCAAACTCGGCCAGCGCACTGTTGATCAGGCTGGTCTTGCCGGCGCCGGATGGCGCGGCAATGACATACAGCTCTCCCTGCAGCGGCTCAGCCGGCATGAGCAGTATCCGCTAGATTCGACGCTGTCTTCAACCAGGGAATTCTATTCAACATTCTGGATCTGCTCTCGCATCTGCTCGATCAACACCTTGAGCTCGACCGATATCCCGGTCGTCTCGGCCGCCATCGACTTCGACCCCAATGTATTGGCTTCCCGGTTGAGTTCCTGCATCAGAAAATCAAGGCGTCTGCCGACCGGTTCATCCAGTGCGATCACGCGACGGATCTCGGCGGCGTGCGCTTCGAGGCGATCCAGCTCTTCGTCCACATCCAGCCGGGTAAGTTGAAGCGCAACCTCCTGCTCCAGCCGAGTCGGCTCAAGCTCCATATCCAGAGACTCGACCCGCTGCTGAAAACGCGTTTTCAATGTTTCGCGCACCGCCGGCAGATGCTCGCGCACCCGACCGACCTGCTGCAGCAACACCGCGAGCCGGCTTTCCAGCATTTCGGCGATTGCACTGCCCTCGCGCGAGCGGGCTTCGCCCAGCTTGTCCAGCGCCTGCTCAAGCAACGCCGTGGCCCGGTTACGCTCAGCCTCGAAATCAGCACCCTGCTCCCGGAGCAGCCCGGGCCACTGAATCAAGTGCACGACATCGGGATCGGTGCCGCTGCCGGCCAGATGCTGGAGCTCGACGACCCGATGCACCAGCGCCAAGGCCAGGGTCCGATCCAGTTCCAGCGAAGCCGCCGCCGCACCCGGCTCGGGCCGGAAGCGCAGCGTCGCATCGACCTTGCCCCGCGCCAGCGTGCGCTTGAACATCTCGCGCACGGCAGGTTCCAGAACCCGGAACTCTTCAGGCAGGCGCAATGAAACATCAAGATAGCGGTGATTGACACTTCTCAATTCCCAGCTCAACACACCGGCGGCGCCGGATTCGCTGATGCTGGCATAGGCGGTCATGCTGTTGGGCACTTTCTCTCCAAGGGCAGGGTGGCTTGAAATGTTACCCGAGATCGGGGCATTTGGTCGTCCGGTCAGAAGTGCGCGGTCGGGATGCAGTCACGCCCCCGATCGCCGGGTCTCGCAACTCGTGCGCAATGGCGCGCTATGCTGTGGGCCGCGAAAAACGATTGTGGCAGGCAATGGCCGACTCTTCGCAGATTGAACGACTGCCCGGCATCGGCCCGGCAATGGCGGCAAAATTCGCGGCCCTTGGTGTCGAGACCGAAATCGATCTGCTGTTTCATCGGCCGTTGCGCTACGAGGACAGGACCCGAATCACGCCGATTCAGCATCTCCGGCCGCAGGGTCTTTTTCAGATCGAAGGACGCGTGACACATCAGGAAGTGCGCCAGACCCGCAGGCGCAGTCTGCTGGTGGTGCTGGAAGACCGCAGTGGCCAGGTCGTGCTGCGGTTTTTCAACTTCTACCCCAATCAGCGACGGCTGTACGCGGTCGGCAACCGGCTGCGTTGCTATGGTGAGGTGCGCTTCGGCCCAGAGGGCTACGAAATGGCCCACCCGCAATGCCGGGTGCTGGGCGACTCGGTCCCGCCGCTGCCCACCCACCTGAGCCCGATCTACCCCACCACCACCGGACTCGGCCAGCAACGACTGGCCGAGTGCGTAAGCCATGCCCTTGAGGGCGTTGTGAACCAGCGCATTGCGCTGGACGATATGCTGGGCCGGCCATTGCAGTTGCCGTCACTGTCCGAGGCGCTTCTCGCCGTTCATCGGCCGCCGGTTGAAGCACCGCTGGACAGCCTGGTCGAAGGCCAGCACCCGGCAGTCAAGCGACTGTCGCTGGAAGAGCTGGCGGCCCACCATCTGGCGCTCGCCAGGCTCAACCGCGCGCGTGCCCGGCAGCATGCCGAGGCGCTGCATGATCGTGCCGGGCTGGCTGAAAAAATGCTGGCAGATTTTCCATTCAAGCCCACTGGCGCGCAACAGCGCGTCATGGCTGAAATCGGACAGGATCTGGCTGGCGCCCGGCCAATGCGCCGGCTGCTGCAGGGCGATGTCGGCTCGGGCAAGACGCTGGTTGCAGCCGCTGCGGCTGCCCAGGCAATCGGCGCCAACGCCCAGGTCGCGATCGTCGCTCCGACCGAGATCCTGGCCGAGCAGCATCTGCGAAATTTCCTTCAATGGTTCCAGCCGCTGGGCATTGAACCGGTGTGGCTGGCCGGCAAGGTGACCGGAAAGAAACGCGCCTCGGCGCTGGCGGCGCTGGCCGAAGGCGCGCCGCTGGCCGTGGGCACGCACGCACTGTTCCAGGAAGATGTCGAGTTTGCCCGTCTGAGACTGGTGATTGTTGATGAACAGCATCGCTTCGGTGTCGACCAGCGGCTGGCGCTGGCAGCCAAGGGCAGCCAGGCCGGGCGCGTGCCGCATCAGTTGATGATGACCGCCACGCCCATCCCGCGCACGCTGGCCATGACCGCCTATGCCGGGCTGGAAGTTTCAGTCATCGACGAACTGCCACCGGGCAGGAAGCCGGTCACCACCGCCCTGATCGATGAATCCCGGCGGCCGCAGGTGATCGAGCGCATCCGCATCGCCCTGGCCGATGGCCGCCAGGCGTATTGGGTCTGCCCGCTGATCGAGGAATCCGACCAGCTTGAGGCCAAAGCCGCCGAAACCACCGCCGCCGAGCTTGAAAGGCAAATCCCGGACTTCAAGGTCGGCCTGATTCACGGCAGAATGAAACCGAAGAACAAGCAGGCGGTCATGCAGGCATTCTCCTCGGGCAGCATCCGGCTGCTGGTCGCCACAACCGTGATCGAGGTCGGCGTTGATGTCGCTAATGCCAGCCTGATGATCATCGAGAATGCAGAAAGGCTGGGGCTGTCGCAGCTTCACCAGCTCAGAGGCCGGGTGGGTCGGGGCAGCGAGAAGGCCGCCTGTGTGCTGATGTACAAGAACCCGCTCGGGCAATCGGCCCGCGAGCGACTCAAGGTCATGCGCGAAACCAGCGACGGCTTCCGCATCGCTGAGCGCGATCTGGAACTGCGCGGCCCCGGCGAAGTGCTCGGCCGGCGCCAAACCGGGATGCTGCGCTTCCGGATCGCGGATCTCGCCCGCGACAGCGAGCTCATTCCGAAAATTCCCAATCTCGTCAACCGCCTCAACAAGGCCCAGAAAGACACCCTGATCGAACGCTGGATCGGCCACGCGGAGCGGTTTGCCGATGTTTGAAGAATTGAACATCAGAACGTGGAAAGGCCGGTCGCTTCCATCAGCCTGTAGCGCCAGTAGCGCAGGCGGCTTGTATCGGCATGAACCGGATAATCGACACTAAAGCTTTGATTGCCACGATTGGTCCAGCGCCGCTCGAAGTAGTCTCTTGCGTCATCGAACACGACGTGGCCGGTCTGCCCCGATAACCGCACCGAGGTTTCAAGATTGAGGTCGTCGAGATTGCGCCGGGTGAAATTGGCGGAACCGGCAATCAGTTCGGCCCCGCCGCCAGCCATTCGCGCCAGAATCAGTTTGTCGTGGCACTGTTCGCCATGGGTGTGGCACCAGCGCACCTCCACTCCGGCACGCGTCATTTCCGCGGCCACCTGTCGATTCGGGATACCGTTCTTGGTGCGGCCGAAAGCGTCCTTGTTCGGATCCAGCAGCGCACGCACCCGGGCACCGCGCTCGCGCGCTCGCTTGAGAGCCCGAACGATGTCGCGATGGGACAGGTAGAACATCGCCAGCTCGACCGCATCGCCCTGGCCGACACGCCCCAGCAGATCCAGTACCGCGTCGCGGATTCCAGCCTCGGTGAGTACTTGCAACGCCACCGGGGCAGTGACATGATCCGGGTTTTCACGCTGCAGCGGCTGAAGATCCGGAATTCCAGGCCAGCCCAGCCCGGGGGCCGAAAATGCAGCTACGGCGCGTTCAGTCTCAAGCAGATCGAGGGCCGCGGCACCGTGAAATTCGATCGCGATGTTGCTGTGGGCGCTGGATGCATCGTGCGGATTGCCGGAGGTCACCATACCGACCCAGCCGGTCGGGGAATCGGCGATCAGGGTCTTGCGGTGATTGGCCTTGAAGTTCAGCAGGGCCAGCAGGCTTCTGAAGGTGATGTTCTGCTCCCCGACCGGGTTGGGTAGCCAGCCACCATCGCTGGAATTTCCTAACCAGCGACAGCACAGACGCCACAGGCCCGACCAGGCCGGATTCGAATCGCGCAGGGGGTTCAGGTTGGTCTTGATGATCTCGATGCCGGCCTGACGCATTCGATCGAACAGCTCGATTTCAAGGCCGCCGTAGAGATGGTTGATCGGATCGGTGATCAGGACCACGTTCAATTCCGGCACCTCCTGCCGGCGCTGAATCAACGCCGCGGCCACCTGAGAGGACAACGGCCGCATGCCATCGCCGCTGGTGGCGCCGGCAAAGTCGTTGAACAGAAACATGTCCAGCACGATCAGATGCCGGGCGCGGCCGATATGCCCCAGCAGACGGTCGAAAATACGCTGCTCGACGTGCCGCACCCCGGCTTTGTCCAGATAGGTGTAGTCGGCGACAAAACCCGCTCCCGGCGCGGCGCGCGGCGGTGCCGCAAGACTCAGCCCTTCCGGCAGTGGCTTGACACTGTGCCACACGCCCATGGCGGTCCAGGCGGTCATCAGCACAAGCAGCAACCAGCGACCAAATTTCCTGGATCGCTTTCGGCCACCGAGAAAAATGCGTCGACGTCTCACGCACGCTAGTGTACCCGGAGATATCGCGAATCGGAGTTCGCTCCTGCAGCAGGCGGCAATCGATTCTTGAAGGAGCGATTTCCAAACCGCGAAAACTTGAAAATACCGCGACCCCTCTTAGCCGCGAACGTAACGCCCCGGCGCCGGCTCGATGGCCGGCAGAGGCCCCTCGCCCGGCACCCGCGCTTCGACGCGCGGCCCGGCATGCGGTCGCAGCCATTCATTCCAGTGCGGCCACCACGATCCCTCGTGATAGTCGGCGGCTTCGATCCAGTCATCCGGGTCGGGCGGCAGTTCATCACAGGTCCAGTAACCGTATTTGTTTGCCGCGGGCGGGTTGATCACACCGGCGATATGGCCGGAACCGGCCAGCATGAAGGTGGTGTCGACGGAATAGATCTGGGTGGCCTTGTAGACGGATCGATACGGCGCAATGTGATCCTCACGCGCCGACTGAATGTAGACCGGGATATCGATAGTCGAAAGGTCGATTGGCACGCCACCCATTTCCACCCCGCCCGGTTCGACCAGCCGGTTTTCCAGATACAACTTGCGCAGATACCAGGTATGCATGGTTTCCGGTAGGCGGGTGAAATCGGAATTCCAGTACAGCAGGTCGAATTCCGGCGGCTTACGACCCATCAGATAGTTGTTGACGACAAATGTCCAGATCAGATCGTTGGCGCGCAGCATGTTGAAGGTCATGGCCATCGCTTCGCCGTCGAGGAAGCCGCGTTTGGCCATGCGCTTTTCCAGATGCTTCAACTGCCTGTCGTCAATGAACACCCTGAGATCTCCGGCCTCCTCGAAGTCCACCTGGGCGGTGAAGAAGGTCGCCGATGCAACACGATCCTCACCCATGGCCTTCATCCAGGCAAGCGAGGCTGCCAGCAGCGTGCCGCCAATGCAGTAACCGATGGCGTTGACCTGGTACTCACCGGTAATTTCCTCGATCGCGACCAGCGCTTCAAGAATGCCTTCGTGCATGTAGTCCTCGAAGCGCTTGTAACGCAGCTTCTCATCCGGATTGACCCAGGAAATCACGAATACCGTATGGCCCTGATCGACCGCCCAGCGGATGAACGAGTTTTTGGGCTGCAGATCGAGAATGTAGAACTTGTTGATCCAAGGCGGAATGATCAATAACGGCGTTCGATTCTGGGTCCCGCTACGTGGCGAATACTGGATGAGCTGCATCATCTCGTTTTCAAACATCACCGCACCCTCGGTCGTCGCAATATTGCGACCGACCTCAAACGCCGACTTGTCGGTCATCGAAATCAGCAAACTGCCGTCACCGGCATTGAGATCCTCGAGCAACCGGCGATAGCCGCGCAGGAGGTTCAGCCCCTTTTCCCCGCGGGTGGTCTCCAGCACATCGGGATTGGTCAGCACGAAGTTGGCCGGCGACAGCGCATCGGCAAACTGGCGCATATAAAAAGTGATGCGCATGCGATCATCGGACGACAGTTCGCGCATGCGCGTGGCGTTGGCCAGCATCCAGTCGGCGGTGGTCAAATAGACTTGCCTGAGCAGATCAAAGATCAGTCTCTCGTTCCAGGCCTCGGAACGGAACCGGCGATCCCCTTTCGGCGCCACCACGGCCGGCTCTCCGGGCTTGCCGATGGCACGAAAACCCAGGTATTTCAGCAATCCATAGTAACGCTTGAGCAGATCCCATTCCGCAATCAGAATCCGTTGCGGATGGCGCACGGTATTCCACGTTGCCTGCCACAGCGGCCGCTTCAGATTCAAGCTGTCGATGGTCGGCAGTTCGACCTTGCCGACCTGCCTGAGCACCAAGCGGCCGGCAAGCTGGTAAATGCGGGTCAACTCGGCGGTCAATTCCCTGAGTTGCGTCATTGCCTGCCGTTCATTCATGCGCATCCCTCCAGTTGGCCTGATCCCTTTTAAAGCCGCAGACCGCCGTCGATGGCGAAATCCCGGCCGGAGATGTAATCGTTTTCAAAAATGAACCGCGCGGTTTGCGCAATTTCTTCAGGTATGCCCAGGCGCCCCAGTGGCACCTGCGAGGTGATTCGCTGGACCGCCTTTTCCGGCATCCGGGCGACCAGTTCGGTATTGACAAACCCCGGAGAGATCGAGGCCACGCGAATGTCGTGGCGCGCCAGCTCCTTCGCCCAGGTCACCGTCATGGCCGCAACCCCGGCCTTGGCCGCAGCATAGTTGCTCTGACCGAAATTTCCATTTCGCGAAATGCTCGAGATATTGATGATCACGCCGCCGCGGCCGGATTCGATCATCCTGCCTGCCACCTCACGGCCACACAGGAAAACACCGGTCAGATTGACATCGATGACCGCACGCCACTGATCCAGCGACATTTTTGATTCGATCCTGCCATCCCGGGCCTTGACCAGCAGACCATCGCGGGTAATACCGGCATTGTTGACCAGGCCGTCGATCCCCTCAAGCGAATCTGTGAGCTGGTCGAAAGCACCTGTCACGGCATTTTCATCGCTGACGTCGGCAACCGCCCCGACGTGGATTTGGCCCGGCAATCCCGCCAGTGCCTGCTCTACGGCCTGACGATCAAGGTCGATGATGCCAATGCGGGCACCGGCAGATGCCAGCTCCTGCGCCATTGCCAGACCCAGCCCGCGCGCACCACCGGTAATCACGATTTTCATCGCGCCTACATCCATCGGGATTCTCCCCTTGTTGTTGTTGCAGAAAAATTCAGCGATCGTCCTCGTGATCGTCTTGTTCGGCCAGTGGCGGCTTGATCGCCTCTGACCACAGCGAGAACATGCGCTCCTGAAACTGGCGCCAGGGCTCCATCGCGGCACGACCGAAACCATCCATTCCGGCCTTGCCGAAAGCAGAGCCGAAGGCCTGGTCGAACGACTGTTGCTGCGACTGCAAATGGGTCATGATCCGCTCCAGATATTCGCGCGTCATGTCACGCATGGGGTTGGAATTGACCCGGATCATGGCCTCCAGAAAATCGTTGGACAGCACCGGTCGTCCGAGCATTTCCTGATCGGCCACGATCTGCAGTAACACCTGTCGCGTCACATCATTGCCCGTGCGGGCCTCGACCACCTGAATCGACTCACCGGCCCCGATCAGATCGCGTACATCCGGCAGAGTGATGGTTTGGCTGGTCTCGGTATCGTACAGACGCCGGTTGGCGTATTTCTTGATGATGCGGCGGATTGAGGGCATGACTTGCTCGGCTGAAAATGTACAAATCTCATCCTAACCGCAAATCCGCCCGCTGCGGCGCGCAACGGGCGGAGTCCTATTGGTCATCAATCCTGGAAACCAGTGTACTGGAAGCCATTGGCCCGTCAGGCTCGAATTCAGGCGGCCTTGGCGCTGCCCTTGACCTTGCCCCGGGCCGGCGCCGGAGAGAAATTGAACAGGCTGGAGACATCCAGGTTGCGGGCAAAATCCTGCCCCAGTTCCATCAACTGCTCGCGTGAATCATTGCCGATTGTCGCCAGTTCCTCAAACTGCTGGTTGACCTGTTCGGCATATTCCTTGAATGCGTTGGTCTGGCGCGAAAAATATTCCGCCGGGTTGCTGAAATCGCCGGAATCAGCAAGGCGCTTGCGATTGAGGTCCAGCAGCTTCTCGACAGAAGCAAGCTGGGTCCGGGTGGTTTTTTCGAATGCGTCGGCCATGATTTCCTGGGCCTTGCGAACTTCTTCGAATGTGGTCTGGTTGGTCATGTTCTGTTACCTCGATCTTCGCGTCGGGAAAAATGATTTGCACGTTTTTGTGCACCGCACAAACATCCTAACACAGAGGGTTGTGCGGTGCAACAAGAAGAATCCGGGCTCAGGAACCTTTCGTCGCCGTCTGGCCGGAGAGCATTCTGGCGAAGGCCCGCGGATCGACTGCCTTGCCGAAAAGATAACCCTGACCAAACTCGCAGCCCTCCTCGATCAGGATCCGGCGCTGGCTTTCTGTTTCCACACCCTCGGCGACGACGATCATGTTCAGGGCGCGACCCAGTTGAATCGCCGAGGTCACCAGCTTGCGGTTGCGGGCATCTTTTTCCAGCTCTTTGATAAAGCCACGGTCAATCTTGAGGCTGGTGAATGGATAATCCCGAAGATAGCTCAGCGAGGCAAAACCGGTGCCGAAGTCGTCCATGACGATCCCGGCACCTTCTTCATGGAGCTGATCCAGCACCTGGAGAACCTCGCTGCGACCCGATAGCAGGACGCCTTCGGTCACCTCCACTTCCAGGCTGGTGGGGGGCAAACCATGATTGCGACAGATGTCGAGCAGCCGGCGGCCGATTTCCGGATCCCTGAATTGTCTCGGCGAAATGTTGATCGAAATGCGCAACTCCCTGCCGAACTGATGCTGCCAGGCTGCGCATTGCGCCACCGCCTGCGAAGCCGCGAATTCGCCCAGTTCGACCACCATACCGCTTTGCTCGGCCACCGGAATGAACTCATCGGGTGGAACCTGACCGAGTTCCGGGCTATTCCAGCGCAACAGGCCTTCTGCTCCAATGCAGACCCCGTCGAGCAGTCGCACCAGTGGCTGATAGGCAACCCTCAGTTCATCCCGTCGGATCGCACCGCGCAGTGCTTCCTCCAGCGCCAACTGGCGAGTAACCCGCTGGTTCATCCTGCTGGCGAAGAACTGGAATTCATCCCGACCATGATTCTTGGCGTGGTACATCGCGGTGTCGGCATTACGCATGAGTTCACCCGAATCGCTGCCATCATCGGGGAACACCGCGATACCGACACTGGCCGTGAGCATGAACTCGCGCTCGGCCACCACCAGTGGTCGCCGAAAAGTCTTCAGAACCTTCCTCGCGGCCACCGAGATCACGGAATCATCCTCGAAATCTTCGAAGATCAGAACAAATTCATCTCCACCGATCCGCGCCACCGTGTCCTGGCTTCGCACCAGCCGCGAAAGCCGATGAGCCGCATCAGCCAGCAGTTGGTCACCGGCATCATGCCCAAGCGTATCGTTGACCTTCTTGAAATGATCCAGATCGAGAAACAGCAACGCCACGCGCGAGCCATTGCGATCGGCTCGTCTCAGCGCCTGGTCCAGCCGGTCCAGTGCCAGAACCCGATTCGGCAGTCCAGTCAGGCTGTCGTAGTGAGCAAGTTCTACCAGACGACCTTCGGTTCGCTTTTGCTCCGTGATGTCCTGCGCAAAGCCGCGCAAGATCCGCGCTCCCGACAGGCTGGATTCGAGCTCTGCATGAACCTTGACCCAGCGTTCCTCGCCGTTATCGGGGCGTATGATGCGATGTTCGATATCGTAGGAAACACCGGTTTCCATGGTCTTGAGCAGGGCCGCCTCGACCCGCGACCGGTCCTGATCCGGAGTCAGTGACAACACCTGCTTGCGCGAAAGGCCGCCGCGCCCACAACCAAAGACATTGCGCCACTCAGGCGAGGCATGAAAACGTTCCGAGCCCTCTTGCCACTCCCAGCTTCCCATTCCAGCCAGGGCTTCGGCATGCATGCGCAAATCCTCACTGGCGCGCAGCCGCTGTTCGATCTCGACATGCTCCAGCGCGGCGCCGATCAAATCGGCAAGCAATTGGAGCACTGCGCTCTCCGCATCACTCCAGATTCGCTCCGTGCGACAGGAATCCAGTCCGATCAGGGCGATCAGGCGATCGCCACGGAATATCGGCAATACAATCAGCGCCTTGATCTGTTGGCTGTTGAAGATCTTTTTTTCCAGGGGAAACCGGTCGCCCAGCCTGTCGACATCTGGAATGGCGACCCGCAGCTTTCTTTTCAGGAATTTCAGCAAATCCGGAATTTTCGTGGTGGGTAAATCAACCATGTTTTCCCGCTCGGCCGAAATGCCTTCGGCCACCCACTCATGCGTTGCGGTAAAGGTTTTCAAGTCGTTACTGAACCGGATCAGATAAGCGCGATCGACGCTGCACCAGTCGCCCACTTCCGCCAGCGCTGCCGACAGCTCAGGATCCAGATCGCTTCCTTTGGCCTGCAGAAATCGCCTCGAAGCTTCCACCATCAGGCGCTGCAGGCCGGAGACGTATTCAAGCTCGTCCTGGGTCTGCTTGATTTCGGTAATGTCAACCTTCACACCGACCAGCTTCACCAGCCGATCACCCTCAATCACCACCTTGACGATATCCCGCAGCCAGACCGGTCTGCCATCGGCCGCGATCATTCGGTAGTCGAAAGCCCAATCCTCAACTTGATCAAGCGCGTGCCTGATATCACGCGTCACTTTCCGCCTGTCTTCCGGATCCATGTGCTCGATCCAGAAGCCCTCATCCTCGATCCATTCCGCGGCCTGATACCCGAGCAGCTCCTCCACTTCTGAACTGATGTAGTTGACTGCCAGAGTGGCCGGATCTGCCTCCCAGATTGCGGCTCGGGTCGACTCCACCAGCGACTGGAAGCGCTCACTCTGACGCGCCGCGCGCTCGGCAAGCTCTTTTTGCTCACGAGCATTGACGATATCCCTGACCGTGCGCCCTGAGATCTGACGACTCAGCACCATCAAGACGAAGATGAACAACACGATGAACATCGCGATGGCATCTGAAAGCGGCTGGTCAACCTCCCAAAACCGCCATGCGAAAGGCGTCAAAGCCGCGAGCAGGAACCACCAGGCACATTGCCAGCGGGCCGCGACATTGACGATTCCGCCCGCGCCGAGACCGGCGACGAAGAATGCCAGCAGGATCTGCTGAAACGGCGCTTCCTCAATGAAGAACACCCACGCGCCGGCACCCCAGATCAAACCCGACAAGATGAGGGTCCCGCGATAGCGGGCATACCACCGGCCCACATCTTCGACCAGCACATCAGCGGTGCGAAACGAAAGATACAGCTTGAGCCGAAGTGCGGCAAAGGCAAGAAATACCGCCAGCCAGCTCGATAGCACGAGCAGATCCTGAAGCGGACGGTGAATGAAATACAACATTATCGCGGCCACTGAAGTGAGCCCGAGAACACTGGGCAGCGCTTCATACAGTTGGCGCGTCTGGGCCAACAGGATCTCGTTGTCTCGCTCCCCTTGCCTGTGCAGGTCCTTGTTCTCTGTCACGCCGTTCCCCACCGGTGATTCCCCTTCCCCATATTCCACTGACTGCCGTTACCAGTATATCCAGATCGGCTGAATAACGAAACCGCCCACCGACGCGTACATTAAACTGGCATCGCTTCCAGCCTGGTTTATTACATGCCCCGATCCATCCGACATCTGCGCGTGGCCATCCTTGGTGCCGGCTTCGGCGGCATCGGGCTTGGCGCGCGGCTGATCGAGCAACAGATTGCAGACTTTCTCATCTTCGATCAGGCAAGCGGTATCGGCGGAACCTGGTGGGCCAACCGCTATCCGGGCTGTGCCTGCGATGTGCCGGCGCATCTTTACTCATTGTCGTTTTTCCCCAACCCGGACTGGAGTCGCTGGTTCGCGCCACGCGCCGAAATCCAGGCCTACCTGGAACGATGTTGCGAGCATTACCGCCTGCACGCGCATCTTCGAACGGGCTGCGCCATCCGGTATGCAAGATGGAATGAGGGCGAGTCAGTCTGGCATCTTGCAACCGAGGGCGGTAAGAGCTTCACCGCCGATGTCGTGGTCTCGGCCATCGGCGGGCTTTCGCGGCCCAAATGGCCCGACATTCCAGGCCTGCAGAACTTCAGCGGAACCTGTTTCCACTCGCAGCAATGGCCGGAGCGACTGGAGTTGAAAGGCCGCAGGGTCGCGGTTCTCGGCACCGGCGCCTCGGCCGCCCAGCTCGTGCCGGAAATCGCCGACGAAGTCGCGCAGCTTGATGTGTATCAGCGCACACCACACTGGATCCTGCCGCGACCCGACGCCCACATCGGCCCTCTGCGTCGCTGGCTGTTTCGGCATGTTCCGGGACTGCGAAAACTGGTCCGTTTCAGCATCTGGCTGATTTCAGAGGCACGCGTGCCAGGCCTGGCCTGGAGCAACCGGCAGGCGTTCTTTCACAAGTGGCTTGCCCACCAGCATCGCCGGCGTCAGGTCGCCGATCCGGAACTACGCGAACGACTGAAGCCTGATTTCGACATCGGCTGCAAGCGCGTGATTCTTTCCAGCGACTTCTATCCGGCGCTGATGCGCGACAACGTCAAACTGGTCGACACGGCGATCGAACGGATCGAGCACGACGCCATCATCACTGACGACGGCCAACGGCGTCGCGCCGACGTGTTGGTGCTGGCGACCGGCTTTCGTGCCACCGATCCGGTTGCTCAAGGACTGATCACCGGCCGCGGCGGCCGTGACCTGGCCGAGGTCTGGGCCGAAGGGCCCGAAGCCTGGCGCGGCGTCCTGGCGCACGGCTTTCCCAACCTTTTCATGCTGATGGGGCCGAATACCGCACTCGGCCACAACTCAGTCATCCTGATGATCGAGGCCCAGATCGGTTTCATCGTCAAAGCGCTGCGGCATATGCACGACTCCGGAAAATCAACTCTGGAGATCTCCAGTCAGGCGCAACGCGACTACAACCGCTGGCTGCAGCGAAGGCTGTCGAAAACAGTCTGGAACACTGGCGGCTGCTCAAGCTGGTACCTGCATCCGGTCTCGGGCCGAAACACCACGCTGTGGCCGGGGTTTACCTGGACTTATCGCCGGCTGATGAACTCGCTGCCGGAAGATGCGATGTGTGATTATCGGGATAGGGCTCGGTCAGCATAGCCGACCGAGCCCCTCCCACACCACCCGGCATGCGGGTCCGCACCGGGCGGTTCGAGAAGTTGAGGTCATGAGAGACGGGGCACGCCCAGACGATCAAAGTGCGCGATCGTCAGCACATGATGCACGGCAGACAGGCTGTTGTGCCACCAGCGTCGGCTCAGCGCCGCCACGGATTGGGCAACCCGGGGACTCGCTCCGAGACGGAGAAGCTCCTGGTAGATCGTCTTGCCGCGTCGCCACTGTTTGAGCTGCAGGGCATGCAGACGGCGCCGTATCAATAAGCGGCGCACCACTTGCGTATGGCCGCTTCGGGGGTAGTCAACCATCCCCGCCGTGGGCGAA
This sequence comes from uncultured Halomonas sp., assembly GCA_964453565.1. Lineage (GTDB taxonomy): Bacteria > Pseudomonadota > Gammaproteobacteria > Xanthomonadales > Wenzhouxiangellaceae. Next base: position 53,619 of record CAYVPB010000001.1, read on the forward strand.
ATCGGGATAGGCCTCCATGCCGCATTCGACCAGGTCCAGTCCGGCCTGCTCGTCTTCGGGGTGGACCCGGATGCCGAGGACCAGCGCCAGCAGAAACCAGGTCAGCGCACTGGCGGCGAAGACAAAGCCGCCGATCAGGCCGATGCCGATGAGCTGCGCGGCGAAGGTCGCTTCAGCGTCAAACAGCGGTGCGGCCAGCAGGCCGAGAATGCCGCAGGAGCCGTGAACCGAAATAGCGCCCACCGGATCGTCGAGTCGAAGCCGGTCCAAGCCCAGGATCGAAAACACGACCACCACGCCGGCAACCAGGCCGATTGCCACTGCAGCGATCGGCGCAGGGGCCAGCGGTCCTGCCGTGATCGCGACCAGCCCTGCCAGCGCTCCGTTGAGCGTCATGGTCAGGTCGGCCTTGCCGAACAACCAGCGCGCCGTGATCAGTGCCGAAATCAGCCCCGATGCCGCGGCCAGGTTGGTGTTGACGAACACGCGTGCGACATTGCCGGCCGACTCGATACCGGCCACCGCCAGCTCCGAGCCGCCGTTGAACCCGAACCAGCCCATCCACAGCACGAACATCCCCAGGGTGGCCAATGGCAGGTTGGCCCCGGGCAGCGCGCGCGCCCGGCCGTCGGGGGCGTACTTGCCGATTCGCGGGCCGAGCAGCCAGACCCCGGCCAGGGCGGCGGTCGCACCGGCCATGTGTACGATGCCGCCGCCGGCATAGTCCGAATAGTCAATCGAATCAAGATATCCGCCGCCCCACGACCAGTAGCCCTGCAGCGGATAGATCACCGCCGTCAGTATCACGGCAAAGGCGAGGAACGACCACAGCTTCATGCGCTCGGCAACCGCGCCCGAGACGATCGACATGGCCGTAGCGACAAACACGACCTGGAACATGAAATCGGCCGCCTGCGAATAGTCGATTCCGCCGGCCAGCACATCCTCGGCCGAATGCTCGGCCGGAATTCCAAAACCCAACCCGGGCCAGAACCCGTTCACACCCTGTTCGGGATACATCAGCGCGTAGCCGCACAGGAAGTACATGAGGCAGGCAATCGAGTACAGCGCGACGTTCTTGGTCAGGATTTCCACCGTGTTGCGGGCCCGGACCAGGCCCGATTCCAGCATCGTGAAACCGGCGGCCATCCACATCACCAGCGCCGCGCAGACCAGCAGATAGAAGGTGTTGAGTGCAAATTCAAGTTCAATCATGACGCCCCCTACAATGCCGATTCATTTTCTTCGCCGGTGCGGATGCGCACCACGCGTTCGAGATTGGCGACGAAGATCTTTCCATCGCCGATGCGGCCCGAATGCACGGTCTCGATGATCGTTTCGATTGCGCGGTCGACCAGATCCTCGGGAACAGCGATCTCAAGCTTGATCTTGGGCAGAAAATCGATTACGTATTCGGCGCCCCGGTACAACTCGGTATGCCCTTTCTGGCGCCCGAAACCGCGCGATTCGGTGACCGTCATACCCTGGATTCCCAACTCGGCCAGCGCCTCGCGCACATCGTCGAGCTTGAACGGCTTGATGATGGCAGTGATCAATTTCATTCAACCCTCCGGATCGATCAGCCCGGCGCCGCAACCGGCGCCGCATTGCCAATCCATAAGGCAATGCACATGCCAAAATCCGATTAGCTCGATTTTTCAGTCACTTGCAGCGAGCCGTCGCATTGAGGGAGATGAATGTCTTGCACCAGACAGGTGCAATCGGGCTGTTTCCGCACCACCATGGGTCAGGCCGTTAACCCGCCCCGGGTCTGTACTCCCGACCGCTTCAGCCGGAATCCGGGCCTGCCTTGCGACCGAGAGTGTTGCGGCCGATTCCCAGCAGTTCAGCGGCCGCTGATCGATGGCCGCCGGTGGCCTTGAGGGCTTCTTCGATCAGGCAACGCTCGAGCTGCTCGACCGCATCGGCCATCAGACGATCGGGCTGCGATGTCGATCCAGCGGCCAGCTGACCGCGCGCCCAGACCCTGAGAGCGTCTATCCAGTCTCCGGCAGCGATATCTTGTCTCGACAGCGGCCCCAGATCTTCGACGCGGATTTCGGGCCCCGGCACCAGCGCGGTCAGGCGGCGACAGAGGTTGGCCAGTTCCCGAACGTTGCCCGGCCAGGCGTGCCCAATTAAGCGCTCCAGGGCGCCGTCACCAAGCATTCTCGGCTCGGTATTCAACTCGCAGGCGGCCTCTCGAAGGTAATGATCCAGCAGCAACGGGATGTCCTCAACGCGCTCGCGCAACGGCGGCAGAACCAGTTCGACCACGTTCAGCCGATGGTAGAGATCCTCGCGGAAACGACCTTCTGCCACCGCCCGGTCAAGATCCTGATGGGTTGCCGCAACCAGGCGCACATCGGCGCGCATTGGCGTCCGGCCGCCGAGGCGGTGGAAATCACCTTCGGCCAGCACCCGCAGCAGGCGGGTTTGCAGCTCGGCCGGCATGTCGCCGATCTCGTCGAGAAACAGCGTGCCGGCGGCAGCCTGCTCGAAATGGCCCGCGCGCGCTTCATCGGCGCCGCTGAAGGCGCCTTTCTCGTGACCGAAAAGTTCCGATTCCAGCAGATCGCCCGGAATCGCGGCCACGTTGAGTGCAACGAAAGGCCCGCCAGCCCGGCCCGAGGTCTCGTGCAGCGCGCGCGCGATGCGTTCCTTGCCGGTGCCGGATTCACCGACCAGCAGCACCGCAAAATCCGTATCGGCCAGTCGCCCGATGACCCGGAATACTTCCTTCATTGCAGGTGCCGATCCGATCAATGAAGGCGATTTGGTAGAAACGCGTGCGGGCCGGGGCGGACTGCGAGCGGCTGCTTCGAGTGCTCGCCGGACCAGCGCGACGCCTGCATCGATATCGAACGGCTTGGGCAACAGATCGAACGCCCCGGCTTTCAACGTCGCGACTGAATTGTCCAGATCGGCATAGGCGGTCATGATGATGACCGGCACCCGCGGATGCGTCCGTCTCATGAACTCCAGCAATTCCAGCCCGGATTGGCCGGGCATGCGCAGATCGCTGACCATGACCGCCGGACGCTGTCCGGCGACCAGCATTTGCCGAACCGCGTCAACCCCGGAAAACTCCCGCGCCGTAAGGCCTTCATGTTCAAGCGCACGCGCCAGCACGCGCCGCACCGAGGCATCATCGTCGACGATCCAGATGGGCTGATCGCGCTGACTCATGAGCCGGATTATGCCGGTACCGGCAGCAACACACGGAACACGGTGTGGCCCGGTCGACTTTCGAATTCGATACGCCCGCCGTGGCGGTCGACGATTTCCTGGGCGATCGCCAGCCCCAGCCCGCTGCCCTCGGGCCGACCGGTGACCAGCGGAAAGAACAGCGACTCGGCCAACTCGCTCGGCACGCCACGACCATTGTCTGAAATCTCGACTGCCGCCGCCAGCCGATGCGGCGCCCCGCCCCAGGTCACCCGCCTGGCAGCGCGTGTGCGCAGTACAATCCGATCGGCGCCGGACTGCAAGGCGTTGCGGCCCAGGTTGAGCAAAGCCTGGAGCAACTGGTTCGAATCAAGCTCGATTTTCGGCAGACTGGGATCGTAGTCACGCTCGACCGCCACGCCGTCGTTCGCTTCGCTGCTCAACAATGTATACAGGCGATCCACCGGCTGATGCACGTTTGCGTGAACCATCCGGGCCGGGCTGGCGGGTGCCAGCAATTCATCGACCAGTGCATGAAGTCGATCGGCCTCATGGCAGATAATGTCGGTCAGTTCACGCCGATCGGGATCGGGTTCGTCGCGGCCCAACAGCTGAGCCGCGCCCCGCAGGCCGGCCAGCGGATTGCGTATTTCATGGGCAAGCTGCCTCACCACGCGACGGGAGAGCGCCTGGCGATCGTGCCGCAAATAGTCTTCCTGAGCTCTTCTGCGAAGCCCGGCGTCGTGCAGTTCCAGCAGGCTTGTAGCGCCTGACAGCGCAGTGACCTGCACGTCCAGCCACTGGACCTGCCCGGCGCCCTGCCATTCGATGTCCTGAGCCGATAGCGCTCGCCGCTCCTGCGAAGCCCGCGCTACGAGCGCACTTAGGCCGCTCGACCGCAGTTCGCGCGCGAACGCGCCGGCTGCATGGCCGCCCGCAGCGCCCATCAGTTCCTCTGCCGCAGGATTGAGAAAAAGTACGCGATTCTGGGCATCCAGGAGCATGACCGCGGTCTGCAGGTGCTCCATCCAATCGGGCAAGGCAACATCGTGATCGGTTGGCGGCTCTGACATGCTCGAATCGGCCTTGGGTCGGGCTTTGATCATACCGCTGCTCCTACACCGGCAATAGTCGACAATCGCCGGTGATACTTCTGACAATGCTGCGTTGCGCCCTTGCCGCCCTGGAAGACGGGCCCGGCCGGTTATCCAGACCCGCCGCTTAGCCGATCGATGCGCAGCCGCTCGCGGCCGTCGAACAGCCGGCGGGCGCCAGCGCTTACGGCGGCAAGCGTACCGAAGCCGGTACCGACCGCAATCACGAACATGATCAGGATCTGGTACTTGACCGCGACGGCCGGCGGGGTGCCGGACAGGATCTGGCCGGTCATCATGCCCGGCAGGCTGACGATGCCTGCCGCGGCCATCGCGTTGACTACCGGGATCAGGCCCGAGCGCACCGCGTCGCGCCGGATCTCGCCGACCGCGACGTTCCAGGGCTGACCCAGCATCAGGCGATTCTCGATCAGCGCGCGCTGACGCCGCACGCCCTCGGTCAGCCGGTCCAGCCCCAGCGCCACGCCGGTCATCGTGTTGCCCAGAAGCATGCCCAGGATCGGGATCGAATATTGAGGCCGGTACCAGGGCTCGGGACCGATGATCACGGTCAGCGTGAGAATGGTGACGCTGAACGCCGAGATGAACATCGAAAGCGTGCCGATGCCGAATGCCCAGCCGCCGGTAAGCCGGTACTTCTGCCGCGCCATCACCTCGCGGCCAGCCACCAGCAGCATCGCCACGCTCATCAGCGCAATCCACAGCAGCCGGCCGAGTTCGAACACGACTTCCAGCACGAGCCCGACCAGCACGAGCTGGATGACGGTTCGAGCTGCCGCCACCAGCAGCGAGCGGGCCATGCCGAGCCGGGCAAAATGACTGGTCGCGGCCAGCGCCAACAACAGCAGTGAGGCCAGCGCCAGTTCCGACCATGAAAGATCGATGATTCTCACGATTCCTCCCGGAGCCGGCCGTCGCGGATGCGCAAGTTGCGATTGGACACGCGCTGGATCTGGTCGGCATCGTGCGCCACCCAAAGCGTCGGCAATTCGCGGCGCTCGATGATGTCGAGCAGCCAACGCTCGACGCGCCGGATCGACTCGGCGTCGAGATTGGCCGTGGGCTCGTCGAGCAGCAGCGCCCGCGGCTCGAGCAGCAATGCACGGATCAGCGCCAGGCGCTGTTTCTCGCCCGAAGACAAGCGATCGATCGGCCAGTCCATCGCCTCCTCGGGTAAGTACAACGCTTGTAATCCATCATCGGACGCATCACCCGCATCGGCGTCGAAATGCTCGCCGACAGTCTCGTGCCACCACTGGCTTTCGGCAGGCACCATCATCACCTGCGCGCGCCATTGGTCCGCCGGCGTTTCGCTTTGCCGGATGTCGCCGAGCAGACATTCACCTTCGTGCGGCTCCAGATCGGCGACCGCGCGCAGCAGCCGGGTTTTGCCGCTGCCGGACGCACCGGAAATGCAGACAACCTCCCCCGTTGAAATCGACAACGAAACCGGCTCCAGCCCCCCCGACCGAGATGTCCGCGAGTTTCAGATCCCCGTCCGTATCATTCATTACGCGGTGCGCATTGACTCAGCAGCGTCCTGGCGGTCTCGACAACCCTCCTCTTGTCGGGCAGCATCAGCTTCGCCGCGTCGCCCAGCGGGATGTAGCAGTCGACGCCAGTCACGCGCTTGATCGGACGATCGGCCACGCCATTTTCGACCAGAGAGGTGACTACCGCCTCGCCGATGCCGCCGTCGGGGCGGCCTTCGTCGAGCACCAGCACTGCTTTGCATGAACGTGCATGCTCGGCGACCGCTTGCGCGTTCAGAGGCTTGAGCCAGCGCAGATCGAGGATGCGCGTTTCGATACCGTCGCCGCTTTCGAGCTCGCGCGCCCCGCGCAGCGCCATCGGCACGCCGTTGCCGAAGGTGACGATCAGCAGCTCGGTTGCGGTTTCACCGTAGACGCGCGGCTGCCAGGGCTCGAGATATTCATCCGGGGCTGGATAGTCAAAGCTCCACAGGCCGTCGTCCTTTTCGTAAAGATCCTTGGTCATGTACAGCGCGATCGGCTCGACTATGGTCGTGACGCGACCGTCGACGGTGGCCAGCGCGGCCAGCGTCCTGAGCATCATCGCCGCGTCGTCGCCCCTGGACGGACAGCCGATGACCAGGCCCGGGATGTCGCGCAGCGCGGTGATCGAATTGTCGTTGTGAAAGTGGCCTCCGAAACCCTTCTGGTACCCCAGGCCCGCAATCCGCATCAGCATCGGATTGCGATAGCTGTCGTTGGAAAAATACTGCAGTGAACAGGCCTCGCCGCGGATCTGGTCGCAGGCGTTGTGAAAGTAGGCCAGGTACTGGATCTCTGGGATCGGAAGGTAGCCCATGCTGCCGTAGCCCTGGGCCAGGCCCAGGATGGTGGTCTCGTCGAGCAGCGTGTTGAACACCCGCGCATTGCCGAAGCGCTTGCACAAGCCCCTGGTAATGGTATACACGCCACCCTTGCGCGCGACGTCCTCACCGAAAACAAGTGACTCCGGGTATTTCAGCAACAGATCGTGCAGAGCACGGTTGATCTGTATAGCCATGTGCCGGGGGCTGTCGTTTTCCGGCAGGCTGGCATGGCCGCCGAATGAATTGACACGGGCATCCTTGGCCACCCCACGACCGGCCTCGCAAGCCACCCCTGCGGGCGAGAACGGCGCCAGCGGGCCGATGACCTCGGCCACCGAGCCCAGCCGCGGCCGTTTGTCGGCCCGATCGGCCTGTTCCAGACAGCGCACACGAAGCTGTTCATAACGTTCGCGAATCTGGTTCGGGCGCAACAGCCCGCGCTCCACGACATGCCTGGCTGAAACTCGCAGCGGATCCAGTGATTCTTCGCGCTCCAGTTCGGCCGGGCGACGATACTCGATCTCGAAATCGGTACCGGCATGGCCCATCAGGCGGGTCGTGTTCAAATGCAGAAACACCGGACGGCGGCGTGCACGGCAGATCTCTACGGCCCGTTGGACCGGTTCGAAGCCCGCTTCCAGATCGAGACCTTCGGCAAAGATGTATTCAAGCCCGTGGCGCGAAGCCATGGACCTGGCCGTCCATTGCAAGGGCGCGGCCACCGAAATCCCCAGCCGATTGTCTTCGCACACAAACAGCAGCGGCAGCGGCAGGTTCTGGTAGGCTGTCCAGGTCGCGGCATTGAATGCGCTTTGCGCGGCGGCATGATTGACGCTGGCATCACCGAAACTGCACAGGACAATACTGTCTTCGGGAACCGGCACCTCGTGGCCGATTCGATCTGCGTGCGCGATCGCCAGCGCCGCGCCCATGGCCTTGGGCAGGTGACTTGCGATGGTCGAGGTCTGGGGCAGAATCCACAAGTCCGGGTGCCCCCAGACCTTGTGCCGGCCGCCCGAGGCCGGATCTTCCGCCGCGGCGGCAAAGGACAGGCAGGTATCCTCGATGAAATCGAGATCTTCGCGCTTGCGGTAACGTTCGGCCACCAGCGCCCCGGAGCGGTAGTGCAGGAACGCCGGATCGGTCGCACGCGTGGCTCGTCCAACCATCGCATTGCCTTCATGGCCGGATGAGCCGATGGTATAGAACACCTTGTTCTCGGCCCGCTTGACTCGCGCCATCAGATCGAGCTGGCGCGACATCAACTGGCTTTCGAACAACTGCAGCAAATCCAGATCCGACAGCGCAGCGGTCGGCGCGGATCGTTGAATGGGTGCAGATTCCAGCGTTTGCAGGTATTCGAGAAACCCCGCATCCACCACCTCCGCGCGGTTGAGTTGCCGCGCTCGTGCCGAGTCATTCACCATCAGTTTCCACTGCGTTCGATACCGGAGCTCCGGACTTGTGCGAATGCCGGTTTTCCGTCGACGGCATTTGCGCGACCTCTCGCAACGCCTCGTCCGGCAAGACGTAGGAGGTGCCGATCAGCGGATGACCGGGCTCCAGCAGATTGGGAAAACTCTTGCCGCATAATGCCCGAACCGCGAAAATTTCCTCGACCGCGTCACTGAAGCGCAGCATTGCGACAGTCTCGCCGGTCTCAAGATCCACGACCCAGACCCCGCTTCTTCGTTCCGAGCCGTCAGCGGTAATCGGGATGCCGTCAAAGACGTTGGTTTCGCGCACCTGGCTCAGGCCGACCAGCGCATAGCGGTCAACGAAATCCAGCCCGCGGGTAAAACCGGGAAGCTGGGTCAGGCAACCGGTCCGGGCGCTTTGCGGATCATACCAGGACAAGGTGCCGTAACCGGATTCCAGAAACCAGACCCGCCCTCGGTACCAGCGCGGCGAATGCGGCATCGAAAGTCCTTCGACCAGTACCCTTTCGCGCACCAGGTCATACAGCAAGCCGCCGGCGTTCTTGTTTTCGCGCCAGCCGCCGGCAGTATCGGTCTTGCCCAGCGCCGTGACATATCGGGGCCGACCGTCCACGGTCGCCAGGCCATTGAGATGACACCGATCCTCGACAGCAAAGGCCGAGACCCAGGGCGGACGCCAGCGAGGCACGAAACTGTGGTCAAGGTCCAGCGTGCAAAGGCAGGAAAAGCGGGTGTTGACGAACCACAATTCATCGCCGGCAAAATCCAGTTCGTGGATATCGATATTGCCGGTGTAGTGGATGGAACGCGGGATAAAGCAGGCATCGTGACGACCCCGGGGCTCAACCCTGGACGCCACGGCGGGCGTATCCCGAAATTCAAAGATCTCGTTATTGGTGCCGATCACCAGCCGATTGCCTTTTGAAGCGATACCCATCGGCCGATTGAAGGAACAGAAATGGGTATTGAGCTTGCCGTTGTCGGCGCGCAGAAACACCACCTGTCCGGCCTGATAGGTCGAAACCGCGATACTCAACCTGGCCTTCTCCAGCAGCACCAGAAAGCTTCGCGAGAATTCGCTTTTCAGCGCCTCGGCCGGATTGGCCCGGATTCTTTCGGCCACGGCTTCGTGATGCCTGCGATCTTTGTCGCGATTGTTTTCGGCCTCGGCCCCGGAACCCGAGACGTCCTGGTCGGACCGGAAATTTCCTCCGGTTTGGCCATTGTTCATAGGATTGATTCCGCGAAGATCGCCTTCATGACATTACACTATCCCACCACAATGGCGTGGTTTGAAACCGGATGGATTATGGACCAGCTCAAGAATCTTGAAATTGTCAATATCCGTGAACAACCTGCACCGGAAGTCGAAGACGAGGTTGTAGCGATGTGGCGCGAACATGCCGGCCTGGAAGAGCAGGAAGCCAGGCGCAGGTTATCCGAGTTGCTACTGGTATGCCGGAATTCTGCCACCGGCGACATCGCCGGTGTCTGCACAAGCTGGCTTTCGCGCAGCAACCTGCCCCGCCTGCCGCTGTGGCATTTCCGCACCTTTGTCCGACCGCACCAGCGTCGGGCCGGGATTGCCCTGAAGCTGCTCATGCAAACCCGAACCTATCATGAAAAACGCTTTGTCGACGGCATCGACCGCAGCGGCGTTGGATTGTATGTGGAAGTCGAAAACCCGGTGCTGAAAAAGCAGTTTCCCCAGGCGGTCTGGCCCAGAAGCGGAATGGTGTATGTAGGCCGCAACCCGCGCGGCGATCATTGCCGGGTGTTTTACTTCGAGGGCGCACTGGTGGCCTTTTGCTAATGCAACCCCCGGGCGATGGGGTTCATGCAATGGTGGTGTAAACCAGAGGCCCCGGTTGCGGCCATGTGCCGCAACCGGGGCGCATCATGCGTTGCGGTCCCGGATCAGCAAGAGCCGGACTGACGGCGACGCCGGAAACCCAGCAGTCCGGCCAGACCCAGCAGTCCGGACATCAACAGCATGCCGAGACGATCGAATACAGGTACCGCCGTGGCTTCCGGTACCGGAGCCCCGAACGCTTCGACCGCGCCGATATTGCAGTCGCCATCGGTCGGACGGTCCTCGCCACGCTGATCCCCGACACCCGGTGTGCAGTTGACTTCACCTTCCGGAATGGCGCCGATCAGCGGGCTGCCCGCCAGCGGCAGATGGGTCAGGGTCGGCCCGCCATTGTCGGCCAGCGGCCCAAGCAGCGGATCCTGTCCAGACAGGTTTTGCGAAACAATATCCTTGTCCAGCGTTCCTCCGGAGGGATCGACACCCAGCAGCGAGAACAGCAGGTTGGCTGTCTGGCCGGGGACGCCCTGAATTTCCGGTTCGTCAAGTTCGTTGACTGCCGAGCCCAGCGACAAGTCCGCGTCTACTGGTGCGGTGTTGCTGCTGATCACGCTGGCGGTAATACCAATCGGACTGCCATCATCCGTATAAAGTCCCACCCCGCCGGTCCGGTTGCCGGCGCTGTTGCCGACAATCGTCGAAAAGCTCACCTCGACCGCTGGCTCCTCAGACCCGAATGGCTGATACTTCGATCCGCCCACGGATATCAATAACATACCGCCGACTTCCCCCCCGGCAGAGTTGCCGGAAATGGTGGAATTGAAAACCGTCGCGTACTTGCCCAACAGGTACCCTCCACCCGCGTATTCCCCGGCGCTGTTCCCTGACACCAGCGACTGGTTCAAAGTAACGGTACCTCCCGGAGAGTATGCCGAAATACCGCCGACATTCGAGGTTGCGTGGTTATTACTGATAGTGCTGCGCTCGATCAGAATGTTGCGATCGCCTACGAACCCGCTGGGCCGGATATCCTGCGGTCCATCTTCATCGAAGTCTCCAGGCACAGCGAACAGAAAAGCACCCCCAGCCGAACCACCGCGCGCCCGCCCGGACAGTTCCGACAAGTCCTCCATTTCGAGAATACGCGGCCGCGAAGAAAGGATCTGCTCATCATCACCTTCAGCGACATTTCCGGTGATCACACTATCAAGAATTCGGATGTCTCCAAAGGAATAGGCGAAAACCCCGGCTGCACGGTCGGCCTGATTCCCGCTGATGACCGAATTGTAGATTTCCAGCTCATAGCCTATGTGGTAGATTCCGCCGCCTTCATCGATAGCGGCATTGCCGGATATGGTGCAGTCGTTCAATTCAAGCGAGCCATATTCACTGTAAATGCCACCACCCTCGCCCACCGAACCTCCCCCGGTGATCGTCAAGCCATTGAGCGAAACCTCAGACCCGTTAATCTGGAAGACTCTTGAGTCTCCTCCGGCATCGATGGTGACACCGGCACCATTGATCTCAATCTCGTCGTCGTAAATTTCAAGTGCGCCACCCGTCAGATTGACAGTCTGGCCGGAAATCTGCGAAAGGTCGACGACATCGGTTTCGCCGTTGACGTTGGCATCGCTCAGCGCCTGGCGCAGACTGCCGGGCCCGGAATCATCGGCATTGGTGACATTAAAGGTTGCGGCATCTGCCTGCCCCGCGCCAAGCGCGGTGCAAATGGCGATGGTCAGCGCGGTCTTGCCCTGGACACTCAGCATGGTAAAGCTCCCTTTATTGAACGCATGGACGTCACCCTCGGGATAATAGCAGGCTGTGCGTCACAGTTCCAGCCCGACCGATCCGGAAGCCATTGAATGAAGCCCGGTGGCCCCAGCTCTCGCATGAATTCTGCCTTTCGCGAAAGGCGCCGATGGCCCCACGACTCGCCAGCAGGCAACACCACGATCGGACCTGTTTTTTCAAATCTGTGTTCACCCGTGTTCATCTGTGGACGGTTTTTCCGAAGCCGTCCCCGAACGCATCCACACATCGCGCTGCGGGAACGGGATTTCGATACCTTCTCGGCCCAGTTCCTTGTAGATGTGCATGTAGAGCTCGTGCGTGACCAGCCCGCGTTCGGACGGGTGGTTGACCCAGCACAGCAGTTCGAAATCCAGCGACGACTCGCCAAAACCGCGCATGCGCACGCGCGCGGCGGGCTCGCAGCAAACACTTTCATGCTCTCCGGCGACACGCTCCAGCAGTTCGACCACCTGGTCGACATCCGAGCCGTAGGCCACTCCGATCTGCAGGCGGATCCTGAACCTGACCCAGCGCCCGCCGGACTCATTGTAGATCTTGGCATTGGCCATTTCGGAGTTGGGCACGGTGATTTCGACGTCATCCCGGGTCCAGATCCGGGTCGAGCGGATCCCGACCTTGGTGACTTCGCCGCGGTCGCCGGTATCGAGCACGATGTAGTCGCCCATCTTGTAGGGTGCATCGGCAATGATGAAGAACCCCGCGAACAGGTTGGCCAGGGTGTCGCGCGCGGCAAAGCCCACGGCAATGCCGATGACCCCGGCCGAGGCCAGCCATGCGGTGGCGTCGATATTCCAGACCTGAAGCAGCGCGTAGGCAGCGATGGCCACCACGATCACGGTCATCATGAGATCGAATAGCGGAATCGTGCGCTCCTCGACGATCGCGAAACGGTCGCGCAGAGTACCGAGAATTTCCAGGCCCAGATGGCTGGCACGCATGCCGACACGCATCAATTGCAGGATCAGAATGCTGACCAGCAGCCGGATAGTGATCTGCTCGGCGCGCTCGGGCATGCCCAGCACCTGGGTGGCCAGCACCAGTGAGAGATAGGCAAGCAGCAGCCCGACCACGCCGGCGATCAGACGCAGCAGGCGACTGCCCAGCTCGCCGGGGATGCGCGCGGTGACCTTGAGCCCGCCAAACAGGATGGCCCCGCGCACGCCGAATGCCAGTGCCAACCCAACCCCGGCCACGACCAGCGCAAGCACCGTCGGGTAAGTGGCGAGAAATTCCCAGCCCGGGGCAACGACTTCGGGCAACCAGTCGGGTACACGAGCGTTATCCATGCATCAGTCCTGTTGCGAATCCGGGCCCAGATGGCGGTCGCCGCGGCGCGCGGCCAGCATCACCTGACGGGAACGCTCACGCAGACTGCCAAGCCGCGCCGCATCAAAAATTTCGCCACAGATCCGGCAGCCGCCGTCGGCATCGATGGGCGGGATACCGGCGGCATCCAGGCCTTCTTCCGGCTTGCGGCAACCGCGACAAACGACTCTACCGGTTGGCCTGAGTCCGGCATCGAGGCTGACACGATCATCGAACACGAAGCACTCCCCGCGCCAGCGCGATCGCTCGTCCGGCGTTTCGGCGAGATAGCCGAGAATTCCACCACGGAGCTGAAACACCTGATCGAAGCCGTTCTGTTCCAGCCACAGGCTGGCCTTCTCACAACGGATCCCACCGGTACAGAACATCGCCACCGGCCGCGTTGGATCCAGCTCGCGTTCGCAGAAATCCTTGAACCCAGTGAAGCTTTGCGTACCCGGATTGAGCGCCCCGGCAAAACTTCCCAGCCGGTATTCATAGTCATTGCGCGTATCGACCAATTGCACGTCATTTTCGGCAATCAGGCGGTCCCAGTCATGTCCCGATAGCGCCCGGCCACGCCTGCGGTCGTCAGGGCGAATTGCCCTGTCGAAAGTTACGATCTCGGCGCGGATGCGCACCTTCAGACGCATAAACGGAATGCTGGCGACCGGCTGCCGATTGATTACCGGTGACCGGATCTTCAAATGATCCGCAGCCCATTCCAGCCAGGAACTGATCGCCAGTGGTGGGCCACCCAGACTGAAATTGACCCCTTCCGGAGCCAACAGGACCGTGCCCTTGAGCTTTCGCGCACGCAGGAAATTCTCCACCCGTTCCCGCACAAGCGGCAGGCGATCCAGGGCGATAAATGCATACCCGGCAAGCACTTCCAATTCAAATCTCCACCTGATTGAATTTCTGGTTCAGCGACCGTCAAAGGCAATCCACAGATTACACAGGTTTACACAAATAATTGATGTTCGGTCGAATCTGTGGACTCAAGCATTGCATACCGGTGCGGCTGAGTCAGCCGCCCCTGCAGAAACCTCCGATGGCCCCGCTTCCCGGATCCAAGCTGGATTCTGGCAATCGCTTGCAGGCGGATTCGAGTTCTGCTAATCTTCGAAATTGGGAAAGTTTTCGGCGTTATTTGCGTTCGAATCAGGGAGCAAACCGACAGAAACTTTTCCCTTTGGCGCCGGTCCACTCTTTCAGAAATGTCAGGATCAGGGATCCGAAGTCGAAAATGAGAGCTTTCATCGCAGTCTCAAGCCTGATGTGTATGCTGGGCCTCGCCCCGGCACAGGCGCAAGTGGCCGCAACACCGTCGGGACTGCAGTTCGTTTCACTTTCCGAACACGACACGTCGAACCGGGCTCCGTTTCCGGCACGTGCGCCGCTGGCACTCGGACAATTTTCGCCAGTGGTGGATCGTCCGCGTCTGAATGTGGAATTGAATCCGGAAGGGAGCACGGCGTCGGGCCTGGGATCGCCCTCGATTTCGTGGTCGCTGGAGGCCTGGGAAGTCAACACCGCCAGCCTTGCGCATATTCAATGCAGCCGGACGGTTCGGACGATCAGCTCCTTCCTGGCCGAAGATTGTCGATTCGTGGATCAGCCGCTCCCGGCACAGTCCGGCAATATCCTGCAGTTTCGTGGTGGCTGGACGGCAACGCCCGGTTTGCAGTTCGGGGTCGGGCTATTCAGCGGAAGCCGCGAGCCCGGCGTGATCGGCACATCGGCAGGAAACCGTATCGCGATCAACGCGCTGCCGCGCATATCCGCGGCAGCCGAACAGGTCGAGGGGATCAATTTCAACGTCAGTATCGGCATGAATGCCGGTGTGATCGGGGACTTGCTGCTGGATTTGCAGCTCGAACGCCAGCGTAGCCGGCAGCAACAGCCTTTTTCTGCCGATTACCGGCCGGGCCTTTCGCCAGTGGAGGCGAACGAGATTGCCGCAAATGCCTCAAGCAGCTACAGTACGGCCGGACAGCTCGGCATGCACTGGCGGGGCCGCAGTTTCGGCGCCGGTCTGACCGGCCAGCATCTTGAACTGCCGCAATGGCTGGGCGAGGATCTTCAGGGAGAAGATTATCGCTCCTTTGATATCGAATTCTCATGGCGCGCGCCGGCCCGCGCGTCGATCAGTGTCGGGGTCTCCAACATACTGGACCGGCTGCCCGGCGCCGCCACCCATGGACAGGACCAGAATGTCGAGGAAACGGTCGACGGCATCTATGGCCGCATTCCGTATGTGCGATATAAGCATGACCTGTAAAATGGCTGCAGGTTGAATCCGCAGGAAAGACAAAAGAAATGACTTCCCGACTGGCGCTCGCGCTCGCGCTGCTTGTATTGCCCCTTGTCACGATTGCGCAGAGTGACAATTTTTCTTCTCTGGAAGAACGAATGACCGGTCGCGAATTCAACGAAACCGGCCTGCACAAACTTACCCCCGAGGAACTGGCCGCGCTGAATCACTGGATTCGCCAACGCTCGCTGGCGGAAAACGAAGCTCCGAGCGCAGCTGCCTCGCCGCGCGCGGAAACAGACGTTTTGCCGGACCGACCTTCCGAACTTCCGGCTGTCGATCGCATGGCGCGCGAGGCTTTTTCGTCGAGAGTGGTCGGTAAATTCAGCGGCTGGACCGGAAATACCGAGTTCCCACTTGAAAACGGCATGGTCTGGGTCCAAACCGATGGCACCAGTTTTTTCATCCCCGAAGCAGAGGATGTCCAGGTCACCATTCGGCCCGGCGCACTGGGCACCTGGAGGCTGAGCGTGGAAGGCTACAGTTCCTTTACCCGGGTTCGGCGGATTCGCTGAAGCGTCAAACTCACAGCCTTTAGTTTGGGCGCCGGGGGTCCTCGCGCCAACGCACCCAGAACAGCCAGCTCCAGCTGACGAGGTAACCGACAACGCCCGTGGCCAGCAGGATAGAGGGAATCGCGGGAACCGGCAATACCAGACCCTGAGGCTCGCTCATCCACCATCCCAGCAGTCCGCAGACCACCAAGGTCATCGCAACAAAGGTGAAATTTCGGGCCCGGTAGATTCGATCCCGCCAGCGCCGCATCAACAGCGTCTGGCGCTGCTCCTCGCTCATTTCTCCAACCGGCTGATGGCACGCCGGACACTCTCTTACCAACGATGACATACGCCGGTTACAGGCCGGACAACGAATGATTGCCATGACGAATCGATCCGGGTGTTGATTCCTGCTGCATTATGCACATGCGGCGTGCGTGTTTCAGGGCTCACGAGTAATCGGTACCGCCGGCGCAAACGGCAAGTGCTGCAACAGATTTCATTCCACCTCGTCGCGGTCGGGAAAGAATTCCACGTCGACTTCCAGCCCCTGGACATCCTCGCGGTTGGAAAAGGAAATCCGCCAGCCATACAGATCGCACAGGCGCTTGACGATACTCAGGCCAAGACCGGAGCCCTTGCCGCCGGCGGTTCGACCGCGAAAGTGCCGATCAAACACGTACGGCAACTCCTGCTCATCGATCCCCGGTCCGGTATCGCGAATGCTCACACGTCCGTTGAGCACCGAGATTTCGACGCTGCCCTCGTGAGTGTAGCGCACTGCATTGCCGACCAGATTACCAAGCACCACCGCAATCACTGCTTCCGGTGCGATCACATTTAGCGCTGCGCGCCGGTCGATTCTCAATTCCAGATTGCGCCCCTCCAGCAGCGGCCGGTAGTTTTCCACCAGTTGCTCGACGAGCCTGCCGACATCCTCGTTACTGGCACTTCCGGCCGAGCCGCGCTCTGCACGCACCAGATGCAGCAGTGCCGTGGTGGTATCGGTGGACTGGCGCGCGGCACGTGCAATGCGCAATAGTCGTTCACGCATCCGGGGTTGCAGATCAGGCTGCGCCAGAAGCAATTCGGTCGCGCCGGATATGACCGCAAGCGGCGTTCGCAGTTCATGCGACACATCAGCGTTGAAAGCCCGGTCACGCTCGACCAGCTCATGCAGCTTGGTCGAGTATTCATCCACCACGGCAGCAAGTTGGCCGACCTCGTCATCGGGAAAGTGACGCGCCAGATCAAGCCGGCCTTCCGTCCCTTGCAGGGCATGCAGCCTGCGCGCGAGCGAGGAAACCGGCTTCATGACCCGTTCCGCAGACCAGATCCCGAGCGCCAGCGACAGCAGGGAGAACAGCGCTACCGCAATGATCAGCGCCCTTAGCAACCGGCGTGAAAGCTCGCGATTTTCAGAAATGTCGTAAGTCAGGAAAGCCCACAGGTCTTCATCCTTGCGTATCACAGCCTTGTAGGTTCGTTGCTCATCTCGGACCTCGTGAACACCGGTCGGCAGCTCGCGAAACGGCTCGGGCACAATTTCAGGCCGACCGGGCCGGGTCACATAACCTTCTATGCGCGAGTAGAAAGGTTCGATTACCGAGGGATTGGCACGCAACTCCAACAGATACTGGTCCAGCTCCTGCTCCAGCGTGCGTGCGATCAGGGCATCTTCCAGCCAGGATTGCAACAGCAGCACCGCGACTGCGAACAGCACGCTCAACAAGGTGCCGAACAGCAGAAATGAAAGGATCAGCCGGCTTTTAAGTCTATGACGAAACTGCATCGGGATCGGCCAGGCAATAGCCAATGCCATGGCGCGTGACCAGAAGTTGCTTGTCAAATGGTTTGTCGATTGCCGAGCGCAGGCTGTGAATATGCACTCGCAGACTGTCGCTGTCAGGCAGTTCCTCACCCCACACCAGATGCTCAAGATCAGCGCGTGAAACCACAGCCGGTGAAGCGCTCATGAGCTTTTGCAGCAGTTTCAGGCCGATCGGGTTGAGACTGATCTTGCGGCCCGCCCGTTTCACCGTCATCGTTTCCAGGTTGTAGTGCAGATCGGCAACCTGCAGTTCGCGCGGCGAAATCCGTTGCCCGCGGCGTGCCAGCACTTCCAGCCTGGCCTCCACCTCGCGCAGCTCGAATGGCTTGACCAGGTAATCATCGGCACCAGAATCAAACCCGGCAAGCTTGTCATCAAGCTGATCGCGCGCGGTCAGCATCAGCACCGGCGTTTCCTTTCGACCTTCCTGGCGCATCTTGCGGCAGACCTCGAGCCCGTCCATGCCCGGCAAGGCCAGATCCAGCACCATGGCGTCAAAGTCGTTGACCACGGCCAGATGCAGACCGGTAATCCCGTCATAGGCATAGTCCACCTCATGCCCGCGATCGGACAGGAAATCGCCCAGATTGGCAGCCAGATCACGATTGTCTTCAACGATCAGAATGCGCATTTGAATTCTCAATGGTCATTGATACCCGGCACCGCAAGAATTGAATATCAAAACAGGCCCGATGGTTGGCGAGGCCTCTGTAGTGCTGATACTTGCCCTCCATGGCCAGTTTGGTTTAGTGGTCCTGATCCAGCAGATCCACACCACGCAGACGATTGGAAAGCGATTCCGCATCGCCGCCCTCGCTCAGCTTGACCGCCAGGCGCACCTCGTTGGCCGAGTCGGCGTGGCGCACGGCCTCTTCATAGGAAATACGTCCGTCCTGATACAGCGCAAGCAGGCTCTGATCAAAAGTGATCATGCCATGATGGACCGAATCCTTCATGATCTGCTTCAAGTCCTCGATCTTGCCCTTGCGGATTTTTTCCTGCACCAGCGGGCTGGTCAGCAGGATTTCCAGCGCAACGTAGCGTCGACTGCCATCGACTGAGGGCACCAGTTGCTGGGCAACAACCGCCTTGAGATTGAAGCTCAGATCCATCAATATCTGGCCATGCCGATCTTCCGGGAAAAAGTGCAGGATACGATCCATGGCCTGGTTGGCATTGTTGGCGTGCAGCGTGGTCAGACACAAGTGACCGGTTTCAGAAAAGGTAATCGCATGTTCCATCGCCTCGCGCGTTCGCACCTCCCCGATCAGAATCACGTCCGGGGCCTGACGCAGCGTATTCTGCAGTGCGATTTCAAAGGAATCGGTATCGATGCCGACCTCGCGCTGGGTCACTAGGCAACGTCGGTGCCGGTGAACGTATTCGATAGGATCCTCAATCGAGATGATGTGGCCGGTGGAATTTTCGTTGCGGTGCCCAATCATTGCCGCCAGGGTAGTGGACTTGCCGGTCCCGGTCGCCCCGACCATGACGATGATGCCGCGCTTGGTCATTACCAGATCACCGAGACTTTCTGGCAGATCCAGTTCATCGAAACCCGGAATCCGGGTTTCGATGCGGCGACAGACCACGCCAACGGAACCACGCTGGTAGAACGCACTCATTCGAAAGCGCGCGAATCCCTCAATCGAGATCGCGTACTGCAGTTCGCGCTCGATCTTGAACTGTTCGATCTGCTCATCGTTCATCGTCCCCATGACGATGCTTGCAGCCGAATCCTTTCCCAGAGGTTCGCGATTCAGTGGTCGGATCTTGCCGTTCACCTTGATGCATGGCGGCGCACCCGTGGTTATGAAAAGGTCCGAACCGCGTTCTTCGTGCAGCGTCTTCAGCCAGGTGTCGATCACGCTCATACTTGTCTCCCGCCAGGTTCAGTTGCTTTGGAATTCAGGTTGCGGTGCCAATATCGGCCGGTGAACTTCGCAAGGTCTTTCACCCCGGGCGCGTTGGCGTTCAGGCGAAAGCCTGCTTGTCGACCGCCTTGCGCCGGGCCTCCGGCTTGGCGATCAGCCCCCGGCGCACCAGCTCGCTCAGGGCCTGGTCGAGGGTCGTCATGCCGACGTTGTGGCCGGTCTGAATGGCCGAATACATTTGTGCAACCTTGTCCTCGCGAATCAGATTGCGGATCGCCGGTGTGGCAACCATGATCTCGTGTGCCGCAACGCGCCCGCCACCGACTTTTTTCATCAACGTCTGCGAAATTACGGCACGCAGTGATTCCGACAGCATCGAGCGCACCATTTCCTTTTCGTCGCCGGGAAACACATCGATGATGCGGTCGATGGTCTTGGCTGCCGAAGAAGTGTGCAGAGTGCCGAAAACCACATGGCCGGTTTCGGCCGCGGTCAGCGCAAGCCTTACGGTTTCGGTATCGCGCAACTCACCGACCAGAATGATATCGGGATCCTCGCGCAGGGCCGAGCGAAGCGCCTCGTTGAATCCATGGGTGTCCTTCTTGACCTCACGCTGATTGATCAGGCATTTTTTCGAGGCGTGTACGAATTCGATCGGGTCTTCGATGGTCAGGATATGCCCGGACACATTCTTGTTGAGATGATCAACCATCGCCGCCAGGGTGGTGGATTTGCCCGAACCGGTCGGGCCGGTAACCAGGATCAGTCCCCTGGGGACATCGATGATGTCCTTGAATACCGGCGGCGCCTGCAGATCCTCCAGCGTCCAGATTTCATTCGGAATGACCCGAAAAACCGCACCGGTGCCGCGGTCGTGGTGAAAGGCATTGACGCGAAAACGCGCAAGCCCCGGGATGTTGTAGGAAAAATCCACTTCCAGATCGGCCTCGAAATCGCGCCGCTGATGGTCGTTCATGGTCGAATAGACCAGATCCGACATCTCCTTGGCCTCGATCGCCGGGACATTGATCCGGTGTATATCGCCATCGACCCGGATCATCGGCGGCAGACCGGCCGAAAGATGAAGATCGGATGCGTTGTTCTTGACGGTAAATGCCAGCAGCTCGGTGATATCCATCGCCCATCCCCAGATTTGGTTGGCCACGCGCAGACCCGCTGGTTCAGCCGCGGCGGTGAAATTTCCTGGCCACTTCAAGTGGCCTCCATTGTCGATAATACCTCAATACCCCGGCCAGGCAAAACCATGTCCGACAATGATTTCGAGAATCGACTGAAGTCGCTGGAAAAACGCATCAGCAAGGCCTGCCGCGATTCCGGCCGCAAGCGAAGCGAAGTTGACCTGCTGGCCGTCGGCAAGACCCGGACTGCCCAGGAGCTGCGCTATGCCTTCGGCCAAGGTCTGTGCCGCTTCGGAGAAAATTATCTCGACGAGGCCGCGACCAAGCAGCAATCACTGGTCGACCTGACCATCGAGTGGCACTACATCGGGCCGATACAGTCAAACAAGACCAGATCGCTGGCCGAAAGATTCGACTGGGTCCAGAGCGTCGACCGGCTCAAGATCATCGATCGCCTGGGCCGTCAGCGAAAGCAAACAACTGCGCCGCTGAACGTGCTCCTCCAGGTCAACATCGATTGCGAGCCGCAGAAATCCGGCTGCGATCCTGACCAGATCGAGGTCCTGGCGGAAGCAGTTTCCCGATGGCCCACCCTGGCGCTGCGGGGGCTGATGGCAATCCCCGCGCCGGATCGGGGCAATGCCGCACTGGCACAATCCTACGCCCGCATGCAGGAACTCTTTCGGCAGCTTCGACAGCGAGCACCGGAGACCATTGATACGCTGTCCATGGGCATGTCTGATGATCTGGAAGCGGCCATTGCTCATGGAGCCACCATGGTGCGTGTCGGTACGGCGCTGTTCGGCCCACGACTCTACTGAAACATGCGTGCGTCAGTAAACCCCGCAAGCTGCGATAGAATCCAGGACCATGACTCACCACATCGCGATGATCGGCGCCGGAAACATGGCGCGCGCCCTGCTCGGGGGGCTGAAACAGCAAGGACAGCCGGCCGGGACCTTGTGCGCCGCGGACCCGGATGCAATGGCGCGCTCGGATATCGAACGCGATTTCGGCATCCGGACTTTTGCTGACAACGCACAGGCTGCCGCGACCGCGGACCTGATCGTTCTCTGTGTCAAACCCCAGGTCATTTATCTGGCGGCCCAGGCAATTGCCGCGGCCTGCAGGCCAGGGGCAGTCATCGCCAGCGTCGCAGCCGGTGTTCCACTGGCCCGACTGGGACGCCATTTCGACGCCGGACGCGCCATCGTTCGGGTCATGCCCAACACCCCGGCGCTTCATGGCCACGGCGCTACCGGCCTACATGCCTCGCCGAACTGTTCGGCCGAACAGATCCGGCAAGTTCGCCGCACATTCGAAACCGTGGGTCGAGTCTTCGAAATCGACGACGAAGCCCTGATGGATGTGGTCACCGCGGTATCCGGTTCCGGGCCGGCATATTTCTTTGCCCTCGCCGAGGCGCTTGCCGCGGCCGGTGAAGCAGCGGGCCTGGACAGCACGACCGCACGCGAGCTGGCGGCACAAACCGGCGCTGGCGCGGGCATCATGCTCGGACGGGATACCTCCGGTGCCGATGAGTTGCGCCGGCGCGTGACCTCCCCCGGCGGCACCACAGCAGCGGCGCTTGAAGTCCTCGAACAGCAGGGATTTCAGACCATCATCGATAATGCCGTACGCGCCGCGATCAAGCGCGGGCGGCAACTGGGAGAAGGCTGATGGGCAACTCGGTCGGCAACGCCTTCGCTTTTCTGATCGAAACACTGTTTCGCCTTTACCTGGCTGTATTGTTGCTGCGGGTTCTGCTGGAAGCGGTCGGGGCCGAATACTACAACCCGGTCAGCCAGGCGCTGGTCAAGCTCACCGAGCCCTTGGTTGCGCCGCTGGCAAAGCTGGTCCCGCGCATGGGCCGGCTCAACAGCGCGGCGCTCGTGCTGCTTCTGGTCATTCAAACCATCGCGGTATGGTTGGTGACGGCCATTTCCGGCTATCCGATCGATCCGCTACAGGCGATCATCACCGCCGTATTCCGCCTGATCCAGCTATTGCTGGTCATGTACCTGGTCCTGATCATTGCCGAGTTCGTACTGTCGTGGGTCGGCGGCGGCATGCGCCATCCGATCATTCCGCTGATTTACCAACTGACCCGGCCGGTGCTGATGCCGATTCGCAGGGTCATCCCCAACATTGGTGGGCTGGATCTGTCGCCGCTGGTCGCGATCATCGGCATTCAGTTCCTGATGATCCTGATCGGTGTCCGGTAATGACACGTCGCATGCCCCGGTCCTATACTGGAGATCTGATGAATTCCGCTATGCGGGCCCTTCAAGACCTTTACCGAACCGGTACCGGGTAACACCGATGCAAGCACCCGGCCGCTGCGCCAAAGACACTACCGGAGAGACCGAAAACATGTACTTTTCGACTGGATCCAAGACCATTGCGCATTTCTCGCTGGCACTCGTCCTGCTCCTGGGCTGGACGTGTGTCGACTCCCAGCAATCGATCGAATTCGATCGTCACGAAGTGCACTACAGCACGATCAACACCAACATGCTGTCCCCGGAGATCGCCAGCGCGTACGGTATTCAGCGCGCCGGCACTCAGGCCATGCTCAACATCACGGTGCTGGACAAGCGCAGCGGCAAACCTGTTGAGGCCCAGGTTGGTACGACCGCCGTCAACCTGACCGGCCAACGGCGCGAAATCGGGCTGCGCCAGGTCGAAGATCAGGACGCGATCTATTACATCGGCCAGTTTCGCATTCACGACGAGGAAACCCTCAATTTCAGCATTGAAGTGCTGCCCCAAGACCACGCGGGCCCGCCATTGACCTTCTCCTTCCGCCAGCAGTTCTTTACCGGCTGAATTGGGCACGGCAGGCCTCAATCCGGCAAACCGAACGATTGCCTGAATGACACCGGAACGCAAGCAGCGCATCATCGACACCGCTCGCAGCCGCCAGCCAGATCTGACGGTGTTCATGGAGCGGGTGCACAAGCCTCACAATCTTGCCGCCATCCTGCGTACCTGTGATGCGGTCGGCGCGATGCAGGCGCACGCCGTGCCGGGTCAACACGGGCTTCCCGCGCTCAACAACACAGCTCAGGGCGCCCAGCGCTGGGTGGAGCTGATCCGGCACCCAGACTCCAAGACCGGGCTTGCAGCGCTTCGCGACCGGGGATTTGTCACGATCGCGGCACATTTTTCCGAACGCGCCGTGGATTACCGCGAAGTCGATTACACCCGACCGACCGCCGTGGTTCTGGGTACGGAGAAGTTCGGCATCAGCGATGTTGCCGCCAGCGCCTGCGAGATGCACGTGGTGATTCCGATGCACGGAATGACCCGGTCACTCAATGTCTCGGTCGCCTGCGCCCTGATTCTGTATGAAGCCGAACGCCAGCGCCGCCTGGCCGGGATGTACGACGGCCATGATCCGCGACACTCCCCGTGGCGGGAGTTGATCGAAAACTGGATTGCCCGCGACCTGGCACGCCGGAAGTCACCGCCCGATGCGGGCTGACCTCTGGATACCAGATTACGAGAGTCTGGGGAGCGAGCCCCTCTGACCCCAACTCAGGGATACAGCAGATTCCGCTGCCATGATTCACCGGCGGCGGTGAAGACGATGCGTTCGTGCAGGCGGAACGGACGTCCGTACCAGAATTCCACCCGGTCAGCATCGACCCGGAAGCCTGACCAGTGTGGCGGGCGCGGAATGTCCAGGTCCCGATATTGTTCTTCAAATTGCGCGACCCGCTCTCTCAGGGTCTCGCGTCGATCCAGCTCGCTTGACTGTCGCGACGCCCAGGCGCCGATCTGGCTGCCTCGCGGACGACTCGCAAAATAAGCGTCGGCATCCTGATCGGAAACTTGCTCGGCATGGCCATCGATAATGACTTGCTGTTCGATCTCGCACCACCAGAATACAAGGCTCACTCGCGGGTTCGCCTTGAGCTCTCGCCCCTTGCGACTGCCCAGATTGGTATAAAAAACAAAACCATCCTCATCATGGCCCTTGAGCAGAACGACCCTTGCGCCAGGCCTGCCGGAGGCATCGCAGGTGGCCAGCGTCATCGCGGTCGGTTCCGGCACGCCGGCATCGACGGCCTGGCCAAAGCCTTGCCGGAAGCATTCAAGAATCTCTTCGCTCAGCTTCATTCGAGCATTTCTCCGTATCCAGCACGATAATCCGGATACTCTAGCGTAAAGCCGGTGTCGCAGAGTCGCTGCGCCGAGACTCGCTTGCCCTGCCCGTTTTGATCATCGACTTCTTCCGGCGGCGCCACCCCCAATCGCCCGGCCAACCAGCACAGCACCTCCCAGCGGGTTGCCGGCTCACAATCGCTGGCGACGTAGAGACTTTCCGGACCGTCCAGGCGCAAAAGATGCGCAAGCGCCGCGGCGCAGTCCTCGGAGTGGATGCGATTGGTCCACACTGGCGGCTCGCGCCGGCAGGTCACGCCACCGGCGCGCAAACGTCGCAGCAGCCAGTCCCGGCCGGGGCCGTAGATGCCGGAAAACCGGAGTACGATGCCGCCGGCCCGGCGGGCGCGCAGCTCGGCTTCCAGCAGCACCTGGCCGTTGAATGCCTGTGGCTCGGCAGGAGAATCCTCGTCCACCCATTGACCATGATCCTGACCGTAAACGGCAGTGCTGGAGACAAAAATCAACCGTTGGAAAGCCACCCGATCAAGCAGGTTGTCCAGACCTTCCAGATACGCGGCACGGTAGCCGGCCTCATTTCTTTGCGAGGGTGTGGCGGTATAGACCACGGCATCCCAGTCACGCTCCAGCCCCGCAAGGGACTCGGGCCGGTTGAGATCGGCGCCATGCGCAATGATATCGCCGGAAATGCGATTGGGATTGCGACGCAGGCCAGTCACTGACCACTCCGGCAAGCAAGGCGCCAGCCGACCGCCCAGGTCGCCGCAGCCGGCAATCAGAAGGCGCTTTTGTTTTGACCTCACAGAGCCGGCCGGTCAGGCCTGTTGTGGCTGGGCTTCGGCCGGGGCACCGTCGCCGGACAGCGGCGGCCCACCCCGATCAGGCGGCGGCAGCATGCGCAGCCAGATCAGCCACACCACCAACGCATCGAGAATGATCAGCGCCTGCCACAGATACAGGTGAAACCATTCGAACCAGACCATGTTCCACTGGCCGAGATAGAACAGGCTGATGATGCGCACCAGGTTGAGGCTCTGAATCGCGACGAAACCGATCGCGAATCCGATCAGCTTGTGTTTCAGCGGCGCGGGAAAGGCAAAAATGGCGGCGAACAGGATGATCAACGCCTCGACCCCATTGCAGCCCGGTTCAATCGATACCGCGAATCCCGATTCGAGATCGCGAATCACCTTGCCCGCGGCGACAACGCCGCTGTCGAACAACTCGATCAGATTTACGCTGACCCAGGCGATGCCGGAGGTAAACGGAAGAATGACATGCTGTTGCACCGGTTGCAGTATTTCCAGAGTAAACAGCACGAGCAGCAAAACGACAAACAGTAGCGAGAAACGAGCCATGCAAAAATCCGGGCCGCCAGATACAGGCCTTATGGTACCCAAACTATCCCGGCCGGAGGAGACTCCAACCGATTGCGCCAGATCTTGATCTTGTCATCCCGCGACATTGCCGCATTCGCCGGGCTGGTCGAGGGAAGGCACACACGTTCGATTTCGCGAATTCGCCCCGGCAGTGTCGGCAACACATACCGAGTCCAGCATTTTTCAGCCATCCGACCATTGAAACCGATTTTTCCAATATCACGGCAATGCCTGAAAAGCGCACCAAAATCGTTGACCACGACCGATTCGGGGTCGATCGACTGATCCAGACTGCCCCGGCGACGACACCGACCAATCACATCCCACAATGCGACACCTGAATGCCGCAGGCCCTCCACACGCTTGTCGTAGGGCAACTCAACCGGTATGCCAAACATCGATTCCATGATCGGCCAGAACATGTTTTGCGGGTGCGCATAGTAGCGCTCCTCAACAAGGGAACACGAACCCGGCATGCTGCCCAGCACAAGCAACCTGGCATTTGGCGCGGCTATCGGCACCAGCCCGACCAGTTCATCCGAATTTTTCGACGATTTTCCGGACCTGGCGGAACCGGGTTCATCCATCATCGGCACCAAGAAAGTTCCACATCATCCAGCAACAATTTACGGTAGCATCTCTTCGTAACCGCAGTCCGGCATGTTCGTGCAAAAAAACATTTTCCTCATCGGCCCCATGGGCTCGGGCAAGACCTCACTGGGCCGGCGTGTGGCGCCGCGGCTGGGACTGGAATTCATCGATCTCGATGAAGAGCTGGAACGACGTTGTGGGGTCGAAGTGGCGGTGATCTTCGAGATCGAGGGCGAGTCCGGATTCCGCGCCCGCGAAAGCGAATTGCTGGCCGAAATTGCCCAACGTCAAGGCTGTCTGATTGCCACCGGCGGCGGCTCGGTGCTGGACGAAAACAACCGCCGCTGCATTCGTGAAAACGGCACAGCGGTCTGGCTTCGTGCATCGGTGGAGCAGCAGATCAGACGCCTGGAGCGCGATCGCCGAAGACCGCTGCTGGCCGCCCCCGATCGCGAACAACGGCTGGAGAAACTGGCCGAACAGAGAAACCCCGTGTATGAGCAGCTGAGCGATGTGGTGTTCGAATCGAAGAACCTTCCGCTGCAGCGCATGGCCGATGCGCTGGAACAGACGCTGCGCTCGATCATCGAGCACAATGGCTCCCCGCTCGGAGACTCGAAATGCAAAGGCTGGAACTGAAACACGCCGGCGGTAGCTACCGGGTCGAAATCGGGTCCGGACTTCTTGACGACCGCGCCGCCTGGTCAGATAAACTGCCGGCCGAAGCTCTGATTGTTTCCGACCGGATTGTGGCCGGACTGTACCTGGAGCGGCTACAACACGCACTGGCCGGACACCGGCACCATAGCTTGGTGCTGGCCGCGGGAGAACAGGCCAAGGATGCCGGACACTGGCTGCGGATCATCGACAAGCTGGCCGCAATCGGAGCCCAGCGAGACGTGACGGTCATCGCGCTGGGCGGGGGCGTCATCGGTGACATGGCGGGCTTCGCGGCAGCGACCTGGATGCGCGGGGTCAATCTGATCCAGGTGCCGACCACACTGCTGGCCCAGGTTGACGCGGCAATCGGCGGCAAGACCGGATTCAACCTGGCCGCGGGCAAGAACCTCGTCGGCGCCTTTCATCAACCGACCTCGGTGATGATCGATGTCGAAACCCTCAAGACTCTTGAAGACCGCGATTACCGGGCGGGACTGGCCGAAGTCGTCAAGTACGGCGCCATTCGCGACGCCGAATTTCTCGCCTGGCTGGAGCGCAACACCGGCGCACTGCTGAGGCGGCAAACAGATGTGCTGCAACAGGCGGTCGAGCGCTCGGTCGCACACAAGATCGCCATTGTCGAAGACGATGAGCGGGAAACCGGGCAGCGGGCCATTCTCAATTTCGGTCACACCTTCGGCCACGCGCTCGAAAGCGCCACCGGATATCAGCGTTACCGCCACGGCGAGGCGGTCGCGATAGGCATGCATCTCGCCGCCCGGCTGAGTACTCGGCTGGGCATGATCGATGCGACCGATGCCGCGTGCCTGGCGCATCTGCTCGAAGCGATTGGATTGCCGGTTGATCCGCCCGACGACATCGATCCGACCCGGTTGATCAAACTCATGCGCCTGGACAAGAAGAACCTGGCCGGGCGTTTCCGGCTGATCCTGCTCGATGCACCGGGTCGCGCGGTCATCCGCGAAGACATCGACGAGGCCATACTGGAGGAATCCTTGAAATGACGACTTCCCGAAGTGAAAGCCGATTTCTGCGCGCGATCCGCCGCCAACCGGTCGATCGCACACCGGTCTGGCTGATGCGCCAGGCGGGCCGCTACCTGCCCGAATACCTGGCCACGCGCGCGCGTGCCGGGGATTTCCTGACCCTCGCCGGTACCCCCGAACTGGCCTGCGAGGTCACCTTGCAGCCGATCCGCCGCTACGGTTTCGATGCCGCGATTCTTTTTTCCGACATCCTGATCCTGCCTCACGAAATGGGCCTGGGGCTGGGCTTCACCCCCGGCGAGGGCCCGAAATTCGAGCGCACCGTTCGCACCGCGGGCGAAATCGATTCGCTGCCGCGGCTGGATCCGAATCAGGCCACCGGCTATGTGATGGAGGCAGTACGTCTGATCCGGCGTGAACTGCCTGTCGAAACGCCGCTGATCGGATTTGCCGGCAGCCCATGGACGGTGGCGACCTACATGATCGAAGGCGGCTCCAGCCGGGACTTCAAACAGGCCAAGAAATTGCTGCTGGAGATGCCCGAGGCGGGCGACCGACTGATCCGTCACCTAGCCGAAAATACCGCGGACTATCTGCTCGCCCAAGTCGAGGCCGGCGCCGAGGCGCTGATGGTTTTCGATAGCTGGGGCGGCGTGCTCTCACCCGGGATGTTTGCCAGATTCTCGCTGGCCGGGATGGCCCGGATCGTCGAGCGCATCCAGGCCACTGCAGGCGACATTCCGGTCATTCTGTTTGCCAAGGGATGTGGCGCACATCTGGAACAACTGGCCGATACCGGCTGTCAGGCGCTGGGGCTGGACTGGACCATCGGATTGCGCGAAGCCCGCACTAGAGTCGGCGACAGGGTGGCATTGCAGGGCAATCTCGATCCGGCAGTGCTGCTGACCTCACCGGAAGTGATTCGTCGCGAGACGCTCAAGGTATTGGAAGATTTCGGCCCCGGCAGCGGCCATGTATTCAATCTCGGCCATGGCATTACCCCTGAAGTGCCGCCCGAGCACGTCGAGGTCATGCTCGAGACGGTTCGCGGGTTCAGCCAGCAAAACGCTGACTGAAACGCATATCCAGCAATGCGCCGATCAGGCGCGATTCGGTCAGCGGCTGGCGTAGAACGGGGAATTCGGCCGATGCCTGGCCAAGCTGCCACACCGCCTTTCCGTGTTCGGCCCAGCGCCGGACCGTAGCAATTTCAATCCAGTCAGGCGTAAACATCAGCGCATCCGCGGCGGAAAAATCCGCCACCCCATCGATCACCGTCACTGGCACCGACCAGCGCCGGGCCAGACGAAGCAGCACGCGCCTGTCCGCGGCCGGCAACGCCGCGGCCAGACGAAAACCATCCAGCAAGCCGAGTCGAAACGGAGGCTGGCGCATCATTCCCTCAAGCGGCAAGCGCACCGTGAAACGGCTGCCACGACCCGGCTCGCCGGCGAGATCGATTTCTCCGTCCATGGCGGCAACAAGACGGCGGCAGATGGCCAGGCCCAGACCACTGCCCGAATGTCTGCGAGTGGTCGCTGCCTCCGCCTGAGCAAATGGCTCGAACAACTCCTGGCGGTATTCGGGCTGAATTCCGGGACCGGTATCGGTCACCGCCAGCACCAGTCGGCCGGACGAATCCTGCCAGGCCTCGATTTCAACGCGACCGGTATCGGTGAACTTGATGGCATTGTTCAGCAGGTTGCCCAGAATCTGCGCGATACGATCACCATCTCCAATGGCCATCACAGGCAGCCGGGACGAGATTCTCAGGCGCAGATCAAGGCCCGAGGCGGCGGCATTGGCGGCGTTCAGCTCGACCACGTTTTCCAGAAGTCGTGCCAGATCGAAAGAGTTTTTTTCAAATTCGATGTGACCTGCTTCGATCCGCGAAAGGTCGAGTACGTCATTGAGAATGCGCTGCAGCTGTCGACCCGAACCCCGCATCGTTCGCAGCATCTCCAGTTGCACCGGCTCGGCACCCTCCTGCTCAAGCAGTTCCATGGTACCCAGCAGGCCATGCAGTGGGGTTCTGATTTCGTGGCTCATGGTGGCCAGGAATTCCGATTTCGCGGCACTTGCCCACTGCGCCTGCTGGGCTAGATGACGGACTTCCATCAACAGCCGGGCATTTTCCAGCACCTGTCCGGCCGTCTGCGCAAAAAGCGCCATACGCGCCTGCTCCAGTCCAGGTTGGGTTGGTTGAAGTCGCGGCAACCAGATCGCCGCCAGGGTTCTTTCATGTCCCAGCCGAACCACGCTGCCCGGGCCACCATCGGCTACCGCGCGCTCGAATTCGGCGCGCTCCCGGCGACGACATTCGCCGCCGTGGCAATACAGGTGACCGGGAAACTCCGGATCCATGAATCCGAACTGGCACTCCGAAGTCTCACTCAATTCAAGCGCAGCCTGGGCGATGGTGTCGGCCAGCCGCTCCGGCTCCAGACTCTCGTTCAACTGCTCGAGTACGCGCCGCTGCAAGTCAGCCAGTTGCTGACGATCGCGGGCCTGCCTGAATTCATCACGACGCAATCTACGCCTGTGCAAGGATCGCCAGCTCATGCCCGTCATGGCCAGGGCGATCAGCGCATAGGCGATCCAGGCCGGCCGGGTCCGCCAGGGCGGAGGGTCGATGATGATGCGTTGCTGATCGCCCTCCAGATTCCAGATACCGTCAACGTTGGCAGCCTGCACTGTCAGCAGATATTCGCCATGCGGAAGATTGCTGTAGAACCGTCTCTCCTGACCAACCGTTTCGTGCCAGCCGTCGTCCCAGCCAAGCAACCGTGCGCGGTAGCGATTGCGGGCCGGATCGAGGTAGGACAACGCAGCGAAAGTCACCTCCAGCGAATTCAGGCGCCAGTCCAGACGCAGCGGCTCGTTGCGACGCGAGTTCATCCTGAACAGCCGGTCACCGGCACGTATGGAGGTAATCCGCACCGGCGGTGGCCTAAGCGCCGGCGTGATGGCTTCCGGATCGACCAGCAGCAAGCCGTCGCTGGTTCCTGCGACAAACCGGCCGTCATCAAGTTCCACCACGGCCCCCGGACTGAACTCGGATACCGGTAAACCCTCGCGCGGCGAAAACAGGCGGAAATTCCCGCTGACCACATCCAGGCGTGCCAACCCGATGCTCATCAGCAGCCATAGCTCGTCGCCGCGCGCCACCAGGCCCTGAGCCCGACCAGCAGGCAGCCCGTCCCCGGCGGTAAACCGCCGTAGCGATTGCAATTGGCCATCGACCAGCTCGAACTGCTCCAGAATCGAGTCCGAAGCCAGCCAGACGGTACTTCCATCCACCGCCATGGCGAGCAGGTTCGACTTGCCGGGATCATGGATCACGGCGAACTCGCCATTGCGCTCCTGGCGGAACAGTTTTCTTTCTCCGAGCAGCCACCAGGCGCCATCCGGTCCACGCTGGATCGCCGAGACCGAAAGATCGGGAAGCTGCCGCGGGGGCTGAAGTTCGCTGCTCCAGCGATCGACCAGGTTGCCATCATCACCAAGCAGCATCAGCTCCGCGCCATGGGCACCGACCCAGACCTGCCCCCCGCCCGCCGACGCAAGAAAGGTGAGCGTTTGATCGTCCTGCACTTCCCTTTCAAGGACCAGCTCCCGGTGATCGTCCCGGATACCCGCACGCAGCAGATGACGACGGTGCAGAACCCAGATTTCATCGTCTTGCGGCAGTACATCCAGCACCACAAGACCAAGTTGCCGATCCGATTTCAGGACTTCCCTCCATTCGGAAGAAACCGTATCCAGCCGATGCACGCTCGAGTCTTCCGCGCCGGACCAGATCGAACCGTCCGCGGTCGCGGCAACCGCGCTTACCCGGCGCGCCTTCCCACCCCCGCCGCGAGATCGCAGCATGCGGAATCCCCGCCATCCGGGCGGCAATCGGGCCAGGCCCCCTTGCCGGGTACCGATCCACAACTCTCCTTCAACGCCGAGGAGAAGATCAGCGACCTGAACTGCATCGAGCTTTTCGGATTCCTGTTCGGCACCCTCCAGCCGAACATTTCCCGATACGGGATCAAACAATGCCAGGCCGCGACGCTGCCCCAGCCAAAGCTGTCCCCGGCCATCGAGTGCTATCGACGCGACCGGCTGGTCCAGCGACCAGCTCTTTGGCACGCGTGCATCCGCCCCAGGGGTCTTTCCAAGCTCGATACGCATCAATCCGGCTGTGGAGCCGACCCAGGCCTGATCTCCATCCATATGCAGCGCAATGAACGCCCCGATTTCGATCCGGTCGGCATCAATCCATGGCTTGAAACTGACTTCGTCGCCGTCCTCTTCAACCCGCCACAATCCGTCGGCGCGAGCAAGCCAGTTTCTGCAGCTCCGATCGGTTGCAAGGTCCATGTAAAAGCCTGTTTCGGGCAGTCCGTGAGTGCCCGGCGAGAAGTGTCTGGTCTGACCGGAAGCCGGGTCAATCCGCACAATCCCATCATTGGCAAAGGCGGCCCATACACTGCCGTCGCAGGATTCGGTCATGGCCCAGACGAAATGACCTTCCAGCACACCACCCTGGGTCATCGGCTGCCAGTGCTGTTCCACCGTCAGATTATCGATCCGCACAACGCCCTGGCCCGAAAGGGCTACCCAGATGCTGCCATCGGAGGCCGCCATCATCGCCGTGACGTTATTGCCCGGCAGACTGCCGGGAAGATCGGGATCGTGTCGCAGCACATTCAGCCGGGTGCCCTCGTGCCGCACCAGGCCGCCTTCCGTGCCAATCCACAGATAGCCTTCGCCATCACGCGCAAGGCCCGTGACATGAGAATTGGGTAGACCGTCGCTGGTGGTCAGCCAGTCGACCACGAATGCCATGGCGGGCAACGGCAAAATCAGCAGACAGATCAGGCCGGCACACCAAGCAGCCGGTAAAGCCTGACCGGCAAGCACTGGCACGATGCGGGCTGCAAAACTCATTCGGTGAGGATAGCGGAATCGCGACCGGCCGCGCCCGCTTTATGAGCGATGCATCAGCCAGGAGATGGACGCGTCATTGCGCCCGCTGGCATTGCCACGCACACTTACTGAATGAGGCAATACTTATGCATGCCTTAGTAATGGCCGGGGCAGACGACTCACGTTTGCCGGCATTTCCAGGCGTTGCAGACCGGCCTGCAACAAACCGGCCGCGGATTGATCCTGACCCGGTCCGACACGCTGCAGCGAGAGACTGACAAAAAGGTCCAGCGAACGTCCGGGAAAACGCACCGAGGCGCATGCAAAATGACCGCGCAGGCGCTCGCACAGGCGTTTTGCGCCTGGCAGCGGTGTGCCCATCAGAATCACGGTGAAAGTGCTCTCAGCGCTTCGTCCGACACTGTCTTCGATGCGGATTTCCCGAGCAAGTGTGCGTTCCAGATGGCGCATCACCGATTCGGCCCAGTTTGGGCCGTGCCGCCCCAGAATCCTGTCGTGGTTGTCCAGGCGCGCATGCAACAAGCTGAACTCAAGCCCATGACGGGAATGAAAGGACAGGATTTGCTCCAGGCGATTGATCAGTCCATCGGTGGTACGTTCCACATTCGGCAGGGGGCCTGCGCAACGGTAAGTTGGCTCAGTGGCGGACAGATAGTGCCGCAGAGGCGTCAGCAAGTCGCTGCCCGAGAATGGTTTTGGCACTACCTCGTCGGCTCCCATATCGATCGCCCGCCGGCGTCCGGCAACCTCATCGATATCGGTGACGACCACGATCGGCAGCCGCCGGAGACGTTCGTCGATCGAGCCACGGACGCGGCCAATCAGTTCAAACCCGTCCATACGCGGCATGTTGAGATCGGTGACCAGTGCGCCGATTTCCCGATCGTGCTCCAGTCGCTGCCACGCTTCAAGACCGTCGGCCGCGAGAATCACTTCGTAGTTCGGGTCGAGAAAGCGTTTTCCGGCGAAACGAATCAGCTTCGAATCATCGACTAACAAAACGCGGGAATTCCGTGCCGGTACCGATCCTGATTGTTCCATGAAAACTCCCCTGCTCTACTGGTTGCGCTGTTTCAGCAACTGCAAACACCTGGCCTGCAGGATTTACCATTCAATTTTAATACCAAACCGGAAATTTGAGCGAAAAATCAACCAACAGGCGACATTCCGGCCAGTATGGCCGGCAGGAAAACTGCACAGGTGACGAATTTGGTCACCTTTGGCCGTCAATCAGGCTGAACAGCCACTGGAGAGATTCTGAACGGACAGCGAGGACCATGCCGGCTGTCGCGCAGCGGTCTGTTGAACCGGCATCCATCGATCCGGCATTCAAGTGAGCATATCGCGTCGGGTCCGAGCGACCCGTCTAGCGGTCTACCTGAAGTGCGACTTGAAGTAGTTGAACGAGTTGCCCAGCGCGTTCCACGCGTGTTCTGCTTCGTCCTTGACCTTCTGCCACTGTTCTTCGCCGGCGGCCCGCAACTCGTCCAGCCTGCGCTTGGCTTGACGACGCTTTTCGCGCAATTCGTGCAGGCGATTTTCGTATTCCTTGCGCGCCTCGCCTTCAAACCGGTCGCCTTTTTTCTTGAACTCCTCGATATTTTCATCAAGGTCGTCCAGGCGTTGCTTCATTTTGTCGATGAATTCATTTCGTGATTGATCGGCCATTACATTCTCCCCCGCACACAGGCGGAATCAGACGGTGACAATCGGTATGAAACATCCCGCACGATAAACCTTCTTGCCCGCGCCCCGATTTTCAAGCCCCGACCGATCCGGGCACGGAATTCAGACTCCAGGCTTTCAGGAATTGCGTTATATTGAAAAAAGTTGGGGCCGTAGCTCAGCTGGGAGAGCGTCGCGTTCGCAATGCGAAGGTCGGGAGTTCGATCCTCCTCGGCTCCACCACCACACTCCACTTCAGCCCGCATCCGCAAATCCTGGCCTTTTGCGGATATGGGCCGCTGCACCGCAGACCATGACCAGTTTCGATCGTGATCTTTATCTTGACGCCCTGCGCGCCGGCTGATCGATCGGCCCCGGGTGGGCGGCGCGCTGAGCGCGCTCGGCATGCCGCTGTATTTGTGGCACAAGTTCGCCGAACTGCCGGCGGCCTTTACCGTGAACCGAAAGAGCGCACCCGAACCGCCACATCCGTGTGATCGGTGAATAGCGCCTCAACTTTCAGCTCGTGGATGAAAAGCCGCAGCATGTCTTCAAGCGCGACCCCTTCGGGCATGCTTTCGCGGCGAAATGTGAACGGGTGGATTTCCAAGCCCAGTCCGCGCGCGACGCGAAACATCTCCGCGGCCTCGACCTGCCCATCGGCGCCGCGTTCGATCAGCCGGTCAAAAGGCGGTCCGATGCCGTCGGCGTAGCCGGCGATGTCGCGCAGCGCGGCCGTTGTGCGCATGCCATCGTAGTCAATATCATTCATGTCCCATTCGTTTTCGCCGATGAGCTGCACCAGTGCAAAACGCTCACCGTGCGCCTTGCGAATGCGCTCCAGCGGCCCGGGCCGGAAACACTGAATGAACATCGGCAAATCCTCGCGCGGCAGACCATGGCGCTCCAGTGCCTCGATCAGGCCGGTAGTGATGTCCAGCCCCGTTTCGGCATGCAGGCGCGGAAACTTGATTTCCGGATAG
Source organism: uncultured Halomonas sp. (assembly GCA_964453565.1). Classification (GTDB taxonomy): domain Bacteria; phylum Pseudomonadota; class Gammaproteobacteria; order Xanthomonadales; family Wenzhouxiangellaceae. The sequence continues at coordinate 89,621 of CAYVPB010000001.1, forward strand.
ACCCCGACCCGGCGGCCGGTCATGCGGTTGAGCTCCACGGTCAATTCGACCAGCTCGTCGAAGGTGGTCAGCCGGAACACCCCGGCGCCGCGCGGCCAGCGATCGGGAAACCGTCGCAGGCCGGTCACCGGATTGGCCCGTTCGTGGACCCGCAGTTGCTCAAGCTCGGCCCAGGAGAAATCCATCACGTAGAAGCGACCATCTTCGCGAGCGCGGTCAGGAAACAATGCGAATACATCAGTGACCGCTTCGAGCGTCGCGTCGTGCAGCGCGACCAGCACGCCGTCGGCACTCATCACCAGGTCCGTTTCGAGAAAATCGGCACCGAAACCATAGGCCAGCAGGTAGGCCTCGCGGGTGTGCTCTGGCAGGTAGGCCGAAGCGCCGCGATGGGCAATGATCCGGGTTTCGGACACGGCCACCTCCGCGGCGCTGGTCGCCATGGCCATCATCATCAACAGCAACCCTTTCATTTCAGCCGCACGATATGGCCCGCGCGGGATCTACCCGGCCAGCCGCCACCAGGTCAGCGACCAGCCGGCTCACGGCTTCTAGACCATCGTGTTCGATCAGTTCCAGCACTCCCGGGCTCATGCCGACAAACGCATAAAACGCTTCGGTGGCCTCGCCGACTCGCTGCTCGAAACCCGCGGCACTCCAGTCACGCTGACGTTTGGCGATCCAGGTCGGGACGAAGAAGAATTCGGGCCGGGCCCCGGACAGTTCGCGCGGCGGCTTGAACGAGGACTTTGGCGGCTCAAGTGACTGCGCCGAGCCGACCGCGCAGGTGATGTTGTTGGTGGTCAGTGAAAACAGGTCGACACGCGTCACAACCTCGCCTTCACCAGCGCGTGCAACCGATCCGATCCGGTCCACTGCGAAGTCGGAAAAATCGTCGCGCCCGAGGGTCACACGGGCCATCGGAATTTCTTCAGCCATCAGCACTCTTCCCTGGAACACAGGCAACGAGTTTACGCGCTCCGGTTACAGTACCGGAAACACTCGCAATGGAACTCATTCGATGCTACATTTCTTACCGAAATCAACCGGGGCCCAACCATGGACCGACGCGAACTAGTCGAAGCGCTGTTCGAGGAATTCGACGACAACGACGACGGAAAAATCTCCCGTAGAGAATTCATTGAACTGAGAAAATGCCTGCTTGGGGATCACGGCGTAGAAACCAGCTCGAAGATTTTCGATCACTTCGATTCCGACCACGACAATCACATTTCGCGCGACGAGCTGATCGAGCTGGTAATCGAATACGCGATATGAGCCCCCGCGGTTATTCATGCCCCCACGGCGGCGGCTCGACTGGCCGGGTCAGGTCGAATTCGGCACGGAACATGCGCCGGCTGCGGACCAGTTCATAAGCAAACCGATCGCCGGGGTGGATCTCCATGCTCCAGAAATTCTCAACCGACGGCTCCAGACCATGGGCCAGAAAAAGCGCCTGGGAGTAGGCATCGACCGGGAAGGTCTGGCGCCAGACCCGGCCCGGATCCGTGGTGTGGCCGCCGTACCAGGTCACCGCGTCCTCGCTGCCGTCTTCGTGACGATGGTCATGCTTGAGCCTCAGACGCCCGTCATCGCGTGTGATCACCCAGGTGCGCGAGCGATTTTCGCCCACATGCAGCGGAATCCTGATTTCCCTGTCCGAGCACTTTCGAACATGAATGACCACCTCGCGATCCAGCCAGCCATCGTCACCGGGTCGCGAAAAATGCGTCATCTTGCCGGCAAAGGCCTGGCCGCACAACGCACCCAGCCGCTCAAAGAATTCATCCTGCGGCGAACTCCATGCCACAAGCGGAGCGGCAAGCAGCAGGCAGAAAGCCAGCGTAAGGCGTGTTCGAATACTCATGGGTGATTCCTTTTCCTGATTACGTAGGTGTTTTCGAAAAACAACCGCAGATTAGGCAGATTCGCGCAGATGCGGGGCTCAATTTCAATAGTCTGCGCACATCTATGTAATCTGCGGTTCCGTGCTTTTCAGGTTTCGGCGTGGCTGAGCTTCAAGGCGATCCAGGTGATGGCTGGATCATACCAATCGGCGTGGACCAATGGCGTATGCTGAAATTCCCTGACCCGGCGAGGACCAACTCTTGAGTGCAGAAAACGTCATCCTGATCGGCTTTCTGGCCAGCCTTTTCGCCGGTCTCGGGACTGGCGTCGGGGCGCTGGGCGTATTCTTTCTGCGCCGGCTGTCAGCGCGCATGGAGGACACACTGCTCAGCGTCGCGGCCGGGATCATGCTGGCGGCTTCGTTTTTCTCGCTGCTGCTGCCGGGAATCGAGTATGGGGAACAATGTTTCGAGGGGCGGGTCGCGGCGGTGCTGGTGGTGATATTCGGCCTGCTGGCAGGCGCCGTGGCGCTGCAACTGATTCACCGCTATGCGCCCCACGAGCATTTCATCAGCGGGCGCGAGGGAGCACAAGCCGACCATCTTGGCCGCATCTGGCTGTTCATCATCGCCATTACACTGCACAACTTTCCGGAAGGCATGGCCGTGGGAGTCGGTTTTGCCGGCGGCAATATCGACAATGGCATCGTGCTCGCCACCGGGATCGGCATTCAGAACATTCCGGAAGGTCTGGCTGTGGCCATGGCGCTGGTCACGGTGGGGTATTCACGTATGGCGGCTTTTGGAATCGGCGCCCTGACCGGGCTGGCCGAGCCGATCGGTGGCCTGTTTGGCGCCGCGGCGGTATCGATTGCAGGGCCGATGATGCCGTGGACGCTGGGATTCGCAGCCGGGGCGATGCTGTTCATCATTTCCGACGAGATCATTCCCGAGACCCACCGACGCGGCTATCAGACCGTCGCGACATTCTCACTGCTGGGCGGCTTTGTCGTGATGATGTTTCTCGACGCAACACTGAGCTGAAGCCCGACCGGTCAGGCATGCCCGTACCGGTCAGAGCCGGATTGGCCGTGACACCAGTGAATGATATCGTCGCCGGTCCTGACGATGGCTTGCACTGCCTCACGCTCGACTTCGGTGAGTTCGGGCTGCCAGATGTTGGTAATCAGTACCACCCGGACATGATCGCTGCGGTTCCAGGCCTAGTGCTCGAAACTGTCGTCGAAGATCAGGCATTCACCCGAGCGCCAGGAACGTGTCTGATCACCGACCCGGATTGCGCACCGGGCCGACCCAATCAGTGAAAGATGCAGGGTCAACTTGAAATTCGAGACCCCGAAGTGCGGCGGGATTTGCGCGCCCGGACGAAGAATCGAAAAGAACGCTTCCGGCGCAGGTCCCTGGACATGCGCCGGCTGCAGATTCTCTAGTCTACCCCGTCACTAATCCCGCAACATTCAGAGTTTGACTGAGTCGAAAGTGCAAGGCGCGACCGGCAGTGAACGGCAAGCCCTTTACAAGGGGCGGAACGCAGCAATGTCGACTCAGACGCACTCCCGAAGGGCGAGCCGGAAAGCGCTCATGTGCGGCGTTAGGGCTCTTGTAAAGGGAGACAGCCCTTTACTGTGAGCCGTGCCTTGCCCTGAACGCTGACAATTTTCCTCGACCCGGCCATACTCAGCGGTTTTTCTTCGGCGCGTACAGGTCGGTAATCGTACCCTCGAACATCTCGGCGGCCATCATCACCGACTCGCTCAGCGTTGGATGCGGGTGTATGGTCAGGCCGATGTCCTCGGCCGTGGCCCCCATTTCAATGGCCAACGAAATTTCGGCAATCAGGTCACCGGCGTGGAGCCCGACCACGCCGCCGCCGATCAAGCGCCCGGTCTTGTCATCGAAGATCAGCTTGGTGAAACCTTCGGGCCGGTCCATGCCCAGCGCCCGACCGCTGGCCGCCCACGGGAACCTGCCGACGCCGAAATTCAGATCCTGCTCTTTGGCCTGATTTTCGGTGACCCCGACCCAGGCAACTTCCGGATCGGTGTAGGCCACCGAAGGAAGCGCGCGCGCATCGGCCGCCCGTTGCTCACCGGCCGCGACCTCTGCGGCGATCTTGCCTTCGTAACTGGCCTTGTGCGCCAGCATCGGCTGGCCGACGATGTCACCAATGGCGAAGATATGCGAAACATTGGTGCGCATCTGGCCATCGACCTCGATAAAGCCCTTGTCGGTGACTTCCACCCCGGCCCGGTCGGCATCAATGCTGTCTCCGTTCGGTTGCCGCCCGACGCACACCAGCACACGATCGAACTCGGCCGAATCCGGCGCCTTGTCGTCCTCGAAACTGGCTTTCAGCGCATCATCACCCGCCTCGACACCGGCGACCTTGCAGTCCAGGCGGAACTCCACACCCTGTTTCTTCAGATGCTGATGCAGCGGCTTGACCAGATCGGGATCAGCACCGGCCATGAGCTGATCCAACATTTCCACCACCGTGACCCTGGAGCCCAGGGCACGGTACACGCAGGCCATCTCAAGGCCAATGATGCCGCCACCGATGATCAGCAGCCGGCCCGGGACCTCCTCCAGCTCCAGCGCCCCGGTCGAATCCATGACGCGTGGATCTTCCCAGGGAATGCCCGGAATCTCGATCACGCGTGAACCGGCCGCGATGATGCACCGGGCAAACGACAGCTTGCGCGTGTTTCCCTGATGCTCAATGGCGATCTCGTGCGCCCGGCTGAACTTTCCACGGCCCGTGACGACCTCCACCTTGCGCTTGTTCGCCATGCCGGCCAGTCCGCCGGTCAGCTTGCCGACCGTATCGTTCTTGAACTTGCGTAATTCATCAAGATCAATCTCCGGCGGATCGAACTTCACGCCATGGTCGGCCAGATGCGCGGCCGAATCAATCACTTGACCCACATGCAGCAGCGCTTTGGAAGGAATGCAGCCGACATTCAGGCACACGCCGCCAAGCGAGTCGTAGCGTTCAATCAACGCCACCTTCAGCCCCAGATCCGCGGCCCGGAACGCCGCCGTGTATCCGCCCGGCCCGGAGCCGAGGACGACCAGGTCGAATTCAAAATCGCCGCTTTCCGTTTTCCGCTTTCCGCTTTCCGATGTAGCGCTCTCGCCGCCCGCCGACGCCTTCGAGTCCTGATCACTTCCCGAGTCCCGATCACCGCCGCCCTCGGAAGCCCCATCCTCCCCCTCGACCTCGACCACGGCAATCGCATCCCCTTCCGAAACCTCATCACCCTCAGAAACCTTGAGCTCGACGATCTTGCCACTTTCCGACGCCGGCACTTCCATCGTCGCCTTGTCCGATTCCAGCGTGATCAGCGACTGTTCCTGCTCGACTACATCGCCCTCGGACACCAGCACCTCGATCACCGGCACCTTGTCGAAGTCGCCAATGTCGGGCACTTTGATCTCGGTTCTTGCACTCATATGTCTTTTGCCTATTAAGTTGGTTATGGTGGCGAGCGACTTTTTCGTAAATCGGTGAATAAAAACCGGCTTTGGTAGGCGTTTGGCTCTGTTCAATGCAGCTTTGCAGGCGGTATGGAATCTATCCCATCACCATGTTACGCATGGCGCCCCGAAATAGCTTTTCCCATTCACGAGTCACGATTTACGATTCACGACCTTTTACAGCATCAACCGCCGAACGTCGCCGAGGACGTGACACAGATACTGGGTGAAGCGCGCGGCTTCGGCGCCGTCGATGACGCGATGGTCATAGGAAAGTGACAGCGGCAGCATCAGGCGCGGTTTGAATTCGCTTCCATTCCACACCGGCTTGGTGTCTGCCCGGGAAACCCCGAGAATTGCCACTTCAGGCGCGTTGATGATCGGCGTGAAAGCCGTCCCGCCGATGCCGCCCAGGCTGGAGATGGACATGCCGCCGCCCTGCATTTCATCGCGCGACAGCTTGCCTTCGCGTGCCTTGCCTGACAGTTCGGCCAGATCCTTTGCCAGCTCCAGCAGACTTTTCTGCTCGGCATCGCGAATCACCGGCACGATCAGACCATTGGGCGTATCCACCGCTACGCCGATGTGGAAGTACTTCTTGTAGACCAGCGCCTCGCCATCAAACGAAAGCGAAGTATTGAATTTCGGGAACTTTTTCAGCCCCGCGACCACCGCCTTGATCAGAAACACCAGCGGCGTCATTTTCGCACCGGCTTCCTCGGCCTCGGCCTTGCTGGCCTTGCGAAAGGCTTCCATCTCGGTAATGTCGGCTTCGTCGAACTGCGTGACATGCGGAATGGAGACCCAGTTGCGATGCAGATTGGGCCCGGAGATCTTCTGGATGCGAGAGAGATTCTGTTCCTCGATCTCCCCGAACCTGGAAAAATCGACTTTCGGCGGCTCGGCCAAGGCCAGTCCGGCCCCGGTTGCCGAACCGGCCACGGCCGACTGCCCCTCCAGCCGCTGCTTGACGTGCTTCTTGAGATCCTCTTTGGTGATCCGGCCATGGTCTGCGCTGCCGGAAACCTCAGTCAAGTCGATGCCCAACTCGCGTCCGAGCTTGCGCACTGCAGGCGAAGCATGCGGGATAGAGGAAGGATCACGCCCCATCTCGGCGAACGGTATCGAGGGAACGGGCAGATCATAATCAGAACCGGACTTTTGGTCCGAAGACGCGGATTCACGGTCATCCCGGCAGTCGCGATCTTTCTCCGAATCCCGATCTTCCTCCGAGTCCCGGTCATCTTTCGAGTCCCGATCCCCGCCTCCATCCGAAGTCGCGGCTTCACCTTCTTCCCCGGAACTATCGGAAGCCCCCTCCTCCGCCTCAACCACCGCGATCACATCCCCCTCGGAAACCTCGGCGCCTTCGGAAACCCTGAGCTCGACGATCCTGCCACCTTCCGACGCCGGCACCTCCATGGTCGCCTTGTCCGATTCCAAGGTGACCAGCGACTGTTCCTTCTCGACCACATCGCCCTCGGACACCAGTACCTCGATCACCGGCACCCTGTCGAAGTCGCCAATGTCGGGCACTTTGATCTCGGTTCGTGCACTCATATGTCTTTTGCCTGTCAGTTGGTTATGGTGGCTAGCGAATTTTTCGTAAATCGTGAATCGTAAATAAAAACCGGGTTCGGTAAATATTGCGCTCTGATCAAGGCAGCTTTGCAGCCCGTACGTAAGCTATCCCATCACCATGTTACGCAGTTTGCCTCGAAAGCCGATTTTTCCCTTCACGATTTACGATTCACGACCTCTCAGCTCGCGCTCGGAAGCGGTTTTCCCGGGTCGATGCCGAGCTTTTCGCGCGCGGCGAACAGCTCCGAGCGGCTGATCTGCTCACGCTGATAGAGTCCGGCCATCGCGGCATAGGCAATATGCTGACGATCGACCTCGAAGAACTTGCGCAGATTCTCACGCGTATCGGAACGGCCGAAACCATCAGTGCCCAGGACCAGGTAGTCGCGTTGCGGAATGAACGCGCGCACTTGATCGGCATAGGCACGGACATAGTCGGTGGCCGCGATCACCGGACCCTTGCGGTTGACCAACTGGCGGGTAATCCAAGGCAATTCACCGGGCTCTTCCGGCTTCAGCCGATTGCGTCTATTGACCGCAACCGCATTCTTGCGCAGTTCATTGAAGCTTGTAACCGACCAGATATCAGCATCCACATCGAACTTCTCTTTCAGAATCGCGGCCGCGGCGATGATCTCGTTGAGAATCGCACCCGACCCCATCAACTGCACCGAATGGCCATGCCGGGCCGGCTGCGAATCGGATTCGCGCAGCAGATACATGCCCTTGCAGATTCCTTCCTCACAACCTTCCGGCATTGCAGGGTGCGGATAATTCTCGTTGAGCGTGGTGATGTAGTAATAGACATCTTCCTGCTCGACATACATCCGGCGCAGACCATCCTGGATGATCACGGCCAGTTCGTAACCGAAAGTCGGGTCATACGAAACGCAGTTTGGAATCGTGCCGGCCAGCACGTGGCTGTGACCGTCCTCATGCTGCAGGCCTTCGCCGTTCAGCGTGGTCCGGCCGGAAGTGCCGCCGATCAGAAATCCGCGAGCGCGCTGATCGCCGGCCGCCCAGGCCAGATCGCCAATACGCTGGAAACCAAACATCGAATAGAAGGCGTAGAACGGGATCATCGGCAGGCCACTGGACGAGTAACTGGTGGCCGCGGCAATCCAGGAACTCATCGAACCAGCCTCAGTGATGCCTTCCTGCAACACCTGCCCCTTCCTGTCTTCCTTGTAATACGCGAGCTGATCGGAATCCACTGGCTCGTAGAGTTGACCGAACGGCGCGTAAATGCCGATCTGGCGGAACAGCCCCTCCATGCCGAAAGTACGCGCCTCATCGCAGATGATCGGCACGATGTTTTGATTGATATTGTTGTCGCGCAGCAACACGGCCAGACAGCGCACGAACGCCATTGTGGTCGAAATTTCGCGCTCGCCCGATCCCTTGAGCACGCCCTCGAAGGCGGAAAGGTCGGGGATTCCCAGCTTCGGCGCTTGCGAGGACCGCTGGGGCTGGAACCCGCCAAGCTGCTTGCGCCGCTCCAGCATGTAGCGCACTTCGTCCGAATCCACACCCGGGTGGTAATAGGGCACCTCGCTGAGTTCCTCGTCCCGAATCGGCACTTTAAAGCGATCGCGAAAATAGCGCACCCCTTCTTCATCGAGCTTTTTCTGCTGGTGCGAGATATTCATACCCTCGCCGGACTTGCCCAGACCATATCCCTTGATGGTCTTGGCCAGGATCACGGTGGGGCGGCCCTCATGATGAGTCGCATCGTGATAAGCGGCATGAATCTTGTGCGGATCATGTCCGCCACGATTGAGCCGCCAGATGTCCTCGTCGCTCATGCCGGCGACCATTTCCCTGAGCTCGTCATAAGCGCCGAAGAAATGCTCGCGCACATAACCACCGTCCATGGCCTTGTACTTCTGATAATCGCCGTCCAGCGCTTCTTCCATGCGCTTGCGCAAAAGGCCTTTGGTATCGCGCGCCAGCAGAGGATCCCAATACGATCCCCAGATCACCTTGATCACGTTCCAGCCGGCGCCGCGAAACACGCCTTCAAGCTCCTGGATGATCTTGCCGTTGCCGCGAACCGGTCCGTCCAGCCGCTGCAGGTTGCAGTTGACGACGAAGATCAGGTTATCGAGCTTTTCCCGTCCGGCCAGCGAGATCGCACCCAGCGACTCGGGCTCATCACATTCGCCATCGCCCATGAAACACCAGACCTTGCGCTTGCCGGCATCGGTCAGTTCACGATTGGTCAGATACTTCAGAAAGCGCGCCTGGTAGATCGCCATGATCGGACCCAGCCCCATGGACACAGTGGGTAACTGCCAGAAATCCGGCATCAGCCACGGATGCGGGTAGGAACTCAGACCGGCGCCATCGACTTCCTGGCGGAAGCGGTCGAGCTGGTCCTTGCTCAACCTCCCTTCCATGAAGGCACGCGCATAGATGCCAGGCGAGGAATGGCCCTGGATGTAGAGCAGGTCGGACCCGTCGGGGTGATCCGGGCCCTTGAAAAAGTGATTGAAGCCGACATCGTACAACGTCGCCGCCGATGCAAAACTGGCGATATGCCCACCCAGCTCACCACCCCGGCGCGCGGCCCGCACGACCATGGCCATCGCATTCCAGCGGATGATCGAGCGGATGCGTCGCTCCATGGCCAGATCGCCCGGCATGCCGGGCTCGCGATAAGGCGGGATGGTATTGATGTAGGCCGTGGTCAGATCGAATGGCAGGTAGGCGCCTGAACGGCGGGCCAGCTCGACCAGTTTTTCAAGCAGGAAATGAGCGCGCCCGGCGCCTTCCCGGTCGATCACCGCGACCAGGGAGTCCAGCCATTCGCGTGTCTCTTCCGGATACTGATCTTTTGGGTCGGGATACTGGTCAACCATGATTCGAGTCCGTTGTTGTTCAGTCGAGGCAAATCGCACCAATCCACTTGCGCCCGCAATGCATTCGACTTCATCAGCAAAACTGTCGAAACCGACGGCAGACAAAATCATACCAGCGAACCGGCACCCAACCGGAATCAGCTTGCCTGCACGCGAGCACCGCAGGCTGTGAAAGATAACATCGCTGCGCGATTGTTATGCAACGTTGGGGTGGAGTCTGAGCGATCACGGCCAGGCGGGCGACGGCGACGGGCTCGGGAAGCTGCCATAAAAAAAGCTCCGGCGGAAATGAATCGACCGGAGCCTCAAAATCCATCGGTGGGAGGGAGGGAGTCTCGAACCGAGAGGTTGCCACCTATGGAAATTTGAGGATCTCAGGCATGGGTGAACGGGTGGTGAAAAGTACGCAGATCCGATTCAGGCGGCGGCTCTGTGCCGCTTGATCCAGACCAGCAACTGCGATATCGCCGCCGGTGTCATGCCTTGGATTCGACCGGCCTGCCCGACTGTTGCCGGACGTTGGTGCTGCAGCTTCTCCAGCACTTCGGCCGACAGGCCCCTGACGCGGGTGTAATCGAAGTCCGTCGGAATCGCCGTTTCCTCGGCATCCCGAGCGCGCTCGATTTCAAGCCGTTGCCGCTTCAGATACCCGGCATAGCGAACCGAGATTTCCACCTGCTCGGCAACGTCCTGTCTTGCCACACCGGGCCCGAGCGCCGGAATTTCGACAAGGTCACGATAGCTGATGCCGGGCCTGCGCAACAAATCCTCGGCCGAGACGTCCTTGCGCATGGGCGTGTCCAGCCTTTGACTGACTTCGCGTGCCAATTCACCGTCGCGGCCGATGCGCAACTCACCCAGCCGCTTGAGTTCCGCGGCGATTTCAGCGCTTCGCTGGCGGCAGGCTGCCAGGCGCTCCGCATCCACCAGCCCGAGATCATGACCCAGGTCGGTCAGCCTGAGATCGGCATTGTCCTCGCGCAGCATCAGACGGTATTCAGCCCGACTGGTGAACATCCGGTAGGGTTCGCTGGCACCGCGCGTGATCAGATCATCAAGCATCACGCCGATGTAGGCCCGGGATCGTTCGGGCTGCCAGGCTGACAGGCCGGCCACCCGGCGCGCCGCATTGAGGCCGGCAATCAGGCCCTGGGCACCCGCTTCTTCATAACCGGTAGTGCCATTGATCTGGCCGGCCAGGAACAATCCGCCCAGCACCCTGGACTCCAGCCCCGGCTGGAGATCACGCGGATCGAGAAAATCGTATTCAATCGCATAGCCGGGCCGTGTGATTTGGGCGCGCTCAAGGCCCGGAATGCTGCGCACGAAATCAAGCTGGGCCTGGAACGGCAGGCTGGTCGAGATTCCGTTGGGATACCACTCGTTGGCTTCCAGCCCCTCGGGCTCGAGAAAGATCTGATGCGAATCGCGCCCCGCAAACCGCACCACCTTGTCCTCGATGGAGGGGCAGTAGCGCGGACCGACACCTTCGATGGCGCCGGAAAACATCGGCGATTCACTTAGCGCACCGCGGATGATCTCATGCGTCTCCGGGCGAGTCCGTGTAATGAAGCAGGATCGCTGCGGCGGATGATCCTGTTGGCGGCCGAGAAAAGAGAACACCGGCCGCGGATCGTCACCGGGCTGCTCTTCGAGCCGACCGAAGCCGATGCTGCGGCCATCCAGCCTGGGCGGTGTGCCGGTCTTGAGTCGCGCGATGTTCAACGGCAGTGCGCGCAGGCGTTCGGCCAGCCGAACGGCCGGCGCGTCCCCTGCACGGCCGCCCGATGATCGGGTGCGGCCCATGTGAATGACTCCGCCCAGAAATGTGCCAGTGGTCAGTACCACTGCGCGGGAATGAAATTCGATACCGGAAGAAGTGATGCAACCGGCTACTTCTCCGGAATTAACGACAAGGTCGTCAACCGCCGCCTGAAACATCGTCAGGCCCGGCTGGCTTTCGACCTGACGCCGAATGGCGGCCCGGTACAGACTACGGTCGCACTGGGCACGTGTGGCACGCACCGCCGGACCCTTGCTCGCATTGAGCCGGCGCCACTGAATGCCTGCGGCATCCGCCGCGCGCGCCATGACGCCGCCCAGCGCATCAATCTCGCGCACCAGATGACCCTTGCCGATGCCGCCGATGGCGGGGTTGCAACTCATCTGCCCGATGGTTTCGATATTGTGCGTGACCAGCAGGGTGCGGGCCCCGATACGCGCGGAAGCCAGCGCTGCCTCGGTGCCGGCATGGCCGCCGCCGATCACGATCACGTCAAAGGGCTCAGGAAAGCGCATGAACGGTCTCAACCGGTTTCATCTCATTGAAATTCCGACAGAATGATACCGTACAGACGTGCTGGAGGGGAGTATCCGCTACTTCAACGGCCGCCGCCACGGCCGCGCCTGTCAGCACGCGTGGATTGTTGTCGCATGCCAGAAGCAGGCCGTCCCCGCGAACGGCTCTGCGTCCGGGCCCGCGCGCGCGATGCGGAATTGTCGCGACTGGATCGACCGTCGCGCGAAGATCCGGGTGATGGACCTTGACCGGATTCTCGCGGGCGACCTTTCGAGCGGGACCGACTGGACTGGGGCGGCGGCGAGGAACGAGCCCGGGTCGCACCCTGCACTGCATCCGGGCGAGTTCTGAGCAGACGCGATCGGGACTGCTCCCGGACCGGAGATACGGTCTTTTCAGACGACTCACGACCGACCGGCGGAGGAGCACTCCGAAACTGTCGGCTGGGATCAAGGCCTGAAGTCTTGCGCGAATCCTGATCGCCACGTGGCCGCGCCGGACGTCTGGAAGAGCCTGTGGACTCCCCGGTCACACGAACGCGACCGCGCTGGGAGGATGAATCGGGAGCACGACGGACGCTGCGACTGTGCTGCAGGTTTGCCGCCCGGGAGGCGGAAGGGGTTGAAGATCGACGCTCCGTCGCAGCCTCCGGCCGAATATTGTTACGGCTGCGCCGATCCGTGATCCCCGAGACCGCCCCCGGCCGGCCGGACAGTACCTGGCGCCGATTGTCGGCGCGCACACCAGCGCTTGCAGGTACTGCGGTCCGGGAGTTCCCCCGGGGATCCCGAGCGCCGGGCCGATAATTTCGAGCATGACGATCACGCAGCAATTCGCCCCGGGTCGCGGGTTGCCGCGGACGGGAAAGCGCGGCCAGCCGATGATCGATTTCGCGGATCCGGTGCTGCGATGCGCCAACCCCGGATCGATGGCCAAACGAGGAAGAGACGAAAAACCCGTAGGAGTAATGCGGATAGCGCGCCGGACCCACCGGCCACGGATAGCCGAAAGACACTGAAAATCCTCGCGAGCCGGCCAGACCGCGCGGACGATGGTATCCGTAAATCCAGCCCGGATAGGGGTAATACAAGGGCTCGTGATAACCGACGACAACAGAATAAGGATGGTGGAAGCTGCTGAAGTAGAAATGATCCAGCGACCAGTATGGATAAATCACCGGGTTCAGCACGGCACCGGAATACGAATCGTGATAAGCCCCGGGTGATGCACCATAACCGGCAGAATGACCGAAACTGCTGCCATAGTAGACCCCGGAGCCTGCATAATGACGGTCGTAATAACTTGCGCAGCCGGCCAGCAGCAGCACAGATGAGGCGAAAATGATTCGAACAAAATCGCGCATGAGAGTCTTCCTTTCTGACTCGGAAGCCGACAATAGCATGCAGCAATGAACCGAACCTGAACCAGGCACAAATTCCGTCAGGAAGTCGAACCCATGCCCGAGTCCTCCAGCCCAGCCGATTGCCCGCCGGTCCACCTGCTGGACGCGAGCATTTACATTTTCCGGGCCTGGTACTCAATGCCACCGGAATTCGTCGACCCACACGGAAACCCGACCAACGCGGTCTATGGCTTTGCCCGGTTCCTGTGTGAGTTTCTGGAACAGACCGACAGCCGGCATATCGCGGTCGCTTTCGACGAGTCGCTCGCAAGCTCGTTTCGCAACGAAATCTACCCTGCCTACAAGGCCAATCGCGAGCCACCCCCACCTGATCTGGAGCGCCAGTTTGCCTGGTGCAAGGACCTGGCCCGCTGTCTCGGTCTTCCGGTCTACGCTCATCCCCGCTTCGAGGCCGACGACCTGATTGCCTCCCTGGCGCGATATTGGCGCGCCCGCGGCCACGCCATCCGGATCGTGACCGGAGACAAGGATCTCACACAACTGCTGGACGGGCCGGAAGACCAGTGGTGGGATTTTGCCCGCAATCGCCGCCTTGATCCGGATGGCGTATTCGACCGATTCGGAGTGCGGCCCGGGCAGATCGCTGATTTTCTGGCCCTGACCGGCGATTCGGTTGACAACATCCCCGGCGTTCCCGGGGTGGGCCCCAAGACCGCCGCGGCACTGCTGCAGCACTTCGATGGCCTAGACGCCTTGTTCGAACGATTCGAGGAATTGCCGTTCCTCGGCATTCGCGGCGCCCGGACGCTTGCGCCCCGCTTGCGCCAGCACGAATCCGCGGTTCGCGTTGCCAGAAAACTCACGTCACTGGACGCGGCCATCGCCGAAATCGAGCAGGCCCGCCATGAGCCCCTGGGAACGGGAAATGCAGATGCTCTGGACGCCTTGCTGGACTCGCTGGGCTTCGGCGCCATGCTCAGAAAGCGGCTGCACTCACTCCCCTTGCTGGCCCGGTCCGCCGGGTCAACCAGATGACCTGCGCCGGCCTCGTTCGTGCCCGCGGGTATCAATCAGATGTTCCCAACTATTGCTGACCAGACTGGCGCTTCATCTGTTCCAGAATTTCCTCGCCAACAACAATCCCGGCAGCCTGGCCCACGGCCGCGCGCATCACCGGCACGGACGGCAAGGGCGGCGAAACCGCCCGACCTGTCCCGTCGACATGATGCCAATGGCTGGAAGCAAAAAACAGCAAGTCATCGCCTTCCAGAGTGCCATAAGTCGGGTTGTCAAATTCCGGAAATGCCTTGGCCACGGTCGCCACCTGGGCCACACGTGTTCCCGAATCGTCCAGCTCCAGCCGCAGAATGCGCTGCGGCGTAACGCCATTCTGGATCACGACCAGACTGTCGCGCCAGAAATAGAGCCCATCGATCCCGCCGAGATTGAGCGTTTCCGGAATTCCCAGGGCAAAACCGGCCCCATCCTGCGTCAGGTCGAAAAAGAAAATCCCGAGATCGTAATCGGCGACATAGACGCGCTTCTCATCCGGCGATAGTGCTATCCCGCGCAAACCGGTCAGCATTGGCTGCGCGATGATGGGCTGCGGTCGCTCGGCCCCCGGAACCAGCCGGTAGATCACAGGAGATACCGTATCATTCGCATAGATCGCGCCATCTTCGGCCATGGTCATCGCCCCAAGCAAGTGGGGCACACCGTCGCCCAAAACCCGGTACTCGTCCAGAACCTCACCCGTTTCAAGATCGAACCTGATCAGTGAGGTGCGCCCGAATTCGGCCTGACGCGATCCCCGATACTGGCCAATGCTGCCGGTCGCCGCCCAAAGATGTCCCCGTTCGGCATCGACCAGCAGGTCGAACACCGCCCGCAGCGAAGGGGCCGAGTCCCGATCGGCGAAAACTCTGAAATCCTCATCGGAAGTGCCGCGCACCAGGATGCGGCCATGATGAACGGTACCGACGAAAACCCGCTCGCCGGCGCGATCCCAGGCCAGCGCTTCGGGCATGGGGTGTTCGGGGCCGATTTCCAACAGGGTTGTCAGATTGCCCGCCGGATTTCCAGCCTCCAACATCAGATCGCGCAGATGATCGTACAACCGGTGCTGGCGCAATGGGGCCACCTCGTCAATCTCGTCCCACTCCACCGCAAGGCCCTGCTGCTGCATGCGCAACATCATGTTGAAGGCCTCGGAAGTGCGGCCGGTCAAAGTGTAGCCAATAACAAGCTGACGCATGAGGTCGTAGTTGAACGGCCGCAGCCGGTTCAGATTCTCCAGCGCCACCACCCACTTCTGATGATCTTCGGCTGCATAGGCCTGGGCGGCGCGGCCAAACCATTGACCCAGCTCGGCCGTCGGATTCATGCCCGAAGGCGCCTCAGGCCGTTCCTGTGCCTGCAGCGATGAGGCCCAGACCAGCAAAGTCATGGCCATCAGCATCGCGGCAACACGCCGCGTGGATTGGATTCTCGATTGCATGCAGTCTCCCGAATTCAAAAAAAGATTCAGCCTGTCGCGGCTGTCGCTGGAGTGTGATTGTTTTCGTGCCACAATGTTCTGTCTTTTTTAAGTGGATTCAAGATTTCGGCATGATTTTGACTACACACTACAGGGGACGATATCTCGACCTGGTCGAACGCAACGGCTGGGAATTCGCCACCCGCCGCCACCAGCCGGAAGTCGTGGTCATCGTCGCCTGGACCGATGCCGAGGAATTGCTGCTGGTCGAGCAGTACCGCGAACCGGTGGGCAGGCCCGTGATCGAGTTGCCCGCCGGATTGGTCGGCGACCTGGAAGGACAAGGCGGCGAGACTCTGGATCAGGCGGCCGCGCGCGAACTGCTGGAAGAAACCGGCTTTTGCGCCGCCGGCTTCAGCGAGATCATGCGTTGCCCGACTTCAGCCGGAATGACCGACGAAACCGCCGTGTTTCTGGCCGCCCACGGGATCGTGCGTGAAGGCCCGGGAGGCGGCGATGACAGCGAGCAGATCACCGTACATCGGATCGAGTCAAACCGCATCGATGACTGGCTGGCCCAACAGCACCGGTCCGGCAAGGCAATCGACCCGAAGATATTCAGCGCACTCTACTGGCAACGGCAGCGGCTGGAATTCTGAAGTTTTGCGCGCCTCAGACCGAACCACTCAAGGCAAGGCCCAGCGCCAGACCCGCTCCGAACAGCAGCACCAGCCATGTCAGCAGGGTTCCCGCGATTCGGCCACTGCTCTCACCACTGGTGCGATTCAGGCCAAACCCGTGCAGAATGCGACCCACGACCAGCGCCGCACCCAGCAGATGGATGGCCCACATCGGCGCGTTCCCTGAAGCCGTGATCAACGCAATCAACACCAGCGCCAGCGGAACGTACTCGCAGAAGTTGGCCTGTGCCCGAACCGCTCGCACCAGCTCCTCGTTACCACCGGTACCAATGCCGACCTGATGGCGTCGTCGCAGCCGCACAACATTGTAGGAGAGGGCCAGCAGCACCAGCGCCAGCAGCCCGGCATACGGCAACAGAATGGTTGTATTCACAATCGATCTCCCGGTTGACAAACGGATGATACTGGCATGTATCTCGAATTTGTCGCCTCGCGGGCTATTGCAGCAATGGCGACCCAGTGCACTACCATATGGCGGATGGCCAAAATGCTGCTCAATCTGCGCTCGGTGCCGGAACAGGAATCGGACGGTCTCAAGCGCGCCCTGGACGAACAGGGATTGGACTGGTACGAAGTGCCGCCCGGCATCTTCATCGTCAGTGCCGGCAGTATCTGGATTCGCCACAACCACGATTACCCGCGCGCGAAGGAAATCTTCGACTGCTTTCAGGAACAATACGCTGCCAAGGCCCGGGCCGAAGACCCCGGTATCGGCTGGATCCAGCATTTTCGAGCTCGGCCGGCGTACGTGATAGGCTACAGCCTCGCCGCGCTGCTGGTGCTGCTACTGTTCTCCTGGCCGGTGTTGCACCTGCTGATCGGGTGAGTCATCACCGGCCTCATTGCCTGCTTTTCCATCAATCGCCACAAGACATTCAAGAAACACCTGGCCATATTTTTCCAGCTTGTGTCGGCCGACGCCGTTGACCTCGGCCAGCCCGGCCAGGGATTTTGGAGCCGCCTGCAGCATCGCCAGCAGCGTGGCGTCATGGAAGATCACGTATGGCGGCACGCCCTGGTCACGGGCGATCTGCAGGCGCAGCGCACGCAGGCTGTCAAAGCCTGGATGATCAGCGCCCGCGGTCGTGGCACGCATGCGCCCGGCAACTTTCTTCCCCACCGGACGGCGCATCCGGAATTCACGCTCGCCCCGCAGCAACCCACGTGCGGAAGGGTCCAGGCGCAGCCCGCCATGCCCGCCCGGATCCACCGCCAAAAGGCCGGCGGCCAGCAATTGTCTGATCAGCGAGTGCCAGAATCGTGGTGGCTGGTCCCGGCCCAGTCCGAATACGCTCAGGCGGTCGTGTCCCAGTTTTTCGACGCGCTCGCCTCGCTTGCCGCGCAGCACATCGACCAGGTGCCCCGCACCGAAACGCTGCCCGGTGCGATACACGCACGATAGCGCCATGCGTGCGGCCTCGGTGGCATCGACGAGTTGCGGTGGCTCCAGGCAATTGTCACAGTTTCCGCACTGGCCCGGATGCGACTCGGCGAAATAACCCAGCAGCGCCGGGCGGCGACACTCAACATGTTCGCAATAGGCCAGCAGCGCCTCCAGCCGTTGCCGCTCAATGCGCTGGCGTTCATCGCTGAGCTCGGAATCGGCCAGCATCTGGCGCAGCCGATAAACATCCTCCAGGCCATAAACCATCCAGGCATCCGAAGCCATGCCGTCGCGGCCGGCGCGGCCGGTTTCCTGGTAATAGGACTCGATTGAGCGCGGCAGGTCCAAATGGGCGACAAAACGCACGTCCGGCTTATCGATACCCATGCCAAAGGCGATTGTCGCGACCACGATCACGCCGCCCTCGCGGATGAAGCGGTCCTGGTTGCACTGGCGCTCGGCGGCATCCAGCCCGGCATGGTAAGGCAGCGCGTTGAAGCCCTCGGCCCGCAGCCACTCGGCGATCTGGTCGGCTCGGCGGCGAGACAGGCAATAGACAATGCCCGAGTCATCAGGGTGTTCGTTACGGATGAAATCCAGTAACTGGCGGCGCGCATTGCTGCGCGAGCGCACCCGGTAGCGGATGTTGGGCCGATCGAAACTGGTAATGAATCGCCGGCAGCCATCGGGAAACAGGGCCGTGGCGATCTCCTCGCGCGTGCGCAGATCCGCAGTGGCTGTCAGAGCTACCCGCGGCACATCGGGAAAGCGCTCGGCCAGTTGTGCCAGACCTAGATACTCAGGCCGGAAATCATGACCCCATTGAGCCACACAATGAGCCTCGTCGATCGCAATCAGAGCCAGACGGGACCGGTCCAGCAGCGACAGGGTACGTCCCTGCAACAGGCGTTCGGGGGCAAGATAGACCAGGTCGAGATCACCGCCGGGAAGCATCTGCTCGATCTCACGCTGCTCATGCGCGGCCAATGAAGAATTCAATACCGATGCGCGCACGCCGCAGGCGCGCAGCGCCTCGACCTGATCCCGCATCAGGGCGATCAGCGGTGAGACGACAATGGCGCAACCATCGCGGACCAGCGCCGGCACCTGGTAACACAGCGACTTGCCGCCGCCGGTCGGCATCAGCGCAAATGCGTTACCGCCGCCGATCAGGGTGTCTATAATTTCCTCCTGGCCGGGCCGGAACTGCTCAAACCCGAATACCTCGCGCAACACTTGCGCGGTGTTGCGACCGTCACTCGGACGGCCCCCCTCAAGCGAGCCGGAAGTCGAAATCAATTGTCCAGGCCCAGGCTCCTGGCCGCAGCCACGGCCCGCTGCGCACGCGCTTCGAGCTGTTTCTCGTCAACAGCCGGGCGCTGGCCGAACTCAGGCCAACCCTGGCCATGTTGCCAGCACAGTTCGCACAGCAAGCGGGCGTGATCGGCGCCGGAATTGAGTGCCGGGATGTACTCCAGCCGTTCACCCCCGGCCTGCTCGAAAGCCTCGCGGTTCTCGACCCCGATTTCGTCGATGGTTTCGAGACAGTCCACGGCAAATCCGGGGCACACCACCTGGACTCGACGAACTCCGTCGGCAGCCATCTGCAGTAGTGTCTGGTCGGTATACGGCTTGAGCCATTCGGCCTTGCCCAGGCGCGACTGGAAACTGACCAGCCAGTCTTCGGGGTCTAGCTTGAGCCGATCGGCGATTCTTCTGGCCGAAGACTGGCACTGACAGTAATAGGGATCACCCTTGAGCAAATACTGTTTTGGAATGCCATGAAAGGAAAACAGCAGCTTGTCAGCCTCGCCATGCTTCTCGCGCCAGGCCCGGATCCGGTCGGCAACGGCTTCGACCCAGGCCTCGCTGTCGTGATAATGGTTGACGATTCGCAACTCGGGAAGCCAGCGGACCTTCTTCAGCGCCGCGGCCAGGCCATCGAATACGCTCGCAGTCGTGCTGGCCGAGTATTGCGGGTACATTGGCAGCACGATCAGGCGCTGCACGTTGTCGCGCCGGGCCTGTTCCAGTGCCGCGCCAATCGATGGATCTCCATAGCGCATGGCCGAATAGACCTTGACGCCGGGCATCGTGCGCTCGATTTCGCTCTCCATCGCCCGCGCGAGGTCCCGAGTGTAGAACAACAGCGGCGAGCCGCGCTCGGTCCAGACCCGCCGGTAGGCCGCGGCCGATCGCGGCGAGCGAAACGGCACGATGAACAGGTTGAGAATCAGCCACCAGACCGGTCGCGGCACCTCGACCACACGCCGATCCCACAGAAATTCCCGCAGATATTTGCGAAGCGCCGCGGAATCGGGGCGATCGGGCGTGCCCAGATTGGTCAGCAAAACCCCCGCCGCCGGCGCTCGAGCATGCGCGGCCAGGTAGCGGACTTCGGCACACGACCGGATGGCAGTTTTCATGGTTCGGTATCGCCAGGCAGGTTTGAATCAGAGTTTACCCAGCATCCGGGAGTTTTGTCTGAACGACAACTCTGCTAATATCGGGGCGAGGCTCATTTCCGAGGCATTTGGTGAAATTCCTGCTTTGTCGCGCACTGGTCATTTTGCTCGCCCTGGGCGGCCTGAACGGTCTGGCCGGCGCGCAGTCATATGGTTATAGCGTCAACTCGCGCGGCTTTCTTCCGGATGATCAGATGCACCTGCTGTGGCGGATAAACCTCGCAACGGGGCAATCCGAGGCGATCGGCCCGACGCGGTTCGACAAGTTAGAAGCCCTGGCCCTTCTGATTGACGGAACTCTTGTCGGCGCCGACGACGCTAGCAATACACTCGTCAACATCAACAAAAACAGCGGTTTCTCCTCTCCGGTGGGCGGCATTCTCAACAATATGGGTTTATCTCTTCAGAACCTGGATTTCGGGATGACCGCAGCCTGTGACGGCAATCTGCTGGCAGTCTCCGCAGTCCAGCAGAATCTGTTTCAGGTCTCTCTGGACAGCGGCCTGTTCGAACAAATCGGTGAGCCGGGCAGTCTGGGCGCGCCGATTGTCGGAATCGCCGCCAGAGGGAACCAGTTGTATGGAATCGGTCAGGGACTCACGATCAACCAGGGCAATCATCAGCCGCTCGCACCCAACCTGTATCGCATCGACCGCGAGAGCGCCTCCGCCGAATTGATCGGCGCTCTGGGGCCGCTGGTAGCGCCCTACATCAACGCCGGACTGGCTTTCGATTCGGAAGGCAGGCTGTGGGCACTGACCGACCGCAGGGACAACGGTCAACCGGACCTGTTTTCCCAGGTCATCGAGATCGATCTCTCCTCTGGTCAGGCGATCAACGTCATCAATGCCGATGTCGTGGGTTTCGAGTCTCTGGCAATCGCCCCGCCAGGCGGCTGCGAGGCGACAGGCGGGGGCGCGCCGGGTGACTTTGTACCGGTGATTCCGGTCAACCATCCTGTTGCGCTCGGTCTGCTGATCGTCGTAGTTTTGCTGCTAGCGGCCTTTACGTTGGCACGCAAACAGGAATCCTGATCCGGCCACCCGAAACCGAAGATCTGGAATCGACCACACAAAAAAGCAATCAGCATCAGGCAGATTGCGAGACAATGGTTCGGAGCAAACTCCGGACCGCGTACGATATAAAGCCTTTTGCTGGCAGGTGCCACAAAAGCGCAAGATAGGTGCTTTCGGGATTTTAAAACCGGGTTTGAGCATTTTTTTTCTGATAATCGGGCACATTCGGAGTTCACCATCATGTTCAGCAATATCGGCCCCCTGCAGCTTTTGATTGTCTTTCTGATCGTGCTGCTGATTTTCGGCACCAAGAAACTTCGCAACATGGGCGGTGATCTG
Source organism: uncultured Halomonas sp. (assembly GCA_964453565.1). GTDB lineage: Bacteria > Pseudomonadota > Gammaproteobacteria > Xanthomonadales > Wenzhouxiangellaceae. The sequence continues at coordinate 111,451 of CAYVPB010000001.1, forward strand.
GGCTCCGCCATTCGCGACTTCCGCAAGGGAATGAGCGAAGACGACAGCAAGTCCGAGTCCAATGTCGAAAAATCAACTGCCAAAGATGCCGCCAGCGGCGACGAATCCGACAGCGACAAGACTCGCAACGCCGGCTCCTGATCCATGAGTGGCGTCAGTTTCGTCGAAATCATGTTGCTCGCAGCGATCGCATTGATCGTGATCGGGCCACAGAAGCTGCCGAAAATCGCACGTGCCGTCGGACGCCTGACCCGCCAAGCCAGGAATGCCTGGCAGGGCATCCAGTCCGAGCTGCAGGCAGAGCTGGATGCCGATCACAACCGCAAGGTCATGCAACAAGCCGCCGAAAACAAGGCCCATACCGACCCCGAGACGAAGAAACCGGATGAGCGCGCAGGATCAGACTGATCAGGAACTGACCCTGATCGATCACCTGCTTGAACTGCGCAATCGCCTGATTCGCGCGTTCATTGCAGTGGCGCTGTGCATGCTGGCGCTGCTACCGTTCGCCCGCCGGATCTATGCCATGGTTTCCGAGCCGCTGGTATCACGCCTGCCCGAAGGCACCAGCATGATCGCCATCGATGTGGTCTCACCACTGTTCGCGCCGTTCAAACTGTCGCTGATCATCGCGATTCTGGTTGCGATGCCGTATGTGCTGTATCAGGCCTGGTCGTTCGTCGCGCCGGGCCTGTACCAGCACGAAAAGCGGATTGCCAAACCGTTGCTGGCCGCGGCAACGCTGCTTTTCTATCTGGGTTGTCTGTTCGCGTATTTTGTCGTGATGCCGTTGATTTTCGGTTTCATGACCCGGATCGCGCCAGACGGTGTCGCGGTGATGACCGACATCAACCGCTATCTGGACTTCATTCTGATGATGTTTCTGGCATTCGGCCTGTCGTTCGAAGTCCCCGTGGTCACGGTGGTTCTGGTAACGATCGGTGCGGTGACACCGGATCAATTGGCGAAGGCCCGCGGCTATGTCGTGGTCGGGGTGTTTTTCATCGCCATGCTGATCACACCGCCGGACATGATCTCACAGACCCTGCTTGCACTCCCGGTCTGGGGGCTGTATGAACTCGGCATCCTGTTCGCGCGCATGATTCACCGCGAGCGCGAGGAATCGCAACAGGAATCATGAGCAAAAGTAAACCGCAGATTACCCGGATCGACGCAGATTACTGGATTTGAACTCCCGCAAGAAGGGGTTACCCGGCATCCTGGCCCAGCGCGGCGGTGACGATTTCGGCGACATCCGGGCTGAGGCCTTCGACGGCGCGTATGGTCTCAAGCTGCTCACGCATCATGGCCTGGCGATGCGCATCGTACTCCGGCCAGCGATTGAATACCGAGACCAGGCGTGCAGCCACTTGCGGATTGATCGGGTCGAGCCTGCAGACCACATCCCCCAGCAGTCCATATCCAGCGCCGTCGGAACGATGAAACACCAGCGGATTGGCCGTGCCCAGGGTGGAGATCAGGGCCCGCACCTTGTTGGGGTTTCGCAGGGAAAACGCCGGATGATCCATCAGGGCAATAACCGCCTCCAGCGTCTCCGGCGCCGCCACCCTCGCCTGCAGGGAAAACCATTTATCCATCACCAGCGGGTTGTCGCGATAACGCTGCTCGAACTCGTCCAGCAGTTGCGCCGATTGAGAACATCGCGCATGGACGATTGCCGCCAGCGCTGCGTGGCGATCGGTCATGTTGTCGGCGTCCCGGAAAATGATGACGGCCCGTTCGATGGCTGCCTGATCACCGGCGGAAATCAACAACGCCCGGGCACCATTGGCCAGACTGCGCCCCGCAATCTGCCCGGCTTCGAATTTCCACGAAGTTCGCGGCATGAAACGATCACAGGCTGCGTGCAGTTCCAGTCCCAGGGCTCGCGCCAGTCGCAGGCGAAGGTTTTTACGCGCAGCGTGGACGGTTTCAACCGGCACTGGCCTGAATTCACGCGCAAGTTCAGTCTCGGTGGGCAATTGCAGCAATTCCGCAGCCAGGGCGGGGTCGTCTTCGGCGCGCGACAATGCGTCTCGCCATGCCAATTCCAGATGCTCAACGCTCGCGACTGCCGCGGCTGTTATGTCGCCGCCGGCCTGGACCATCTTGGTCAGCACCCGGATTGCCAGCTCGCGCCCGGCCAGCCAGCGTGTAACCGGGTCCGGATCGAACGAAAACAGACATGCAAGTTCGTCATCCTCGCGCTGGATGTGCACCTTGATCGGAGCGGAATAGCCGCGCGGCAAGGAAAGTACCGGGCGCTGCTTCAAACCCTGGAAGCGAATTTCGAGTTCCGGCTCGCGCATGTCGATCAGATGCGTTTCCCGCGCGTTCTGTCCGGACTCCAGCGGCAGCGAAAGCCGGCTGCCATCCGGGTCCATCAAGCCGAGCTTGACCGGAATATGCAGTGGCCCCGGATCGGCGTTGTCGGACTGCGGCGGCAATGACTGCCGCAAACTGACCTGGAACACGCCCTGATCTGCATCGAAATTGCTTTCTACGTGCAGGTCCGGCGTTCCCGCTTGACGATACCAGCGTTCGAATTGATCGAGATCGGCATTGTTTGCATCCGCCATCGCAGCACGAAAATCGTCGCAGGTCACGGCACGGCCATCATGGCGTTCGAAATACAGATCCATTCCGCGCCGGAATCCGTCCCGACCAAGCAAGGTCTCGTACATCCGCACCACTTCGGCGCCCTTCTCGTACACCGTTGCAGTATAGAAATTGTTGATCTCGACATAGCGCTCCGGTCTCACCGGGTGCGCCATGGGCCCCGCATCCTCGGGAAACTGGCGCGCCATCAGGTCGCGTACGTCGTGGATTCGCTTGACCCCGCGCGAGTGATGGTCGGCAGTGAATTCCTGGTCGCGGTAGACCGTCAGGCCTTCTTTCAGGGTCAACTGGAACCAGTCGCGGCAGGTCACGCGGTTGCCGGTCCAGTTATGAAAATACTCGTGCGCGATCACCGCTTCGATCGCCTCGTAGTCGGCATCGGTGGCGGTGTCCGGATCAGCCAGGACATAGCGCGCATTGAAGATGTTGAGGCTCTTGTTCTCCATTGCCCCCATGTTGAAATCATGGGTGGCCACGATATGGTAGATATCCAGATCGTATTCCAACCCGAATCGCTGCTCGTCCCAGGCCATCGCCCGCTTGAGGCTGGCGATGGCATGCTCGAGACGAGTCAGATTGTCCTGCTCGGAGAAGATTTTCAGGGCCACTTCACGGCCGGAACCGGTGATGTAGCTGTCCTCGACAAAACCCAGATCACCGGCCACCAGTGCGAACAGATAGCTGGGTTTGGGAAACGGATCATTCCAGACTGCATAATGCCGACCGCCTTCGAGGTCGCCCGACTCGACCAGATTGCCGTTGCCCAGAAGCACCGGATACTGGTTCCTGTCTGCTTCCAGCCGCACCCGCCATGTCGCCATGATGTCCGGCCGATCGCCAAACCAGGTGATCTTGCGAAAACCCTCGGCTTCACATTGGGTTAGAAGGCTGGTGCCGGAAAGGTAAAGCCCTTCCAGCGCGGTATTGCGCGAGGGATCAATCTCGACCTCGGTGCTGATCACCGCCTGATCGGGGATGTGCTCGATCAACAGGCGCTCGCCGCTGATCCGGTACTCGTCGGGATCCAGCGCCCGTCCATCGACAACAATGGATCGAGTTTTCAGCCCGGCGCCGAAAAGCTCAAGTGGCGGCGACCCCGAGACCGACGGATTGCGCCGAACCTGCAATTCCGCGCGCACCCGCGTTGATTCCGGATCCAGATGCAGATCCATTTCGATGCGGTCGATCCACCAGGCCGGCGGTTGATAGTCGCTACGTCGGACCGGCGAGCGTGGTGCATCGCCCTTGAAAAAATTCACAGGTTGACCTCGGCAGATTCGAGAGATTCCTTATTATAGAAGAATGAATCCGATTTCCAGAATGAACTTCCCGGACCCCGCCGATGCCATGTCGCGGATTGCCGGTCTGATCCATCGAACTCCGATCCTGCAAAGCCGGTCCCTGGATCGAGTCGCACGGCTGCGGCTGGTGTTCAAATGCGAACATCTGCAACGCACCGGCTCATTCAAATTCCGCGGCGCCAGTCTCGCAGTATCCAAGCTTGCGCAGGACTGCCGCGGGGTGGTCACCCATTCCTCGGGCAATCACGGCGCCGCGCTGGCGGCCGCTGCAGCCATGCGCGGCCTGAGAGCCGAGGTGGTCATGCCGAAAAACGCAGTTGCCGACAAGATCGATGCAGTTCGCGCCTATGGCGGCACCGTTCACTTCTGCCAACCGACCCAGGCCGCCCGCGAGGCCGGTCTGAGCGAACTGGTTAAACTCGGGTACACGCCCGTCCCGCCTTATGACCACGATGATATCATTGCCGGCCAGGGAACAGCGGCGCTGGAATTTCTCGCCCAGTGCCCGGACCTTGATTGTCTTGTGGCACCGATTGGTGGCGGTGGCCTGCTGTCCGGTACGGCCCTGGCCGCAGCCCGCGCATGCCCGTCGGTCCGGGTGTTCGGCGCCGAGCCCGAAGGCGCCGATGATGCACGACGCTCTCTGCTGGAAGGACGCAGAGTGAAACAGCATCGGCCCGAGACCATTGCCGACGGCTTGCGCGCGCTGATCGGCAAGCGCAATTTCGACATCCTCTCGCACTTCTCGACACCGATCCTCCCGGTCAGTGAACAGCAGATCATCGAAGCCATGAAACTGATCTGGCGGCATCTCAAACAAGTAGTGGAGCCTTCCGGCGCGGTTGCATTTGCCGCGGCACTGGCGCATCACCGGCAGTTCGAGGGCCAACGGGTCGGGATCGTGCTGTCAGGCGGTAATCTTGCAGTCGGCGCAATGTTGCAACAACTGGAGGCAGCGAATGTACCGTAAATCCGGTCGCGAAATCTGGCTCCTGCGACATGCCAGAGCCCGTCATCTTGGGCCGGAGATGACAGATATCGAGCGAGAACTGACCGCAGAGGGGATCGACCAATGCCGCAGAATCAGTGCTTGGCTGCAGCCACGGCTTGCTGGCCAGAGCGTCACGCTACTGGTGTCACCGGCCCGGCGCACGCAGCAAACCACCGGGGCGGTGTTCAGCGACTGGTGTCGGACAACGGCGCAAACCGAGGTTTCGATCTGGAATGCCGGGGCCGCCGCGCTGTTGCAAGTTGTCGGAAATCACCCGGGAGATCTTGTATTGGTCGGCCACAACCCGGGCCTGGAACAGTTGCAATATCGCCTGACCGGGCAGTTGCTGCCGCTGCCCACCGGAGGTATATTCAGGCTAAGCCTGCCGCCAGGCGACGCATCGCGGGCCGAATTGCTGGAGAGCTTTCAGCCCGACAGGGATTGAACGTAAATCCGGGCCAGGGCTTCCACCCCGGCCTGATCCGCCGCGTCAAAGCGATCCGGCCTGGGGCTGTCGATATCCAGCACACCGAAGACCGCTCCATCGACCATCAGCGGCACGACGATTTCCGAGCGCGAGGCCGAATCGCAGGCGATGTGACCTTCGAAGGCATGCACGTCCGCCACTCGCCGCGTTTCGGCTCGCGCCCAGGCGGTACCACATACGCCGCGCCCGTACCCGATCCGCACGCAGGCCGGCAAACCCTGAAACGGCCCGACCACCAGTTCCCCATCCTTGACGAAGTAGAATCCGGTCCAGTTCAGGTCGGCGACCGAATGATGGACTAGCGCGGCCAGATTGGCGGCGTTGGCGACCGGATCGCATTCCCCGCTCAAAAGCCCCCTGGCCTGCTCGATCAGCACATCCCAGGATTGCGATGGCTGAGGTGAAAGCATGGTCATGAACCGCTCCCGGCACAGATCTTTTCAAATATGAGGATGTGATTATTGACCGGAAGCGCAAGTTCCGCGATTCGAGTCAGACCGCTGCTGTCAGCCATTGCGTCGATCGCGGACAAGTCGCGAATCCCCATTGCCGGATCGCGACGACGCAGACCGGCATCGAAATCAGCGTTGCTGGGTGCTTGATGTCGCCCGCCGCGCTTGAACGGACCGTATAGGACGAAGCGACCTGTTTCACTCAAATGGCCACCGACTCCGCGAAACATGGCCTCGACCGCCCCGATCGGCATGATGTGGGCGGTATTGGCCGAATAGACCGCATCGAACCGCCGCTCGGGCCATTCTCCGGCCACATCCAGCGCAATGGGCGATTCAAGATTATCTGCGCCATGGTCGACCAGCTCGTGTCGCAGCATCTCCAGCGCGTCCGGGTGTTCGCTGGGCAGCCAGCGCCAGGCCGGCCGCAGCGAACAGAAATACAGGGCATGTTGACCTGTTCCTGCGCCGATCTCCAGCACATTGCACGATTCCGGCAAGACCCGCTCAAGGACCTCGCCAATTGGAATTCGGTTGCGCTCAGCAGCGGCCGAGAAAGGCTTCACCATGGTTGACGCTCCCGCTCCAAACGCAACTGTTTCGGACCGCAAATGAACGCGAATAAACGCAAATAATACTTGAACAGCGAATCGATTCCGGTTGGGTGACACAAAAGCGCTCGATCAGGACTGATCAGGCCGATCTTTCCAAGAGAAATTTGCGTTCATTTGCGACTCAGTCACAAAAGCGGTTCCTATCACGACTGGTTCCTCTGGCTGGGTCTCGTGCCTAATCACAAAAACACCGGCCCGGATGCGGGGCAACCGGGCCGGCATGATTCCATGGATGCAGGACGATCAATCGATACGAAGCTGGTCGTCGAGAATATTTGGCGTGACGAAGATCAGCAGTTCACGCTTTTCGTCCTCTGTGATGCGGCGCCGGAAAAGCGTCCCCAGCACGGGCACGTCACCCAGCATCGGCACCTTGCTGCTGTTGAAGTTGCGCTCTTCCTGGAAAATGCCGCCCAGCACCACGGTCTGACCATTGTCCACCAGCAGGCTGGTACCGACTTCCCGGGTGTCCACCGATGGCTCCAGCCCCGGTGTCAGGGTTTCGCCGATGGTGTCCTGCTTGACGCTCAGATCGAGCTGGACGCGATTGTCCGGCGTGATCAAAGGCGTGACTCGCAGCTCCAGCACCGCCTCCTTGAATTCGACGTTGGTCGCGCCCGATGCAGTCGCCTCCTGGAATGGAATTTCCACACCCTGGCGGATGAAGGCTTCGTTCTGGTTTGCGGTAATCACCCGCGGTGTCGAAATGACCTCACCGTCCCCCTGAGCTTCGAGTGCGGACAATTCCAGGTCGATCAGGAAATTGTTGCTGAGAAAACTCAACCCCAGCACACCAGCCGCATCCGAGATCGGCAGGTTGACGTTGAGACGATCGGCAAGCGTGGGAATGGCAATCCCGTCGGTGCCGACCTCGATCGGCTGGGAAGGATCGGTCGGAATATCTGAATCGGGCAGGAACAGCGGCCGGCCGGAACGAATTCCGCGAAAGCGGCGCTGTACCAGGCCGAGGTTGTTCATCGCATCGTTGGCCTCAGCCGAACCCGACAGAGTCAGCAGGCTCTTGCTGACATTCTGGGCCGTGCTGGTGCCGAAGCGCACCCCGAGCTCATGATTGAAGGTCGAGCGCGCAATCACGATCCGGGATTCGATCAACACCTGACGTACCGGACGATCGAGTTCGGCAACCAGTTCGCGCACTCGATCGATATTTTCGACCGTATCGGTCACCAGCAGCGTGTTGGTGCGCTGATCGATGGTGACCGAACCGCGCTGTGACAACATGCCGACACCCTGGTCGCCGCCATCGCTGGAGCTGGCCGAGCGGATCAACTCGGCCAGCGCGTCGGCATTGGCGTAACTGACCGGGATCATGACCGTGCGCAGCGGTTCCAGGGTTTGACGTTCGGCACGGGCGCGCAGGATCTGCTGCTCGCGCGCGGCGATTTCCTCGGCCGGAGCCACCCATCGCACATTGCCCGACTCACGCATATCGAGGTTCCGGGTTTCGAGCACGATATCCAGCGCCTGGTCCCAAGGCACGTTATTGAGCCTCAGCGTCAGGTTGCCGGTCACGGAATCGGACACGACGATATTGAGTCCGGAGGTCTCGGCGATCAGTTGCAGCAACGAGCGCACCGGAATGTTCTGGAAATTGAGGGTGAAGCGCTCTCCTTCGTACTCCCGGTCCTCGAAGAATTCCAATTCGCGCGCCACGGCTGGTTCGGGCGAAGGGCGGGCAACCTCGACCACCAGTTGATTCCCGGTCTGGTAGGCAAGATGCTCGAAAGCACCTGCGATATCAATATTCAGACGGAAATTGTTGCCGCGCACTTCGGGAGTGATGGTCTGCACCGGTGTGGCGAAATCGGTCACATCAATCTGCTGAAGCCGCCTCTCGGGCATGCGGGTATCGAACAGATCCACCCGCAACCGTGCCGAACGCTCGTCGATTGAAAAATTAACCCCGGGCTGATCCAGGGCCACGATCACCCGGCTTTCGCCACCGGGGCCGCGCCGGAAGTCAACGCCGTCCACACTGAAGCTGCGTCCGTCCGAGACCTGGGCGCGCGTTGCGACCACCCCTCGATCCATGCTCAGCACGATGCTGTTGCCGCTGACGTTCACTTCGTAATCGACCAGGCGTGCCAGATCGACCACGACCCGGGTGCGATCGCCCGAAGACAGCGCCATCCACGACTGGACCGCTCCAACCGACACCGGAACCTGACGCGCCGCCACGCTTGATCCGGTCTGGGCCAGCTCGACCACGATCCGGGCCGGCTGACTGGTCGTGAACACCGTGGGTTGATCCGGCGCCTGATCGGTCGTGATCACCAGTTGCAGCCGATCCCCGTCCTCCCGAACCTCCACATCGGTCACGGTGGTTGCCATTGCGACCGGCGGCATCCAGATCATTACGGCCAGCACGATTGCGGTTGTGATAAAGCTTTTCATATTCAGGCTCCCAGTGAGATTCCCCGCCAGCCGGTTGCAGTTTGATTTTTCAAATATGGGATTGATATTCATGTTTTATCCCTGCTGATCTTCGCGCAGCGCAATACGGGCTTGTCGTTCCCGCCAGCCTTCAGCCCCGTCGGGAATCAACTCGACCAGTTCGATTGCGACCGGCGTGATCCGCTCGATCCGGCCATGGTTCTGCCCCAGATAGTTTCCTTCGCGTACGCGGTGAATCGTGTCTTCCACATCTGAGATCAAAGCGAACTTTGCCTCGGGCGTCTCGATCGTACCGACCATTTCCAGTGCATCGAGAGGATAACTTTCCAGAAACTCCTGCCGTCGGTCGGGGTCCGGTCGCGGACCGCTGGTAGCCCCGTCTCCAACCGCCACTTGCGAAGCCTGCGGCCGCACGAAGGGATCACGCAGGCTGCTGGCCTGATAGACAAAACTCTCCGGCTGCGCCATCGGCGGAATGGGGTCGATCGGCTGCGGCGGCCGAGCCAGTGTCTGTTCCACCCAGCGCTCGAGGTCTTCGTTGCTGTCTGTACCACATCCGGCCAATACAGCCATGGTCAAAAACAGGATCGGGTATGAGACAACTTTGATCATGACTCTCCTCCCGCCAGCAACTCATCTTCTCCTTCATCCAGGTATCTGTATGTGGTCACCGTACCCTCCATTCGCAGGAATCCCGGCCTTCCTTCAATTGGCTGCAGTGAAATATCCTGCATGGTCAGGATCACAACCCGCGCCAGCGAGGCGACACCGCTGACGAATTCTCCGAACTGGTGATACTGGCCGGTCATCCTGATCGAGATCGGCTGCTCGGCATAGAAATCCTGAATCTCCTCGGAACGCGGTTCGAACAGCTCCGTCTCTATACCGGCCGCCAGCGCGGTCTGCGAAATATCGATCAGCAGGTCGGGCATCTCGGTCTTGCTCGGCAGTTGCCGCAGAAGACTTTGCAGCATGCCGCGCATCTCCCGGAGCTGCTGCCTGAGAGCATCCAGTGACGCTGCCTTGCGCTGCTTTTGCCCGAATTCCTGGCGCAACTGGGTTTCCTGGCGCTCGCGGCTGGCGAGATCCTCACGTTGATCCTTGACGAAGAAAAAGTATCCGGCAACGAAAATCACGATCACCACCATCGCCAGCAGAAAGATCTTCACATCGCGCGAAGCGCCGCCAAGATCGTTGAAATCCAGATCGCGAATGTCCTGCAGGGTCATGGCTGAAACTCCTGGTCCTCGGGCTCCTGCTGTCGCGGCAATCCCACATTTGCCTCCACGCGGAAGCCGTAAGGCAGTTGAGCATCGGTTTCCGACGTTTCCGATTCGATGATCCGAAGAACCGGTTCGTGCAGCACCTGTGAGGCATCCATGTTCCTTAGATAGGTCGAAACCCGCGCCTCGGACTGGGTCACGCCTGAAATCGTGATCTGATCTCCGACCTGACGCGCATTCACCAACCGAACGCCCTCGGGCAGGGTGCGCACCAACTGATCGAACAGACGCACCATCAGGGATCGATTGGCTTGCAACTCTTCAATCACCTGTTTGCGCTGCAACAGGCGCGAGCGCACCTCTTCGGCCTCCTGAATCTCGACGATCTGCCGGTCAAGCTTGGCGATCTCCGACTGCAGGTACTGATTGCGTTCATTCTGATTGGCGATCTGCGCATCGTAATAGCGCATCACCCCGTAAACAACGACGGCTGCCGCCACCGCGACCAGCACCAGCATGATGATGAAGTTCTTCTGTGCCTCCTGTCGCAATTCCTCGCGCCAGGGTAGAAGGTTGATTCTTCTCATCATTCAACTCCCCGCAACGCCAGTCCGGTCACCGTGACAAGGGACGGGCGCAGCATGTCCACCGAAGAGGCATTGATTCTGGGTGCCAGCTTCATTCCCTTGAGCGGATCGGCCAGCTCCGCATTCAGGCCGAGCTCGGCGGCCAGCGAGTCCACCAGACCGGCAGCCGACGCTCCACCACCCGCGATGTAAAGGGTATCAATCCGGGAATACTCGCGACTGGAAGAGTAGAACTGCAACGCACGCCCGACCTGCTGAATCACATTCTGCCGATAGGGCTCGAGAACTTCGTCCTCGAAACCGGCCGGCGGCTCCTCGTCACGTTTCCAGAATTGCGCCTGCTCCGCATCCAGGCCGTATCGGCGCATGGTTTCCTCAATCAGTTCGCGCCCGCCAAAGGGATGATCGCGATAATACAGTGAGCGGCCACCGCGCAGCACATTGAGCGAAGAGCGCACGTCGCCGATATCGAACACCGCGATCACCGCCGAATCCGGAACGCCGTCGACGCTCCGGAGACGGTCGAAGGCATTGACGATGGCGAAAGCTTCGACATCGATGATTCTGGCAATCAGGCCGGCTGCCTCCGCGACCGCCTGCCGGGTCTCGATGTGTTCGGTCTTGGAAGCCGCCAGCAGCACCTCGGTGACATCGGCATTGCGTGGCGATGGACCCAGGGTCTCGAAATCCAGACTGACCTCATCGCGCGGATAGGGTACGTACTGTCCGGCTTCCATTTCGATCTGACCCTCGATTTCATCCTCATTCAGATCGTTGGGAAGGTTGATCACTCGCGTGATCACGGCCGCACCGGACACCGCCATCACGCAATTGCGGGCCTTGGTCGAGCTGCGCTTGACCGCTCTGCGGATGGCTTCTGCAACATCATCGACATTATTGATACTGTGCTCTGCATAAGCACCCTCCGGCAGGCTCTCCACTGCCAGGTGTTCAACTCGCAGCGCACTTCCCGAACGCGCAAGCTGCATGAGCTTGACGCTGCTGGTGCCGATGTCCAGCCCGATCATGGGCGACCTGGATCGATTGAATTTTTTCAACACCGTTCCCCGGTTATGGTCTCGAATGTTCGGCTGCCGGCCAGACACGATGGGTCGATGTGCCTCCCCGGACCATTCCCCCTGCTCGCTCCCGTCCGGAACCATTCCCGGTTCCGGATTTTTGCCCCCCTGCCTCAAGTTTGACGAAATATCGCCCCACGGTCAATGTCTGCACGCTACCATGGATCGAATGCTGCTGGCCGTGGTCCATATCGATACTCCCGTCCAAGCGCGATCTGATCCAGGTTGCACTGTTTATCATACTCCATGCGACAAATAAAGTCTTTAATTAAAGTTTGTATCCGTCTGTTTTTTCTCGGATTGGTCGCAGCGGTGATCGGGATCACGTTGTTGTGGCTGATTCTGGCACCGTCTCTGCCTTCGGTCGACAGCCTGCGTGACATCGAATTGCAGGTGCCTCTGAGCATTTACTCGGCCGACGGCAAGCTGATTTCGACCGTCGGCGAGCAACGGCGCGTACCGCTCCCGATCGAAGACATCCCGAACCGGCTCAAGCAGGCCTTCATCGCCGCCGAGGATGACAATTTCTATCGCCACCCCGGGGTCGATTGGCGCGGAACGCTGCGCGGAGTGATCGGATATGCACGTTATCTGGGCCGCAGACGGGTGCCCGGCGGCAGCACCATAACCCAGCAGGTGGCGCGCCGCTTCTTCCTGAGCTCGGAATTTTCGGTCACGCGAAAACTGCGCGAAATATTTCTTGCCATTCGTATCGAGGGCGAATTGAGCAAGGATGAAATCCTGGAGCTTTACCTGAACAAGGAATTTCTCGGCCATCGCGCCTATGGCGTCGGTGCGGCCGCCCAGATCTATTACGGCAAATCCATCGATGAACTGACGCTTCCCGAGATGGCGATGATCGCCGGTCTGCCACAGCGACCTTCGGTGGTCAATCCGGTCTCCAATCCCCAGGCGGCACTGAACCGCCGCGCCTACGTGCTCAGGCGCATGCAAGAGGAAGATTTCATCAGCCAGCACGAATACCAGGACGCGCTGGAGACCCCCGATTATGCACGGGTGCACGGTCCCCGGATCGAACTGCGCGCGCCCTGGATGGCCGAAATCGCCCGTCTGCAGGCGGTCGAGCGCTTCGGCCCCGACACTGCCTATACCCGCGGCTATTCGATCGTGACCACAGTGGATAGCCGCAGCCAGCAGGCAGCCGATCGCGCCGTGCGCGACGGGCTGGATGCATACGACAAACGGCACGGCTGGCGCGGCCCGGAAAGCCGTCTGGACCCGGACTTACTCGAAAAACGCGATGTTGTCAGCGAAGGACTGCGCGCCATCCCCACCATCGGCGATCTGCGACCGGCCGCGGTCCTGGAGACGCTCGATGAACAGGCCGTGTTGCTGCTCGACGACGGCAGCGAGGTTACACTGACTCTTGAACAAGTGGCATGGGCCCGCGCGCATCTGACGCGCGACGCGCTTGGACCCCGCCCGCAATCGATTGAAGAGGTGCTTTCCCCCGGCGATCTGGTGCGGGTTCGGCAAATCGAAGACCAGGTGGTGCTGGCGCAGGTTCCGGAAGCCCAGGCCGCCCTGGTCGCGATTGACCCGGCCACCGGGGCGGTTGTCGCTGTGGTCGGAGGCCTTGACTTTGGCGCCAGCCAGTTCAATCGCGCAACCCAGAGTCGTCGTCAGCCGGGTTCGGCCTTCAAGCCTTTCATTTACGCCGCGGCGCTCGATCACGGCTACACCCCGGCAAGCCTGGTCAACGATGCGCCCGTGGTATTCGACGATCCGTCGCAGGAAAAGGCATGGAAGCCGACCAATTTCAGCCGGCGTTTCTTTGGCCCGACCCGGCTGCGCGAAGGCATGGTGCATTCCCGCAATCTGATCAGCGTTCGGCTGGCCATGGATATCGGGCTGGAGGGTACGATCGGCTACGCAAGCCGATTCGGCTTTGCCCGCGAGGATATTCCACGTGGACCATCGATGGCTCTGGGTTCGGCCTCGATTTCGCCGCTCGATCTTGCCGCGGCCTACGCAACCTTTGCCAATGGTGGATTCGCCATTGAACCGCAATTCATTCATGCCATCCGCGACGAAAACGGCCAGGAATTCGATCTGCCCAGAGTTGCCCTCGCCTGTTCGGAATGCGAGCAAGCACACAACACGGACCTATTCGGGTTGACAACGACGACCTCGCGCCCGGACCGGACCGCTCCGCGCCGTCTCGACCTCGGACTGGGCGGCAGCGAAAGCGAAGCAACAGCGCCGGGTGAAACCGGGGACCAGAACGATGGCCACGAGGAGAGATCGGACCGTGAACTGAATGGCCCGCCCGTGCCGCGGCTGGCGCCACGGGTCATCTCGCCGCAAACCACATGGTTGCTGCGTTCGATGATGTCTGATGTCATCACCCGCGGCACCGGGCGGCGCGCCCTGGCGCTGGGTCGCAGTGATCTTGCCGGCAAGACCGGGACGACCAACGACCTGCGCGACACCTGGTTTGCCGGCTTCAATGATGCACTGGTCGCCACGGTATGGGTCGGCATGGATGGCAATGAAACGCTCGGAAGACTGGAACAGGGGGGGCGCACGGCGCTGCCCATCTGGGTCGATTTCATGCACTCGGCACTCGAAGGCATAGAGGAAGACACACCACCAATCCCGACCGGTATCGTGGAGGCCAGTATCGATCCGGAAACCGGACATCGGGTTCGTCCCGGGACACCGGGATCAATCCGTGAATGGTTCCCGGCCGGAAATCTGCCGCCCCTGCAGGACTCCGAACGCCAGCAGGATGAAAATACGGTCGACCCCTATGATATTTTCTGAACAAGAGTCCGGCAGCATGCGTTCCAGAGCCACACGACCTTCCAATCAGCACACCCGCCTGCGACAGCAGGTCGCGGCCGAAGCAGCACGCATTCTGGCTACCGAGGGTCAGCGCAACTACGGCCTGGCCAAGGAGAAGGCGGCCCACCGACTCGGCATTCGTGGCCGTGGCGGACTGCCTTCGAACAGTGAAATCGAAGCTGAACTCAAGCGCTATCAGAGTCTTTACGGCGGTCATGCCCATGAGGCCGCGCTGACCCGGCTGCGCCAGTCTGCACTCGAGGCGATGGGTTTCTTCAAGCCGTTCCGGCCGCGCCTGGTCGGCCCGGTGCTGGAAGGCACTGCCGACGATCATTCGAGGATCACCCTGCATCTGTTCTGTGAAACCGGAGACGAGATCCTGATCTTCCTGCAGGATCGCGGCATCGGTTTTGAACAGGAGCGGCGCAGAATCCGCTGGTACGACGGAAGTCAGCGCACGCTGGAGCTGGTGGTGGTGGAAGCCGATCGGCAGGTGTTCGAATTGGCGGTGATGACCGGCAAGCGCTGGAAACAGGCCCCGCCAGATCCGGTTTCAGGCACCAGTCAGCGGCGCGCGGGCGCCGCCGAAGTTGCCAGACTGGTCAGCGAATCAAGGCCAGCCTGAAACGCCCGGGAACGACCTGAAACTTTTCCGGGCGCAAACGCGCTTTTAACGTTTTTTGATTTCCAGGTATTCGCGCTCGGTCGCTCCGGTGTAGACCTGGCGCGGACGACCGATGCGGGTCGGGTTAGCCGATTGCTCCAGCCACTGGCTGACCCAGCCAACGGTGCGGCCAATGGCGAACATCGCGGTGAACATCGAGGTTGGAATTCCCAGCGCCTTGTAAATGATGCCGGAGTAGAAGTCGACGTTCGGATAAAGCTTGCGCTCGACGAAGTAATCGTCTTCCAGCGCGATCCGCTCAAGTTCCATGGCCAGATCCAGCAGTTGATCCTGCTTGCCCAGCTCGGCCAGAACTTCGTGGCACTGCTTGCGGATGATGGTCGCGCGCGGGTCGTAGTTCTTGTAGACGCGATGGCCGAAACCCATCAGCCTGAAAGGATCGTTCTTGTCCTTGGCGCGCTTGACGAACTCACCAACATTGTCGACCGAGCCGATCTGGTTGAGCATGTTCAAAACGGCTTCATTGGCCCCACCGTGTGCCGGCCCCCAAAGTGCCGCAATTCCGGCCGCTACGCAGGCATAAGGGTTGGCGCCGGTCGAGCCGACCAGCCTGACCGTAGAAGTCGAGGCATTCTGTTCGTGGTCGGCATGCAGGATGAACAGCAGATCCAGCGCTCGCACGGCAACCGGATTGATTTCATAGGGCTCAGCAGGCACCGAGAACATCATGTCCAGGAAACGTTCGGCATAGCCCAGGGAATTGCGCGGGTAGGCCGACGGCCATCCCATGGAACTGCGATAGGCGGCCGCCGCGATGGTCGGCATCTTGGCGATCAGGCGCTTGGCCGCAAGCATTCGCTGCTCTGGATCGTTGACATTGAGCTTGTCGTGATAGAAAGCGGCCATGGAACCCACGACACCGGACAGGATGGCCATGGGGTGGGCATCGTAATGGAAGCCCTTCATGAAGGTATTGAGCTTCTCGTGCACCATCGTGTGGTAGGTGATGTCACGCTCGAAGCTGGCGAATTCACCTTCGGTGGGCAACTCGCCGTTGAGCAGCAGATAGGCAACTTCGACAAACGAGGAGTTTTCGGCCAGTTGTTCAATCGGATAACCGCGATAGCGCAGAATGCCGGCGCCGCCATCAATGAAAGTGATGTCGCTCTTGCAACTCGCGGTGGTGCCGTAACCCGGATCGAAAGTGAAGTAGCCCAGCTCGCGATGCAGGGCGGAAATATCCAGCGTCGGGTCTCCTTCGCTCCCGGTCACGACCGGAAGGTCAACGGATTTACCGGATTCGGGTTCGGTCAAGGTCAGTTTGCGCTCGGTCACTGACGACTCCTTGTTATTTCAGGATGACTGGCCCAACCGGAATCATGCAAGCGTTCCTGGCCGGTCAGTCTGGATCTGGATCTCCCCAACTCTAACATACGGCAGCATATTCACGCTGGCAGGATCTGCTGCAACTCCGGCTGTTTGATGACCCTTCGCTGCCCGGGATCTGCCTTGCCTGGGATAAAACCGCTTTCGGGTTCCTGCGGCCGGGAATTTCCACGATGGCAGGATGACGGCAGAATGCAATCAGCCCTTCCGCGCCTTGCCGTAGCGTTGCTTGAAGCGATCGACGCGCCCGCCGGAATCGACAATCTTGTGCTGTCCGGTGTAGAACGGATGCGACTTGCTGGAGACTTCGACCTTGACCAGCGGGTATTCGTTGCCGTCCTCCCACTTGATGCTGTCGCGGGTCTGGATCGTGGAACGGGTCTTGAACGAAAAGTCGCTGGACACGTCCTGGAATACCACCTCGCGGTATTCGGGATGAATTTCTGCCTTCATGGTTTCCTCGGCTGTCAAATAGGCAATTTAAAGGTAGCCGCTTATTGTCGCCCATACTGACCAGAATTTCAATATCCAGCCGATCAGTGATTGGGCCGGCGCGTAATCAGTCGGAGGAACTGTCGGGATTTTCCAGCGAGCAGCACAAGCCCGTCCAGGGAGGCGGGCCTTGCAGCATCCGCAAAAACGCCTCGCCGGTCACGGCTTTGCTAAACAGGAAACCCTGGCCCTGACCACAGCCGAAGCTTCTGAGCAATTCGAGCTGCCCGGTCTGCTCGATGCCTTCCGCGACGGTCTGCAGCTTCAGCTCGCCGGCCAGATCACAGATGGTTCGGGTAATGGCGCAATCATCCGGGTCATGCTCCAGCCCGCTGATGAATCCCTTGTCGATCTTGATCCGCGAGACCGGAAAATTCTTGATGTAGGCCAGCGATGAGTAACCAACACCGAAATCGTCGACCACGATCGGCACCCCGATGCGGTCGATGCGGCTGAGCACCTCGCGGTTGCGGGTCAGATTCTCGATCAGCACTTCTTCAGTGATTTCCAGATGCAGGGCATCGGGCTCAATCCGCCATTCCTGCAGCAATTCCGATAAATACTCGACGATTCCCGGTTCCTGAAACTGGGCCCCGGAAATATTGACCGACACCGAGCAGGGAACCCGTTCCAGCCTGTCCTTCCACGAGGCCAGATCATGCATTGCGCGGGTCAGCGCAAAACGGGTCAGCCGATTGATCAGACCGGTCTCCTCGGCCACCCGGATAAAGTTTTCCGGAGATACTTCGCTGCCATCGGACCGCCGCCAGCGCATCAGCGCCTCGGCACCCTGAATTTCCAGAGACCGCAGATCGACGATCGGCTGATAGGCGAGAAAAAACTCGCCATCCCGGATTCCGGCGCGGATTTCACGGCTCAAGTTCAACCGATACTCGACCCGGTCAAACAATTCCTCACTGAATACAGCGTGACGATTGCGCCCTTGCTGTTTGGCACGAAACATTGCAGCGTCTGCATTCCGGATCAGGTCACCGGGACTTTCATACTCGACCTTGCCAAACGCAACCCCCATGCTGGCGGTGACAAAAAACTGATGCTGCTCGATCTGGAAAGGCTCCTCCAGCGAATGCAGCAGATGATCGGCAAGGCGGGCAATCCGGTCACGACCGGATCGAAGCGCCACCAGCATGTATTCATCGCCGCCGAAGCGGCCCAGCACATCGCCGTCGGCCAGTTCCCGACGCAGCCGCGCCGGCACTTCCCGAAGCAATGCATCACCAATATCGTGGCCCAGCGTTTCGTTGATGTCCTTGAACTGATCGAGATCGATCAGCATCACCGCCAGACAGCGATCCGGCGGACACTGCTCGATCAACGACTCCAGCTTGCGCAACATCCCCTCGCGGTTGGGCAATCCCGTCAGCGCGTCGTGAGTCAACAGGAACTCCAGCTCCCGTTCAGCCAATTCGCGATCGCGAATCTGGCGCTTGAGATCCTGATTGGCCGCGGCAACTGCACCGGCTTGTCTCGCCGAGGCCATGGCCAGAAACCCCGCCAGGGAAATCATCAGCGACATGCTGATCCCGAAGATGAACACCGACTCGGCCATGCCACCGCGCAGTTCCTCGGCTCGTCCGGCGCGCAAATTGATCTCGATTTCCAGATCCCGGGGCGCACCGCCCATTGCAAACCGGATCATTCCGCGGAATTCCGACAGCCGGACCGGGGTTGCCGAAGAGGCCGCGGGATCTGAAATCTCGAAGCTGGCGCCAGCGAAACTGCCGATCAGCACCACATCGCGCAGATAGAAGCTGGTCAGCATGGCTGAGATCCCCTCCGCCATATCGATCCTCGCGACCAGCCAGTTGATGATCTCGTCACCAGCGGCAATCGGGGTGATCAGCAACAGCATCGGCTGTTGCCGGTCGGCATGGGTGGCGGTGATCAGCACCTCGGCCATGTCCGCGGGATGGCGCGCCAGACGCTGCATGATCTCATCACTGAAAGCAAAGATTTGGCCGGGTACCGGGCCTTCCCCACTCACATCCTCAGCCCAGCGAACTGAAAAATCCCCCTCAACAACCGCAAGAAATCGATAATACGGATGATCCGCAATCAGTCGCCGGGCATCCGAACGCCACGCGGCCTCGTCGAACGGTCCGTCGAAAGCCAGTCGACTGGCCATTCTTGACTGGATCGCGATGTGCTGGCCGGCTCCTTTGAGCAAATCGGCTTCGATGTGCTCGATAATGGTGTCGAAATAGCGCTCGACCTGATCGCGCTCGGCCTGTTCAAAACCATGGCGCAACCAGAAACTGAGCGCCGTCAACAGCGCCAGCAGCAGCAATGCGAGCAGCCACGGCGCACGCCCTAAGGTGTTCGACGACGGGATCGATCTTGTTTTGCGCATGCGCGCGCGCAGTCTCTCTTTTAAAGGGTTGATCGCAACACAGTCGAAACTTGCCTGGTTCGAAGGATTGATTCGACCGATTGTTCTTTTTTCGACATTATATCGCACCCGCAAACGCCGACAAGTCGGTGCGATAATCCGCAGCATGCCACCAAAATTGCTCCAAGCGACCGCCACGGGCACCGTCATAGGCGTGGTCATCCAGGAAAGTATCTGGCTTGCAGGCGACTTCCTGACGCCCTCGATCGGGTTGGCGGAATCGATGGTTGAATTGCAGCAGGTATCGGCGTGGACTGTTGTGCTGATACTGGGCTGGCTGTGCGGCGGCGCGGCAGGCAGCCTCATGGGCAGCCTGATGGCAAATGGGCGGGCCGGCGGTTACGCGGTCACGCTGTTGCTTGCACTCGCGGCCTGGCTGCAGCTCGAACTGGCCTGGCCCGATTCGGGTGCGCTGAGTGCAATGGCGCTGCTGCCCCTGCTGGGGGGCACGGCGGGAACGGGGATCGGGATGCGTGTTCTCGAAAGCGAAAGCATCGCCCCCGAGTCAAGGAGCGTGCCTGAGCATGACACGGCAATGGATTGATGTCGGCTGCAACCTCGGCCACGAGAGTTTCGCCAGCGATCTGGATGCGGTGGTTGGGCGCGCGCTCGAGCAAGGCGTGGACTGGATGATCGTCACCGGCGCGTCGGTCTCAGGCAGCAAGCGAGCGCTCGAGCTGGCCCGGCAGCAGCCGGACTGCCTGCGCGCCACCGCCGGGGTCCATCCGCATCTGGCCGCTGAAATCAACTCCGATGCCGTCAGCAGGCTGCGGCAACTGCTCTCCGACCCGCATGTCGTGTCCGTCGGGGAATGCGGGCTTGACTATTTTCGCGATTTGTCGCCGCGACCGGTGCAGCAGAGCGCCTTCGAGCAACAATTGGAGCTGGCCGTGGGCATCGGCAAACCGGTATTCCTGCATCAGCGCGATGCGCACGCAGATTTCCTGGCCATACTGAAGAATTGCCGCGATCGGCTCGGACCGGTGGTGGTGCACTGTTTCACCGATAACCGCCGGTCAATGTACGACTACCTCGATCTGGACTGTCACATCGGCATCACCGGCTGGATCTGCGACGAACGGCGCGGCCTTGAACTCAAGCAAATCGTGGCCGACATCCCCGATCACAGACTGATGCTGGAAACCGATGCGCCGTACCTGAAACCGCGCAATCTCCGGCCCAAGGTGCGCACCCACCGTAACGAGCCATGCTGGCTGCCATGGATTGCAGGCACAGTCGCGGCCCTGCGCGGAGTCACTCCGGAGCGGCTGGCCGAGCAGACCAGCGTCAACGCACGCTATTTTTTCAGCCTGCCGGAACCCGATTGCCGCGACCGGGCTGAACAAACCATTATTGCGTAGAAAACCGCAAGCTCAAGCCGTGCAGGTCGCGGTTCAGGTTGCCATTGGCTTGAGAATTTGCGTCAGCGCCCGAAGGCGCTTTTGCTGCATCTTGAGCCTGAATTCAAGTTCCCGCAGCGAGGTCCGCAGCTCGGTGCGCTGCCAACGGTCGCGCAGCGCCTCGGCGCCGGATTCAACCTTGCGCATCTGGATCGTCTGCCATTCGCCGATGATTTCCCGGAACTGCTGATACTCACGCTCGAACAACTGGCGCCAGCTTTCCTGGGCTCCGGCACTTTCGGCACGCCGTTCGAGCCGGGCAAATTCCATCATCAGGCGGGCGCGCTGAATGCGAAACCGGGGAGTGCGCCTGCGCGCATAGACCATGCCTGTCCAGGCCAGCATGTTGATCAGCCATTTCGACGGATCATATTGCCACCAGCGAATGCCGTTGCGGTAGTCGGCCTGAAACGCATGATGATAGTTGTGATAACCCTCGCCCCAGGTCATCAGCGCAATCAGGCCGTTGTCGACCGCGGTGTTGTCTTCGCTGTAGGGCCGCCGGCCCCAGGTATGGGCCAGGGAATTGATGAAAAACGTGAAATGGTGACTCACGACCAGGCGCAACACGCCGGCCAGCAGCAACATCCCGATGACCTCCCCGACCATCCAGCCCAGTACCAGCGGGATGCCCAGATTGGTGATCCACACCAGCGCCCAGTAGTGACGATGCTGCCACATCACGATCGGATCGCGTTCCAGATCGTGGACCTGGGAGAAATCGACCTCGCTGGTCGGCCAGTCGCGCAGCATCCAGCCGATGTGCGCATGCCAGAAGCCGGACTTGATCGAATGCGGGTCACGCTCGACATCATCAACATAGCGGTGGTGGATGCGGTGGCGAGCGGACCATACATAGATGCTGTTCTGCAGCGCCATGCCGCCGAAGATCGCGAGTGCCAGCCGGACCGGCCAGCGGGCCTTGAACGTACGATGCGACCACATCCGGTGGTAACCGGTGGTGATGCTCATTCCACCCAGGGTCAGCAGCACCGCAAATGCCGCCCAGGCCGTGGCGCTGTAGCCGTTGATCAAGCCCCACACGGGCACGACGGTCACAGCCATCAGGTTGACCAGGGCAAAGAAAATCACGTTGCTCGGGACAAGGGCGGGTCTGGGTTTGCGGGAATCGGATTTCATAATCTGCAGGATTCCTGATTGGGCACCGGCCTCACCGGCGCAACAAGACAGACGGCGCGTTCAGCCGCCGAAGAATCGAATTGAAAGCGGATAAGGCCAGGCTTCCCCGTCATTGGCCTTGATCGCGCCGATGATTGGAAAGATGAGTGCCAACAGACCGAGAATCCAGATCAGGACGAATCCGATCACGACCAGCATCAGCAGTACGCAGATGATGGCATAGATCACGGCGCTGAGAATCCAGTTGAATATCACGTGACCATGCGCAGCCAGGCCCGGCAGATCGTCTTTCTTGAGCAGATAGATGACCAGCGGCACGATCAGCCCGGCCATTGGAATGATCAGCCCGGAAAGCAGCGAAAGATGAAGAATGACCGCCCATTGACGGGTTTCACGGTCATTTACGGGAGTTTCGAACTCTGGATTGCCGAAGGGGTTTTCCATGCGCTTGATCACCTGCTACGGGAAAGGTTTAAAGGGTTTTCGCGACACTGATGTCCTCGATACCGATCAAATTGGCCGCATCCAGCACCACCACCAGCGAGTTGATCCTGGAATCCGGATGCGATGCGACGATCAGCGATGCTCGCGGCTGCTGGGCGCGCTCGCGCTCGAGATTGGCGCGCACGGTCTGCTCATTGACGGATCGCTTGTTGATCATGATCCGGCTCAACGCATCGATTTCGACCAGAATCTGGCCCGCATCTTCCTCGACCTGGCGTTGATCGCTTTGCTGCGGCCGGGAAGCATCCAGGCCCGTCTCACGCACAAAAGACGAAGTGACAATGAAAAAAATCAGCAGAATGAACACCACATCGAGCATCGGCGTGATGTTGATTCCGGTTTCCTCTTGCGTGCGTTCTCGACTGCGCATTTCAGGTCAACGGGTCTCTCGCCGAAGAATACCGCAGGTGAATCGGTCCTGTCAGGCTATTCACGACTTTTTCCCGGTCGGCCGTTTCCAGCCCCGGATGGTGCGTGCTCGCGCCCTGGCAACTGTCAGCGCATCCTCCGGGGCGTCGGAAGAAACCACGCTGCCCGCGCCAATGGTCGCCCGATCACCTATGCGCAGCGGCGCGACCAGGGCCGAATTGGAGCCGATGAAGGCGTCGGAGCCGATTTCGGTATGGTGCTTGTTGACGCCATCGTAGTTGCAGGTAATCGTGCCAGCGCCGAGGTTGGCGCGCTGCCCGACCGCGGCGTCGCCGACGTAACTGAGATGACTGGCCTTGGCATCGGCACCGAAGTTCGCATTCTTGGTCTCGACAAAATTGCCGATTCGCACGCCCGAGGCCAGCGATGTTCCCGGACGCAGACGGGCGAAGGGGCCAACCACACAGGCTCCGGTGGTTTCGACCCCATCGAGTAGGCAATACGGCTCGATTCGGGTGCCTGCGGCCAGTCTGCAGTTGCGCACAACACTGCCGGCGCCGACCACGACGCCATCGCCCAGTTCCACCTCGCCTTCGACGATGACACCGATATCCAGTGCCACGTCGCGACCGCATCTGAGATCGCCGCGAATCTGGACCGACGCCGGATCACACATGCGCACGCCCGCCGCCATCAACGCCTCGCGTCGTCGGCGCTGCAGCACGGCCTCAAGATCGGCAAGCTGACCCATATTGTTGGCGCCCATGAGTTCTCCGGCGTCGTCGCAAACCATGGCCTGAACTTCCAGGCCATCGGCCACGGCCAGAGCGACGCAGTCGGTCAGGTAATACTCACCCTGGGTATTGTCATTGCCCAGGCGACTCAGCCATCCGGCCAGTGGTCCGGCATCGGTGGCGATCACGCCGCTGTTGACTTCGGTGATTGCGCGCTCGGCCCGGATCGCATCGCGCTGCTCTCGAATCCCGATCACGTTGCGGTCCCGGTCTCGCAGAATCCGACCGTAGCCGTCCGGATCGTCAGCCACAAAACTCAGGACCGCAAGCGGCGCCTTCAGCCGGGTGAAGGCCTCCAGCGTTGGCGAGCGCACCAGCGGCATGTCGCCGGGCAGGACCAGCACGCGCGCTTGATCCGGAATTTCATCCATGGCCTGTATCACCGCATGGCCGGTCCCGAGACGCTCGGCCTGGATCACCGTGCGGGCTTCGGGCCAGTGCCGCAGTGCGGCCCTGACCTGGTCGGCGCCATGGCCGATCACCACATGCAGGCAGGCCGGATCCAGCCCCTTGAGGGTATGGAGCAGGTGCAGCAACATCGGCAAACCCGCAAGCGGCTGCAGCACCTTGGGCAGATCGGAATTCATCCGTCTGCCCTCCCCGGCGGCAAGCACCACGACGTGCAGATCGCGCATGACTCAGACCGCCCGGCGGGCGCCGGGCAGGCGCGCCGCTTGTTCATCCAGGACCACGGCCACAGCCACGGTCAGGCGCTTGGCATATTCCAGGTGCAGAAATTCATTCGGACCGTGGGCATTGGATTTGGGCCCCAGCACGCCGGTGATCAGAAATTGCGCTTCAGGGAAAGACTCACCCAGCATGGCCATGAAAGGAATGGTACCACCTTCACCCATGTACATCGCCGGCTTGCCAAAAACCGCCTCGGAGGCATTCTGGCAGGCCTGATCCAGCCAATTGGCAACTTCCGGCGCATTCCAGCCGGTCGCTGATTGATCGGGCTCGAAACGCACCCTCGCGCCATACGGCGGATCGGCTTCCAGCAGCTCCCTGACCTTGCCTGTCGCAAACTCCCCGTCAACAGTCGGCGGCAGGCGCAACGACAATTTCAGTGCCGTACCCGGACGCAGCACGTTGCCGGCCGAACCAATCTCGGGCAGTCCACCGGCGCCCGTCACCGACAGCGCGGCGCGCCAGTTGCGATTGAGCAGGCGTTGCAGCGTCTCCTCTCCCATCGGGCCGGCTCCCTGGACCCACGGATAAGCCGAATGCACCTCATCGCCCAGGGCCTCGGCCACCGCCGCCAGTTGCTGGCGCCGCTGCTCGGGAATTTCGACCTTGAGCGCCCCGGGCAGAATCTCGCCGGTCGCCTCGTCCTCCAGGCGCGAAATCAACTGACGCGCAATTCGAAAGCTCGACGGCACGATGCCCGACGCGTAACCGGAGTGAACCCCCTCTTCCAGGATATCGACCTGCAGCGTCCCGGCGGCCATGCCTCTGAGGGAGGTGGTGATCCAGAGCTGCTCATAATTACCAGCACCGGAGTCCAGGCACACCACCAGCGACGGCGCCCCGATGCGCTCAGCCAGGTGATCGATATAGGCCGGCAGGTCATAACTGCCCGACTCCTCGCAAGCCTCGATGAGCAGCACGAATCGCGCATGTGGCCGGCCCTGTTCCTGCAGCGCCCGGATCGCGGCCAGCGAGGAATAGGCGGCATAGCCATCATCCGCTCCGCCCCGGCCGTACAGCCGACCATTGAGGATCACCGGCTGCCACGGCCCCAGACCTTCGGACCAGCCAGTCATTTCCGGCTGCTTGTCGAGGTGCCCGTAGAGCAGCACGGTATCGTTGATTTCACCGGGAACTTGCATGAAGATCAGCGGCGTGCGCTGCCCCAGGCGAACGACCTCGACGCTCAGGCCTTCGATCGGCTGTTCGCGGCACCACCTTGCAATATGCTCCACCGCGGCCTCGATATGACCGTTTCCGGCCCAGTCCGGATCGAAGTGCGGCGACTTGGCCGGAATCCGGATGTAGTCGACCAGCTCGGGCGTGATGCTGTCGCGCCACCAATCGCTGATCTGCTGCTGTGCTTGTTTCAAATTCATCTGGAAATTCCTCATGGCCGATATGGAAATGTTACCTGATCACGAGGTCGGATCAGCCATGTGAGAAATTGCCGGTATGCTTGCACAAACTGTCCGAATAGCATAATCGATGGCAAATCACTCCGATTCCACCGGCGCTTATGAACTTGGCGTAAGCACAGGTGCTTGCAGCGACCTGACTGGGCTGGAAATCCGGCTGGCCCAGGGACAAAGGCCGCCTGCCCCGGGACTGGAATTTCTGGGCGGTGATTTTGATTGTGAATGCTGGCATGCGCCGGCCGGACAGATTCGCGCATTCGTTTTCAGCGAGCCTGATCGGTTCGGAGATGATGCGGCGATTGCGGCTGAGAAGCTCTATAGCCGACTGGTTGAGGCATTGCAGCAATCCCGTTTCGGCTATCCGTTGCGAATCTGGAACTATTTCCCGGCAATCAATTCCGGCAACGGTGATGACGAACGCTACCGGCGATTCTGCATCGGCCGCGGACGGGCGCTGGAAGAAGCCGGTCTGGAAGACGCGCGAATGTGCGCTGCGACCGCCATCGGCGGGGACAGGCCGATCATGCAACTGGTGGCGCTGGCCGGAATTGAACCAGGGATATCGATCGAGAACCCGCGTCAGGTCAGCTCATGGAACTATCCGAGACATTACGGACCGCGGCAGCCTGCGTTCGCGCGGGCCACCGGCATCCGGTTGTCGGCGGGCCGCACCGGGCTGCTGATTTCGGGAACCGCCAGCGTAGTCGGCCATACCACCGCCCATCCCGGCGATGCGCTGGCCCAGACCGATGAGGCCGCACGCAATCTGGAAGCTCTGCTGGCCCAGGCGGCCGGCGCATTCAGTCGTCCGGCACTGGCACGATTCGGTCCGGAAAGTCTGGCCCGGGTGTACGTGCGAAATGCCCGGGACTGGCCCGCCATCCACCGGCGACTTAAGCTGCGCTGGCCGGAGCTGCAGCTTTGCGGATTGCGCGGTGATATATGTCGTCGCAATCTTCTGGTCGAAATTGAAGCCTGGCACGTCGCCAACTGATTCAGTCTGACAAAAACCGTCACTCATTGGCGCCTGCGGTCGAGGCAGTGTCACAGGGGAGCCGTTCAGAAGTGCGCCGAAAGTGCCTTTCCGGTTGACTCCAGCGGGCTGCTCACAGCATCCGGCACGGTTGTTGCATTTCCAGGATATAGCCGCAGGCAATCCTGCCCGGCGAGTCCAGCCAAACAGGGGAATGGATACCATGTACAACCAGGTCCAGGCAGTTCAAGCAGTCCGACCCGTCCGCCCGAAACCCTTCAGCCAGGTTTCCGAGATCGTGGATACTGGATTTACCTTCGCTTTCCAGCCGATCGTACGGATGAGCGATGCGCGGCTTTTCGGCCACGAGGCGCTGGTGCGGGGCCTGAAAGGAGAATCCGCCGCCCAGGTCATCGAAAGAATCTCCCCGGAAAATCGTTACTGTTTCGATCAGGCCTGCCGGATGCGGGCGTTGCAGGTTGCATCAAACAAAGGCATTGATGGCGATCTCCACCTCAACTGCAGTCACGTCGAGCCTCACAATCTCGAGCTGACGCTGGAAACCACCCGCGAATGCGCGGTCGAAAACGGCATCCTGCCTTCACGCCTGATCCTGGAGTTCGCTCACCTGCCGATGCTGGGCAGCCCGCGACAGCTCGACAACACCCGGCAACGCGCCCATGCCCGGGGGTTCATGGTATTGGCTGACAACATCGGCGCCAGCGAAGTCGGCCTGAAACGCCTGGCGGTATTTCGTCCCGACTATGCCAAGCTCGACCCCAGTCTGATCCGCAACATCGATACCAGTAAACGCCGACAGGCAATCGTGCTGGGAATTCTTGCAACCTGCCGTGCCCTGAAGATCGAGGTGATCGCGACCGGCATCGAACAGCATGCTGAATTCGAGTGGATGCAGCAAGCGGGCATTCGCCTGGCCCAGGGTTATCTGTTCGCGCGTCCGGCGCTGGAAACTCAGCCGGTCATCGAGTTTACGGCGCGGAACCGAAAATCCGCGGTGTAACCAAACTGTCAGCGCCTGTTCATCAAACTGTTGCGCAGGATGTACACTGTGGTCTACATGCCACGGTCCAGAAACGATTTATCCCCTATCCAGGCTCGAGCCGGGATCGTCGGCACAATATTTCTTTGGTCCGACCTGAGCGAACGCCGTATCTGTCTTTGGCTGAACCGGGCCGCGCGATTCGGTCTTGTAGTGCGTCTGTTCGCGACGGTCAGCCGTCTGGGAGACGGCGTGGCGTGGTATGTGCTGATGGCGACAATAGCCCTGACCCAGGGCGCGGCCGGGCGCATAGCCGCCGCCCAGATGGCGCTGGCCGGGCTGTGCGGCGTCGCCATCTACAAACTGCTCAAGCAGCGGCTGTTGCGTGAACGGCCGTTCGTCACCAGCCCTGACATCCTGCTCGGCACCGCTCCGCTTGACCGCTACAGCTTTCCTTCCGGCCATACCCTGCATGCGGTTCTGTTCAGCGTGCTGGCGATCGCCTGGTTCCCTGCACTGGCGCCGGTGCTGGTGCCGTTTGCTGCGCTGATTTCCCTTTCGCGCGTCATTCTGGGACTGCACTACCCGAGCGATGTCGTGGTGGGCGCGATCATCGGCTGGTGCCTGGCCGAGCTGGCGCTGCTCGTGGTTGCACCCGGCTGACGGCAAACCACGGCCGCAGCCCATCTGGTGGGATCTCAGGACTGGTTTCCCAATGAACCGTCGGACTGCCCGCGCCCGGTTTCCTGCTCATCGATCCAGCGACCGATCTTGTGGCGCAGTCGATCCAGCGGGATCGCTCCGTCTTCCAGCAGCGCGTCGTGAAAATCCCTCAGGTCGAATTGCACGCCAAGCCGAGTCTCGGCCTCGCTGCGCAACTCCCGGATCAGCATCTCTCCCAGCTTGTAGGCCAGCGCCTGGCCGGGCCATGAGATATAGCGCAAGACTTCGGTCGTGACGTTGTGCCGCGCCAGTGCGGAATTCTCCAGCAGACAGGCCTCGGCCTGCTCGCGACTCCAGCCGAAGTAATGAATCCCGGTATCGACCACCAGGCGGCAGGCCCGCCACATCTCGTAGGTCAGACGACCGAAGTGCTCGTAAGGCGTCTCATAGATCCCCATTTCGATCGCCAGAAACTCGGTATAAAGCGCCCAGCCCTCGACAAACGCGGTGATGCCGGCGTTGCGCCGGAACTCCGGCAGTCCGTCCAGCTCCCGGGCCAGTGCAATCTGATGATGATGTCCCGGCACCGCTTCATGCACGGTCAGGGCCGGCAGGGAATACAGTGGGCGCTGGTCCAGCCGCCAGGTATTGACCAGGTAACCACCAGCAATGCCGGTGTCGAGATCGCCGGACCAGTACCTCCCGGTGGTGTAGGTGGGCGCCAGATGATCGGGCACCGGGCGCACGCCGTAGGGCAGGCGCGGCAACCGGTTGAAAAAACGCGGCATCTGATCATCGGCGCGCTTGGCAATATAAGACGCCCGCATCAGCAACTCGCGCGGCGTTTCGGCGTAGAACCGCGGGTCGCTGCGCAAATACGCCAGAAATTCCTCAAAGCTGCCCTCGAAACCAGTCTGGTCGATGACCTCTTCCATCTCCGCGCGAATCCGGCGCACCTCGGCCAGGCCGCGCTGATGGACGTCCTCGGGGCTGATATCCAGTGTGGTGTGATGCCGAACCAGCGCACGATAGTAATCGCGGCCATCGGGCACTTCCGAGATGCCAATGCTCCGGCGCGGCTCGGCCAGGTAATCCTCGCGAAAGAATTCAAGCAGCTCACGATAAGCCGGCAGCACCCGGGAGTCGATCAGATTCTCGGCGCGTTGCCGCAACCGGTCTCCGGCACGGCGTTCAAGGTGCGACGGCAGACTGGCAAAAGGCTGGACCAGCGGGCTCTGGTCGGCCGGCGTCTCAGCAATGCTCTCAAGCTGGCCGATGACCGCTTCGACCACATAGGCCGGTTGAACGAAGCCGTCGGCCACGCCCCGCTCCAGCCAGACCCTGTGCTGACCCAGCATACGCGGCAGCTGCTCCAGCCGCATCAGCCAGGCTTCGGCTTCGGCCATGTTTGGAATCCGGGTCGAGCTGGCCACGCCCAGGGGGGTGGAAAAGAATCCGGAATCATTTACAAACGGCATTCGTTCCGGCTCGAACCCGGCCAGCCGGACTGAAGATCGCAGCAGATAACCCAGTACGGCGTGACTTTCCGGCCGGATTCCGGAAAGCGCCTCTACCTCGATTGCGCTTAGCCGATCGAGAAACTCGCGCTCTGCCGCCCGACGGCTTTGCACAGCTTCCGGCGATGCCTCAGGCCAGCGCATCGTGGCCTCAAGATCACCGCGGCGACCGGCCCGGATCGGATTGTGATCTTCCTGCCACTGCTCGTAATCGACCACCAGCGCGTCGAAGGTCGCATCGGCCTCCTCCTGCGGCTCGCTTGCGGCCACGGGCATTGAAAGCATCAAAAGCACCAGCCCAAGCGCCGGATTCAATCTCTTCATCATGATTCGTCCCTTTCCCTGCGCCGGTCATCAAACCCGGAAAAACGCGACAGTTCCTCGGGCGTGAGCACCTGCTGGAATCGCCGGCCATCGATGATCCAGGTTGGATAAGCGGAGATATCGGCACTCAGGCACTCGAAAGCGACCATCCCGCTGCGCCCGCCCGGGGTGCACTCGACATACGGCAACCGATGCGCCGAGCGCCCGAACAGGCGTCGCTGGCGCTGGCATTCCGGGCACCAGTAAGCGCCGAAATACATCGCACCCGACTTATCCAGATGCTCGGCCAGCAACCTCAGCTCCGAATTTTCAGGCGGCTGCAGAAGGCCGTGCTGCCAGGCCCCAAGCAAGACAGTCACGAATGCCGCCGAAAGCAACAGGCTGCGCCCAAACACCGGTCCGGCCGCGCCGCTCTCGCGGCGCCGCGCAAGCAGCCAGCCAAACATCAGCATGACCGCGGCAAGTGATGCCATGCACCAGCCACACCAGGCATCCAGCTTCAGCCAGCCGGTCAGGGTCAGGTAAATGCTGATCGCCAGGCCAATGCCCGCCAGCCAGGTCAGGCGCTGCCAACGCCGCGGGCGAGGCGGCAAAGTCGCCGCAGTCCAGAGCACCGCCGCGTAAAAACCAAAGCCCCAAAGCGACAGGGGCAGGCCCAGCAGCATCGAAAACGGACTTTCATGAATGATGCCGCAGCCGGAATCGGCGCTGCACAATGGCGGGTTGTCGGTGACCAGCGCCGCGCCGGCCAGATAGCCTGTGATCAGCATCCCCGCCAGCGCCAGAATCGCCACCGGCTTGTCGGGATGCAGCTTTTTTCCGCCCGCGATGGCTGGGGCTGGCTTGGCCGCGGCGGGTTTGACGCTTGCGGTCCTGCGCTTGCGCTTTCTGCTCATGAGAAATGCTTGTCTGAAGAAGCGGAAAGAGTACACGGGAACGGCTGCGAGGGGCAAGCGCGGGTTGGTGGTTTGGTTGGTTGTTTGTTTCAAGTTTTCGGGAAAACGCAATCGGCCGGCAGAGCGGCCTCCCGCAGAAATCCGCTACCCCCCACTGTAGGAGGGCCCGCTGTGGCCCGACCGACGTCGGCCGGTGGTCGGTGGTCACCTTACCGGGACAACCGTTGATCACCGCCTGGGCCGACATGAAGCAACTCGATGCCCACCTGGTGCGCATCGTGGAAGCCGAGAAACGCGACCACCGCAGGCTCGGCCGCACGCTGTTCGCTTCACTGGAGCGCTTCACCGGCATCCTGATCGAGCAATCACAAGGTGAGGCTCTGCGTTTTCTTGAACCCGCCGTATTCGCCACCCGTTCGTAGCGAGACGCCGCCAGGTCCCGTAGATGTGGATTTTCACGACCGAGCGAACCGGAAGCGTAGCCGTAGCTACGGTGATGATTCGCGACCGAGTGAAAAGCCGCAGATGCGGGGCCTGGCGGCGTCGCAGTAGGTGGGATGGGTAGAGTCGAGGAAGGGCGCGGTGGCCAGAAGTTCGGCTCCGTTTCCCTTCCCCGCTCATCAAACCGGACGTGCGGATCTCCCGCATCTTATGTTGTGAAGTATGCACAAGTGCCCGTCGTTGCTATGGTTTACGCTGAGCTACGCCACATAATTCGAACCATCGTGCCGACCTACAGCGAGGCCAAAAAGCTCATGAGTTCGCTGTCTGTGTGCCATGTTGGTAACGGTCGCGGCGCAGGATCTGACCCGCTGACGGCGCACGTCTCGAGTGCCTTCGCCTTCATCTCCAGATCGACCTCGGCATAGCGGTTGGTCGTCTCAAGGGAGGCGTGACCGAGCCATGCACGGATCGTGTTGATCTCCACACCGGCGCTGTGCAGATGCACGGCAGTCGTGTGGCGGATGGTGTGCGGACTGACCCGCTTGTCCCGCAGCGACGGCGCGCCCGTGTTGTAAAGGAAGAGCAGCAGCGCGTAATCCCGGCGTCCCTGCGCCCGGCTACGATCAGGGACGGCGACCAGGGTGTCCATCTCGTACTTCCGGCGAAACCGCTCGTCAGCTACCAGATCAATCGACAACTATCCGGGTGGTACCTTCCTCCAGTGGTAAACCGCGTCTTCGGGGCGCACTGAATAAGGCGGGTTGACTGTAAGAAATTCAGGGCGTGCGGCGACTGAACGGGTAACTCCATCCCGAAGACATTGCTGATGATCTCCCGAATACATCCCTGGTTAGTGGCCGCTCTTTTGTGCTCGCTTTCCGTTGCAGATGCCCGCGAAGGCACGGCGCCAGCACTGGCGCTGGACGCGGTCCGGATCATTGACACCGAACGAGGCCGCGTCGACAAGGCCCGTTGCTTGCGCATCGAAAACAACAGGATTGTCACTGTCACCCCAGCCGGCGATCAGGATTGCCGGCGTGACGCCCGAGTACGGGAACTGGCCGGCCGCTACGTGCTGCCGGGCCTGATCGATATGCATGCCCACCTGACGCTCGGGCCTCTGGAAATGCGGCGCGAACGCGGCATGATGACCATGGTCGCCGAGGCCAGCGACGCGATTGCCGACCACAATGCCCGCAGGCTGGTGGCCTTTGGCGTGACGACCATCCGCAACCCCGGTGGCGATCTGGCCGCGGCGGCCCGCTATAAGGCGCGCCGGACACGCGGCGAGGTGATCGGCCCGGAATCCTTCGATGCCGGCGAGGTCATCCACAACGCACCGATTCCCGGTCTGGCTGTGGCCGTCAAAGACGCCGATGACATGCGCCGCGTGGTCGCCGAGCAGGCCGCGGCCGGGGCCGACTGGATCAAGCTCTATACCGGGCTCTCTCCAGATCTGCTGCAGTCCGGAATCGATGCCGCGCATGCCCATGACCTGCCGGCCGTTGCCCACCTCGAGCGGATTGCCTGGCCCGACGCGCTGGCCATGGGCCTGGACAGCATCGTCCACCTGATGCCGCTCAGCCCCGATCTGCTCGACGACGAATCGCGCCGGGCCTGGCAATCGACGGCCCGACCCGGCACCTTCGCCTTTTTCGAGTGGTGGGAACATTTCGACCCCGATGGCCCGGGCGCGGATCGCCTGATCGCATCGTTTGATCAGCACCGGCCGATTTTCGACGCCACGCTGGTCGCATTCCACGCCGCGTTCGTTCAGGATCTCGACAACGCCTACAAGGAAGACACACGGCGCTACGCGCATCCGCGCCTGCGCGCTAGCTGGGAAGACTGGTTTACGTTCGCTGTCGGCTGGCAGGCTGGGGACTTCGAACGCGCCCGCGCGATCTGGCCCAAGGTGCAACGCCTGGCACAACGCGTCTACGCCAGCGATGCTCGCCTGACCATCGGCACCGATATGAACAATCCGTGGATCGCGCCCGGCATCAGCCTGCATCGCGAGATGTCATTGCTGGCCGAGGCCGGCATCCCCATCGATCGCATCCTGGCCGCGGCCACTGTAAATGCCGCCGAAGCGCTGGACGCCGGCGAACGACTGGGCCGAATCGCCGAAGGCTTCGAAGCCGACCTGATCGTGCTCGACGCCAATCCACTCGAAGACATCACTCACGCGCGTGCCATTCACGCCGTCCTATCCGACGGCCGCTGGCTCGACGCCAACCGCCTGGCCGCATTGGCCGAACACTAAACCCGGACGATTCATGACCCAACCTACTGCGACGCCCCCAGGCCCCGAATCTGTGACGTTTCACTCGGTCGCCCATCCTCACCGTACAGGCGAGTACGCCTCCGGTGCGCTCGGTCGCGAAACATCACATCTTCAGGACCTGGAACCGTCTCGCGACGGTTGCGTCATGAATCGTCCGGGTTAAATAGAAAATGACGACAAGGAGAACGATCATGCTCAACAAACACCTGAAAACTTCGCTTGACGCCCTTGGGGCCCTGATCCTGGCAAGCACTACAGTCATGCCAGCCGTGGCCTCGGAGTCGCATGCCGACGACTGGGCCTCGCCGCGCAGCATCGTCCACGCACTGCACGAAACCATTTCGGCAGGCCCCGAGGAACAGCGCGACTGGGACCGCTACCGCGATCTGTTTCTCGACGGCGCGATGGTCTCGATGGCGATAAAGTCACCGCGCGCCCCCGGCATCATGGCGGCGACCACCGAAGAATTGATCGAACAGACCGAAGCCAGTTACGGCTCGACCGGCTTTCACGAGATTCCGCTGATCATGGACGTGGCCGAGTTCGGCGCGATGGCGGTGGTCACCAACAGCTTCGAAGTCAAGCTGCGACTGGAGGACCCCGAACCACTGATGCGCGGCCTGAACCACTTCCAACTGCTCAACGATGGCGAACGCTGGTGGATCGTGTCCAACGTCTCGACCGTGGAAAGCGGCGACTGGAAGCTACCAGACGCCTTCGATCCGAACCAGACCTTGGAGGGCACCCGATGAGCGTCGCGAACGATAATGGAGAGCCGGTCGAGTCCGATGCCAACAATCGGCGGATCGGGGCTCGGCGTTGGCTGCTGGTCGGCGGCGCAGTGCTTTGCCTGACCTGCTGGATCGCACTCGGGCTCGGTATTGCTATGGAGGTCTCTCGTGGTACGCTTTTCGTGTTGGCCACGCTTGCCGCGGTGGCAACCGAAGGCCTGTTCTGGCTGGCCGCCGCAGTATTCGGGGTCACAGTCTTTCAGGCCCGGCGCAGGATCTGGAACTGGCTGTCCCAGCACCGGGCCGAAGGCGGGCGTGCCGACTAAGGGCCCGCGAACGATTCTGGCAGTGATCGACTATCGTGTCCGACAGGCTTCCTGCGCGTCGGAAGTATCCAGATTTGCGGCAGGCCGCAACATTGTAATTATCGCCTGCGCCACGTCGTCGGACCAGAGTAGTTTGAGATGGCCCAGGCCCTCTGTGTGGAGGATTCGGGCGTTGCCCCAGGCGGCCGCGATCTTCTCGGCGTCGCCGTCCTCGACCCGGGGATCGTCGCGGTCCTGAATCAGCAGCAGCTCTGCATCACCGTGATTTGCAAACGCCGCGCAACGTTCCATTTCCTCCCAACTCATACCAAATTCCCCGGCATAGTACTCGCGACACCGCTCCAGCACACTGTCTCGCGGATTCAGATGTCGGGTCAGCTCGTTGATCGGAATATAAGGCGCGCGCGGCGTAGCCAGGAACACCATCCGGCGAGGATTCAGCCCATGGCGAATGCGTGCCGCGGCGAGACAGAGTCCGGCCGCCG
The DNA here is from genome assembly GCA_964453565.1 of uncultured Halomonas sp. Classification (GTDB taxonomy): domain Bacteria; phylum Pseudomonadota; class Gammaproteobacteria; order Xanthomonadales; family Wenzhouxiangellaceae. Next base: position 146,901 of record CAYVPB010000001.1, read on the forward strand.
AGTGACACACCCAGGCTGCGATATCGCCCGCCATGGCCTCATCCAGTGCATTGAGGTCGTCCGTCAGCCGCCGAAACCCGATCCGCCGGCCCGGCGAGTCGCCGTGCCCCTGAGCATCAAACACCACCACTTCGAATCCGGCCTTGGCGATGGCATCGGCCAGTTTCACCATCTGCCCGGCCCGTCCCCCCCAGCCGTGAGCCAGAACCACTGTCGGGCCGGCACCCCAGCGCCAGGCGATCCGCCGAGGACCGGTCCCGAATTCGAACCGCGTCGCGGCTTCGAGAACGCGCCGGTCCTCTGGTTTCAGCGGCAGTCTGGGTGATAAGCTCGCCAAACCAACGGCGAGCTTAAAAGCGGCTCGGTCGGGCAAAACAGGCATTACGGCGCGAGCAATCGGGATGAGCATGATTCACCTAAATAGAATAATATTCTAGAATGATATTCCATCTTTTGCCGTGACACAAGAGCGCTTATCCACCAGGCTACGACGCCGGGCCGTTCTGGAAGCGGCGTTGGAATGCTTCGCCGAGACCGATGTGGAATCGGCATCGATCGCCGCAATCTGCGCGCGTTCCGGGGCCAGCGTTGGCAGTGTGTATCACCACTTCGGCAGCAAGGAAGGCATCATCCTTGCTTTACTTGCCGATGGCCTGGAGGCGCACCTGGAGGCGCTGGAGCGTGCCCTGGAGCAGGCCGGCGGTGATCCGCGTCAGTGCGTCGAGGCAGTCGTCGGCAGTCTGATCGACTGGGTTGAGATCAATCCGCGCTGGGCGATGTTCATCTACGCCAACCTCAACAGCGGCGGCGCCGCGTCAGCCGAGCCGATTATCGAAATCAATCGGCGTTACGGACAAATCGTCGAGCGCTACTTTGATCCGTTGATCGAATCCGGCCAGATCCGTCGTTTGCCCAGGGAGTGCTGGCCGTCGCTGATCGTGGCGCCGGCGCACGACTACGCCAGGCGCTGGCTGCGCGATCAAGTCAGGAATTCGCCATCGAGCCAACGACAGGTGTTTGTCGACGCGGCCTGGCGTATCGTCCAGCCGAATTGAATCCGAACGGCTTTTCTCCCTCGGGTCAAACCGCCTGGTCAGAGATCGCGCGCCACTGGAGCCAACCAACCGTGCCGACGAAAACCGCCACGAAGAGCGCTGCCAGAATGCCGGGCGCCCGGTCAATCCAGGTGCCGGTGCCGATCAGCACGAGCGTTGCCAGCACCCAGAGCAGGTCGCCGAGCGAA
>CAYVPB010000002.1:0-124256 GCA_964453565.1 uncultured Halomonas sp.
GGGTCCTTGAACTCCGGACGGAAGCCCAGCGCTGTCGCGCGCTCCGGATACATCCGGTTGATCAGGTTCATGAAGATCCACATCAGGTGGCGGGCTTCAGCCCCGGGCGGCGGTGTCGTGATCTGCTTGGCCAAAGCAACCGACGGCTGCAGGGTCCATTTCATGCCGTTGAGGTGGTCGCGCTCGAAGAACATGTCGGCCGGCAGCACGTAGTCGGCCCATTCGCAGGCCTCCTGATGGACAATGTCTGTTATCACGACCAGTTCCAGGGTCTTGAGCATCTGCTCGATGCGCCGGGTATTGTTGTCGCGATGAAACAGCGCGCCGTCGGTGACCAGTAGCGCCTTGATCTGATAGGGCGCATCATCGCCCAGCACACTGCGAACCACCGCTTCGAAGCAGCCGTTGGTTTCGGGGAATAGCTGCTTGTCGATCGACTTGCCGGTCTTCGGCAGCTTGAGCTCACCGCCCAGGGGCGTCGTGATGGTGCCGTCGGCTGCGACCTTGGGCGCGCCGCCCGGCAGTCCGTTGCCGGGCTTGAAGCACATGCCGCCGGGCTTGTCGAAGTTGCCGATCAGGCCGTTGACTGCCAGCGATGCCGCGACGGCGTCGAGATCGTTGCCGTTGCGCGTGTTGTACCAGGTATCTTCGATGACGCCCTGGCGGACCCAGAGTTTCCTGGCCATTCGGATAATTGTGCTCTCGGGCACGCCGGTGATGTTCGAAACGGCGACCGGGGTATACGAGGCGATATGATCGAGGAACATCAGCCATGCGCTGCGAACCGTCGCAGCCGTGCCGTCGGCCAATGTCACTTCGCCCTCGTAAGCGAGTTGCGGGGTGCCGGCAATGGTATTGGCGCTGACCACGGCTTCACCATTGAAGACCTTGAAGTCCTCGTTGCCGCCATCGGCTTCCAGGTCGGCGCCCACCAGCGGCTTGCCGTCGGCCTTGATCAGATAGGGCAGATTGGTGTGTTGCGTGACGAACGCTTCGTCGAAGGTTTTTTCGTTGATGAGTACGTTTGCCAATCCGAGCATGAAGGCTGCATCGGTCCCCGGCTTGATCGGAATCCACTCGGCCGAACCCATGGCTGCGTCGGGCTGGGCCGGATTCAGGAACGCGATTTCGGCGCCCAGTTGCTTGGCGCGCCCGACGCGGGTCTGTACGGCTACCGGAGCGGCCATCTGGCGCCCGGGAAACAGTACGAAGCGGCAGTTGTCGTAATCCGGGTCGACCTTGGCATGGTGCGAGAAGGCACCTCCCATCATCCACTTGCGCGCGATGGTGCCCTCGGTATTGCAGGTGGTCGCCTGGCCGATCAGGTTCGGCGTATTCAGCGCCGTTGTCAGCCACGAGCCTTCGGTCTTGAATTCGTGCCGTGAGACCGCGAAGGACTCGGGGCCGTCGCGTTCGATGATTTCCTTGAGTTTTACCGAGATTTCTTCCAGCGCCTGATCCCAGCTGATTTCCTCGAATTCGCCCGAGCCGCGTTCGCCGGTGCGTTTCATCGGCTTTTTCAGCCGCAGCGGGCTGTTCCAGGTAGAAACGGAACTCGCACCGCGGCCGCAGATGCCCGGCTGGGGATGGTCGGGATGCTCGTTGCCGAACAGCACGAAATCCGGCTGTCCGTCCGGCGTCCGGGCGTTGGTGTTGATCAGCGCGGTCAGGCCGCAGGCAGCGCCGCAGCCGTGACAAATGGTATGTCGTATCTCGTAGCCGCTGCTTTTCAGGCCATCGACATCGACACCCTCGTCGCTGATGAAAGCTGCGGCATCCAGCCAGCCCTTCTGGGCAAGCGCGGCACCCACGGTTGCGACACTTGCCGCCCCAAGGAACGCTCTTCGATTCAATCCATTCATACTCGATCCAGCCATTTCCGATTCCTCCTGATGATCAATGCCGTGTCTGGGTAGCGGCGGCATCTGCGCTAACTCAATGTCAGTTTCAGGGAGATTAGAACATGGAGCCTTTCCTCTTTATTTGCGCAACATCAAATTACCCAGATAAAGTCGTCTCGAGCCGTAGTCGGGATTTGTTTCTCGGCACGGATCGTTAAAATGGTAATCTTTTCCCGCACCCTCGCCCCCGAGCTGACCGGATGAGAACCGCGCCAATGCTGCCTGGCCAAGCCGTACTCTGGACCGTGGTCGCCATCGTTACGATCACGGTTTTTGCCAGCCATGGGGCAAATGACCGGGCTGGTCTGCCCGCCATGCTGGACTTTCTCGGCCGCGCTTCCGGCGTCATCGGCCTGGTCACCCTGCTGCTTGCCACCGTCCTGAGCGCCCGCCTGCCGGGTCTCGATCGCCATTTCGGCGGCCTGACCCGGCTCTGGAGCAATCACCACAGGCTGGGCGCGATCAGCCTGCTGCTGTTGATGGCGCATCCGCTGCTGTTAGCCGTGGCGACTGCCGAGGGCTATCCCGCTGCAGCCGTCGAAATGCTGTTTCCCAACCTCGGCAACTGGGCACTATGGTCCGGCTGGCTGGCGCTGTTTTTGATGATGGTTTTTCTCGCGCCCAGCTTCCGTTTCTTCGGCAAACCCGACTATGCACGCTGGAAATGGCTGCACCGGCTGGCCGGCCCGGCGGTGTTGCTGGCGCTTCTGCATTCCGCCCAATACGGCCGGACCCTGCCGGAACCGTTGCAGCTCATGCTCTGGCTTCTGCTGGGGCTGCTGGCGCTGGCAGCGTTGATCTGGCACTTCGGGCTTTCAAGACGCTTTGGCCGAAGGCGCTATGCCGTCGGGCGCGTGATCATGATTGCCAACAATCTGGTCGAGCTGGTGCTGGAACCGATCGGCAGGCGTAAGCTTGAATACCGCGCCGGACAATTCGTCTATCTGACGCCGTACGACAAATCACTGACAGCAGGACATGGCGAGGAGCATCCCTATACCCTGTCATCTTCTCCGCTGGAAGATCGTCTGCGTATCGCGATCAAGGATTTGGGCGATGCCAGCCGCGCGATCCAGAGAATCAGACCCGGCTCCCGGGTGACGATCGAAGGTCCATACGGCGATTTTTTTCCCGATGATGCACCGCTACGGCAGCTCTGGATCGCCGGCGGTGTCGGCCTCACGCCGTTTCTGGGACGCGCCCGGCACCTCCACCGGCTCGGAAATCCGGTCGATGTGCACCTGATCTACTGTGTTCAGGATGAGGCTCGCGCGCGCTTTCTGGATGAGCTGAAACAGATCAGCGAAGAACTCGAGGGCTTTCGCGTGACCCCGCACTTGTTCTACCGCCAGGGCCCGCTGGACCGGGACTTTCTTGATCGCCATTGCCCGGACCTGAATCAGCGCGCGGTCTTCATATGCGGGCCCGGCCCGCTCAACCAGCTTGCGCGCAAACTGGCGCTGTCGGCCGGCGTCCGGCGCCAGGATATTCATACCGAGGACTTTGAACTGGTATGAGGAAACTGGTTTACACCGCGTTCGTGATGTTCTGGGCCGCGATCAGCACGCTGCTTGCGCTGCATTGGCTGGCACCCGGGGAGCCGACACTGCAAAAAACAGATTCCCGATCACCTTCTGAGCATGCGGTCGGGGAAACAACCACCCCGACATTTATCCTTAAAGAAGTTGCGCGCCACAACCGCCTTGACGACTGCTGGATGGCCATTGAGGGAGTAGTCTACGATCTGACCGAATATGTGCCGCGCCATCCCACGCGCGACGAGGTGCTGGAACCCTGGTGCGGTACCGAGGCCACCGTGGGGATGCGCACCAAGGGCGAAAGCAGCGATCTCAGCAGCGATCACAGCTCGCGCGCCTGGCGCATGCTGGAGCGCTACCGCATCGGAGTGCTGGCCGACCAATAGCGATGGGTTGTCGTCATGTTCTCAATGGCTTCTGTCTAAAACCCGACACTACCTACCCTGCCCTGGCCATCTTGCGACGCATGAAGGCAATCTGGGTTCTCAATGGAAGCTCCTTGGGGCAGACATCGTGGCAGCCGAGCAGGCTCATGCAGCCAAATACGCCATCGTCGTTGCCGACCAGTTCATAGAGGTCCTGGTCGTTGCGTTCATCGCGCGGATCGAGGCGGAATCTTGCAAGCTTGTTGATGCCGGCGGCGCCGACGAAGTCCTTGCGCATTCGCGCGGTTCCGCAGGCGGCGATGCAGCATCCGCATTCGATACAGCGGTCGAGTTCATATATGTCTTCGGCCAGCTCCGGCTCCATGCGCTGTTCCAGCCGATCGATGTCCGGTTCCGTTTCCTGGTGGACCCAGGTTTCCAGCCGCTCACTCATCTCGCGTGCCCAGGCACCGGTGTCGACCGAAAGATCGCCAATCAACTTGAACACCGGCAACGGCGCCAGCGTGATTTCCGGTTCCAGCTTGGTGGTCAGGGTGCGGCAGGCCAGGCCCGGCCGGCCGTTGATCAGCATGCCGCAGCTACCGCAGATACCGGCCCGGCAGACGAAATCGAATTGAAGCGTGGGCGCCTGCTGGTCACGAATGTGATTCAGGGCGATGAACAGCGTCATGCCGGGAGCCTCGTCAATCTGGAAATCCTCGAAGCGGGGCTCGGACGCGGGATCCTGCGGGTTATGGCGCAGAATCCGAATGTTCAGACGGCGGGATGTATTGGGTTCAGTCATGATCTGGCCTCTGAGGATTCCCCTCCAGGCAGGCTCCTACGATTCGGTGTGGGGTTCTTCCAGGCGTTCGTTGCGGCCACGGTAACGCTCGGGCAGCAAGTGCTCGAAAGGCAACAGGGCGCGCTGGATTTCAAACCGGTCGGCATTGTTCATGCGCTCGCGGATCGATTCGACTTCGGCATGACGCCCGGCCGCCTCTGGATGCTCGCGATGGTCGGCCTGGCCATAGCCGCGAAATCCCGGTGGTAATTCCATTTCGGACACGTCGAGTGGTTCGTAAGTCAGATCGGGCAAGGTCTCGGATTCGCCGTTCCAGGTCGCCAGGGTACGTTTGAGCCAGTTGGTGTCATCGCGCTGGGGATAATCCTCGCGCGAGTGGGCGCCACGGCTTTCGGTGCGCTCGCGCGCGCCCAGCGCGACACACAGTGCGATCTTGAGCATCTTCGGCAGGCGATAGGCCGCGACCAGTTCCGGGTTGGCGCCATGAACACTGCTTTTCAGCCCCAGGTTGCGGCTTCGAACCAGCAGCTCCTGCAACTCGTCAACCGCTTGGTCGAGCTCATTGCCGGTACGGAAGATGCCCACCTTTTCAATCATGATCTGTTCCATCCGCTGCCGGATTTCGCTCGCGCTCTCATTGCCGCTGGAGCTCAGCAGGGCGTCGAGTTTCGCTTGCTCACGCTCGTGAAATTCACGCACCAGCGCGGTGGGAATGTTGATTTCGCCCTGATCGGATTGGCAGAAGTCGGCGACGTACTCCGACACGATCATGCCCGCGACCACGGTTTCGGCCACCGAGTTGCCGCCCAGCCGGTTGAACCCGTGCAGATCCCAGCAGGCGGCCTCGCCGCAGGCAAAAAGACCTCGCAGCGTGCTGCTTTCGCCGCTGTGGCCGGTGCGAATACCACCCATGGAATAGTGCTGAGTCGGTCGAACCGGGATCCAGTCCTCGGCCGGATCGATGCCGAGGAAATAATGACAGATGTCCTTGACCTCGCGCAGGTTTTTCTCGACATGGTTGCGGCCCAGGACGCTGATATCCAGCCACAGGTGATCGCCGTAGGCAGATTTCACCCCCTTGCCCTTGCGGATATGTTCGGTCATCCGACGCGAGACCACGTCACGCGAGGCCAGCTCCTTTTTTTGCGGCTCGTAATCAGGCATGAAGCGATGACCGTCGACATCGCGCAATATGCCACCATCGCCGCGGCAGCCTTCGGTGGTCAGGATCCCGGCCGGAACGATTGCGGTCGGGTGGAACTGAACCGCCTCCATATTGCCCAGCTCGGCCACGCCGGTTTCCAGCGCGATCGCCATGCCGGTGCCCTCGCAGATGATGCCGTTTGTCGAGACCTTGTAGATTCGGCCATAGCCGCCGGTGGCGATCACAGTGGCTTTGGCGACAAACGCGGTCACCAGGCCGGTCACCAGATCACGCACAATCGCGCCGTAACAGCGCCCTCCCTCGTGGATCAGCGCCAGCGCCTCCACGCGTTCCATGACCGGGATGCCATTGGCGATGGACTGGTCGCCAAGCGCGAACAGCATCGCGTGTCCCGTGCCGTCGGAGGTATAACAGGTGCGCCATTTCCTGGTGCCGCCGAAATCGCGCGCTGTAATCAGCCCGTGTGCTTCGGGTGCCTCGGTGATCGTGACCCGCTCAGCGTTGACGATCGCCTCGCGCTCGCCCTGGCAAACGCGATTCCAGGGCACGCCCCAGCCGGCCAGTTCACGCACGGCCTTGGGCGCGGTATGCACGAACATGCGCGCAACTCGCTGATCACAACCCCAGTCGGAACCCTTGACGGTATCCTCGAAATGCACGTCCTCGTTGTCGCCACTGCCCATGCTGGAGTTGGCAAGGCTGGCCTGCATGCCACCCTGGGCCGCGGCTGAATGGGAGCGCTTGGCCGGCACCAGGCTGAGCACGATGGAATCCAGGCCGCGGCGCCTGACGCCAACTGCCGCGCGCAGTCCGGCCAGTCCACCGCCGATCACCAGAACGTCGGTGTAGACCAGCTTCATGTCTCGGCGCTCCTGTTCAGCTCAATCAACTGCATTTCCGCGTGTGTGGTTTCCGAAGGCGGATTCTGCAGGCCGATGCTTACAAAGGCAACCAGCGCCGTCAGTCCAAGCGCGATAAAGAAAACCGTTCCCAGCCACATCACCCGACGCAACTGAACCCTGCGCCCGGGTCGCAAATCCACCCACTTGACCGCAAGCCGATACATGCCGATCGCCGCGTGCAGCACGGTGCAGATCAGCAACGGCAGATACAGCAGCCAGAAACCGCCCTGCGCTATGCGTTGCGAAGAGAGAATCGGCCCGATCTGGTCCGGCTGCACAATCACCACGAACAGATGAACCGGCAACAGGAACATTATCGCGATCCCGGTGTACAACTGCACCAGCCACAGACGGGTGTCAGTATGGTTCAGTTCGGCCGAGTGTGAACGGAATTCACGATGCTGCGCCTGGTTGGCGGGGAAACGGCGCATCGCAAGCAAGGCGTGCACGATGACCAGCGCAAAGATGCCGGCCGCCGCCAGACTGGTCAGCAGCGGAAGCGGTTCGGACAACATCGGATAGCCTTCGTAAAACTGGGTCACGGCGCGGAAGACATCCTGACCCAGCAGGATCGAGGAATCGGAGAACATGTGCACCCAGAAAAACAGCGCCAGCAGCAGGCCGCTGAGACTCTGCAACCAATCAAGCCGGGCGGAAAATTTCAACATACGTCGATCCTGAGGTTCTGATATCTACCGATGACCTGAACGGCCGAACGGCGGCGACTCGCAGGTCGCTCACCGAGCAAAACGCTCGGGCACCCTCGCCCGATACGGGCAAGGACTTGGACGAAAATGTCTTTTGCCGATCAAGGCTTGCCTGAAATCGGGAAATATGACGATAAGCAAGTTCGGAGTCTACAACCCGGCGCGCGCGTAGTGTTCGGCCAGCGCCTTGATGTCCTCGTCGCTGATGTCCATGTCCGGCTTGCCATCGGGAATCCAGCGATCACCGGCGCGATAGGCTTCAAGCTGATGGATTAGATACGGTTTCCACTGCCCGGCAAGAATGCCGGCATCATCCAGTGCCTCGCCGCCATCGTTGGAATGGCATCTTGCACAGCTACTGTCGTGAATCGACTCGCCCTGGTCGGCCAGCGCGGCATCGATTTCCTGCTCAGCCGCCTTGAATGACTGGCCGGCATAGTAACCCGCCTGCGCAATCATCTCATCCTCAGTGAAAGCTTCCATTACAGCGCAGTGATCGGCGGCGTCCACTTCCTCTCTAGCGGAAAAATATTCTGCGACGCAGGGGCGGTCGCCATCGGAAAACAGAAACAACTGACTTTCGATGTAGAAATCCGACGCCCCGGCGATGATCGGCAGATCAGGATCATCACTGAGACCGTCGTCTCCGTGGCAGGCGATGCAGGCGTCATCAGCTTGCGCCATCGCGGCCGAGGACAAACCAAAGAGTACGGCCACGGCAAGTCTGCCAATGTGTTGACTGAATCTTATTTTCATCATTCGCTCCTGAGCGTATCAAGTTCATTCCAATATTGAGTGTACGACAACAACGGCCGCCCGCGCACGGATTTCCGACTCCCTGGCCGGCCCTCACCTGAACTGATAGCGCAGCACCGCGCTGACCACATGCACGGTGTCGTCGGGGCTGCGCTGGGCAAGACTCAACAGCAACGGCACATTACCGGGATCGACGACATCGCGGAACAAGTCGCGGTCGTTGAATTTTTCGACCAGCCAGCCCAGACGCAGATTCCAGTTCTGCTTCAATTGCCGTTCGACCGATGCCTCGAAGGTGTAGCGACCCGTTTCGAGATCGGGGAAGTCCGGCAAAAAGGCGCCGCGCTTGACGATGCTCAGCTCACCGTCGGCCCGCGACTGGGTGAAATCCAGTCTCGCGTCGACCCACTTCCCGGGAAGATCCGGGAACTGCAGGCCGAACCCGAAAGTTCTGAAGGTGTCGTCCTGGCGCGCCTGCCATGGAGTGCCGGTAATATTGTCGGCCCCCAGAATATCGGCTTCCAGCGATTCGCGATCAAAGAACGCATGGATAACCGCCCGGCTTCCCAACTGTCCGGAAAGATTGATGCCATAGCTTTCGTCACGCGCGTCACTCAAGCCGATCCGCGTGTCCTGGAAGTCTTCATCGGCCAGTTCGTAATAAGCACCGGCGACAAAACCCGCCGGGAGTTGATAGTCGGCGGAGACCCGAACCAGGTCACGCTGTTTCTCGGCAAAGTGGAAGCGGCGCAATTGGGGATTTTCCAGACGGTCGAGTATCGTGGGATCGAGATCATTGTCGCGATCCTCGCGACTGACCTCGACCATCACGCCCAGCTTGTCGGTCGGACGGGTGCGAGCCCGGACCCGCCAGATCGTGGTATCGGTGTCCTCGACTTCCTGGAAGGTGCGCTGCGTTTCCCGATAGCGAAAAGACGCATCCAGCCGGATCATGGACGACAATCGATAATCCAGCGCCGCATTGAATCCCAGGCGCTCGTAGCTGAACGGATTGTTGAGTCTCGGGTCAATAGTAAAGGTATCCGAGACTACCTGGACAAAACTGTCACGCGGTGTCTGATTTTCGCGTTCATCGTAATCGAACTGGAACGTACCGCGCAGCTTGCGCGTCAGATTGGCCACCGCCCGAAGATTGACGATCCGGGTATCGACTTCTCCGTCCAGATCGGCGCGCGGCAGGCCCGGGTTGAATATGCCGGGATTGAGAGTCGGGGCAAGAAAGCGCTCGTCCTGTTCGGCACGGCCCACCGCGAACTGCCCGATCAGAGTCAGCCAGTCTCGGGCCCGCCATGAGCCCGAGAGCGATATCTGGTGGAAGCGGTTGTCCGGCGGCAGCGACAGTTCTCCCACGTCCGAACCGTTGATACCCAGGAACGGGTTTTCGAAACGCACCGATCGATTTCGGTTTTCAAACAGCGAAAGGTCATAGCCGAGTTGCAGTTCCCACGATTTCTCCACATAGCCCAGGGAAGCATTGACCTGAATGGTCTCCTCGTCGATCGGCGCGGCAATTTCGGCGGCATGAAAAATGAAACTGGCGCCGCGTTGACGGGTGCCCTCCCGGGTTGTGCGCTCGACTTCGACTCCGTAGCGCCACGGCTGGTGCTTGCGCACCGAAATACCCAGCGTCAGAGTCTCTCGGTCGTGTCCGAGCTTTATCCGGGAAAGATTGTCATCCAGTCGCGGCAGGTCCGGCGAGCTGCCGCCACGGATCCAGTCCGACGGCAGGCGCTGGTCGGCCGTGCCCGCGCCCTGAAAGATCGTGCGCGTCTGAAAATCCCGATGAAAGGCAATCTCGTCGTATCCCAGCCATGCCTTGTAAGTCCCCTGTCGCCCGCCTTCAATGAAAAGGTTGCGACTGTCGATTCCGAGCCGTTCCCCGCGCGCCCGGAAGTAATTGCCGTCTTCGGCGCGCCACTGAAGATCCAGCCCCAGATCGGCGAAAAAGCCGTCATCATCCAGGCCGCGGAAACTGGCGAACTCGGCCAATTCATCCGAAACGTAACCGGCTCCGACCTGAATGCTGCCCAATAGCCCGTATTTAAAAGGACAACTCTCGCACAGGAACTGGCTGGCATCAGGAGCCTCGGCCTGTTCCGCGTTTTCTTCGGCAGCCAGGGCGACCCCGATTCCAGCCGTCTGCACAAGAATCGGCAGCAGCAATAGAAGCCTGGATGATTTCAGATGGGCGGTGGTGATCATGTCGCAGTCTCCCCTCGCCTAGCGATTCAGAATTGCCCCGGAGGGATGATTGGACCCGTGCACCTGGGAGTGACAACTGGTGCAACTGTCGGAAAGCAGAAATACTGATTGCAGGTTCGGACCGATGTCATCCGGCGTCGTCCCGATGCTCGGGTGGCCGGCGCGTGAGTGGCACTGCTGACACAGCAGCGGGCCTCGCCGGGTCAACAGACCCGGATGGTTCGAGCCGTGCGGGCGATGGCAGTTGCTGCAGTCCTCGGCCACGGGCGCATGCTCCCACAAGAACGGGCCACGCTTGTCGGCGTGACATCCATAGCAATTCTGGTTGAGATTGAATTCGGCCAGCAGGGCTTCATTGGCCGAGCCATGCGGTTGATGGCAGTCCGAACATGCCATTTCGCCAAACCTCACCGGATGGGTGAACGCCCGATGGAATTCGGCCCGTTGCTCGACATGGCAACTCATGCAGTTTTCATTCTGCGACGTGGCAATTTTCGACGGATCCACGCGAGCATGTGCCTGGTGGCAATCGGCGCAACCGACTTCGGCCATCTGATGCTCGCTACCGGGCCAGAAGCGGTGGTCCTGTTCCTGATGACAATCGATGCAGATCTGATTCTGGCGATCCTTTGACCACAGGGCGTTGGATCCGAATGCGGGCATCGATGGGCGTTCCTGACCACGCCGGACACGGCCGGCATGATCACCGCCCGGTCCGTGACAGGCTTCGCACTGAAGACCGCCGAATGGGCTTCGGGAATCGGCCACGACACCATGCGGGCCTTCGAAAATCGCCGTCAAATGCGGGTTGATCTGGCCGGTGTGACAACGCAGACAGTCATCCGCGCCACCCCGGGTGTAATCGGGCACGGCTTCATCATCCTGCGCAAACGCGCCACCGACCATGAAACCGAGCATTAACAGCAACAATCCCGAAAGCAGCGAACACTTCATTTGCAATTGGTTTCCGATGTTTGAAGTTCAGGAAATTCATCCAGCGTCCGGCAGATCATCGGCGCAGCCGGAGATTGACCGAAACGAACTGGCCTGTCGATCCAGTCGACAGGCCAGTTTTATTCGTTCTAGGAGCCTGTCGGGTTTAACGCTGATCTACTGCGGAAAAGCCGGATTGGGCCAGATTTCCCGCTCTTTTTCGTTAAAATAGGCCCACTATTCGCCTCAAAAGATCGAAAAATCTGGCTCCAACCGGCTTTCCCTCGCTACGATCGGTTAAATCCGACAGGCTCCTAGCCGCGGCAATCAGACCACCGCGGATTGGGTCCGATCAGCGATGAGCATCGGCAACATCGACGAAGGTTCCGGGCCCGTGACAGAACGCGCAGTTCTCGGGCTGAGCCGCATTGATCCGCGCCTGGGTATCCGGATCGTCGGCCGGATCCGGATTGGCCAGGAAACCATTGCCGAACGAAATGAAACTGTCGCTTCGATTCGACATATGATCGATCGCCACCTGCGAATCATGGCAGGCCGCACACACTGCGGTGCCCAGACTTACCCGGTTATCATCGGTCGGATCGATCGCCGCATCGAAATCCGGATGGAAGGAGGTCTGGAACCCCTCCCGATCGGATACCGTGGCGCCGGCATTCACGGTCTTGGCCTGTCGGCCCGCGTTATCCGGCAAGGCATAAGACTCCTCGTCGACATGGCAGGCAAGGCAGTCGGCCGGCGAGCGCGGATAGGTCACCTCGCTGAAGTCGAACGCATTGGAGCCGAAACCATAGGCGACATAGGGTTCGGAGCGCATGCCGGCGGCGTGGATGGCGTGAATCATGTACATGAAGTCCACGCTCTGGTCCTCGCGTTCATCCAGTGCCGCCATGTTGACCGCGTTGTGCACTCCGTCCGGATCCACCGGCCGACGGAACAGGTCAGTGGCTCCAGCGTTATGGCAGGTCGCGCAGGTTGTAATGTCGTCGGTGCGGTTGTCCCCATGCAGCGACAGGCCATCGGCAACACCATGACAATCCTGGCAGCTTTCAAGTGCGACGATCTGGCGCCGGGGTTGCGGCGCGGCATCGGTGATCGCGAAGGCAAAGTTGGTGTCCTGCACCGGCACACGATCGGAAAACTCTCCGTCGAAATCGAAATCACCGGCCGGGCGTCCCTGTATGGCCACGGTCCCCGAACCCAGACCCGCCGCAGGAATCACGACCGGGTTGGACAGGGCAAAGGTATCCAGGGTATAGGTGCCGTCACCGTTGTCGGCCACATGCGCGGGCAGACCCGGGCCGCTGCCAACCAGAGTTACCGTGACCGGCTGTCCCGCCGGACGTCCGGTAACCGCGGTTCCGGCCATGCTGGCGATGTTGCTGTAGTCCTCGTTGGGCCAGGCAAAGATCGCGGCAATACTGGTGGCTGAGCCGGTAAACGCAGGATCGTTGGCAAGATCGTACGGCTGATCGTTGTTGGTCGGATCGGTGATCGAGAACACGACCACCGGCGACTCGCCCTCTCCGGTATTGCTGACCGAGAGAATGTTGTACTGGAACTGCTTCGATTGCTGCTGGACCAAGTTGAAGCTGAAATGCGCCTCGATCGAGTTGGTCATCAGGCCGTTGTCGCTATGGCAGGCCGCACAGGTCGAGTCCGGTTGCGCAAGACCGGCATGCAGGCGCCGCACGTTGGTCAGGCCGGTCTCGTCGAACGAAAGATCATCATGGCACGAAGCGCAGCTTTCGGCGGTCGGCGCGTTGGCCACGTTGACCGCCTGCGGTGTCGCCGGGTTGGCCGGGTCATGGCAGGCGACACAGTTCTGTGTACTCTGCGAATGCTGGATATTGCTGAAGACATCCGGTGGTGCACCGAAATTCTCGCAGCCAAATCCGCAGAATTCGAAAGGCTTCCGGGTCAGGTTCGCGCCGGTGTGGATCTTGTGCACCATGACGCCGAAATCGAGGGTGTTGCCGGAACCGGTGTCGAAGGATCCGGGCTGATGGCAGGAAACACATTGCCGGACATCATGTCGTGCGCCGCCGTGGAAAACGAACTCCTCGGTGCCGTGACAGGCCGCGCAGTCTTCCTGGACAATGATTTCGCGTTGCCGGATGTCGGTTGTCGCCCCTGTAGAGGGCTGAATGTCGAATGCCGTATCCACCCCCGGCACACTCCGGCCGCTGATCACCGCACTGCGAATCTCCACGCCGAATCGGTGGGTCAGATCAGGTTCGAAATCGATATCCGAAATGCTTTCCAGCGAATCGGCAAAGGTGAAGCCGTAACTGCCGCCGCCAACTGCGCTGAAAGTCCCCTGGCTGTAGGTCGTCGCCTGCGCATCTTCAACACCTTCATCCGCGCCCATCACATACGAAACCCAGGCATCGGTCTTTCCGCCGGAGCCGGGAACCAGCTTGTTGGCGGTGAAACTGAACGCAACATTCTCGCCCTGCTGCAATCCCGCTACGCCGCTCCCGAACTCGTCCAGGACATCGAAATCGATGGTCACGATGCCGTCACTGACCGAAGCGCCGGTAATGATCGGATAGAGCTTTTCCGGCGCCGGACGCTCACGAAACTCGACCAGCACCCCATCCATCGCGATCGGTTCTGCGGCACCGGCGAAATCACCCGCCCAGGTCTGCATGCCCGCATCGCCTGGTTGCGCGACCTCCGGCACCATTTCAACAGGGAAGGAATCAAGCAGATCGAGCAGTCGCCGGTCCTGCTCCGCGGAGCCAAAAGCCTGCGGCGCCAGAAAGGTGAAGATCGCTAACGCGATTAGCGCACGCTGAATGCTTCGGGCAACATCAAGATATTGTGCTGGTTTCATGAAAACTCTCCAATGGTCGCGTTCTCGGCCTGCGGTGCTGTTTTCTCGCCACACCCGTCCACGGTGATTACCTCGATCGGCATGGCGCAACTCCGATTCTGCTTTCCCTTCTCCCTCACCGCGACGAGGAAGTTCCGGACGAAAAAATCCAGTATCCGGCAATGAGCCGCATCCTCACACAGCTTTGACGTCAATGCCATTGATTGGAATCAACCTTTTGAAATCAATCGCAATCGCTGGTCTCCGCTCACCGTGGCACTCAGGCATGACTGCATCCGGACTCAAACCGGGGCTCGGGCCAGCGGCATCGTCATGCAGCGACAGCCGCCGCCGCCGCGACTGAGTTCAGCACCGTCGATCGCGACGGCCACCCTGCCCTGATCCGGCAGCGTGTTTCGACCTTCCAGCAGAGCATCGGCCTCCAGCACTTCGAAACCACCCTTGTGCAATGCTTCCAGGGTGTGGGCATTGTGCTTGTATCCGAGAATTCTGCCGGGCCCGAAGGCAAAGAAATTGGCGCCACTGGCCCATTGCTCGCGCTCCTGATTGAAAATCTCCGGTCCACCGCAAGGGATGGATTCAAGTGCAACTCCGAGGCTCGCGAGGGCTTCGATCACGCCGGGATACTCGACAATACGGGCGCCCTCTCCCCGGCCGAAGCGACAATGGAATGCGCGGCAGCATCGAGAGCCGGTGATCAGCGGTGGAAAGACCACACTGCAGTCCCGATCGACCATGGTGAAGATCATGTCGAGATGGATGGTCGCGCGCGTCTTGGGAATTTCGACAACCACGAAATCCGTGACCGGCCCCTGACTGGCAATCGCGCGCATCAGGCGGTCGATGCCGGCAACTGAAGTTCGCTCGCTGTAGCCGATCACGACCAGGTCGCGGCGAATGACCAGCAGATCCCCACCCTCGATGGTAATCTCGGACTCAGGATTTGCAGTGCCGTCGAAATAGAACCCACCACTCTGGATTTCAGGGTGATATTTGAACACTGCCTTGAGCAGCAGCGCTTCGGCCACCCGCGCCCGAAACGCCATCGAACCAATGATCACGCGCCGGTTGACGCACATCGTCGCGTCGCGGGTAAAGAAGGTATTGGGCAGCGGGGGAATGACGAAGCGCGAGGGGGCAAGATACTTTTCCAGGCTGTCGGGCTGCTTGGGCGTTCCCTGAATCAACTGGCGCGCCAGCCGGTCCGGCTGCATGGCCGAAAGATCGGCAAAGACCTCAGGGCAACGGAACAGGCGGGTCAACTCCTCGATCAGCCCCCGGCGGACCCGTTCGCGCTCCAGTACCTGGCCCAGCAGATCCACCAGCTCGATCACCTCGGCGACCTGCTCGAGAACACCTTTTAGCTGGCGATGCTCGGCCAGGGCCAGCGGCAGGCTCAGTATGTCGTCATACAGCACTTCGGCGGCGGTCGCCGGCGTCATATTTTCCATTTCCTCGCCCGGCGTGTGCACGACCACGGTCTGCAACGCGCCGATCTCCGAGTCAAGCCCGATATTTATACTCATTTGCGCTGAATCTCCCAAAATTCTATGAACCGGTCTAGCCAGCAGCCTGCAGGGTCAGTCATTTTCGATATATTCGATTCCAACCCTGGCCACGTGCTCGTCGAGCCGCTTGACCCAGCGAACTTCGGCTCGCATCGGCCCCATTTTGCCGACCTTGACCAGGCAGCGTGTACCCTCGATCGGCTCGGTGGCGTCGCAATGGCTGAGGGTCACCAGCCCGCAGCCACCATAGGCTTCCTCGAGCACCAATCCGGCCGCGTCCGCGCGGAAAAGGAATTCATCCGGATCGGCTTCGCCGAACCGGATCAGCGCGACTTCGATCTCGTCGGGCCGGAAGCGTATGTACCGGCGATTGCCGGCCTTGTTGAGATCGTTCATCGTCAACTACTCCTTGGATACTGGCTTGAACCGTTTTCCGGCGGCTCCCGCAATATATCGGGACTGAAACCAATTGGCAATTGAGGGATCGAAAAGCGGAGTACGCTTGAAAATCCTGCTAGCCGGATCCGTCCGGTCCGTGATCATGAACATCTTCAAAAATGCACGATCGACTTCAGCAAGAGTCCGCCGGCTCCGGAACGGTCGCGGTGCGAGCCTGAATGCGCTGCTGATTCTGGTGTGGCCTTTGATCATTGGAGGCTGTGGCCTGAGCCCCCGACAAGCGGAAAACCCGACCGCACCCCTGGACCGCGATGCCATGCCTGAAATGGCGCGGGAACTGTTCGAACCGGAACGCGAAGTTGCGCGGTTCGACGAATTGCTTGAACTGACTCCGCCACAACAGCAGCAGTTTCTTGCTTTTTATCATGACCGCGACCAGGCGCGCATGCAGCCTCATTACCGTATCAACCAATACCTTAAACAGCGTCTGTCCGGTATCGAATTCGGCACCAGAACATTGCCGGTTGCCGAAACCGTCGGGCGTGAACTGGGTAACTGCATGTCACTGGCGCTGGTCACCACAGCCTACGCCAGACTGGTCGGCGTGGACATCGGCTGGCAACTCTCTCCGGCCCGACCCTATTATTCCTCTCAGGGCACGGTGATCTACAGCGCCGATCACATCCAGACTCGTCTGTTTGCGCCGCCGTACGGAAAGAGCAAGGGGTTCAGCAATGCCAATGCTCCCCTTCGCTCCTATCTCCTAATCGATTATTTCACCGACGAGCGCCCGCGGCGCGGACCGACGCTGCGCGAAAATCAGATGATTGCACTGGTGTATCAGAATCTGGGCGTCGAAGCAATGTCGGAGGGCCGACTGGCCGACAGTTACTGGCTGCTGCGAGAGGCGCTGGAGCACGATCCGCGCAGCGGCCATACTTATAATACGCTGGGAGTGCTGCACCGGCGTGCCGGCGCCGATGAACTGGCCGAGGGATTGCTGAGGCACGCGTTGACGCTTGCCGGCGAGGAGTTGCTGATTCTGCGCAATCTGCGCCGGCTCCTACTGTCACAGGGACGAACCGAAGAGGCGGAGCAGTTGCAACAGCGCATTCTGGCGCTGCCCGACCCGGATCCATATCCCGCCCTGGCGCGCGGAGATCAGGCGCTTCGAGCGGGAAGGCTGGAACAAGCGCTTGCTTCCTACCGCGAAGCCCGGCGCATTGCACCTTATCTGCACGAGGTGGACCAGCGCATGGCGCAGGTCTATCTGGAACAAGGTGACTTGCGCCGAGCAAGGCGGGAACTCCAGCGCGCCCGTGACAATGCAATCGCCGGAACGGACCGGCGCCAGTACCAGGCCAAACTGCAGAGCCTTCAGGAGATCAACTGACCCGAGCCGGACTCTGAGTCAGTTGGTGCCCGGAGCCGGATTCGAACCGGCACGGGGTTTCCCCCGAGGGATTTTAAGTCCCTTGCGTCTACCAATTTCGCCATCCGGGCCTTGACAGCGTCTGCAGGATCGCCATTGCCGAGCAAGCGAGCGCTGGCCAATCCCACGCAGGCACTCACGCAGCACATGCAATGATACAGATCGGCGATGTGGCCGGGCAAATGGCCCGGCATTGGAGAGAGATCTCGAGAAAATGGAGGCCAGGCCCGGAATCGAACCGAGGTAAACGGCTTTGCAGGCCGCTGCATCACCACTCTGCCACCTGGCCGAGAGCAGCAAACGAAGACCGAACGATGTCATTGTAGCGCGATCAATCGCTTTTTAAGGTCTTCGCTTACGAAAAACCCCGGGCAGCGCCGGGGCCTTCCTCAATCTGGAGCGGGAAACGAGACTCGAACTCGCGACCCCAACCTTGGCAAGGTTGTGCTCTACCAACTGAGCTATTCCCGCAATCAAGCCCGGTATTGTAGCTTGTCTTTTGGCCCTGTCAATAACATCACGAAAAATTTCATCCTGGTCTTTCCGGGTCGGCTAGAATGGCAACGCTCCGGATAACCAAGCTCACTCCGCGCGGAGCCATTCCAAGACCCCGACGCAAAAGCGTTCGGGCCACTCCCCTTCGAATGATTGCGAAAAGGTTGCCGCTGCTTTGACCACCCCGTTTTCTTCCGGATCTGATATCGACCCGGCCCGCGATGGCCCGGATTCGGTCGATTGCGGCATCGACGCCACGATCATTGTGCCTACCCTCAACGAGGGCGGCAATATCGGCGCACTGATTGACCGGCTGATGGCAGACCCCGGGCTCGCCGGGCGGATCGAAATTCTTGTATCCGACGACGGTTCCACTGATTCGACCGAATCCGAAGTCGAGTCCCGCGCCAAAGCCTTCGAACAAGTGCGCTTGCATCGCCGATCGGGGCCGCGCGACCTGACCGCCGCCGTGCTCGATGCAGCGGGGATGGCTCGCGGCCGTTATTGCGTCGTGATGGATGCCGATGGCTCGCACCCGGTAGAAGCCGTGGCGCGTCTGCTCGAACCGCTGCGGCAGGATGCGGCCGATGTCGTGATCGGCAGCCGCCATGTCGAAGGTGGCGCGATCGGGCAATGGCCATGGTGGCGGCGGCTGAATTCGCGCGCCGCGGCACTGATTGCCTGGCCGTTCACCCATGCAAGCGATCCGATGTCGGGCTTTTTCGCCACCACGCGCGATCGCCTTGCATCGCTGGAGCCGCTCCAGGCCGGATACAAGGTGCTGCTGGAGGTGCTGGTCCGCACCCGCCCGCCGGCGCGCGTAATCGAAGTCCCCTATTTGTTCAATGATCGTGAAGCGGGCTCGTCGAAGATGAATGCGCGGGTCCGCTGGCTTTTTTTTCGTCGTCTGGCTGCGCTGGGCGGGGCCCGTTTGTCACTGGGCAACATGTCGCGCTTTGGCCTGATCGGACTGAGCGGTGTCGCGGTTGACCTGATCGTATTCTGGGTGCTAAGTCATATCTTTGAGAGTGGTCTGGCCACGGCACACTTCGGCGCCTTCGGCGCGGCCACCGTGAGCAACTTCATTCTCAATTATCACTGGACGTTTGCCAGTGAGTTCGATCCGGGCCGCTCGCCGGCCAGGCGCTATGCCACGTTCCTCAGCGTGGCTCTGCTCGCTCTTGCGATGCGCGGTGGAATCCTGTCGGTCCTGACCGAACAGTTCGACATTTCGGCAACCCTGGCGATCCTGCCGGCGGTCGCAATGACCGCGGCGGTCAATTATCTGGGCTCGATCTTCCATGTATTCCCGGCACACGCCGCCGATACCAATCCTGAAATCCGCTGGCGAATGGCGGCACTGGCGCTGATCGCATTCTCTCTGGCATTGCGCTGGCTGTATCTCGACCAGGTCGAATTGATCTTCGATGAGATGTACTACTGGGTCTACACCCTGCATCCGGCCCTGTCCTATCTGGATCACCCGCCGCTGACGGCGTGGCTGATCCTGGCCGGCACCTGGCTGGCCGGCATCTCACCGCTGGGTGTGAGGCTTGCAACACTGGGGCTGGCGCCATTGGCGATGATATCCGCCTATTTTTATACCCGGACGATCTTCGACAAGACCCGGGCATTGCTCGCGTCCATGCTGATTGCAGTGGTCCCGGCCTGGTTCGCCAGCGGCTTCCTGATGACCACCGATGCCGTGACGGTGGTTGGATGGCTCGCGGCGCTGTACTTTCTGCACCAGGCGCTGATCCAGAACCGGCCCAACGCCTGGTTCGGTGCCGGCCTGGCCCTGGGCCTGGGCGCGCTGGCCAAGTACACCATCCTGTTCCTGGTGCCTGCAATCGTCATGATCATGCTGCTGCATCGTCCCGCACGAGGCGTAATCCGGCACTGGCAGGCATGGGCGGCAGCGATCCTGGCGCTTGCACTGTTCTCGCCGGTGCTGATCTGGAACTCGATGCACGAGTGGGTCTCGTTCACATTTCAGTCCACCCGCAGGATTGCCGAAGACAGCGGCTTGCATAGTCATCTGCTGCCGCTGCAGACCCTCGTCGCACTGGCGCCGCTGGCTGGCATTGCAGTGCTTTATCTGCTTGGACCAGTGCGGCGCCGGCTGTGCCCGGATGATGCAGATCGAAAATTCATGCTGATCATGACCCTGGTCCCTTTGGGGATGATCGCAGTGTTCGGCCTGTTCGCCGAAATCAAGCTGCACTGGCTGATACCTGTATGGCTGGGGATGCTGCCGCTGCTGGCTGCGACCGTCCTGATCCCGCGCGGGGTTTCTGCCGGCAACGGGCTTCGCTTTCTGCAGTTCGCCTGGCGACCGGTTCTACCGCTTTCACTGATCTTTTGCGGCATGCTCATGCATTACGCCTCGATAGGATTGCCGGGCGTGCCCTGGCAGCCGCATCGCCTGGGATACATGGGCTGGCCGGAAATCGCCGGCGAGGTTGACCGGATCGAACAGCGGGTCGAGCAACAATCAGGCAAGCGCCCGATCATCGCGGGCATGGCCAAATGGGGAATTTCAGCGGCCCTGGCATTTCACGATCCCGATGGCCGGCGCGACAATATCACGGCCCGCAATATCGTCGGCATGAGCGGTTCGCAGTGGGAACGCTGGTTTGATCCGGAAACCGACCCGGATCGACCAGTAATTCTGGTCAGTCATGAACCCAAGCTGATTGACGAACAGTGGCTGGAGCTTGCCCTGGTCGGGCTAGGCCCGGTTCGGATCATTCCCGTGGAGCGCGACGGCATGACGATCCAGTATCTTCACTACCGGATCGCGGAAGGCTTCCGCCCCGAAATGCTGCGCTATCCCGGCCATGTGCCGGATTGAGATTTAATCCGCACGAAAGTCTTGGAAACGGGCCGCAAAGGTGGCAGAATAACGCGGTTTTAACAACCTCTGGAGTGACATGGCAAAGGATGAACATATCGAGATGGAGGGCCGAGTACTCGAAACCCTGCCCAATACGATGTTCCGCGTTGAGCTCGACAACGGACACACCATTACCGCGCATATCTCGGGTCGGATGCGCAAGCACTACATCAGAATTCTGACCGGCGACCGGGTCAAGGTCGAAATGACACCATACGATCTGAGCAAGGGCAGGATCACCTACCGCATGAAATAGCCGCCCCGTGCCGCGGCCGGCCGATCCCATTCAATCCGCCGGCAGCGCTTCTGCCTGGGAAGCCTTGACTGTCAGGGTCAATTCCCGACCGGACTCGGCAACTTCCACTTTCAGTGTGCCGCCCTGTTCCCCCAGATCTCCGAATAACAGTTCGTCGGCCAGCGGCCGCTTGATGTTTTCCTGGATCACGCGTTTCATAGGCCGCGCACCCATGCCCGGGTCGAATCCATATTCGGCCAGCCATTCGCGCGCCGCAGTCGATATTTCAATATGGACGTTGCGATCGGCAAGCTGGTTCTCGAGCTCCATGATGAACTTGTCGACCACCTTTAGAATGATCTCCAGCGGTAACGGATCGAACTGGATGACCGCATCCAGGCGATTGCGAAATTCCGGCGTGAACTGGCGACGGATGGCCTCCATGCCGTCCGGACGCGCGTCGGCATCGGTAAAGCCGATCGAGCGGCGGTTCATATCCACGGCGCCGGCATTGGTGGTCATGACCACGATCACATTGCGAAAATCGGCGCTTCTGCCGTTTGCGTCGGTCAGCTTGCCATGGTCCATGACCTGCAACAGCAGGTTGTAGACATCCGGGTGGGCTTTTTCAATTTCATCGAGCAACAGCACGGCATGCGGATTCTGGGTCACCGCTTCGGTCAGCAGTCCGCCTCGGTCGAAACCAACGTAACCGGGAGGCGCGCCCACCAGGCGGGAAACTGTGTGGGCCTCCATGTACTCGGACATGTCGAACCGGATCAGTTCGATCCCCAGGGTCATCGCAAGCTGGCGGGTGACTTCGGTCTTGCCGACGCCTGTCGGTCCGGCAAACAGATACGAACCGATCGGCCGATCGACATCGACCAGTCCCGAGCGGGCCATCTTGATCGCCGAGGCCAGCGTTTCGATGGCCGGATCCTGGCCGAACACAGTCAGCTTGAGATCACGTTCCAGGGTCCTGAGTGCATCGCGGTCGGAGCGCGAGACCTGGCGCGGCGGAATCCGCGCCATGCGCGCGACCACTTCCTCGATCTGCTCGTTGCCGATGATATCGACACGCTGGTCGGGTTCGAGCAGGCGCTGGCGGGCGCCGGCCTCGTCTATGACGTCAATCGCCTTGTCCGGAAGGTGGCGATCATTGATGTGGCGGGCCGAGAGCATTGCCGCCGCCTCCAGACTTTCAGGCGAATACTGCACCGAGTGATGCTGCTCGAACCGGTACTTGAGCCCGGTAAGGATTTCGATGGTTTCGCTGATTGTGGGCTCGGCAACGTCGATCTTCTGGAACCGGCGCGCCAGCGCCCGGTCCTTCTCGAACACCCCGCGGTATTCCTCGAAGGTGGTTGACCCGATACAGCGCAATTCGCCGTTGGCCAGCACCGGCTTGATCAGGTTGGATGCATCCATGACGCCGCCGGAAGCCGCCCCGGCGCCGATGATGGTATGAATTTCATCGATAAACAGCACCGCGCCCTCGTGCCGGCGCAATTCGGCCAGTACCGACTTGAGACGCTTTTCGAAATCGCCGCGGTACTTGGTGCCGGCAAGCAGCGCGCCCAGGTCCAGCGCCCAGATCTCGGCATCATGCAACACCTCGGGGACTTCCCGGTTGACGATGCGCAATGCCAGCCCTTCGGCCAGCGCGGTCTTGCCGACTCCGGACTCACCCACATACAACGGGTTGTTCTTGCGCCGGCGGCAGAGAATCTGGATGGTGCGCTCGATTTCCCGATCACGCCCGATCAGCGGATCGATACGGTCGGCGCGCGCGCGCTCGTTAAGATTGGTGGCAAAGCTCGCCAGCGGTGATTTCTGCTCCGCAGCTTCGCTCTCGCCAGGCTGCTCCCGCGCCGGCGATGCGGTGTCTTCAGGCTCCTCCGACTTGGTGATTCCATGCGAAATGAAGTTGACCACGTCCAGTCGCGACACTTCCTGCTGGCCGAGCAGATAGACGGCATGCGAATCCTTTTCACTGAAAATCGCCGCCAGCACGTTGGCTCCGAGGACTTCGGACTTTTCGGCCGACTGGACGTGATACAACGCCCGTTGCAACACCCGCTGGAAACCGACAGTCGGCTGGGTATCGCGCTGATCGCCGGCAGACAGGACCGGAATGGTTTCATTCAGCACTTGCTGCAACTTGCGCCCGAGCTGATCGAGATCAACGCTGCAGGCAATCAGAACAGAGCGCGCCGACGGGTTGTCGATCAAGGCCAGCAGCAGGTGCTCAACCGTCAGGAACTCATGCCTGCGGCTGCGCGCGGCGTGATACGCCTGTGAAATGGAAAGTTCCAGATCCTTGCTGAACATCAGAAACAGCCTCCGGCCGCGATGGCCGCGCTCATGGGTTGGTTGATCAGTGGACCACGCCGAAGCCCGCGCGGTTCAATCCGCGACGAAGGGGCGCAGCTTCGGCAACAATTCATGATTGCTCCAGCGTGCACTGCAATGGATGCTCGTGCTCGCGGGCATAATCATTGACCATGATGACCTTGGTCTCGGCAATCTCGAAAGTGTAGATTCCGGCCACGCCGCGACCGCGGGTGTGAACGTTGAGCATCACGCGCGTGGCCTTTTCATGATCCAGACTAAAGAATTTCTTGAGAATTTCGACGACGAATTCCATTGGAGTATAGTCGTCGTTGAGCAGCACCACTTTGTACAAGGGCGGCTTGCTGACTTTAGGACGTGCTTCTTCCAGCGCCAGATTTTCGCGCGGTGTATCGCTGTTGTGGTTCGGGTCGTTCATCCGTTCCGATGACTGATTGAATACCGTGATGGTCACGATATTAACTCAATTGGCGTGGTCACGAGGTAACTCGACCTCGTCTGGAACAGGGTTCGATGCAATGCCGCCGCAGCGGGAAAGACCCGCCGCGGCAACAAGCCCGGATTCAGGCGCTTTCCCTGAACTGCTCCTCCTCGGTCGAGCCGCTCAGGGCGCTCAGTGAGGACTGGCCGGTGCTGATCGCCTGGGTCAACTGGTCGAAGTATCCGGTCCCGACTTCATGCTGATGACGGGTGGCGGAATAGCCATCCTTCTCGGCGGCGAATTCGGCTTCCTGGAGCTCCACATAGGCCTCCATCTGGCGTTCGCGGTAACCTCGGGCCAACTCGAACATCGAGTAGTTCAGGGCATGGAAGCCGGCCAGCGTGATGAACTGGAACTTGTAGCCCATCGCCCCGAGTTCGCGCTGAAAGCGTGCAATATCGGCCTCCGACAGATTCTTCTTCCAGTTGAACGACGGTGAGCAGTTGTAGGCCAGCATCTTGTCCGGATACTCGGTTCTGATCGCCTCAGAAAACCTTTTCGCCTGACCCAGGTCCGGAGTCGAGGTTTCGCACCAGATCAGATCCGAATAAGGCGCATAGGCCAGCCCGCGCGAAATTGCCTGGTTGATACTGGCGTTGACCCGGTAAAAGCCTTCCACGGTCCGCTCGCCGGAGGTGAATTCGCGGTCGCGCGCATCGACGTCCGAAGTCAGCAGGTTGGCCCCCATGGCATCGGTGCGCGCCACGATGATGGTCGGGACGTTGCAGATATCGGCGGCCAAGCGTGCCGAAACCAGCTTGGCGACCGCCTCGGAAGTCGGCACCAGCACCTTGCCACCCATGTGCCCGCACTTCTTGGCCGAGGCAAGCTGGTCTTCGAAATGCACGCCGGCCGCGCCGGCGGCAATCATGTCCTTCATCAGTTCATGGGCGTTCAGTACGCCGCCGAATCCGGCCTCGGCATCGGCCACGATGGGTGCAAACCAATCGATATCACCGCTGTCTTCCGAGTGCTGGATCTGATCGGCACGCATCAGGGTGTTGTTGATCCGCCGCACCACCTCGGGCACCGAACTGACCGGGTACAGCGACTGGTCCGGATACATCTGACCCGCGTTGTTGGCATCCGCGGCCACCTGCCAGCCGGAAAGATAAATCGCCTTGAGGCCAGCCCGCACCTGCTGCATCGCCTGGTTTCCGGTCAGCGCGCCCAGTGCATTGACGAACGGACCCTCGTGCATCCGCCGCCACAGCTTTTCCGCACCCAGCCGCGCCAGAGTGTATTCGATGGTGATCGAGCCCCTTAGTCGCAGCACCTCGTTGGCATCATACGGACGCTCCACTCCCTTCCAGCGAGGGTTATCGGTCCATTCACGTTCAAGCTGAATGATGTTGCTTACATTCGAAGTGTCATTCATGATATCAAGGCTCCTCGGGCCATGTTTCCGGTTTCAATCGATGAGTTCGTAGGCGGGCAGGGTGATGAATTCGGCGAATTCATCGTAAAGCGTGACCTGCTCCAGCAGATCGGCGGCGCGCCGGTAACCCACCTCCTCGAAGGCGGTTTCGCCATGCGCGTCGCGTAGTTGGGCAAGCGCCTCGCGGGTGAAGTCTTGAAACAAGTCCACGTCGATGTCGCGACCATCCTCAAGCCGCCCGGCCGGATGACGGATCCACTGCCACAATTGCGCTCGTGCGATTTCAGCGGTCGCCGCGTCTTCCATCAGGTGATCCAGCGGCACACATCCCTGGCCGTTCAGCCAGGCCCCCAGATAGCGGATCGCGACCGAGATGTTGCCTCTGACACCGCCTTCGGTGATGATGCCGTCGCAGGGTTGCAGCAATTCAGCCGCGCCGACACAAACATCCCGGCGCATTTTGTCAAGCTGGTTCGGGCCTTGCAGGTATTGGTCGAAAACTTCCATGGCCACCGGAATCAGGCCGGGATGCGCCACCCAGGTCCCGTCATGACCATCTCCAGCCTCGCGCCGTTTGTCGGCACGCACCTTCTCGATCGCTGCGGCATTGGCCTGCTCGTCGCCCTTGATCGGAATCTGCGCGGCCATCCCGCCCATGGCAAATGCACCGCGCCGATGGCAGGTGCGGATGAGCAGTTGCGAATAGGCGCGCAGGAACGGAACGGTCATGGTGACCTGCTCGCGATCCGGCAGTGTTTTATCAGGATGATTCCGGAAACGTTTGATATAGCTGAAAATATAATCCCATCGACCGCAGTTGAGGCCGACGATGCGATTTTTCAGTGCGTGCAGGATCTCGTCCATCTCGAACACCGCCATTATGGTCTCGATCAGCACCGTGACCTTGACCGTGCCGGGATCCAGGCCCAGGCTGCGCTCGATCCCGGACAGCGCCTCTTCCCACAATGCCGCTTCGTGCCGGTTTTCCAGCTTGGGCAGGTACAGATACGGGCCGGAGCCCTTTTCCAGCAGCACCTTGGCATTGTGATAGATGTAGACAGCGGTATCGAACAGGCCCGCGGGAATCGGCCGGCCATCGACCTCGACATGTTTTTCGTCCAGATGCCAGCCGCGCGGGCGGGCGATCAGCACTGCCGGGTTTTCGCCCAGCGCATAGCGCTTGCCATTCTCGCCAGTGAATTCGATTCCGCCGCGGACCGCGTCGTGCAGATTCTGCTGGCCGTGGACCATGTTGTTCCAGGTCGGCGTGCTGGAATCCTCGAAATCGGCCATGAACACGCGCGCCCCGCTGTTGAGCGCATTGATGATCATCTTGCGGTCGACCGGACCGGTGATCTCGACGCGCCGGTCGGTCAGGTCTTCAGGGATGGGTGCCACCTGCCAGTCGGCGTCACGAATTTCGCGGGTTTCGGCCGGGAAGTCGGGAAGCTCACCGCTGTCCAGACGTTCCTGAACGACACGCCGGACGTCCAGCAGCCGATCAACCGGCTGGCGAAAACGCGCTCCCAGTTCACCCAGCAGATCCAGCAGCGGCTGCGGCAGGATCCCGGCACAGCCTTCCGGCACAGCCTTGAGCACTTCCGCCCGGGTCTGCAATTCAGCTTCAGTCATCCATCCGTCTCCGCGTCATCCAAAGGTTACCGAGAGACTGCCAGCTAAATCTGTATTTGACAAATTAAATTATTTGATTTTTTGTATTTGAATATCCGATAATGGTGCCCGAATGTACAAAGGAAACCTGCTCAAGCATCTGCGCGCGTTCTGCCAGACGGCCCGGCTGGGCAGCGTTTCGGCCGCGGCCGAGGCGCTGTTTCTGTCGCAGCCGTCGATCAGTCAACAGATCCGCGCCCTGGAAGAGGAGCTGGGTCAGCAGTTGTTCGAACGTCACGGGCCGAGCATGAACCTGACACCGGCCGGCAGGACTCTGCTGGAACTGGCCCGGCCGCTGGTGGATCGGCTGGATGCCCTGCCAGACGAATTTGCCCGGGCATTCGGCCGGCTGGATTCGGGGGAAGTCCGGATCGCGGCCGGAGAATCGACCATCCTGCACCTGCTGCCCAGCCTGGTCCTGCGGTTTCGCAATCGTCACCCCGGTATCTATGTGCGCCTGTCCAACGTCACCGGCGCCGATGGACTGGGGATGCTGCGCACCGACCAGGTCGATTTTGCCGTGGGTTCGATGATCGACGTGCCCGGAGACATCAGCTACCGCCCGATCTACAGTTTCCGCCCGGTGCTGATTGCCGCACACGACCATCCACTGGCTCGCCGCTCCAGCCTCACGCTGGCCGACATCAGCCCTTATGGATTGATTCTGCCGCCCAAGCGCCTGACCACCTACACGCTGATCGACCAGGTTTTCCAGAAACACAAGCTGCCATTCCGGGTGACCATGGAAGTCGGCGGCTGGGAGGTCATCAAGCGCTACGTCGCACGCGGTCTCGGCATTTCCATCGTCACCAGCATCTGCCTGACCGATGCCGACCGCGACCAGCTCATCACGCGCGATGTCAGCCAGTGGTTTCCCAAGCGCACGTATGGCGTCGTCATGCGCAAGGGCGCCTACCTGACCCCCCAGGCCCGGCGTTTCATCGAACTGATGTCACCGGAACTGTTCCCCGAACCCGAACTGGCCTGACTCCCTTTCCTGATTACCTGCCTCACTCATATCGTGCGCTGACGGGCAACGGCTGGGGCTGGGGCTGGGAGCAGGCGTGGAGCGGCGTTGCCTGATGGCGAGCCGCGGGTCGATCGGCCTCGAGAAAACGGCAGGTCTCAAGGGAGCTTTGGTGCCGCTTGTGTAGGTTTGAGGGCATCCGCGCCTGAGTGGCCTCTCGAAAGCAAGCAGATGCCGATAGATGCTGAAAGATCGTCATCTGATCCCGCGGCCCGCAGCTCGCCATCAGGCAACACCACTCCCCGCTGACAGTTTGGTGCAAAAGGCCGGCTTGGCCCGTAGCAAGACTCGAACATTGTTGCATCCAATCCTTTCACCCAGCCATCGATCAGACTATACGCTGCCGCAGGCATTGCGATACGCCTTCACCGCTTCCGCCATCCCCATACTGAGCGCATCCGCTACCAGAGCGTGGCCGATCGAAACCTCCAGCACGTTCGGAATCGCCACGAAGCCCGCCAGGTTGTCCAGGTTCAAATCGTGACCTGCGTTGACACCCAGGCCCACCGATGCGGCGGCCTCGGCGGTCGCGCGAAACGCCGCGAGGGTATTTGCAAGCGCACCGCCACCTTGCCCATAGGCCTGTGCGTATGACTCGGTGTAGAGTTCGATTCGGTCCGCACCCGTGTCCGCCGCACGCCTGGCCAGCTCGGGGTCGGGGTCGAGGAACAGACTCACCCGGCAGCCCAGGGCCTTGAGCTCCGCGACGATCGGCCTGAGCGCATCCAAATGCTTGACGACGTCCCAGCCGTGATCACTCGTGTTCTGCGACGGGTCGTCGGGGACGAGCGTCGCCTGGGTCGGCTTGATCTTGCGCAGAATCGGCATGAGGTGCCCTCCGCCGGAGTCCAATGAGTTGCCTTCGATGTTGAACTCGCGGCCAGCCCATTCATCTGACGAGAGCAGTTCGCTCAGCGCATCGACATCGTGCCCGCGGATGTGGCGGCCATCCGGCCGAGGGTGAACCGTGAGCCCGTCCGCCCCGGCCTGCAGCGCAACCACTGACAATCCCACAACCGACGGCACACCCAACGCCCGCTGGTTGCGCAGCAGCGCGATCTTGTTTACATTGACACTGAGTTTGGTTGGCATCTCTTGGATCATTCTCCACCGAAGTTCAAACTGCGATACCGCACACGCCGGGTCACGCGGCACAGCAGTTCGTAGGGGATGGTGTCGGCCGAGCCGGCCACTCGCTCCACCGGCAGGCCCCTGCCCCACAACACTACCGGATCGCCGAGGCGGGCGTCGGGCTGTCCATCCATATCGATGGTGATCATGTCCATCGATACCCGTCCGGCCAGGCGCTGCTCGCGGCCGTTGACCAGCACCGGAGTGCCATCGGGCATGTTGCGCGGATAGCCATCGCCGTAGCCGGCAGCGGCCACGCCTATGCGCATGCCGGACTCGGCAACGAATCGCGCACCGTAGCCGATGCTTTCCCCGGCCGGCACGTCATTGACTGCGATCAAGCGGGTCTCGAAGGTCATGACCGGTTGCAACCCCAGCGACGGGCCGTCGCGGCCGGCTAGCGGCGAGACACCATACAGTAAAAGGCCGGAACGCACCCAGTCGCGTGCCAGAGCCGGGAAATTCAGCAAGGTCGCTGAATTGGCCATACAGCGCGCACCGGGCAATGTCCCCGTGGCTTGGTCAAAGCGCTCGGTCTGCTTCAGGGTCAATGGATTGTCGCGCTGATCGGCACAGGCAAAATGCGTCATCAACACCACTTCCCCGACCCCGGGAAGTGCGCGCAGACGCTGGTGAACCTCGGCTGCAACGGTCAATGGAAATCCCAGACGGTGCATGCCGGAATCCAGCTTCAGCCAGACTCTCGCCCCCGGAGGGCGTCCGGACGCTTCCAGCCACTGCAACTGCGCGGGGTGGTGAATCACCATTTCCAGGCACAGATTTTCGACCGCTTCAAGTTCTGCCGGCGCAACAACCCCCTCCAGCAGCAGAACGGGCACGCCCGGGTTGAGGGTGCGGATGGCGCGCGCCTCGTCCATCGTCGCCACGGCCAGGATGTCGGCCTGCTCCAGCGCCGGCAGGCAGCGCTTGAGGTCATGGCCGTAGGCATCGGCCTTGACCACGGCCATGATGCGCGCATCGCCGGCCCACTGACGTACACGCTCAAAGTTGTGCTCGAGCGCATCGACATCAATCGAGGCAAAGGTGTTGCGCGCCACCAGGGACTCCGGGAGATTGGATAAAGCGGATCAGAACAGGCCGGGAACCAGCCACCAGCTTCGCCCGCGCCACTCATTCCAGCCGGAGTGGCGCGCCATGCGCAATTCCTTGACCCGCATGTTGACGGCGAACACGCCCAGCCAGACCCAGGCCAGTACCAGCCATGGCAGCCAGTGCCAGACCATGGCCGCGAAACTTGCATAAATCAGAATTTCGCCGAGGTAGTTCGGGTGCCGGATGTGGCGAAACATGCCATCGGTGATCAGCCCCGGCCGTTCGCGCAGCATGAAGTATTTCTGCGCATCCGCGGCAATCATGATCACGCAACCCAGCAGGCAGGCCAGTGTGCACAACCCAAACCAGACCGGTTCCGGCAGCGGGTAGCTCGCACCGGCATGCCCGGAAATCAGCAACCAGCCGAACACCCAGTACCAGCCGAGAACTCCGAGCACCGACATCAGGCTGCCACCAACGGTGACCCGCTTCTGCCAGGCCGCATCCGGAAAAGCCACATCCTTGATCAGCCAGACCAGACCGTAACCGCCGTGCAGCGCGAAATACAGCCACTCGCGCATCGACCAGGTGTCATACCACCACATCAGGCCCAACAGCCACAGGGGCGTGCCAGCCTTGAAGAAATTGATCAAATGATTGAACTGCCACGGTCGTGGGCCGCCGACCAGGTCGTGGGTCAAATAGTCGGTGAAACGCTGGAAGGCCAGCGCCCGGGAACGCTCCCGGGCGCCCTGCTCGTTCATCTCACGAATGCCCAATGCCGCCGCGGCTTATTCGCCGACCAGGCCGCGCCGTTCCAGCAGCGGTTCGATGACCGGATCCCGGCCGACGAAATCCCGGAACAATTGCATCGCCTCCTTGCTGCCGCCCTGCGATAACAGCGTGGCGCGGAAGTGATCGCCAATTTCGCGCTTCAGACCACCGTTTTCCTCGATCCAGCCAACACTGTCGGCATCCAGCACTTCACTCCATATATAGGAGTAATAGCCGGCCGAGTAGCCACCCATCATGTGCGAGAAATAGGTGGTGCGGTAGCGTGGCGGCACCGGATCATAAGCCACTCCGTTGCTTTCCAGACACTGGCGCTCGAACGCCAGGATTCCGTCGGGATCGGGAATTTCCGCGGCCGGCAGCGTATGAAAGCACATATCCAGGATCGAAGCCGCCAGGTACTCGGTGGTGCGATAACCTTCGTTGAATTGCTGGGCCTCGAGCACCCGATCAAGCAATTGCTGCGGGATCCGCTCACCGGTCTCGTGATGCAGGGCGTAATTTTCCAGAACCGAAGGCCAGGTCGCCCACATTTCGTTGACCTGCGAGGGGTATTCCACGAAATCACGCGGCACCGAGGTCCCGGCCAGACTCGGATATGTGACATCCGAAAACATGCCGTGGAGTGCGTGGCCGAACTCATGGAACATGGTCGTGACCTCATCGAAGGTCATCAGGGTCGGCTCACCCGGCGGCGGCTTGGGAATATTCTGGTGATTGCCAACCACGGGTCGGGTCCCCAGCAGATTTGACTGGGAGACATAGGCATTCATCCAGGCACCGCCGCGTTTGGATGAACGGGCATAGAAATCGCCGATGAACAGCGCCAGCAGCTCGCCGTCATGGTCATAAACTTCGAATATCCGCACGTCGGGATGATAGGTTGGCAGGTCCGGACGCTCCTTGAATGACAGTCCGAACAGCTCCCCGGCGGCATGAAAGACACCGTTGATCAGCACGCTGTCGAGCTCGAAATAGGGCTTGATCGCGCTCTCATCGAAGTCATAGCGCTGCTGGCGCAGTTTTTCGGCATAAAACGGCCAGTCCCAGGATTTGAGATCGAACGGATTTTCCGCGCCCTCATTGATCATCTGCTGCAGACCCTCACCCTCGCGCTTGGCATTGGCTACTGCCACCGGCGCCAGCCGGTCCAGCATCTCCTGGACGGCATCGACACTGCCTGCCGTATTGACCTCGAGCACGAAATCGGCATGGGTGTCGTAACCGAGCATCACGGCCTTTTCGGCCCGCAACTGGAGCACATTGGAGACGATTTCCCGATTGTCGTAGTCGTTGCCGCGGCTGCCACGCATCAGCGACGCCCACATCAGCCGCTCGCGAACATCGCGGTTGACCAGAGAGGAGAGCTGCGGTTGACTGGAAAAATTCATCAACGTCAGCACGTATTTGCCTTCTTCTCCACGCTCCTGGGCTTCGTTCGCGGCCGCCTCGATCTGGGCGCCGGTCAGGCCTTCCAGTTGCGCCGCATCGTCAACGATCACGGCCGCATCGTTGACCTCGCGCAGAACGTTCTGCGAAAAGCGGGTACTCAGGCTCGACAACTCAGCATTGATTTCGCGCAACCGCTCCTTCTGCTCGTCCGTAAGGCGGGCGCCGGCACGCACGAATTCGCGATGGGTCAGCTCCACAAGGCGCATCTGCTCGTCACTCAGACCCAGTTCGTCACGGCGCTGATGCAGTGATTCGACCCGGGCGAAAAGATCGGGATCTAGCTGTATGGCATCGCGATGTGCCGCCAGCCGTGGTGACATTTCGCGCTGGATGCGCTGGCGCTCATCGTTGGTATCGGCGCCGCTCAGGTTGAAAAAGGTGCTGGTCACTCGCGAAAGCAGACGGCCGCTTCGTTCCATCGCCGCAAGGGTATTCTCGAACGTGGGTGCTTCCGGATTGTCGGCAATGGTCCGGATCTCGGCGAGGTGTTCTTGCATGCCACGCTCCATTGCCGGGATGAAGTGATCATCTCGGATACGATCAAACGGCGGCATTCCCAGCGGCAGCGTCGACGGCTCGAAGAACGGGTTATCGAGCGCATCGACTTCCTCGGCAAGCTGCTCGGCCTCATCGACCGCCTCATGGGCAGTTTCCGAAATCTCGGGAGATTCAGGCTCGCTGCACGCGCTCAGCAACAGACCAGCGGTGGCAAGCACAAAGATGGGGGTTTTTTTCATGATCTTTTGTTCCTCGGGAATGAGTTTCTCGATCCGGAATCATGAATCGAGGAGTGAATCGATGGCTCCGGAGCTCATGCAACAACCCGGAAAGAGACCATCATAGTAGCAAATCAGCAGAGATTCCTACCAGCTCAGATCATCCGGAACTGGCGGATATTCACCCTCTTCCGCAACGTCCGGTTCGGCACCGGCCAGATCGGGCACCAGATCCGCCGCGATTTCCCGCCATTTCGCCACCACCTCCGGCTCGACGATGAAATAGCCGCCGCGCAGGTTGACAACGCCCAGGCGACCGGAATTGATTCGATCGCGCTGCTCCGGCGTGCACAACACTCGCCGGATCTTGCCCAGGTGCTGGAAATAGCGCGGAATCCCGGCATTTTCATCATTCAGCGCCTGACCCTCGATGATTCGGTCAAGCTCGAGATTCCGCTTGCGGCGTGCCTCCTGGTCGGCCACCCTTTGCTGTTTGGCCCGTTCCTTGTCCAGCGTCTCGGCACGGCGACGCGCGGCCCAGGCCTGTTCGAGGTCTGATTTGCCGTTATGACCCGTCCCTTTTCTGACCGGCTTTTTCTTGACCGACGGCGTGCTGTTCCGCCTGCGTGCGCGATCGGCCCTGTCCGATCGATTCCGGCCCGCCTTGCGAGGTGACTTGTCCTCGGCCAGACCGGATTTCAGCAAGGCATCCTGTAGAGATCCCATGGATCCTCCCGGACCAATCTGGGTGCAATTTCCGAATGCTTCAGTCGGATTCCGATTCGCTGCTGCGTCCACTGTCGACCACTTCGATCAATTCGACATCAAAGATCAGAGTCGAATTCGGACCGATCGGGCCGGGCCGACCCTGCTCGCCATAAGCCAGATCGGAAGGGATGAAGAATTCGTATCGGCCGCCTTCGCGCATCAACTGCAAGCCCTCGGTCCAGCCCGGGATGACCTGACTCAAACCAAAGGTGGCCGGCTCGCCACGGGCTCGGGAACTGTCGAACTCGACGCCGTTGATCAAACGTCCGCTGTAGTGCACGGTAACCCGGTCCGAAGCTGTCGGCCGGGTGCCCTCGCCTTCCTCGATCACGCGATACTGCAGGCCTGATTCAGTGACCTGGACGCCATCGCGTTCGGCATTGGCAGCAAGAAAGGCCTGGCCTTCCTCGAGATTGATGCGCGCGTCCTCAATCCGTTGCTGTTCCAGCGCCTGCTGGCGCTGGCGAATGAACCCTTCGCGCTCGGCATCCGCCTGCTCCCGGGAAAGAAGGGTCTCCTCTCCAAGATAACTGGCCCGCAGCGCCTGGATCAGGATTTCGATATCCAGCGCGATGTCCTGAGCCGCCAGTGACTGCCCCATATCCATGCCCAGCGTATAACTCAGGCGTTCTTCCGGCGTGTCCAGTTCAGTAGTTTGAGCGTTTGAAACACCGCCATGCATTGTGGTTGCGGCCAGCGCGACCATCAGGATTGTTCGAATCATGTTCAGATTCACTCCAGAAATTTCATTGATGTGATCGGCCGTCTCACGCGACCGGAGAAAACAGACCGATCCGGACGCGACACCAGGCCGGACCGGAAGCAGCTTCAGATTCCGAATGATAACAGTTGGTATCCTGCGCGTCGCAACCGAACACGAACCGCGCTCAGGCGTCCAGGTGGACCCAGCACACATTCGTGGTTGATTGAAAACGACAGTCGAACCCAACAGTCGGAAAGTGATTGACACTGGTTTGGTGTTCTAGTATAGTAGTACACCAACACATGCAACACCTACCTGCCAAGGAGCCTCTAAATGCTTCCGATCACGCGCAAATCGCTTCACGTTCCCCATGGACTGGCCATGCTGGCTGCCGCCTTCGGCCTGGTGGCAAGTCTGACATGGTCAGCTCCCGAGGACGCCGAGCGGCAGTTGGCGCATTCCGAAGTGCGCGAGGTTGACATCGACTCTGTGTCATCCACCGAGGCGGCCACGCCCGCCGAGAGCGCTCGCGCCGAGGCCGAAGATTGTCGCCAACGCCGCAAGTGCGGTCGCTCCGCAACCGGCTCGCTTCTGCCGGCGTTGCTGCCCGATCCCAGGTTTTTTTGATGGCCCATCATTGGGACGATAATCAGCCGATCTACTGGCAGCTTCGCCAGCACACGGTAGCCTCCATCCTTGATGGCAGCCTCGCCGAAGGCGACGCACTGCCATCCGTGCGCCAGGTTGCGGCCGAAATGCGGATCAATCCGCTGACCGTATCTAAAGCGTATCAGCTTCTGGCCGACGAGGGCCTGGTGGACAAGCGGCGGGGTGTCGGATTGTTCATCACCACTGGCGCGCGCCGGCGCCTGCACCAGCTCGAGCGCGAGAAATTCCTCACCGAGGAGTGGC
Source organism: uncultured Halomonas sp. (assembly GCA_964453565.1). Taxonomy (GTDB): domain Bacteria; phylum Pseudomonadota; class Gammaproteobacteria; order Xanthomonadales; family Wenzhouxiangellaceae. The sequence continues at coordinate 35,554 of CAYVPB010000002.1, forward strand.
CAAGGATTGCCGAGCGCATCGAATCGCTGGGGCTGGATCCTGCCGAATTGATACTGAATCGAAACGAGGGAGAATGAAATGAGTACAATCGTCCATGCTCGGGGACTGGCACGCAGATTCGGTTCCACCGTCGCGCTGGCCGGGGTCGATCTCGAAATTCCGGCCGGCCGCATCGTCGGTCTGATCGGACCGAATGGGGCCGGCAAGACCACCGCCCTGAAAGCCATGCTGGGACTGACCAGTTTCGATGGCGAGCTCGAGGTGCTTGGCCTGAACCCGTCCAAGAATCGGGATGCGCTGATGCGCGACGTCTGCTTTATCGCTGATGTCGCCGTTCTGCCGCGCTGGGCGCGCGTCTGGCAGATCATCGAACTGACCGAAAAAATGCACCCGCGCTTCTCGCGCGAGACCTGCATGCATTATCTGGCGCGTACCAAAATCAGTCAGAAAGCAAAAATTCGCACTCTTTCCAAGGGCATGATCGTGCAACTGCATCTGGCACTGGTCATGGCCATTGACGCCAAACTGCTGGTGCTCGACGAACCCACGCTGGGGCTGGATATCCTGTTTCGCAAGCAGTTCTATACCAGCCTGCTCAACGAATATTTCGACGAACAGCGGACCATTCTGATCACCACCCATCAGGTCGAGGAGGTCGAGCACATCCTGACCGATCTGATCTTCATCAAGGACGGAGAGTTCGTGCTCGACAGCAGCATGGACGATATCCACGAGCGGTTTACCGAAATCATGGTCCGGCCCGATCAAGTCGACCAGGCGCGCCGGCTCGAACCCATCCACGAGCGCACACTGTTCGGTCGCCACATCCTGCTGTTCGACGGCGGCAAGCCGTCCGAGCTGGCGCAACTGGGCGAAGTCCACAAACCCGGGATTGCCGACCTGTTTGTAGCGCTGATGGGGGATGAAACCAGCCAAAGGGAGAAAGCCGCATGATTGCCGATGCCTTGAAAAAAACTCTGGTGCTGATCAGGCGCGAGGTGTGGGAAAGCCCGTTCGCGTTCAAATGGACACCGTTGATGATCTTCGGTTTTCTGGTGCTGACCACGGTACTCGCACTGATCGTCGGCGCCAAGGTCGACAACCAGATGAGCTTCACACTCGATGGCATTCGGATGTGGGCCCAGACCGATGTGGAACAAAAGCGGCTGCTCATCACCGGTGGCATGTTCTCGATCGGGATTCTGTTTCATCAGATCATGTTCCTGGTGGTGGTGTTTTACCTGGCCGGGAGCTTGTATGACGATCGCAAGGATCGCTCGATCCTGTTCTGGAAATCACTCCCGGTTTCGGACCATCAGACTGTGGTCTCCAAGCTGCTGACCGCGATGGTCGCCGCGCCGTTGCTGTTTCTGGTCGGAATCGCCTTGACTCATTTACTGATGCTGATCATTGCCACTTTCTACGCCATGGCCGCCGGCATCAATCCTCTCACCGAAATCTGGGTGCCGGCCAATCCGATTTCAGTCTGGCTGATCATGCTGCTGGGTAGTCTGGTCCAGTCGCTGTGGCTGCTGCCGATCTATGCCTGGCTGATGTTCTGCTCTTCCTGGGCGCCCCGGCTTCCGATTCTGATCGCGTTCATTGTTCCAGCGCTGATCGGGCTGTTCCAGCATTTCTGGAGCCTGTTGACCAGCATGCGCCTGCCGGGCATGAACCTGTTCGTCATCATCGGCGAGCGGATCGGCCGGGGCGTGCTGCCGAGCAGCATCGACTGGGAAATGATCAAGGAGCAGGGAAATGCCACGACATACGCCCCGATCGCCGATCAACTGATAGGCCTGGTGTCGATCCTGCGGGCTCTGGCAAGCGCGGAAATGTGGATCGGGGTGGTCATCGGCCTGATATTGCTCGCCGGCGCGATCTGGTTCCGGCGCCGCGCAACCGATACTTGAGGCTGTGATAACATTTCCGCATGGTCATTGCCGCGATGGCGCGGTGCGGCCACGCGGGAACCGTTGCCAAGGAGTTTTCGATGCGCGTCTTTGCTGTCGTCTTTTCAGTTTTGCTGTGGTCGGGCTTCGGCACAGACCTCGCCCGTGCCGATGTGTTGCTGATCGAGGAGGTTCGCGAGCGCATGCTGCGTGACCTGCCGACCAACGGCATGAGCGCGGCGGAGGTCGAGCGAAGCTATGGTTCTCCCCGGGAGCGGCATGCGCCGATTGGCGAACCGCCCATTACACGCTGGGTATACGAGGATTACAGCGTCTACTTCGAATACGATGTGGTCATTGAAAGCGTTCTGCATCGTGGCGAAGTCCTGCGACGCGGAGCCGGTTGAAGCGGTTTCATGCATCCGGTCGACTATCGGCTCCCGGCAGAATGGGAGCACCAGTCCGCATTACTGCTTGCCTGGCCGTTTGCCGGCGGCGACTGGCATGAAGTTGTAGAAAAAATCCGGCACGAATACGCCGAGTTCATCGGCCAGGTCCTGAAGCGCCAGAACGTCGTGCTGCTGGTCCAGCCCGAAGACGACTCGGCCGAGCGAACCCTGGGCAATCCCGGCCGGCTGTTCCGGATACACGCGCCTTGTAACGATACCTGGTGCCGCGATTTCGGTCCGATCACGCTCACACATGCCGGCCAGAGACTGGCCCTGGATTTTTATTTCAATGGCTGGGGCGGGCGTCACGAAGCCCGCCTGGACAATCGCGTCAATACTCACCTCGCCCGGCATCCGCTGTTCCAGTCGATTCAATTCCGCCAGTCACTGCTGGAACTCGAAGGCGGCGCAATCGAATGTGATGGCCGCGGCACAATGTTGATCAATCGCCATTGCATGCGCTCACGCGCGCCGCATCTGTCTGATGGCGAGCTCGACTTCGAGCTCAAGCGCTGGCTGAATATTGAGCATCTGCTGGAAATCGACATGCCACCGATTGCCGGCGACGACACCGATGGCCACATCGACACGCTGGCCCGATTCACCCCCGACGGTCGGATCGCATTCCAGACCTTGCGCGATTCGACCCAAAACCGGGCTCTGGTGGATCAACTGGAACAGCTTAAGGACCCCGGCGGCCGAAATTACAAGTTGACCGCCCTGCCCACTCCAGATGACCTCGATCCGGCCCTGGCCGCCAGCTATGCCAATTTTGTGTTGATCAACGATGCCGTGCTGGTTCCGGGCTATGGCAGTCGGAACGACGGACCCGCACGCAAGATCATCGCAACGCTGTTTCGCGAGCGTGAAGCCGTGACCATTCCAGCAAGCACCATGATCCGGCAAGGCGGCGGCCCTCACTGCGCCTGCATGCAGATTCCGGCCAGTCTGAGATGAGCCAGCGACTGCTTCGCGTGGCGATGATTCAGCACGCCATGGGACCGGATCCCGAACACAACCGCCAGGCCGGCATCGAGGGCATCGCCAAGGCCGCCCGGCAGAGCGTTGAATTGGCGGTGCTGCCCGAATTGCATGTCACGGAATATTTTTGCAAATATCAGGATCCGGCCCTGTTCGACCTGGCAGAACCCCTTCAAGGCCGCACCCGCAAACAGCTCGCCGAAGCCGCCGCCGACCTTGACATCGTCATCGTCGGATCTATCTTCGAGCATCGGGCCCCGGGTCTCGCCCACAATACCGCGATCGTGCTTGATCGCGACGGCAGCCTGGCCGGGATCTATCGCAAGATGCATATTCCCGATGACCCGGGCTACAACGAGAAATTCTACTTCACGCCCGGCGATACCGGCTTTTTCCCAGTCCGGACCTCGATCGGCACATTGGGGGTTCTGGTGTGCTGGGATCAGTGGTATCCCGAAGCGGCCCGGCTGATGTCACTGGCCGGAGCCGAGATCCTGATCTATCCCACGGCGATCGGCTTTGATCCCGCGGAGGAAGAGGAGGAAGCCCGCCGGCAACTCGATGCCTGGCGTATCATCCAGCGCGCACATGCCGTGGCCAACGGCTTGCCGGTCGCATCCTGCAACCGGGTCGGATTCGAACCTGATCGCTCCGAAGGCGGCCGCGACGCGGAGTTCTGGGGGCACAGTTTTATCGCCGGCCCGCAAGGTGAAATCCTGGCCGAGGCCGGCACTGCGCCGGAGGTCCTGATTGCCACGGTTGACCTGGCACGCAGCGAAAGCGTTCGGCGCATCTGGCCCTACCTGCGCGACCGCCGCATCGATGCCTACGGCGATTTGACCCGACGGTACCTGCGCTGACGAGCACTCAAAAGACAGGGTCTGAAAGCACAGATCACTCAGACCGGCTTGTTCATGACCATCCGTCGCGAGACGGCTCCAGGTGCTGCCTGTGTGGGCGCCGCGCACTTGCGAGGAAAGTCCGAAAGGGGTGCTGGACGCGTCCGGCGCCTTGAATGCGGCAATCCTTGTAAATGTACTGGCAACTGCGTAATCAGATAACGGAATAAATGCATGAAAAACGATGATTCCGACGCGCCGAAAGCGCGCGACGAGGACACCGCCGCCACCGACTTTGGCGGTGAGCCGGTGCGCGAAATCGAACGCAACGGTGTTCACTACACCTTGCTGGGGACTGCCCATGTTTCTCAAGCCAGCGTTGATGCCGTGCGCGGGCATCTGGAAAGTGGTGAATTCAATGCCGTGGCCGTGGAATTGTGTCAGTCGCGCTATCGCGCATTGACCGACGCCTCGGCCTGGCGCGACACGAACCTGTTCGTCATCATTCGCGAGGGCAAGGCCGGAATGATGATGGCCAGTCTGGCACTGGCAGCTTATCAACGCAGGATCGCCGAACAGTTCGGGATTGAACCCGGCGCCGAGATGAAGGCCGCAATCGAGGCCGCCGACCGGTCCAGCCTGCCGCTGCAACTGATTGATCGGGAGATCGGTATCACGCTCAAGCGCACCAACCGACGATTGTCACTATGGAAACGCCTGATACTGGCCAATGGTCTGATCCTGTCGCTGTTCACGCGCGAGAAAGTCACCGAAGAAGATGTTGAACGTCTCAAGCAGGGCGATATCCTGAACCAGGCATTCGGTGAATTCTCGGAACAATCTCCGGAACTCTACGAGAGCCTGATCACGGAGCGTGACCGCTACATGGCCGCACGCCTGCTGCAGGAAAATGAAGGCCGGACCAGCGGCCGCGTGCTGGCCGTGATTGGCGCCGGTCATCTCGCTGGCACGGCCGAGGCGCTGCAACATGAAACCGACCCGCAATCCTGTACCGCGCATCTCGACCGCATTCCCCCGGCGCTGCGTGTGTGGAAAATCATCCCCTGGCTGATCCTGGTGGCAGTAGTGACCGGCTTCGCCATCGGCTTTTCACGCAGCCCGGAGCTGGGGCTTTCGCTGATCCTGACCTGGGTGGTCATCAACGGCGGGCTGTCAGCGCTGGGGGCGCTACTGGCCCGGGCGCATCCGGTGACCGTGCTGTCTGCATTGATCGCGGCACCCCTGACCTCACTCAATCCCACGGTCGGCGCGGGCATGGTCACCGCCGCAGTGGAGGCTTGGCTTAGAAAGCCCCGGGTGGCAGATTTCCAGGCCTTACGAGATGATGTCGTGCAACTGCGGGGCTGGTGGAAGAACCGCGTCGCGCGCGTATTTCTGGTGCTGTTCCTGTCCAATCTGGGCTCGGCGGTCGGCACCTGGGTCGCCGGGTTCAGCATGGTGCGTCAGTTGACCTGAGCAACAACTCCGGCAGGCCGAGGCAAAATCACGCACAATCGAGGAGTTTCCACGATTGTCGACATTGCCCAAGAGATGAATCTCAAGACACGTCTGTTCGGTCCACCATGGGAAAGCAAGGACGCCTCGGTCCGGGCCCAGGCTGTGGCAGGTGAAAATCACCCGGACCTGCTCGCGCAACTTGAGCGGATTGCGCGCGAGGATTCCGAAGCGGCCGTGCGGATCGTCGCGCTGCGGCGTCTGGGTCAACCCGAAGCATGGCTTCATGCAGCGCTGGACGATCCTGACAAAACCTTGAAGCAACAGGCCGATCATGCCCTGCTGCGGCTGGTGCGCGAGCGCCTGCAGCCCGATGTCTCGGCCCAGCCGCGCTGGCGAGAATGGGTCGCCGGATTGGAATCCGCAGATCCCGTTCGACGCCTGGCTCGCGATGCCGGATCTCCCGATCTGCGCCGGCTGGCATTGGAGCGAATCCAGTCCCAGGGTTTCCTTGGTGATTGTCTCATATCAGAGCCTGACGACGCCATTGCCCGCGAGATCCTGGAACGCATCAATCAGCCCTCCACACTCAAGCGCATCTCCAGCCAGCTCAGGAAGCGTCACAAAATCCGCCACGAGGCACTGCTGCGGCACATGGCCAATCTGGAGCAGGACAGCGGCCGGCACGAAAAGCGCGATGAGCTGGCCCTGAAACTGGTGCGAAAGATGGAGGCACTGGCACGCGGTGAGCGAATCGAGCGACGACGCGAGGAAGCCGAAGAGCTGGAACATCAATGGAACGACCTGGACACACCCGATGCCCCACTGGCGCTGCGCTTCGAAGGCGCGCTGGCGATCGTGCACAAGGCGCGTGCGGCACCGAAAAAAACTCCAGTCGGTGAGGCTGCCCCAGCGCCGAAGCATGACCCGACCGACCCGGAGCTGACACAACTTGCCGAACTTGCAAGGCAATTGGCCGCCAGCCCGATTGGTCAAGACACCGGAGCGAAGCTCAGTGGCCTGCTGTCACAATTTGACCGTCGCTGGAACACGCTCGGGCGACACGATCAGCAACACGAAGCCCTTCGGCAGCATTTCCAGGCACTGGTCAGCGAGCTGCAGGCCCGGGTCCAGCAGGACCAAAAGCCGCAAGCGTCGAAAAAAGAAAAACCGGCTGAACATGAACAGGAAGAAAACCAGGAACGGCCCCTGCTTGAAGAGTTCGGGCAACTGGTCAACGGCTGTGATCAGGCCCTGGGAAACGGCGATATTGCCGCCGCCCACGAAGCACTGCGCAAGGCCCGCAGCGCCTTGGATCGAATCCCCGGCCGCGCCAGACCGCGCCAGGCCGAAGGCCGGATGCAACGCCTGGCCGGAAAGCTCAAGGAACTGCGCGACTGGCAGCACTGGTCGAACAACGAATTGCGCGAACGACTGATCGAGAGGGTGACTGAGATCGACGCAGCCAATCTGCATCCGGATGCGGTCACGCAACGACTCAAGGAGCTGCGCGAACGCTGGCAGGATCTGGATCGTCAGGAAATTCTTCCCGGTGACAAGCGCCGGTTCGCCGCACCTCAGGGTCAATGGAGGCGTTTCCAGCAGGCTTGCAAGCAGGCGTTCGAAGCCGCCCGTCCGTGGCTGGAGAAACGTTCCGAATTGCGCAAGGAGTCGCTTCAGGAGCTCAAGGCCTTTCTGGAGCAGGCGCGAAAACTTGCTGCATCCGAAAACGCCGACCCGGAATTACTGCTGCGACACCAGCGTGCCGCACGCGAGGCCATCCGCAATCTGGATACGCTGCCGCCCAAAAGCCGCGGCAAGATGGCCGCGGCGCTGCGCGATCTGATGGACTCGATTTCCGGACGCCTGGATCAGCATTTCGATGCCGTAGCCGGCGAAAAACGCAGGCTGATCCTGGAGGCGCGCAAGCTGGTTCATGAAAAGGACCGGGCACGGGCAGTCGACCAGGCCAAGAAGCTGCAGGCGGAATGGAAAAACGCCGGTCGAACCCGACGCAAACTCGACGATCAACTGTGGCGGGAATTCCGCGAGCCAATCGATCCCCTGTTCGAGGATCTGAAAACCGAACGAAGCCGGCAGCGCGATGCCGAGCGCGAACATCAGCAGGAACTGGTTGAGCTATGCCGGGAAGCCGAGGAACTGGCCTCCAGCGATCAGGAGTTGCTGGAAGACGGTGTCGGACTCATGAACGGCCTGGAAGGACGTTTCAACAAGGCCTCGGCGGTGCCGCCGGCGCTGGGCAGGAGATTTGCCAATGCGGCGGCGGAATTTCGCGATCGGCTGTCGGCCTTTCGCGTCCGCCGGCGCCGGCAAGCCGATGAACAATTGATGTCGCTGGCCGGACAATTGCAGCAGGCCTGGACCGATCTTGTCGAGGGTCGGAAACCCGACTGGAGTCTGCCCGACCCGGTTCCGGACAATCCGGCCGCAGCAGTGCTGGTAAAACGACTCGAACAGTACCCGAAACTGCAGTTGCCGGACGAAAAACAGCCCGAAGTCGATCAAAAAACCGATCTTGCCCGTCAGGTGGTGATCGAAATGGAGTGTCTTTCCGGTATCGAGAGTCCTCCGGAGGATCGCCAGAGGCGCATGGATTTTCAGGTCAATCGACTTTCCAGCCGTCTCGGCGAAGGCGCCCGGCGGCCCGACCTCGTCAGTGAACGTGCGCAGTTGCAGCGGCGATGGCTGGAAAGTTTCCCGCATGATCCCGAATCTCATGCGGCCCTGGAGCAGCGCTTCCGCAGCGCCCACACGATCCTGGACGAAATGGCAACTTCTTAATGAGCGATTCCTTCAGAGAACCTTCATATCTTCAGTCCGCGCTGCCCTTGCTGGCCTTGATCGTCATGCTGGCCGGCTCGGTGTGGCTGTTCGGCGACGATTCATCCTATGGCCCCAACCAGATTGCCCTGCTGATCGCGGCCGCGATCGGGACATTGATCGCCTTTTACAACGGCCATGACTGGGATTACGTCATGGATGGCATTACCCTGGGAATCTCGCTGGCCCTGGGCGCGATCCTGATCATTCTCATGGTCGGCGCGCTGATCGGCACCTGGCTGCTTGCCGGTATTGTCCCGACCCTGATCTACTTCGGCCTCGAACTGCTCAGCCCCGACTGGTTTTATGCCGCCAGTTGCGTGATCTGCGCAATTGTGGCGCTTTCAATCGGAAGCTCCTGGACCACTGCGGCAACCATCGGCGTAGCTCTGATCGGGGTTTCGGCCGGGCTGGACATGTCGGTGGCCGTGACCGCTGGAGCGGTCCTGTCCGGCGCTTACTTTGGCGACAAGATGTCGCCGCTGTCGGATACCACCAACCTGGCCCCGGCGGTCAGCGGTTCGGAGTTGTTCAGCCATATTCGCTACATGACCTGGGTGTCGATTCCTGCCCTGGCCATTACCGTAGTCCTTTATCTGTTGATGGGCTTCACCGGCCACAACGATGGCGACGGCGGCAGCCTGCTGCTGATGCAGGACCAGCTCAGGGAACTTTTCAATATCAACGCCTTCATGTTGATACCGCTGCTGGTCCTGTTCGGAATGGCCGTGGCCAGGCAGCCGGCATTGCCCAGTATTTTTATCGGCGCCATGCTTGGTGCGCTATGGGCGATCCTGTTTCAGCCCGAGAGAGTTGCAGCCATGGCTTCCGGTGAAAGCTGGGCTTCATCCCTGAAAGTGACCTGGATGGCGCTGACGGACGGTATTGAAATCGACAGCGGCAATGCCGGTCTCGACAGGCTGCTCAGTGGCGGTGGCATGTCAAGCATGCTCAATACCGTCTGGCTGGTCATCTGCGCCATGACTTTCGGCGCGGTGATGGAGTGCGCCGGCATGTTGCGCAAGTTGCTCAATGGCGTCATCGGCATGATCAAAAGCACGGCCTCGCTGGTCGCAACCACAATTTTCACCTCTTTTGGCACCAACGTCCTGACTGCCGATCAGTATATGGCCATTGTTTTGCCGGGGCGCATGTTCCGGGCCGAATACAGGCTGCGCGGACTTGATCCGCGTGTGCTCTCGCGCAGCCTGGAAGGCGGCGGAACGATCACCTCACCGCTGGTGCCATGGAATACCTGCGGCGTATTCATGTTCGGCGTCCTGGGCGTCAGCCCGCTGCAATACGCTCCGTATGCATTCTTCCTGTTCCTGGTCCCGATCATCGGCATTCTCTATGCCTACCTCGACTTCAAAATCCTGCGTATTGAGCCTTCCGACGAGAGCGGCGAGACTCCACCAGTCACGCCATGATCAACTCCCTGATTACGTATACGACTCAGCCATCGTCACCGCAATCACAATTTGGTATGTACCAATACTTCTGATTATATTAATACAGTGCACGCCTTCATGCCAGTAGATGGCCTGGAGCACCCGGTGATGCCGGCCGCGTCGGGCCGGCCCGACGCCTCCGACATTCCCCGTTGCATCAATGTTCGAGTCTGACTGCGGGCGAATCCGGGGGCGTTGCACAAAACTCTCGGCGGGGAGTGGTGTTGCCTGGCGGTGAGATGCGGGTCGCGGTTCAGAAGACGATCTTTCAGCATCTATCCGTATCTGTTGGGGTTCAGAAAGGAATTCAACTTCGGATGCCCCGTTCCTATTCAACTGGCACCGGAGCTCCCTTGAATCCTGGCCCAACCGCACGGCCGATCGATCCACGACTCGCCAGCAGGCAACGCCGCTCCCCGCCTGCCCCGGCACCCGATCCCGCTGACCAATGGCTGAGACATCTGTGTAATCAGATTCCTGATTGCGATTCACCGGGACAAGGCCCGGCGTCAGTTCGCGTAACGCTGTCTGAGAATCCGCACCCGGCGCAAATACTCGCGCGTTTCTACAAACGGCGGCACGCCACGATGACGGCGAACCGCGTTCTCGCCGGCATTGTAGGCCGCCACGGCCAGTTCCCAGTCGCCGGCGAAATCAGCCAGAAGATCGGCCAGATAGGCTGCCCCGGCGCCAATGTTTTCGACCGGATCAAACGGGTTGGCCACCCCGAACCGGGCCTGGGTCGCCGGCATCAACTGCATCAATCCCTCGGCACCTGCATGCGAGACCGCGTTGGGATTGAACCAGGACTCGGCATGCATGATCGCCCGCACCAGCGATTCGTCGATGCCGTGACGCTGCGCCGCCTGCCCGACTTCAAGCGCGAAATCGTCGCGGCGCAATGGTGTGCGGTGCCAATCCACGCCGGTGATGCAGGTGCCATAGCAGCCAACATTGCGGGCATCGGGGTAGCGCGCCGCATCCGGGCGGGTGTTGGTCAATACCGTGATTCCATTCTCGTCCACGTAGCGGTAGACCTGGGCCTGGACTTCGTCGGCGGGCAACAGCAGTGTCCCGACAAGCAAGGCCGATCTGGCGACCACGAAAAATCGATGACGCGAATTCATCGGCGCCGCTCAGAAACCGCCGGTGACCGAGATGCCGCCGTCGGCAGTAATGATCTGGCCGCTCAGCCAGACCGAGTCCGGTCCGGCGAGAAAGGCAATGATCCGCGCGATATCCTCCGGCTCTCCGATCCGTCCCAGTGGAGTAGTGCGCTCGAAATGCCTGACCATGCGCTCGTCGGCAAGCAGCGCTTTGGAAAAATCGGTTCGGATCAGACCCGGTGCCACAGCGTTGACCCGGATGCCGTCGCCGCCGAACTCAAGCGCCAGATTGCGCACCAATTGATTCTCGGCGGACTTGGACATGCCATAGACGCCGATCACGCGATTGCCCAACAGTCCGGCGATCGAGCTGACTAGTACAAGCGTCCCCTGCCCGGCCGCCTTGAGTGACGGACGCGCGAGGTGAGCCAGGCGAAGCGCACTGAACACGTTGTTGTGCATGATCACATCAAACGCTTCGCGATCGACGTTGTCGGACGACCCGTAGACCGGATTGCTGGCAGCATTGAGCACGAGATTGTCGAGTCTCCCGTAATGATCCACGGTCTGTTCCACCAACGCAGCAAGCTGGTCCTCATGACCGACATGGCAGGCAATGGAGACGGCTTCGCCGCCACCTTCGCGAATCGCATCGACGACCTCCTCACAGCTTTCGCGCTTCCGGCTTGAAATGACGACCCGATGGCCACGGCTTGCCAGCAGTTCGGCCGCGGCACGCCCGATACCGCGGCTGGATCCGGTAATGATCGTTACAGGAGAATGTTGTGACATGGGTTTTCCTGATGGTGTATCGGATTCGGCGCATTCCCCGCCACGCGGGCGGGCTAGGTCCACTGCTCAAGCCATTGATCTCAGCTCCTCGGCGCTCAAATGAGCGACGCAGTTGGCTGTGTTCAAACTCCAGCCACAAGAAGCCTGAAAAACAAGTTCGGTTACCGCGGAATTGTACATTGTCACGTTCAGTCGCCGCTGCCAGTCCAGATCGTGTTTCAGAACAAGCGCGCACAGGGTGCTGATCACACCGGCCGAAGAGATCGCGACCACGGTCCGGGTCTCGGTTCGATCCGCCATTTCAAGCAAACGCAGCCCGGCATTCTCGACCCGGTGTGCAAAATCCTGCCACAATCCATTGCGGGCGCACTCGAGACGACCCGCCTGCCAGGCTTCGAGTACGGCCGGAAAGAACTCAAGAAACCGGGTCAGATACGCGACCGGATCGGCCATCGCCTGCTGCAACGGCAAGCCCTGTTCGGGCCAGAGTTTCCGGCGGTCGGCGGCAACAAGCAGGTCGGCAACATGATATTCATCCAGGTCGCCGTCCTCCATCCGTTCGCCATCGCGACCAAGATAATCTGCGGTCTGGCGATGACGGGTGAGCGCCCCGTGCACGACCGGGCAGCACGTGGCTTCACGCTGCAGTCGTGACGCAAGCAGCCCGGCCTGACGATGACCCAGTTGCGACAGCCGATCATAATCCGATGCGCCCAGCGAACCCTGGGCATGACGGACCAGCACCAGCCGCGCACTTGCATCATTCATAACTCGAAGCTTAGCGCATGCCGGATCGATTTTTCAGTCATCACTCCGGAGCGATTCGTCATTTCCATGATGGGCCGCACACATTCAAGTCTTGACCGTTTGCTGTCCACCCGCTAACTTGTCCTCTACCCCAACGATCAGAGGCAGCCGCGCGATGTTTAACAAACGTGAAGCAAATGAAAACAGCGACTTGCAGGAACGCACCGCTCCCGCGCCCCGGGCGGAAAATGCAAAACCGGCTTCCGGCAAGCCCGCAACCATCGGACCCACGGTGCAGATCGAAGGCCGAATGGAAAGCCAAGAGGACCTGATTCTTGAAGGCCGCTTCAAGGGCACGATTTCACTCAAGAAAAATACCCTGACCGTGGGCGAAAATGGCAGCCTGGAAGCCGAAGTTCATGCTCACACCCTTCTGGTTGACGGCACTGTCAACGGCGATCTTTATGCGTCTGAACGCCTGAACATTCGCAAGAGCGCCAGAATCACCGGCAACATCTATGCCCCCAGGATCAGTCTGGAAGATGGTGCACGTTTTCGCGGCTCAATCGACATGGACCCGGATTCGGAGGCCTACTGCAAGGTGTTTGGCGGAAAATCGGCTCCGGCAGTCGGCAGCAATCCTCAGCCCAAGCCCTCGGCGGCACCGGCCGACATCGACAGGAACAAGGGCGCGGCCGCGGGCCACGATCATCTGCCACAGGCCGACAACCGGCAAAAAACTGATCGGACCGGATGAGTCGACTGGCGAGCGCCAATCGACGATTCATTTGACTGTAAATGGCACGAATCAACAACACGGCGTCGCCGCCTTCCGGATCGGGAAACACTGGGATGCACGGCGAGGACTGCAAGCGCATCCGGCTTCCCCTGCTATCGCGACTGCTGGCTGGCTCGATTGAAGGAAAACCCGGGGTGTGGCTGGACCTTGGGCGGATCCAGCCAGGACTTGTCGCACACCTCGGTCAATGCAGGGGGCGATTGCTGGTCGCGGACCTGCAGTCGGATCCAGCGTTTGCCAAAATGCAGCCGAGTCTGGATGAGTGCTGGCCGCAAGCCTGCCACAGCGCGCCAGCAGACCGGATCTGCGCCTGGAATCTGTTTGATTATTGCCAGCCCGCGGGGCTGAATCAACTGGCCAGAGAAATGGCAGATCGCTCGGCCCCCAACTGTCTGGTGCATGCCCTGATCCAGTACAGCAGCGCTGAAATGCCAGCGTTGCCCGACACAATCGGACTCAAAGAGACCGGCGAAGTCAGGATCGCACCTGTAACCGCGAACCGGTGTCCATCACCGCGCTATAGTCCCCGAAAACTCGAAAAACTGATGCCCCGATTTGTCGTCGAGCAGACGATGCTGCTCAATAACGGCATGCAGGAGATGCTGCTGCGTCTCAGAGCTTCCTGAGCGGTCAAGTTCTCGCCTCAGTCAAGGAGCGCGGTGGAAAACCGCGCTCCCGATGGACATGCTTGCGCAGCCGACTTCAGGCGGCCTTGTCGCCGGACTCGGCCCGGGCGCCTTCAATGGAACCGCCTTCAATCGAACGATTCGAGCCGATTTCGATTCGGCGCGGCTTCATCTGTTCGGGCAGCTCGCGCTTGAGATCGATATGCAGCAGACCGTTTTCGAGCCGGGCAGATTCGACCCGGACATGGTCGGCAAGCTGGAAGCGGCGCTCGAACGAACGCGTGGCGATGCCGCGATAGAGCAATTCGCTGTTTTCATTGCGCTGCTCGTCATCGCGCTTGCTGCCCGAAACCGTCAGCGTATTCTGCTCGCTGACAATGTCCAGCTCATCTTCGGCAAAACCCGCGACCGCCATTGAAATGCGGTACTGATCTTCACCGAAGGCTTCTATGTTATAGGGCGGGAAGCCATTGCCATCCACACGTGAAGCGTTGGACAGCATGTCAGCCAGGCGATCGAAACCGATTGCGGTGCGATACAGCGGGGAAAGATCGAATGTCGTCATAGCACTATCCTCCATTTGAGCAATAGATTGAATAAGTCATTCCCGCCAAATGGCCGGGAACGGAGGCCCCGTATGGCGGCCTCAAGGGGATAGTGGGGTCTGTCTGGCCGGTTTCAAGAGCCAGCCACTCATTGCCGCGCAGGCCATGGTCAGCGCCGGCGGACCCTCTGGCGCCGCTTGATCTGGCGCGGAGTCAGCTTGTTGCGGCGGCCGGCATACGGGTTATCCGAATCACGCAGGATCAATTGCACCGGAACCCCGACCAGATCGAATTCTTCGCGAAAGCGATTGATGAGGTAACGCTTGTAACTTTCCGGCACGGATCGCGTGCGATTGCCGTGCAGCACGATCCGCGTGGGAAAGTTGCCTCCCGGATGGGCGTAGCGCAGCTTGGCGGCAAACCGATGCATCACCGGCGGCGAATGCGCTTCGGTTGCGCGTTCCAGGGCCCGGCTGAGCTGCCCCGAAGATGGCGACCGGCAGGCTGCTTCGTAGACCGTCTCGATCGCATCGAACAATTCTCGCAGACCGCTGCCATGCAAGGCGGAAAGAATGACCACCGGTGCCCAGGAAACGAAACGCAACTGGTCCCCGGCGTCTTTCAGACAACGATTGCGCCGGGCATCATTCAGCCCGTCCCACTTGTTGAGGACGATGATCAATCCGCGCCCGGCGTCGATCACGTGACCGGCCAGGCGGGCATCCTGCTCGGTCACGCCTTCGGTGGCGTCCAACAGCAAACAGACCACGTCAGCGCGCTGCATGACCTGCATGGCTTTGAGCGTGCTCAAAGATTCGACTGTTTCATGCCGGTGTCGGCGGCGGCGGATGCCCGCGGTATCGACCAGATGAAAATAACGCCCTTCCCGGACCAGATCTCCGTGAACCGGGTCCCTGGTGGTTCCGGGCAGATCGGCCGTCAGGGCGCGCTCATCGCCGAGCAGTCGATTGAGCAGTGTCGACTTGCCGACATTGGGCCGCCCGATCAAGGCCAGGTGAATGGTGTCTTCGGCATGCCGCCGAGCACTTTCCACCCCCGCCTTGGGCAGCCTTGCTTCAACCTGCTGGGCCAGACGATCCAGTCCACGCCGATGAACGGCACTGATCGGGACCGGGTTTCCAAGTCCCAGCGTCGCGTACTCGGCAACCGCCGAATCGGCATCCATGCCATCGATCTTGTTGACCGACAATACGACCGGGCAGCCCGTTGGACGCAGCAGTTCGACAATCTCGAAGTCCGCGGTCGACGCATCGCCTCGGGCGTCGACCATGAAAATCACCACATCCGCCTGTTCCAGAGCGATCCGGGTCTGGCGACCTGCATGGTGAATGACTTCGTCCGCATCCGATTCCAGACCACCGGTGTCGACCAGAACTACCTCTCTTCCGGCGAGCCGGGCACGGCCGTATATGCGATCACGCGTGACGCCGGGCTGGTCGACCACCAGTGCGTCCCGGGTGCGAGTCAGTGCGTTGAACAGGGTCGACTTGCCGACATTCGGTCTGCCGGCAATCACCACCACCGGCAGTTCTTGCGCACCGCCGACAGGCAAACGCTCTCCGGGCGCCGTCATGCCCGGGATTTCAGCTTGATCCGCCTACTCGCCATGCGCTTACCTTACCCTTGATATCGAGCAGATAAAGCATATTCCCGACCACAACCGGCGCGCCGACCGGCGCGGCGCTGGCGGCCCGCTCACGCGCCGCAAAGCTGCCGTCGTCGGCATCCAGCCAGTGAACGTAGCCTTCCTGATCCGCCACGGCGACAAGGCTGCCCTGAATCACCGGTTGGCTGACCTGCCGCCGCAGCAGTTGCTCGTTGATCCACAGAGTCGAACCACTGCGACGGTCGAGCAGATACACGCGATCATCCGAGCCGGTGACCGCAAGACTGGTTCGGAAAACGTTTGCTCCGCTTGGCGAACCGAGCTCCTTGACCCACAGCACACGACCGGAATCCAGCGCAACCGAGGCGCTCCTGCCCCCCTCGCTGGCGACATACAGGTCCAGACCCACGATCTGCATCGGACCATCAATGTCGGCCAGACGATCCAGTTGTGTGCGTCCCTCGGACGCACCGACACGCTGCTCCCAAAGCAAATTACCGGAACCGAGATCCAGCGCGCTGACGACACCGTCATCGTGACCAATGAAAACCTGACCGGCGCGAACCAATGGGTCGGAATTGCCGCGCAGCGTCAGCAATGGCACGCTGCGATCATGGACCCACTGGCGCATCCCGGTATCGGCATCGAGGCCAAAGACCCGGCCATCGATGCAACGGACCACGATGATGCCGTCCCGAAGCACCGGTTGCGACAGGATTTCGGAGGAAAGCTGCGCTCGCCAGCGGATCTGGCCGCTGCCACGATCCACGTTCAGCACCTGTCCTTCCATGGTGCCCAACAGCAATGCATTATCGTAAACCGACGGTCCGGCCGACAATTTCATATCGAGATCAATCCGCCGGAGCTGCTGTCCGCCAGCGGCGTCGAGCTGATAGACACGCCCACGGTGGTCGGCCAGCCACAGGCTATCGCCGTCAACCACCAGCGGCAAGGCGGGTGCGCTGTCGCCCAGCCCACGACCGGGAGACGCCGTCCAGACACGCGAGATCCTTACGGATTCATCGATGTCAATGAGTTCCATCGGATCGCGATCCGGGTCCTTCTTGCCGAATACCCCGCAGCCGCTGACAATTCCGGCCATCAATACGATCAGGAAAGCTCGCAATAGCGAAATCATGATGCTTCGGTCGCCTCGCCCGAGATCCTGATCGAGGAACGTACCGTATCGAGCTTGACTTCGACCTGACGCAGGTCCTGACCGGATTCGCGCAACAAATCCAGAGCCCGGCGGTACTCGGTCGCGGCATCAGCCAGGCGCTGCAGATCGAACATCGCATCGGCCCGGGTTTCATGCCAAAGCCCGCCATACCCTTCAGGCGCCTGACCCTGCAACAGGGAAAGCGCGGATTCCGGCGCACCCAGAGAGGTCTCGATAGCAGCAAGCCGGAGCCGGATCAGCGGCTCCAGCGCGTCGCGTTTGGCGGTTTCCATCAACTGCCGATAGATCTGTGCCGCCTGCTCGGTCTGCCTGGCCTCGACCAGCGACGAGCCCAGCAACATGCCGGCCAGCGCAACGTAGGTATGCGACTTGACACCCTCGCGCATAGCCTGGTACTGCTGTTGTGCCGCTTCCAGGTCCTGCCGATCCAGTTCACGCTGCAGCGCCGCGTAGTATTCGTTGGCCAGCAATGCACGCTCGGCCTGGTAATCCTGCCATTGTCGCCAGCCGAACAGGCCTGCCAGGGCAAGAGCCACTCCCATGAATATGGAAATCCCGTTCTCGCCCAGCCATTTTCGTACGCGTTCGCTTTGCTCGTGCTCGTCGTAAAGTTCTACGGCCATCAGTTCATCCAGTCAGGTTCGTCACACGGGCCGAAACCCTGCATGCACAAGATGATAAATCAGTCATCTGATCTCTGCCCGTCGTCGAACGGAAACCGGACCAGCCATTGTTCCAGCGAATCACGCGCAACCGACTGTTGCGGTCGCTCCCCTTTCAGATCCTTGATCGTGACCCGCGCCCCGGTCATCTCCTGCTCTCCGAGAATCAGCGCCAGCGATGCACCGGACCGATCTGCCCGCTTGAACTGAGCCTTGAAACTACCCCCCTGCAGATCGGCACGAACCCTCAGGTCAGGCATATCGTCACGCAACTGCTCGGCCAGCACAAGTCGCTTCGAGATCGGATCGTCACCCAGAATAAATACATGCGGCGGGCTGTCGAATCGGCTTGCATCGACATTTGATCGCAACAGTTCGAGCAGCCGCTCCATGCCCATCGCAAAACCGACTCCCGGCGTCGGGCGGCCACCCTGGATCTCAACCATATCATCATAACGACCGCCGGCACACACCGTACCCTGCGCACCCAGATCGGAAGTGACCCAT
Organism: uncultured Halomonas sp.; assembly: GCA_964453565.1. Lineage (GTDB taxonomy): Bacteria > Pseudomonadota > Gammaproteobacteria > Xanthomonadales > Wenzhouxiangellaceae. The sequence goes on from CAYVPB010000002.1 coordinate 54,053, forward strand.
TCGAATACCGTGCGGCAATAATAATCCAGTCCGCGAACCAGCTCCGGGTTGAGCCGATAGCGGATCCCGACCCGATCCAGCATGCCGGTAACGAGCTCGAAATGCTCGCGCGCCGCCGGGCCTATATGGTCGATGAGTCGCGGCGCCTCGCGCATCAGGGCGCGGGTGGATTCGACCTTGCTGTCAAAGATTCTGAGCGGATTGCTGTGCAGACGCCTGCGACTGTCCTCGTCCAGCGCATCGCGATGCGGCGCCAGCCAGTTCACCAGCAGCTTGCGGTACCGCTCACGGTCGTCACGGTCGCCGAGCGTGTTGATCTCCAGCTCAACCCTGTCGGCGATGCCGATTTCCCGCCACAACCGTTCTCCCAGCGCGATCAGCTCCACATCCACGGCCGCACCATCGAGGCCGAACACTTCCACGCCGGTCTGGTGAAACTGGCGCTGGCGCCCCTTCTGCGGCCGTTCGTGGCGAAACATCGGGCCGCGGTACCACAGCTTCAGCCCCGGTGGATTGAGCAACCCGTGCTGCAGCACCGCGCGTACCACGCCCGCCGTGCCTTCGGGACGCAGGCACAGGCTTTCGCCATTGCGGTCTTCGAACGCATACATCTCCTTTTCGACCACATCCGTGGTCTGGCCGATCGCGCGCGTGAAAAGTTCCGTGCGCTCCAGGATCGGGATTCGGATTTCACCGAAACCATATCGTTCCATCACGCCGGAAATGCGGTGCTCCAACCATTGCCAGGCACGCGCATCGTCCGGAAGAATATCGTGCATTCCCCGGACAGATTGCAGGGATTTCATGGTCTGTTCTCCAGTCAGCCGGCGCGCTGCGATGCGCGGTGGAAGCGACGGCCTTGCAACGAGGAAACGATCTGTGGCTCCGCCTGCTCAGCCTTCCCCTGCAGCCGCCTGAACTCTGGATGCGCCAACTTCCAGTTGCGCCACGCCGGCCTGACGCAGACTTTCAAGTTCCACCGGCTCGCCGTCCAGCACAAGACCGACCGCATTGGCCCGTCCCAGCAATAATCGAAACGGCGCCATTCCGCTATAGCGGTGCTGCTGGCCGGCCTTGAGCAGGTCGAATTCAAGCCGTTTTCCATCGGCACTTTCGATTTCCACCCAGCAGTCGTCGAGCAGCGTCAACTCCAGCACAGAGCGCGGATCCGGTTCGACCACCGATTCCCGGGCAATCTGTTCGGGAGCGACATCTTCAATCGCGTCGTGCGGTCGTCGCATCGCCGGCAGCAGCAGCGCCGATGCAGAAAGATGGCGGTCATCGCCAGTATCCGGTCGCTTTGTCACCGGATTGGCTTGCGAGCCGTCCACATCGATAACCTCGCTCACTACTGCATCGGCGGTTGCGACCGACTCGACCGGATCACGACCCCGCGGGTCTCCTTCCAGAAGGCTGGCGCCACCTTGAACGAAAAAATATACCAGCGGCGGCACGATCAGGGTCGTGACCAGGGCATAGGTCGCTAACCGGACGAAACGATCCATGCGCTGGCCCGTGCGGTCCACCGGCAATACGGTTCGCAAGGGCTCCGGCTCCCGCTTGGCGAGCGAGCGCAACAACGGCTCGGGATCCATCTCCAGCAAGCGCGAGTAATTGGTCACATATCCGCGCAGGTAAGCTGGAGAAAAAGAATCCAGCTCGCCTTGCTCAATTCTTTGCAAGGTCGTGGTCGCCAGGCGCAGACGCCTGGAAGCGTCTTCGAGGCTGATACCCAGACGGGAGCGCTCCCGTGCCAGGACGGCACCCGGATCGAGACCGGGAGATTCTTCCTGCAATGGCTGATTATCGGACATTGGTCAATTCTGTTGCCTCATTTGCGAGGCCTGGGATGATTGGGGGTATTGTTCTAGCAATATCTTCTCATAATACTCTGCGTTGGCCGGACTGCCGAGTTCATTCTCGACTCGGATCGCAAGCACGAGCGCATCCGGTTCGAGTCGACCCGTCGCTTCCAGCCGTTGCAGGAACGCACGTGCTCGCAACGCCTGACCGCGCTGCCATGCAATCTCGGCCAGATTGTACAACGCGGCCTGGTGGACCGGATCCAGTTCCAATGCCAACCGCAGATACTCCTCGGCCTGCTCCGGTTCTCCGGCCCGCCGGGCGCACGATCCAGCATTGGCCAGCGCGACTTCGGGCGTGGCGTAAAACGGGTCTTCCAGCGCCGCACGAAATTGCCGATCAGCCTCTGCATACCGACCCACCTGGCACAGCAGTGCAGCGTAGGTATTGTGCGCGCTGCCGTCGCCGGGTGCAAGCCGCACGGCGCTTTGCAGATGCTCCAGCGCCTTTTCCCGACGATCAATCGACTGGTATACGATCCCCAGAGCCAGATGCGCCGGCGCGTGCTCGGGATCCAGACTGACGGCCTTTTGTAGCTTCTCCAGCGCAATCTCGATCTGGCCGCGCTCCAGATATCCAACCCCCAGACGGGTATTGATCTCGGCCGCCCTCACTGGGCTGTTACGATCGCCGGTGCTGCCGGTTCGACCCGACTCGCGGGGCGTCGGATTCGAGCCGCAACCGATCAGCAGCATGGCCACCGCGGCGACGATCAGAAACCTCCATTTCATGCCAGTGCCTGCCTTGCCAGTTGACGCTGAACCACGGCGCGGCGCTGGCTGGTGCTCAGCACCTTGCCCACAAGTTGACCGCAGGCCGCGTCGATGTCGTCACCGCGGGTACGGCGAATGGTCGCGACCAGCCCGCCATCACGCAGAACCTTCTGAAATGCTTCCATCGCCTCGGACCCGCTGCGACGAAAAGGCGTGTCGGGAAAGGGATTGAACGGGATCAGGTTAACCTTGGCGGGAATCGTTGACAACAGTCGGCGAAGCTCCAGCGCCAGCGCGGGCGTGTCGTTGACGCCATCGATCATGGTGTATTCAAAGGTCACCGTCTGTTTCGCGCGGGTATCGGCCAGGTAGCGCTTGCACGCAGCCATGAGCTCGGCAAGGGGATATTTTCGATTCAGCGGCACCAGGCGCGTGCGCAGCTCATCATTGGGCGCATGCAGCGACACCGCAAGGGCAATCCCGGGGCCATTGCGCAGGGCGTTGATGCCCGGCACCACGCCGGCGGTGGAAACGGTGACCCGGCGCGCGGCCAGCCCGTAGGCCAGATCGTCGCGCATCAGCTCCAGCGCCGGACCAACCTGGTCGAGATTGAGCAGCGGTTCGCCCATGCCCATCAGTACGACATTGGTGATCGGATGTTCCGAACCCGCCAGCCGGCAGGCCAGCCAGACCTGTCCGATAATTTCAGCAGCATCCAGATTGCGGCTGAAACCCTGCGTCGCAGTCGAGCAGAAAGTGCAGTTAAGCATGCACCCAACCTGCGAGGAAATGCACAGGGTGGCACGATCCGGCTCGGGAATCAGAACGGTCTCGACCGCGTGACCACCAGGCAGGGCCATGATCCATTTGATCGTGCCATCCTTGGAGCGCTGCTCGCGAATCACTTCAGGAGCACGGATTTCGCTCAAGCCTGCAAGCCGGACCCGCAGGGCCCGGCTCAGATCGGTCATTCGCTCGAAATCACGGATGCCGCGCTGGTGCACCCACTGCAGCGTCTGCCGCGCCCGGAACGGTTTCTCGCCAATGGAGGCAAAGAAAATCTCCAGATCTCGCCGGCTGAGGCCAAGCAGGTTCGTTTTAGGTGCGGCTTCGGCCATATTCCGGGGTACTGGCGATTAACTTCTTGAGTATATCTGATCGTCGCCAAAGAAGAAACCGATCTCCTCGGCCGCGGTATCCTCGCCATCGGAGCCGTGCACCGCATTGGCATCGATGCTGGTCGCAAAGTCGGCCCGAATCGTGCCCGGCGCGGCCTGGCGCGGATCGGTCGCTCCCATCAATTCACGATTGCGGGCAATCGCATCCTCGCCTTCCAGCACCTGCACCATGACCGGACCGGAGGTCATGAACTTGACCAGATCGGCAAAAAAAGGGCGTTCCCGGTGCACGGCATAAAACCCTTCGGCATGCTCCTGGTTCAGATGAACCATCCGGGCCGCGACAATCCGCAGACCGGCACGTTCGAAACGAGTGTAAATCTCGCCAATGACATTCTTGGCCACGGCATCGGGCTTGATGATGGAAAGCGTGCGCTGCATCGCTGCAATTCTCCTTGAATCTGGGATTGAATGAAATTCCGGCCCCGGGCACAAACAAGTCCTTTCGCGCACCGGGAAGCCCAATATTGTAGCGTTATCGGCGCCGTTTCAAAGCCCGGTGACAGGCTCCCAGGATGCCGAGATCAGCATCCAGTCTCCATCGTCCCTGCGCCAGCCGGTCTCGACTCGCCAAAAACGACCTTCGTCAGGCAAAACGCCGCTACCTCCGGTGGCCAGAGCATTGAACGTGGCGATCGCGCGACCCTGGCCGATCAACGAAATCGCGGTATTGACACGCCGCAGCCGAATCGAGTCCCTGGCCAACCGCTCGCGCAGCGCCAGAGCACGAAGCGCGTTGCGATCCATTGCACCCCGAACAGCGATGAAATCCTCGGCCACCGGCCGCATGAAGGCGCCGACCTCACCCTGCTCGATGGCTTCGGTCATGGTCTCGATACGCTGCAGGATCCTTTCCTCGTCAGTGGCCGGCGCCCGACAACCAGTTGACAGGCCGAGCAGCAGCAGCGCCGCCAAAACCGACCGCCGGCCCGGATTCAACAACTCGCCTCATTCATTTTCGAGCACCGATTCGAGCAGTCTGGAGGCAACCACGATCAGATCATATTCGCTGATCAAGCCCACCAGCTTGCCATTTTCGACCACCGGCAGACAGCTCAGTTTCTTTTCCCGCATCACGCGGATCGCATCGACCGTGGTCGTCTCGGGAGTGATGGCCAGGGGATCCGGACGCATGATGTCACGCACCATCACGGGATCGGCGTCCCGCTCCAGCCCACGGGCGATCAGGCGCAACAACTGACGGTGACTGATCAGGCCCAGCAATTGCCCGGAGTCGTCCTCGACCGGCACATGCCGGATATAACGCCACTCCATCAGACTTGCGGCGAAATCGACAATGTCGTCGGGACGAACCGTGAACAGATCCGTGGTCATGAACTGGCCGACGGTGCGGTAACTCTCGCGCCAGTCCTGGGCACCGCCTAACTCGGCAAGATCCCAATCGGCAACGGGAAGATCGCTTTGCTGCTGCTGGACCATGCTGGCCGTCAGGGCCCGCAGGCGTTCGTGCATGCTGCCCTGATTCTTCATCTTTTCCAGCGATTCCAGTTGCCAACGGGCACCGGTACGGCGGTGGGTCACGCGTTTTTCGATCACCCCGAGATATCGCTCGATATCCTCGGGATCAATCGCGGCTTCCTTGAGACCCGCCTCAGCCAGCGGCAGCAGCTCCTCGAGGATCAGTTGTTGCGCCGGCCACTGGCGTTGATCGAACCAGATCTGCTGCGCCCGCAGGCCTTCGCGCGCGGCTGACATGAAGTTGGCCTTGACATCGGAAAAACTGAATTGATCCCGGATATCCTCGATCTGATGCGAAAGGCGCGACATCATGCCGAAGAAGAAGGCCGCATTGGCCACCTCGTCAATCACGGTGGGCCCAGCGGGAATGACCCGATTCTCGATTCTCAGGTGCGGCTTGCCATTATCGGAAATGCCATAACAGGCTCGGTTCCAGCGATACACGGTGCCGTTGTGGAGACACAACGCCTTGAATTTCGGGATCTCGCCGCGCCTCACCATGGAAAGCGGATCGTTCTCGAACCCGGTGGTGAGAATGACCCGGAAGCGGGCGATGTCCTCCTTGAAGACCTCGATCACCGATTGTTCAATCCAGTGATCGCCGAAATGGACTCGCGGGGCCAGTCCCCGCGCCGCCAGCGCCTCGGAGCGGGCATCGATGGAATTTTCGAAAACCGCGATTCGCGACTCGTGCCACAAACGTTTGCCCAGCAGAATGGGCGAGTTCACACAAGCTGCAAGCAACGGCCCGGTCACGGTCTGGGCGACATTATAAAGCGACGCGAACTCTTCGGCGCCGACCTGGAAATGAACCTGGAAACTGGTGTTGCAGGCCTCCAGCATCAAGTTGTCATGCTGAAAATTGAGCTGGTCTATTCCCTTGATCGCAAACTGAAAATCCGAGCCGCGCAAACGCCTCAGCGCCTCGTTGAGGGCAAAGTAGCGGGCCGTGGGGACCATTGCATCGAGAGTCAGGTGATCGCGCGTCAGGGTCGGCAGGATGCCGACCAGAGCCACCTTGCTGTCGACCCGCGCGGCATGTTCGCGTGCGATCGACATGACTTCAAGCGTCTCTTCTTCAAGCCGTCTCAAACAGTCACCGCCGAGCCGCAACGGAGACAGATTGGCTTCCAGGTTGAACAGCCCCAGTTCGTGGGTAAAGCGCGGGTCATCGAGATGTTCGAGCAACTGCATCGCCGTCATGGCCGGTCGATAAGCCTGATCGACCAGGAACATTTCCTGCTCCGCGCCAATCCGCCGGATGCCGCTTTCGAACATTCCGGCATCGAGCATTTCCTCCATCGCCCGGACTTCGCCGAGAAGGGCCTTCATGAAAGCCCGGCGCTCGGCTTCGTCGCTGCTTTGCCTTACGTTCTGCTCTCCCATTGGTTCTTCCCTCGAAAAGCCAGTTCAATTATGTCAGGCGAACAACCCACCCGCCACCTGTAATCCGATCATGCCACCACCCCCCGCTGCACAGGCTGCAACCAGACTGCGATGATAAACGCCAGCCGCGCAAAGCGCCAATCCGGAAAGAACACCTGGGGGACTTGCCAGCCTCAAGGCTGTATGCGACCCTACCGCCAGGATATGCAGGTAGACAACATGACAAAAAGAGGTTCCAAGAAACCATGACCGACAAACTCTGGCTGGCGCACTATTCCGACGGCGTCCCCGCCGAAATCGACATGAATGAATTCGACTCGGTGGTCGAAATCTTCGAACAAAGCTGCCGAAATTATGCTGACAGCACCGCTTTCGTGAATTTCGGCCGCGAACTGAGCTACACAGCACTGGATCGGCAAAGCCGCGCATTCGCGGCCCGTCTCCAGGCTCTGGGTCTGGAAAAAGGCGATCGGGTGGCAATCATGTTGCCCAATCTGCTCCAGTACCCGATCGCGCTGCTCGGCATCCTGCGAGCCGGCCTGGTGGTCGTCAACACCAACCCGCTTTATACTGCGCGCGAACTCAAACATCAGCTCAGCGATTCCGGGGCCCGGGCGATCGTGGTACTGGAAAACTTTGCCCACAACCTGGCCAGCGTCATCGACGACTGTCCGGTCGAGCATGTATTCGTCACCGGTGTGGGCGATCTCCTGGGCTTTCCCAAGGGCCCGTTGATCAACTTCGTTCTGCGCTACGTCAAGAAGGAAGTGCCGGCCTGGGACATTCCCGGTGCCGAGCGATTCACCGCCGCGCTCTCGAAGGGAGCGAGCCAGTCGCCGGAGCAGCCGAAACTGAATCATGACGATCTGGCTTTCCTGCAATATACCGGCGGCACCACCGGCGTATCGAAAGGCGCAATGCTGACCCACGGCAACATCGTCGCCAACGTTCAGCAGTCCTCGGCCTGGCTCGGTCAGCTGATCGATTACGGTCGCGAGATCATCGTGACCGCACTGCCGCTTTATCACATCTTCGCACTGACCGCCAACTGCCTGGTGTTCATCAAGTTCGGTGGCCGCAACCTGCTGATCACCAACCCACGCGACATGAACGGTTTCGTCAAGGAACTGAAAAGCGAGAAGTTCACCGCGATCACCGGCGTCAACACCCTGTTCAACGGCCTGCTCAACACCCCGGCGTTCTCCGAGGTCGATTTCAGCCCTCTGCGCCTGACCCTCGGCGGGGGCATGGCGGTGCAGCGAGCGGTTGCCGAGAAATGGAAGAAGGTCACCGGCGTGCCGCTGATCGAGGCCTACGGCCTGACCGAGACCTCCCCGGCGGCCTGCATCAACCCAATGGATCTGCGCGACTACAACGGCGCCATCGGTCTTCCGATTTCGTCCACCGAATGCCGCATTATCGACACCGAGGGCAATCCGGTTGCTACCGGCGAGTCCGGAGAACTTTGCGTGCGCGGACCGCAGGTCATGAAGGGCTATTGGAACCGGCCCGAGGAAACCGACGAGGTGCTGGACGATGAAGGCTGGCTGAAAACCGGCGACATGGCCCGTTGCGATGACAACGGTTTCTTCTACATCGTCGATCGCAAGAAGGACATGATCCTGGTCTCGGGTTTCAACGTCTATCCGAATGAGGTCGAAGATGTGATCGCCGCTCATCCGAAAGTGATCGAGGTAGGGGTCATCGGGGTCGATGACGCCAAGTCCGGGGAACTCGTCAAGGCAGTCGTGGTGCGCAATGACGACTCGCTATCGGTTAAGGAACTGCGCGAACACTGCAAGCGCGAGCTGACCGGATACAAGGTGCCGCGCTACATCGAATTCGTCGACGAATTGCCCAAGACCAACGTCGGCAAGATCCTCCGGCGCGAACTGCGCGACCAGTTCGGAGAGCCCAAAAGCAGTTCGGACTAGCTACCGGGGCAGGCGGGGCGGCGGAAGTCGAAATACACCTCCAGCAGTGCCGGTTTCTCGAAATGCAGGAAATGGCCGACACCGACAATCAGCGCAGTCGGTATTTGGGAATTAAGGACTGCGCCAGGTACATGTCGTCCAGATCGTTGATCGAATCAACAGCGCTCGCTGTTGACTGTTTCTAATTCCCGCCGTCTGCTGTCAATCGTGGTCTATACGAAATGCTTCGGCCCTCAAGCCTCTTCCTTCGGCCTGCACGCCCACAAACCGGGAATCACTCAGATTGGCAAGCGAAATGATGAACGGCGCGTCAATGAGATCGGGAAACGAATTGTCGATTTCCATGCGGCAGAACGGCCCATGGTCCGGACCTCCGACACATACAATCCGACCCAATTCGAAAGGATGCGGGGGCGGAGAAAACTGTGCCAGTGACACTGTATTGAAATCACGCTTGACCTCATAGCATTTCCGACCCTCGTCGGCGCATTCTGTCGAAACAATTTTCACTGGCAGCACCAGACGGCGCGACGGGATCGACAAATCCAGCCCGGTAGCCGGGACATGAAAGATCCACGCCCCTTCCAGGTCCGGCAACCGGTACTCTGTCAGTTCTGGAAACACTGCCTCGGTTCGCACGCCGAATTTCACTGGCAACAGGCTCTCCCACGGCCCATCGTCAACCTTGAAGCGACCGAAGTTGCGCCCGAAGAACTCGAACCTGATAACCCCTTCCGATCCGTCGAACATTGCCGGACTGGTCGGACAGTTCACGCACCGTCCTCCGGCAAAGCGAAGCAGTTCAGACTCGACCACCCAAGTCGCTTCCGATTCCTCGTCCGCCGCCTGCAGCAACCCGGCGATCAGGAACCATACCGGCTGCCCCATCACGTCGTAAACAAGATGATATCCAGCCAGGATGTCGTCCTGGATTTCGAACATGAAGCCGATGCCCGGATCCAGCGGATTGTGCCAAAGTCCGGTTTCCGGTCTGGGTGCAAAATCGATCTCGGGACACTCGACACAGGGAATGCTCGGCCCAGTTTGCGCAAACGACGTGAAAGGTGCTGCAGCTACAGCCAAAAAAACCAGTGTGACGTTGAAGAATCCAAGTAATGAACCTCGCATCATTTCCTCCTCTCCAGGCCTACAGGCATCCATTGAAATAACTTGCTGAAACAATGTTGCTCCACGGACCGCAACCGCTTCCATTGCAGGCTCTAACCCGGTAATACCGCGTTTGTCCTTGCTGAAGATTGACAAAAGTTATGGTCCCAGCACCAAAAAACTCCAAAGACTCACTGGTGAATGAAGAATCAGGAGACCAGGCAAGCTGGTACACCCATCTGTTGCATAAATTTGCGGCGAGAGACCGTTGCACTGCCCGGTATAGCAGCGTTTCCGGGGCGCGTGCTCAATTTTCCAATCCTCACATAGAGTGAGCTATGTTCCGGTTGGAAAATATCCGCGCACGCCCCGGAAACACTACTCTCCGGGCTCTCGCACTCGGAAATTTATGCAACAGATGGGTAAACTCCGACACGATCGAGGCAATAACGCTATTGATTCCGGAAGCCACATCGGGCGAGTGCAGGAACAGTACCCGGGCATGACCATTAGCACCATTTGGTGTAAAGCTTGAGCACGAAGCTGGTGTAGAGGATTGAACTGAAAACCCATCCTCTTCAGTGCTCGTCGTGGGCTCCCTGTCTATCCCGTGCCTGACTGAGGTCTTCGGCAATTTACCCCGGTCCAGTTCGTGCAGCATCAACTGATTGTGATTAGCAGAATTCTCAAGGATATAGACCCTGTCCTCAATGAAAAACCGACCAAGAATTTCCTCCGAATCAACGGCGAGCGTGAACAACCACTCCACGTGTCCTTGTATGCGGCCCGTATATACGTCAACGCCAGGTACCGGCTTCCAGAGCGTATCGAACGCAAGATCGACCCGTCCTCGGCCGGGCAGCGGGAGTGCAAACCGCTCCCCGCTCGCAAATGCCCAACGCGATCGCGAATTCGCTAAGCTGGAGCGTGTCACCCTATCTGCATTCGCTACTGCTGTCCCGGGCGATACATTCCAACTGCCAACAATTGCGCGGTCGAAGGCTGGGTGCCGGTCACCCCCCCCCGAGATCCACAGACTTGTCAATACGCACTAAATCAGGATGCTCCGCAGTAGAGTATTCAGCCGCGGCAACTGAAAACACGGTGAAAACAAGAACAAGAACACAACGCATAACAAACCCTCCAACCCAGATCCGCATTCTTCCCCTTTAACACAGAGGCCCATATAAGTCAAGGCGTCTTGTAGGCTTGAAGCTGGATTATTCAATGACCCAACCTACTGTGACGCCCCCAGACCCTGCATCCGCGACGTTACGCTCGATCGAGCATCCCCTCAGCCCGCAGTTCGCCAGCCGGCATCACCCGCTGCTCGGAGCCATCTACTGGCTGCAAAGCCCTGACTTGAACTACGCAATCGTGATCTCCAAGCTATGACAGTCTTACTCGCGTAATCTCATAACAGCTCTTCCGCCGGCGGCGACGGCGTCAGGCTGGATACGCCTACGCCGATCAGCCGCACCGAGACATGCGACTGGTATTCCATCCATGCCGCGGCCATCTCGCGGGCTGTCGCGCCGATGATGGCTCCCGAGCGGGTGTAGCCGGTCAGCCGGCGGCTGCGAGAGAGCGTGGAGAACCCGCCTGAACGCAGTTTCAGGTGAATGCTGCAAGCGTAAAGCCCGCGCCGGGTCAGTTGCTGGGCGCAGCGACCGGCCAGGTGTTCAATCACCCGTCCGATTTCAACCTCATCCTCGAGATCGTGCTCGAAGGTTCTTTCCTGACTGATTGCCTTGCGTGTACGGTCTGAATTGACCGGCCGATCATCGATTGCGGCGGCACATTGAAGCAGATCGATTGCGTGCGCGCCGAATAAGCGATTCAACTCGCCGGGATCGGCACAGCGCAACTGGCCGATGGTCAGGATGCCAAGATCGGCCAGCCTGGTCCCGGTGGCCGGTCCCACACCCGGCAATCGGCGCACCGGCAGTGGATCAAGGAATTCCCGCTCCCGGCCCGGCACAATCATGGTCAGGCCATCCGGCTTGTCCCAGGCCGAGGCCAGTTTGGCAATCAGCTTGCAGCCGCCAATACCGATTGATGCAGCCAGTGCAGTCTGATGCGAGATTCGGGCCTTGATCCGACGCGCGGGCTCAAGTGCCGACTGAGCGCTGCAGGCCTCGGTCATGTCGAGAAATGCCTCATCCAGGCTCAGCCCTTCAACGGAATCACTGAATTGGCGCAGAATGGAGAAGATTTCCGACGAGACCGCCCGATACAGATCGTGGCGGGGCCGGACGAAAACCGCGTTAGGGCACAGCCTTCGGGCGCGTGCCGCGGGCATGGCCGAGCGCACCCCGAAAATGCGCGCCTCGTAACTGGCAGCAGCCACAACCCCGCGCCGGCCATCTCCGCCTACAATGACGGCTCTGCCACGCAATTCGGGCCGTTCACGCTGTTCGACACTGGCGAAAAAAGCGTCCATGTCGACATGAAAGATACAGCGTGAAAACCTGTCCGGCATTTTCATCATGGAAGAACTCGAACACCTGTTCCCGGTCGTCAACCGCCACACATGGCTGAATCATGCCGCAATTTCACCCTGGCCCCGACCGGTCTCTGAGGCAATGCGGGCATTCGTAGAAGACAATGCCCGCAATGGACCGCTTCATTATTCACGCTGGATGCAAACCGAGCTGCGCGTACGCGAGCGCGCCGCGGCGCTTCTGCAGGCGGAGGCAGAAGATATCGCGCTATTGAAGAATACCTCGGAAGGCCTGTGCCTGATTGCTGGCGGCCTGTCCTGGGAAGATGGTGATCAACTGGTTTGCTGCCACGACGATTTTCCCAGCAATGTTCTGCCATGGATGCAGCTGGTGCCGCAACAAGTGGAGAAAACCGTCGTCACGCTGGACCGCGACCGCCCGGAAACCGCTTTGATCGATGCCATTGGTCCCAGCACCCGTCTGGTCGCGGTCAGTTCGGTGCGATACGACTGCGGCCTCCGACTCGACCTAGAAACCATTTCCAGGGCTTGCCGGAAACATGGCGCGTTGCTGGTGGTCGATGCAATTCAGCATCTCGGCGCGCTGCCATTCAAACTCGGCAGCGGCATGGTGGATTTCGTCGTAAGCGGCAGCCACAAATGGCTGATGGCAGCCGAAGGACTGGCGCTGTTCTGGTCCAGTGCCGATGCCCGCGCCCGGCTCAAACCGGTGATGACCGGCTGGCGCATGTGGCCGGACATGTTCAATTTCGCGCGCCGAGACTGGCGCGTGCCGGAAGACGCCCGACGCTTCGAGCCGGGCACGCTGAACATGGCCGGCATCCACGCCCTGGACGCAGCCCTTGGCCTGCTGCTGCAGTTTGACGAAAAAGACCGGGCGGGCGCTCTTGTGCAGCGCTCCGAACGGCTTATCAATGGTCTTTCGAGTATCGGCGACATCGAACTGCTGACGCCCGCCGCACCCGACCGGCACGCCGGCATTGTTTCTTTTCACAGCCCACGCATGAACCCTGAGCGAATGCATCACCAACTGGTTGAGGCAGGGATTTATACCGCGATACGCGGCACCGCGCTGCGTCTGTCACCACACTTCTACACACCCATGGAGCAGCTCGATCGCACGCTGGAAATCATCGCCCGACAACTTGTCAACGCGTGATGCTCGCCGTGATTGTGTCGGCATTACCGGGACCGCAACCATATGTACCCTGAAACCTTTCTCTGGCACGATTACGAGACCTTTGGCTCCAACCCGCGCCGGGACCGCCCGTGCCAGTTCGCGGCACTACGAACCGATCATGACCTGACTCCGATCGAAGATCCGGTGGTCTGGTATTGCCGGCCAGCTTCAGACCTCCTGCCGACCCCGGAGGCGTGCCTGATTACCGGCATCACGCCGCAAATGGCCGACCAGCGCGGCAGCCCAGAATACCACTTCGCAAACCGTATTTTCGAGCTCATGAGCACATCGGGCACCTGCAGCGTGGGCTACAACAATTTCCGTTTCGACGACGAGGTCTCGCGATTTCTGTTCTGGCGAAATTTCATCGACCCGTATGCGCGCGAGTACAAGAACGGCAACAGCCGCTTCGACCTGATCGACCTGCTGCACCTGGCGCGGGCACTGCGTCCCGATGGCCTCGAGTGGTGCGACCGCGAAGAAGGCATCGCCAGCTTCCGGCTCGAGGATCTGGCCCGGGTTAATGGTCTGGCCACCGAATGTGCTCACGATGCACTGGTCGATGTCGAGAATTCCCTGGCACTGGCACGCAGCCTCAAGACCGCACAACCACGCCTGTGGGACTGGGCCGTGTCGCTCAGGGCACGGCATCGCGTCGAGCAACTGCTGGAGTCCGGCCAGATGCTGCTGCATGCCTCGTCCCGATACCCTGCCCGGCAATTGTGTCTGGCACCGGTCGTCGTGCTGTTTCGTCATCGGCAAATCAACAGCCAGTGGCTGGTCTGGAATCTCCGGGTCGCGCCGGACGAATTTCTGGATCTTGACCTCGACACGCTTTCCGACCTGCTTTGGACTTCAGGCGTCGACCTGCCGGAAGGATTGCAACGCCTGCCGGTCAAGTGGATCAGGAGCAACAGGAGCCCCATGCTGGCTCCGATGACGGTTCTCGACGAGCCTGCGGCCCGGCGCACCGGAATCGACGCCGGGCAGGCAAGCCGCAATGCAGGCGTGCTGCGCCGGCACCCGGAACTGACCTCGATGCTGGCTGAATTGCTGGCGGTGCCGGCAGCCGATGAAAGGCATGACGCAGAGGTTGCGCTGTACGAGGGATTCGTCTCGGCCTCAGACCGACGCATCGCCGAGCGCGTGCGTAGCTGTGAACCGGAGCAAATTGGCACGCAGCTTGGCGATCCGCAAACGCTATTTTCCGACCCTCGCCTCAACGAACTGCTGATTCGCTACCTGGGACGGCATGCCGAGCACAGTCTGGGCGAACAACAACTTGAGCAATGGCGTCAATTCCGCCGTCGTAAACTGCTGGATGATCCCGATCTCGCCGATCTGCGGATCCCGGAATACCTTGAGCAGATCCGGCAGCTGCGGCAACGACATCCCGATCAGCAGGCTCTGCTGGATCAACTGGAGGCTTGGGCACATTCGTTGCCGGAACCGTCAATCGGCTGAATCGCCGACCGGACCGACCCATAGCTGAATATCCGATTGGATTGATCAGAATTATGCACATGCACGGCAATGAAGCAGCGCACGATCGACTTAGCGATCAAGGTTAAATCAGAACAGGGCTTTATTCGCATAAATATATGATTTATATTTATTTATAGATTATGGTCGAAATTTGTTCATTTCCGTGACAGTCTGATGAACCCGACCGTTGGAATCAATTGTCCACAACGTTTTCCACAGACCGTGTGGATAAGCCAGCCTGCCAAAAATTCAGCTTACGGCCAATGACATCTGTGCCGGCGATACGACTTGTGATGCGGTCCGTCGGCTTTGGCGCAGCGCGTCACGCAACACTCGATCGCTGCGAGGTGAGACGAACTCCACCACGCTCCCATCATCGAATTGCAGCATCATGACTGTTGGCGGTTCGCCGGATCGCCCTGCCCGTGCAACCACACCGGCCACGGTCTTGCCGATGATCGCGTCCCTGAATTCCCTGCTGCTATCGGTACGAATCGCTTGCATTTTTAATATTCCCGTTGAGTTTCGGGACCATTGAAACACCCGCTTTTCTCAAAACCCGAGAAACCCGAAAATACTCTCAGCTCGACACCGGCAGCCGGGATGCAAATGCGTGTGCCAGCGTGCCGCGATCGGTATGCTCCAGTTCGCCCCCCACCGGCACTCCCTGTGCCAGCCGGGTCAGTCGAATACCGTGACGTTCGGCCATCCCGGCGATGTAATGCGCCGTGGCCTCGCCTTCCACGGTGGAATTGGTCGCGACGATGATTTCCTCGATCTCACCTTCGCGCAGTCGCTGCTCCAGCAGCTCCAGACCGAGGTCTTCCGGGCCGATGCCGTCCAGCGGTGAAAGTCGGCCCAGGAGCACGAAATAACGCCCGTCAAACGCGGTCGCCTGCTCGATCGCGACCACATCGCCTGGTGTCTCGACTACACAGACGATCCGGTCGGAACGCTGATCGCTGGAACAGATGGCACAGAGTTCTCTGGATGTGAAATTCCGGCAGCGCCGGCAGCGCCCGATTTCGGCCATTGCCGCCTGCAAGCACTGCGCAAGCCGCCTGCCACCGTCACGATCTCGCTCGAGCAGATGCAGCGCCATGCGCTGGGCCGTGCGCGATCCTACGCCGGGCAGGCAGCGCAATGCCTGCAACAGGGCTTCGAGCAGCGGGTCGTTCAAGGCAGGTTGAAATTGGGCGGCAGTGGAAGGCCGCCGGTCATTTCCGCCATCTTTTCGCGAGTGGCCTCCTGAACGCGATTGACCGCATCATTGACGGCTGCGGCGATCAGATCTTCCAGCACTTCCCGGTCATCCATCACATCATCCTCGATGCGAACCCGGCGTACTTCATAGCGACCATTGAGCTCGACCCTCACCATGCCGCCTCCGGCCTGGCCCGCGACTTCGAGATCTGCAAGTTCGCTTTGAGCCTTTTGCAGATTCTCCTGCATCTTCTGCGCCTGCTGCATCAACTGGGCTATATTTCCCTTCATCTGTGACTCCTTCAGTCTTGCGGTCGAACCGAACCCGGCACCACTTCGGCACCCAGTGATTCGCGCATGCTTTGAATGACCGGATCCCGTTCGATGGCCTGTTCTGCACCTGCCTGGGCCTGCTGTCGATGTTTCTGCTGCAGCGCGGCCGGCGAGGCAGCCAGAGCCTGCTCATCCTCCACCGGGCGAAACACAAGCTTGCGCTGCACCCCGGTATGGGCTGCCAGCGCTGCTGTCAGGCTGGCGTTAAAACGTTCGCTGATCAGCATACTATCCTCGGCCGCGTGCAGGAACTCGATGCGTTTTTCATCCACACTGCCGATGACCAGCATTCCGGCCACAGTACGCACCGAGCCGTTGACCTCAATTTCAGCCAGGACCCGAGGCCATGCGGCTGCCGACAAAGCACTCGATACCGCCGCTGAATCGCCGACCGCATCAGGACTTGAGCCTTCGTTTTCAGTTGTTTCAACCGACGCTGACGGCGACTGCGCCGGAGTGGCCTCAGCCACGCCTGGTTGATCAGCCGGCGCGGGTGCCGGATCGGCTTTTTGCGAGCGAAAATCCGCTCCGGCAGCGACCCGGAATGCGAACATCCTGAGCAAGGTCATCTCGCAACCCGCTCGCGGTGACGGCGCCAGCGGTAGATCACGGCGACCGGTCAGGACAATCTGATAATACAACTGGACGTCCTCGGGATCGAGCCGACCCGCGAAATCCACCAGCCGATCCCAATCGGTGCGGGTGTCGTCCCGATATTCCGGAACCTGCTGGATCAGCGCCACGCGATGCAGCATTTCTCCAAGATCGGCCAGCAGGCGCCCCAGATCACGCGCCATGCGGAAAACCTCATCCACTGCCGCCAGCGCGGCAGCCGGATCGTGCTCGATCAGTGCCTCGATGATGCGTTCGAGCTGGCGCTGTTCGACGGTGCCCAGCATGTCATGCACTTGGCCTGCATCCAGATGTCCACTGCCGGCGGCCAGAGCCTGATCAAGCAGGCTCAGTGCATCGCGCATGCTGCCGTCGGCAGCGCGTGCGAGCGCCAGTGTCGCCTCCGGCGCAGCTTCGATCTGCTCTTGGCCCAGAATGAAATCCAGGTGTCCGGAAATCTTTTCCACGTCCAGCCGCTGAAGATTGAATTGAAGACAGCGCGACAGGATAGTGACCGGAATCTTCTGCGGATCCGTGGTCGCGAGCACGAACTTGACGTGTTCCGGCGGCTCCTCCAGGGTCTTGAGCAAGGCATTGAAACTGTGCGTGGACAGCATGTGCACCTCGTCGATCAGGTACACCTTGTAGCGTCCGCGGGCCGGCGCATATTGAACGTTGTCAAGAATCTCGCGTGTGTCATCCACCCGGGTTCGCGATGCTGCGTCGATTTCGAGCAGGTCAACAAACCGACCCTCGTCTATGGCGACGCAGTGTTCGCATTCGCCGCACGGCCTGGAGGTCACACCGGTGGCGCAATTGAGGCTCTTGGCCAGAATCCGCGCAATCGTCGTCTTGCCGACCCCGCGCGTTCCGGTAAACAGAAAGGCATGGTGCAAACGACCCTCGTCAAGGCCATTGGAGAGCGCCCGAACCACATGTTCCTGACCCACCATCGCACTGAATTCACGCGGACGCCATTTACGCGCAAGTACTTGATAACTCAAACGAACTCCTCAGCCTTGAGATGCATTGCAGGTTGCTTTCCCGTCCCACCAGTCTACCGCATCCCCGGCACGTCGAGGACCCGAAGGCGTCGCTTCCCAACCTCCTTATGCTCGTAAAATGTCGGCGGTGAACAAGGCAGATCTATCAATCATCATTCCGTGCGGTCCGGGAGAGCAGGCCTGGAAGCCGTTGCTGTCCAGGCTTATGGCCACGCCGGCGCGCGACACCGAAATCATCATCAGCGCAACCACTCCCCGGCCGCAAACAGGCCCCGACCATGATGTGATCTGGGTCCATGGCGAGACCGGGCGCGCCGCCCAGCTCAACCGGGGCATCGCCGGCAGCTCGGGTCGCGTTTTGTGGCTGCTGCATGCCGACACTCAGCCTGGTCCTGGGAATGTAGCGGCGGCACTGAAATTCGCAGCGCTTGACGGCCATGGGATCGGCTGGTTTGATCTTTCATTCGCACAGGACGGGCCCAGGGCGGCCGGAATCAATGCCCGGGGTGCCAACCTGCGCTCGCGCTTGCTCGGTCTGCCTTTCGGTGATCAGGGTTGGGTATTGTCACGTCAGATTTTCGAGCGGGTCGGCCCGTTCGACCCGCAATTCGGGCGCGGTGAGGACCTGGATTTCATCATCCGGGCGCGCGCCGCTAATGTTAATTTGACGCGCCTGCAACCTTCCCTCCCGACCTCCGCGAGACGTTACCGGGATCACGGCTGGCTGCGCACAAGTCTTGAACATCTGTGGCTTACCATGATCAAGTGCAATCAGGCCCGAAACGGTCGGAAGAAAAGAATCTCATGAAACCCGCTATCGCAATTTTCGTCAAGACCCCGGGCCATTCGCCGATCAAGACGCGTCTGGCCGCGCACCTGGGCCGTTCTCTGGCTGAGCAGTGGCATACCCTGGCCGCAGACTGCGTCGCGCAAAGCGCGGCTGATTCCGGCCTGCCAGTGTATTGGGCCGTGGCCGAGATCGAAGCGGCCGATGACCCGTTGTGGTGTTCGCTGCCGGTCATGGTTCAGGCCCGGGGTTCTTTGGGCCGGCGCATGCAGTCGGTGCATGATCGCCTGATCAAGGGTCATGGCGCCGGCGTGCTGGTTGGCGCCGACCTGCCCCAGTTGCGCCCGGCCCATCTTCGGGCTTGCGCGGACTGGCTGGATCAGGATGCGCCACGCCGGATCATGGGTCCGGCGCAAGACGGCGGTTTCTGGCTGTTCGGTTCCAATCATCAACACCCGCCGCGGCGTTGGCAAGACGTGAGTTATAGCCAAAAGGACACTGCACACCAGTTCATCCGTTCGCTGGATCGCGATGAGACCGCACCCTGGGAGATGCTGGAACGGTTGACCGATCTCGACGAATACACGGATATGGATGCAGTCCACGCCGAACTCCGAGCAGTTCCCGACCCGACTTCTTCCCAGCAACGCCTGATTGAATGGCTGCGCGAATGCATCGGACAGGCCGCCTGAACCGGGATGAACGCTATGATCGAACAGGCCGACAGCATACGATTGATCGCATTCTTCTCGGCGATCGCGCTGCTGGGGCTGTTGCAATGGCGATTCGGTTTGCGACAAGACGGCCGCCCTGCATCCCGTCAGGCGGTCAATTTGGGTCTGGTGCTGATCGATACGCTGACACTCAGACTGGTATTCCCCGTGCTGGCGGTTGCCTGGGCCGTTTCCCTGCATGGCGATGGTTTCGGTCTGTTCGGTATGCTGGCGTGGCCGGGCTGGGTCGAGATTGTGCTTGCGGTTCTGATTCTGGATGCAGCCATATACTGGCAGCACCGACTGATGCACACGATCCCGTTGTTGTGGCGACTGCACCGGGTGCACCATTGCGATACTGGCTTCGACCTGACCACCGGTGTGCGTTTTCATCCGCTGGAAATTTTGCTGTCCATGGCGATCAAGTTCGCGGTAATCGCGGCCCTGGGCGCACATCCACTGGCGGTAATGATTTTCGAACTCGCCCTGAGCCTGGGCTCACTCTGGACGCATACCGATATCGCGCTGCCCCGCGCTACCGACCAGCGCTTGCGCCGGCTGTTCGTGACTCCGTCCATGCACCGCATCCATCACTCGACCTGGCGCACGGAAACCGACTCCAACTACGGCTTTCATCTGTCGATCTGGGATCGGCTGTTTCATAGCTACACCGCGCAGCCACACCAGCCGGAGGAAAAAATGCCGATCGGCCTGGAGGCTTTCCGGGAATCGCCAGACCAGACGCTCACCGCACTGCTGCTGAATCCGTTCAAAGCCAAGGAAAACCGGCACCAAATGGAGTCCGGCGAACGTTCCTGAAAACCGCCACGGTGCAGCCCTCCCCTGATTACGTATTTGACTCAGCCACAGGCCAGGGCGGCTGTCTGCCGGGGCAGGCGAGGAGCGGCGTTTCCTGCTGGCGAGCCGAGGGTCGATCG
Source organism: uncultured Halomonas sp. (assembly GCA_964453565.1). Lineage (GTDB taxonomy): Bacteria > Pseudomonadota > Gammaproteobacteria > Xanthomonadales > Wenzhouxiangellaceae. Next base: position 74,432 of record CAYVPB010000002.1, read on the forward strand.
GCCCCGCGGGAACGGCAGGTTACAAGGAGCCTGGGTGCCACTGGAGTTGACTCAATGGCATCCGAGCCTGCTTGGCGTCGTGAAAGCAATGTAACGCGGATGGAAGCTGAATGATCGTCTTGTGTTCCGCGACCACCGGCTCACCATCAGGCAACATCGCTCCCCGCTGAAAGTTTCGTGCAACGCTCCGGACTCGCCCGCCGCAAGATCCGAACATTGCCGCATCGGGGGGCGTCGGCTGCTTCGGGCCGGCCGGGGCGGCGGAAGTCGTCCCGAAATGATCTGCATCTTCGTCAACCCGTGAATTTTCGCGAAACCCGCACTGCCATCTGTTCCACCGGCGGTTATTGACTGAAGCCAACTCCCGTAAATCCGACGTTTGCGACCCGGCCGATCGCCTCGGCCGGACCTAAGCAGCCGGCATCACCCGATGCTCGAAGCTCTCTACACGCATGAAAACCTGAACTGGACTTGCGGGGTCCTGACTGAAAATCGTGATTGAGAAAGGTGAATGTGGGGCCAATGGCTGGGTCATCTACGTAATCAGGCGACTTTCTAAGTTGTACGGATTTCGCGACGGAATATTCAACCTTGCGTTCATCTGCCCAGTTACAGAAACTGCTCCTGCAGAATCCGCTCATCCAGAGAATGCTCGGGATCGAACAGCAATTCGTGGCGCTCGGTCTTGTCCTGATGAATGCAAACCCGCTCCACGTCCCGCACCTCGTCGTAGTCGGCGGTTGCACTGACCGGACGCCGTCTTGCATTGAGAACCTGAAACTCCACCTCGACCGCTGCTGGCAGCACCGCACCGCGCCAGCGACGCGGTCGAAATGGGCTGATCGGGGTCAGCACCACGGCATCGGTTCCCAACGGGAGAATGGGACCATGGGCGGACAGGTTGTAGGCGGTGGAGCCGGCCGCGGTGGCCAACAGGATGCCGTCGGCGACCAGGCGCTCGACTCGCTCGGTACCGTTGACCAGAATCCGGATATGCGCCGCCTGATTGGTCTGCCGCAATAACGCAACCTCATTGATCGCCAGCGCCGTATACCGGCTGCCGTCCAGGGTGACCGCGCGCATGCGCAGCGGAGCCAACTGGAAAGTCGCGCTTTCGGCGATGCGCCGCGGCAAATCCTCGCCGCTGAAACGGTTCATCAGGAAACCGACCTCGCCGAGATGCATGCCGAAGACCGGCAATTTGCGGTCACTGTTCTCATGCAGCGAATGCAGCATGAAACCGTCCCCGCCCAGCGCCACCAGCACATCAGCATCGTCTGGATCGCTATTACCATAGCGCCGGGTAAGCTGATCCAGCGCTTCCCGAGCCCGCGGATGCGAACTGGCAAGAAAGGCGATGCGACTCGGTCGTTTCACGGGCTTAATCAGTCGCGCTCAGCAACTGACCCAGTCCGTGCACGGCCACCTGCATGGTGGCAAAGTCGGTTGTCGAGGATGTGCGCATCTCTTCGAGCGTGGCCCGTGTGCGCGCAACCACGGCCTGGTGCTTTTCCATCCAGGCCTGCACCGGATCGGGCTCGCTGCCACGTTCTCGGAGAATCCGACGGGTCAGCAAACGATGATGACCAAACATCTCGTCGCGCAGATGACCGCGGGCGTGGGCATGCCACTGCTTCTCTACCGGCAACTCTTCCACACTGCGGCGCAGCCAACGGATGCACATTTCGTCAAGCAGGCGAAAATAGATCCGGCCAACCTCGGCCACGTCGAGTTCGAGATCGCGCGCTTCATCGACGATATCGAGCGCCGAATACATCCATCCCAGACGCGCCAATCGGGCAGCGAAATCCTCGTCAATCCCGCTATCAGCCAGTTTGGCAATGCGTTCACTCAAAGCCTCGGACTCGGTTTCGGGAAGAATTTCCGGAAGCGCCCGACTGAAGTCCTGAATGCCCGGACCAAAGCGCTGAACCTTGCTGGAAATATCGATCGCGAAACCGCCCGGCAGGGTGATCAGCCTGCGCGTGCTTTGCCGCATCAGATTCCATAGCTCGAGATACACGCGCGTCTGGAGTTGGGCGGGCACGGTTGCATCCAGCGATTCCAGCCCGCGCCAGCAGGATCGAGCCTCGAATATTTCACGCGCGACCGTAAATGCCTTGGCCACCGTGGCAGAACTTGCGCCGGTGTCTTCACGGCTGCGGGTGGCAAAGTAGGCGCCCATTCGGTTTACCAGATTGTTGGTCACCCGGGTGGCAATGATTTCCCGCTTGAGCCGATGTTCACCCATCAGGTCGGAAAACTGATCCTGCAACGGTCGCGGAAAGTAGTCTTCCAGCTCTCGCGACAGGTAAGGATCTTCCGGCACTTCGGAATTCACCAGTTCCTGATAAAGCGTGATCTTGCTGAAGGAAAACAGCATCGCCAGCTCAGGTCGCATCAGTCCCTGCCCTTTGGTCACGCGCTCTCGAAGCTGCTCTTCGTCGGGCAGGTCTTCCAGATCACGGTCGATTATGCCCTGATGCTCCAGCAGCGTAATGAAATGTGCCTCGGCGCCCAGACGTTCGGAAGTCATCGCCTCCATCATGCTCAGCGCCTGGGTCTGGAGGTAATTGCTGCGCAGGACCAATGCCTCGACCTCGTCAGTCATTTCCCCCAGAAGCCGGTTGCGTCCGGCGCTGTCCAACCGGCCTTCAGCCACGGCCAGATCGAGAAGAATCTTGATGTTGACTTCATGGTCGGAACAATCAACGCCGGCGGAATTGTCGATGAAGTCGGTATTGATCCTGCCACCGTTCAGGGCATATTCGATGCGTCCTTGCTGTGTGAAACCGAGGTTGCCGCCCTCGCCGACAACGCGACACCCCAGTTCGCAGCCATTGACTCGAACCGGATTGTTGGCCAGGTCCCCGACCTCGCTGTGCGACTGGTGTGAAGCCTTTACATAAGTGCCGATTCCACCATTCCACAGGAGGTCATGCCCGGCGCTCAGGATTCTCCGGATCAGCATATGCGGGCTCAACTCGTGTTCGTCACACCCCAGCCAGGCGCGTACTTCGCTCGACAGGGTAATAGCCTTGGACTGCCGCGAGAAGACCCCGCCGCCCCTTGAAATCAGACTTCGATCGTAATCGGACCAACTCGAACGCGGCAGCTCGAACAATCGCCGACGTTCTTCCCAGGAGGATTCCGGATCCGGATCCGGGTCGAGGAAGATATGCAGGTGGTTGAAGGCCGCCTTCAGGCGGATATGTCTTGACAGCAACATGCCGTTGCCGAACACATCTCCGGACATGTCGCCAATGCCCACGACATCGAAAGACTGGCTCTGGGTATCCAGACCCAACTCCCGGAAATGCCGCTTGACCGACTCCCAGGCCCCCTTGGCGGTAATGCCCATCTTCTTGTGATCGTATCCGTTCGAGCCGCCCGAGGCGAATGCATCGCCAAGCCAGAATCCATGCTCGATCGAAATCGCATTGGCGATATCGGAAAACGTCGCCGTGCCCTTGTCCGCTGCCACCACCAGATAGGGATCGTCATCGTCCAGCCGCACCACCTGGTGTGGCGGTTTGATCCGATCGCCTTCCAGATTGTCGGTAATATCGAGCAGCCCATTGATGAATGAACGGTAGCAATAGACGACTTCGGCCATGATCTGGTCGCGGTCATCGCTGTCAGGAAGCTGCTTGACGAAGAAGCCGCCCTTGGCGCCCTGCGGCACAATCATGGTGTTCTTGACCGTCTGGGCTTTCATCAGACCCAGCACCTCGGTGCGAAAATCCTCGCGTCGATCCGACCAGCGCAAACCACCGCGAGCCACCTTGCCGCCGCGCAAATGGACGCCTTCGACACGCGGAGAATAAACCCAGATCTCGCACCAGGGCCGGGGTCGCGGCAGCTCGGGCAGATTCGATGAATCGAGCTTGAAGCTCATGTATTCGCGATGCTGGCCGCGCGCATCGCGCTGAAAGTAGTTTGTCCTGCGCATCACCAGAATAAGGTCGGCGAAGCTGCGCAGGATGCGGTCCTGATCGGCACTGGAAACATTATCCAGCAATCGCAGCAGTGCCTTGCGCCCCGCGCTCGGGTTTTTCTGTTGCCCGGATTCCCTTCCATGGCAGACCGCGTCGACGAATTCATCCAGAACCGGATCCTCTACCGATCTGGCCATCTGCTTCAGCTGCTGCCTCAGATGGCGGGCCGCCGACAAGCGGGCCGAACGCGCCTGGTCAGAACGCCCGGGGTCAAAACTGCTTTCGAAGGTTTCAACCAGCAATCGGGCCGCCAGAGGCCACACGGCCAGGGTCTGCTCCATGTAGGCCTGGGAAAAAGGAGTGCCAGCTTGTTGCAGAAATTTCGCGCACGCACGCAGCATGCAGGCCTGGCGCCAGTCCAGGCCTGCCAGCAACACCAGGCGATTGAAGCCGTCGTTCTCGTTGAGTCCGCGGAAGGTCTGCTCGAACGCCTGCTGAAACCGGTCCCGGACCATGTCGAGCTGGAAATCGGATTCACCTTGCGGCTGCATGTCGAAATCCTGAATCCAGATCCTGTTGCCGTCATCCAGCTTCAATTCATAGGGACGTTCCGACACAATCCGCATGCCGAGGTTTTCCAGCATCGGCAACACGTCAGACAAGGGAATCGGCGAGTCGTACTTGAAAATCTTGAAACGCAGAATGCCTTGGGTTCGCCGGCGCGGCTTGTACAGGCTCATCTGCAGGTCTTCCACATTGCGCAGGCGGGCCGCAGTCAGCACATCAAAACTGGCCACATGCGGTGCGACGTCGCCCTGATAGCTCACCGGGAAAGCATTGCCGAAGCGCCGGAGCAGATTGAGACCTTTTTCCTCACCGCATTGACGAACCAGCGTTTCGCCAAGCTCATCGTTCCAGCTTCGAATCGCTTGCTTGATTCGCTGTTCGATTTCAACGGCATCGAATTCGGCTTTGCTGCCACTGCGCGGACGCACGATCACGTGCATTCGTGCAAGCCTTGATTCTCCGACCTGCACGGAGAAATCGAGTCGGTCGCCCTTGAGCGCCCGTTTGAGAATTGTCTGGACCTTTTGCCGATTCTCCGTATTGAAACGATCCCGGGGGATGAACACCATGCAGGAATAAAACCGCCCGAATCTCTCGCGCCGGATGAGCAGCCTGGTCTGGGCGCGTTCCTGCAGATCAAGAATGCCGATGCTGAGTTGCAGCAACTCGTCGACTTCGGCCTGGAACAATTCGTCACGTGGCAGAGTTTCGAGGATGTGCAGCAGCGCCTTGCCGGCGTGTGAGCCGGGGCGCAACCCTGACTCCCGCAATACACGCTGGACCTTGACCCGCACCAGCGGCGTATCCTGACAGCGGCGGATATAGGCGCCGGAAGTGAACAGCCCAATGATCCGCTTTTCGCCGCTGATGCGACCGTTTTCACCGAACCGGAAAATCGAGATGTAATCCATGTAGCCATCACGATGCACCGTAGCCCGACCATTGGTTTTGGTGATGATGATGGTCTGGACCTGATCACGCGACGCGTTGGCCTCGCCGGACAGTTCGCTCAGGGGGCGAGCCCGCGACGGGCTGTGACTGACGCGCATCAAGCCGAGCCCGCTTTGATCCAATGGTGCCAGCACCCGTCCTTCATCGCCGGGACGAATCTGATATTCGCGGTAACCAAGAAAAGTGAAATGATCGTCAGCCAGCCACTTGAAGAATTCACGCGCCTCGGAGAGATCTTCCTGGTCCAGGCCGGAACGGCTTTCGGCCAGTTCATCGGCAATCTGCGTTGACTTGTCACGCATGACTTCCCAATCCTCGACCGCCACCCTGACGTCGGCCAGGGAAGACAGAACCCGACGTTTGATGCGCGAGAGCATTTCCGGCGAGGTCTGGCGATCGATTCGAATATGAATCAGCGATTCAGTTACTGCGTCATCGGCCTCGAGGTCGGGGCTGAGCTGCAGCAGATGTCCGCCCTGATCCCGCTTGAGACGCAGTACCGGATGCAGAATCAGATGTACTCCCAGATCCACCCGGGAAAGTACGAGCGACACCGAATCGACCAGAAACGGCATGTCGTCGTTGAGGATTTCGATTATGGTATGACTGGAACTCCAGCCATGCTCGTCGCCATCCGGATTGTAGATGCGCAACTTGATCTCACCGGACTTGCGCTGACGCAGGAACTCGAACGCGCTGTGGACCATGCCGATCTGATCGGCAACATCAGCCTCGCCGGATTCCAGGCCCGGCACGTTTCGGAGAAACTGACGGGCAAATTCAACAAGAGATTGCGGCGAGTCGGAATCGAATTCGCCGAGAACCTGATCGATATTGCTGTTCTTGTGCATGACTTTCTCGCCGCGACCTCCCGGCTCCGGATTCGTCTACCGCAGCCCGGTTTCAAGCCGGCCGATGACCATTCTCTGGATTTCGCTGGTGCCTTCGTAGATTTCAGTAATCTTGGCATCACGAAAATAGCGTTCTACCGGCATTTCCTTGCTGTATCCCATTCCGCCATGAATCTGAACCGCCTGGTTCGCGATCCACATTGCGGCCTCGGAAGCGTACAGCTTGGCCATGGAACCGTCCAGCGTGAATCGGGCTCCGCTAGTCTGCGCCTGCTGTTTTGCCCAGGCTGCACGCAAGGTCAGCAGATGCGCCGCTTCCAATCGGGTTTTCATGTCGGCCAGCTTGGCCTGGATCATCTGGAAGCCGCCGATTTCGCGACCAAAAGCCTTGCGCTCACGGGAATACGCCAGACTTGCCTCATATGCCGCCCGGGCGATCCCCACGGCCTGCGCCGCGATCCCGATCCGTCCGGCATCCAGTACTCCCATGGCGATCTTGAAGCCCTCGCCTTCCTCGCCCAGCAGGCAATCGGCGGGGCATTTGTAATCATTGAGCTCGATCTCGCAGGTTGCCGAGGCACGAATACCCAGCTTGGGTTCTTTCTTGCCGCGGCTGAAGCCGTCGCGCTCGGCATCGATAATGAACGCCGATACGCCCCTGGCTCCCGCCTCCGGGTCCGTCATCGCGAACAACACCAGATAGCGAGCATAGGGACCGGAGGTGATCCAGGACTTGCGCGCATTGATGAGGTAATGACTGCCGTCTTCGGACCGGACGGCGCGCGATTTCATGTTCGAGGCATCCGAACCGGACTGTGGCTCGGTCAAGGCATAGGCCCCGATCTCGGCGCCACTGGCGACGGCGCGGACATGGGTGTTCTTCTGCTCTTCACTTCCATTCTTGAGAATTCCGTTGCAGAACAGGGAATTGTTGACGCTCATGATGGTTCCATGAGCCGCGTCGGCGGCACATACCTCGATCATGGCCAGCACGTAGCTGATAGTATCCAGGCCCGCTCCGCCATATTCTTCGGGTACCTCGATGCCCATCAATCCGAGCTCTCCCATGGCCTGGATATTTTCCAGCGGAAACTGTCCGGACTCATCGAATCCGGCTGCCACCGGCGCAATGCGCTCGGCCGCGAAGTCGCGCGCCGCCGCCTGGATCATCTGCTGCTCTTCAGTAAACGAAAAATTCATGAATTTTTACTTCCGTCGCAATCGAAATGCCATTCGATCCCGGATCGGGCAAGATCAGGATTTGACCCGTAAAATCGAAGTGCGTGGAGTATATCACCGAGGCCCTGAAGTTCGTGTCCGACGCCAACGCCCGCCGATCGTGCATGGCGTTCGGCGAATGATGGATCAGTTGGCCGAAAATTGCCGCACGCTGTGAGCTGCTTCACTTGTACCCATGCAGCGATTCAGCTAAACTATTGTCTCCGGATTGGGGTTCCCCCCTTCCCCGTTCCGGATTGTGGCCGAGGTTCCCCCCTTGCCTCGGCCACTTCTTTTATGCCGAGGTGGCGGAATTGGTAGACGCGCTGGCTTCAGGTGCCAGTGTCCATCAGGACGTGGAGGTTCGAGTCCTCTCCTCGGCACCATACCTGGGGATCCTGCCGATCTTCAGGCCCTGTTTCGATCCGGGCGGTTCGTCCACCGTGGCTTCGACGGGCAAGGAAATAGAAAGAGGTAAATAGAAAATGGAAAAAGCTCCAGGACCGGAGCTCCGGGCGTTATTCTGAGAATGTCCCGATCCTGCTTTTTTCTATTTACGATTGTCTATTTGACTTCTTGAAACAATGCACCGAAGCATGACGCTCCCCGAGCCAGTCAGTTCGCACACGCGGTAGAATGGCCCTCCGCGCCGAGGTGGCGGAACTGGTAGACGCGCCAGGTTTAGGTCCTGGTGGGATTTCCCGTGGAGGTTCGAGTCCTCTCCTCGGCACCATCTTTGCTGTGGCCCACTAGGCTCTGGAAGCCTTGGTGCGAAGTCCAGCAAAGTCGCCTGGAATCAGCATTTCGTAAATTGTGAATCGGGAATCGTAAATAGGGAATGCAAAAAGCTGCACCGGCGCATCGGATAGATCGGTGCCCGGGACGGGTTTTTATACCGATTGACGATTCAGCAAGCGGCGCGAGCGGACAATTTACGATTTACGAAACACCAGAAAGCGTCACGCACAATCAGCACGCGCCGACATCCAATCGGAGCCGCCGCTAACCCACGCTCGGCCTCAAAACGCACTGATCCCGGTGAGCTCGCGCCCGATGACCAGTTGATGAATGGTTTCGGTGCCTTCGTAGGTGATGACCGATTCGAGATTCAGCATGTGCCGGATCGGCACGTACTCCAGGGTAATTCCCGAACCGCCCAGCAAATCCCTGCACTCACGGGCAACGTCCAGGGCCATGCGAACGTTGTTCCATTTGGCGAGGCTGACCTGGCTCGGCTGCATTTGACCGGAATCCTTGAGCCTTCCAAGCCTCAGGGACATCAGCTGTGCCGACGTGATCCGGCGCGACATGTCGGCGAGGCGAAGCTGGACTGCCTGATTAGCCGCCAGCGGACGATCGAACAACTCGCGGTCGGAAGTATACTTGAGAGTCTCATCCAGACAGGCCAGAGCCGAACCGATTGGCCCCCAGGTAATTCCGTAACGTGCCTGGTTCAGGCAGGAAAGCGGCCCTTTCAGGCCCTGCACTCCCGGCAGCCGATTACCCTCCGGTACGCGGACGTTATCGAAAAAAAGTTCCGATGTGATCGAGGCACGCAGCGACATCTTGGATTTGATGTCGCGAGCTTCGAAACCCTCGGACCCGGTTTCGACGATGAAGCCCTGGATTCCCCCCTCGGTTCGCGCCCAGACAATGGCGATATCGGCGATGGTGCCATTGGTAATCCACATCTTGGCGCCGTCAAGCACCCATTCATCACCATCACGCCGAGCATGGGTCTTCATGTTGGCGGGATCGGAGCCGCCTTGCGCCTCGGTCAGCCCAAAACAGCCGATCACTTCCCCGGCCGCCATTCCGGGCAGCCACTTCTGCTTCTGCTGCTCGGAGCCGAATGCATGAATGGGATACATGCAAAGCGAGGACTGAACCGAGACAAAACTGCGCAATCCGGAATCGCCCCGCTCAAGCTCCTGGCAAATCAGGCCGTAGCTGACCGCATTCAGTCCAGCACAACCGTAGCCGTCAAGGCTCGATCCCAGCAAGCCCAGATCGGCGATTTCCGGAATCAGTTCATGCGGAAACCGCCCCTGATCGAAGCATTCGGCCATCAGCGGCAGGGCCCGCTGATCGACAAAGCGTCCAACCGATTCGCGGATCATCCGCTCCTCGTCGGTCAATTCATCGGCGATTGCATAAAAATCCAGCGGGTCGAGCTTGGCCATTGGAATATCCGCTCCACGATGAGATGAATGATGGCATCGGGTCGCCTGAACCATACCCGCGATCCCGAGTCCCGAGTATCCAATTGTAACGCCTGGACGGGAATGGTCTGCGCGTATCCGGGCAACCATGAATGCTCCTGAGCCCGAACCTCTGCGCCCCGGCAGCCGGAAAGTTTCCGGAAGGCACCTCGCACGCACGCGACTTCGTCGGATCGCTATAATAAGGCGCTGTTTCAACCGGATTGAAATCCATGCGTCAGATGTGGATCTTCGCACTGCTTCTGGTGATCCTTTCACCGGGCGCTGAATCCCAGGAGGATGTCGAGCGCGGCAGGGAAATCGCCTATACCTGTACGGGTTGCCACGGCATCCCGTTCTACAAGAACGTCTATCCAACCTATACCGTGCCCAAGCTCGGTGGCCAGAATCGGCAGTACATCGTGGATTCGCTCAGGGCTTATCGGTCCGGTGAACGTCAGCACCCGACCATGCGGGCCCAGGCCAACACCTTGTCCGATCAGGATATCGAAGACATCGCCGCTTATTTCGTGCGTCTCACGGAGAAAGAATCATGACTCGGCGGTATTCGATGTCGACGGTAATTGCAGCCCTGCTCCTGACCGCAATGATTACGCAACCGGCCATGGCCCAGGGCGACTATCGTCGCGGCCTGGAAAAATCCCAGGTCTGCCAGTCCTGTCATGGCCGGACCGGCGCGGAATCCCTGATGGACAGCTACCCGATCCTGGCCGGTCAACATGAGGATTATCTGATTCATTCGCTCAGGAGCTACCGCAATGGCGACCGCACAAACGCCGTGATGCGGGGATTTTCCGCTGACCTGAGCGATCAGGATATTGCCGATCTGGCCGCCTGGTATGCGCGCCAGGAAGGCCTTGTAGATCTGTCCATCGACTGAGAAAGTCAGAATATAGTAAATACTGAATAGAAAACATAAAAGCGAGGCCCGGGGCTTGACCACTGGTTGCCCGAGGCCTGGTTCCCGCAGCTTTCTCTATTTACTACTTACTATTTACTATTGACTGCCTTCGTTCACGCATAGTACGGATTAGCGCCAGTGGCATGATCGGTGGCATCCCGGACTTTTCGAATTTCCGGCACCAGTTCGCGCAACTGGGTCTCGATGCCCTGCTTCAGGGTCACATCGACCATGCCGCAGCCATGGCATCCACCGCCAAACTGCAACAGCACATCGCGTTCAGCAGTCACCTCAACCAGTTTGACCACACCGCCGTGACTGGCGACCATCGGGTTGATGCGCGACTCCAGCACCCATGCAACCCGGTCGTGAAGCGGCGCATCCTCACCCGGCGCCTGTCCCCGCAACTCCGGAGCGCGGATACTCAGTTCTCCGCCGGTTTCGCTGGTTTCAAAATCGATGATTGCGCCATCCAGCGCATGCACGCTGTCGGCGCAGACGAACAGGGTGAAGGATCCGCAATCAATTGCCTGATCTTCGTCGGCCTCGGTACCGGGCGGACAGAAATTCAATGACACATCAGCAGACGGAGTGCCGGCATGGCGGGTCGACAGCCGTAGCTGGGTTCCGTCCGGCTGTTCGGCGAGAAGCTTGGCAAAATAATCTCGTGCTGCGGGGGTTACGGTCATCATGATCAAGGACAGTGCATTGGACGGATCGCGAGTATACCGCACTGATTCAGTACTGTTTAGCCCGAATCCAGTTTGGCCGAGATCCAGGGCAGCGAATAATCCAGCCGCCAGTCCATTCCACTGTGATTGCCGTCGAATTCCTCGTAATGATGCGCGATTCCCGCGGCATCAAGAATTTCGTGAAATTCACGCGTGCCGTAGTGGATGAAGTACTGATCACGATTTCCCGCATCTAGCCACAGCGCCCGCAATCCGCTCAGATGCTCGACTCTGCGCGACGGCCAGGCAACCGGATCGAACTTCGTCCACCGGCGCCAGATCGGCTCGACGACCCGCCCGGTCTGAAGATCGAATGGCAACTCGATTGCCAACGGCTTGTCGACCGAAGGGGAATAGCTTGCCGCCAGACACAGGATCATCAGGGTGTGGAAAGCTCGATGCGAAGGTTTACGGGCACGCCAGAATGCGCGTACGAAAGCTTCGATTTCACCGTCCCACATCGCCATTTCATCACAGGCGACCACAAAGTCACGCTGATAGACCCGATCAAAGCCGCAATCTCCGGCATGGCTGACCGCCGCACCGAATGTTTTCGGATATTCCGCGGCCAGGTGCAGGGCGCCGAAGCCGCCCGACGATTTGCCAAACAGCCCTCTTGCACCCGGCTCGGGAATGGCACGGAAACGCGCCTCGACCGCCGGCACCAGCTCCTCGACCAGGTAACGCGCATAGTTTCCCAGAGCGGGCGAATCGACATACTGATTGCCGCCGAGAGCAGTGTAGCAATCCGGCATCGCCACGATCACAGGCGGCATCCGCTGTTCGGCGATCAGCCGGTCGAGCCTCCGCGGAAGACTCTCGCCGTGATTGCGCCAGGCCGGCTGCGCTAGGCCGGAACTGGTGTAGGCTGCCAAACTCCATAGCACCGGATAGAAACGATCGGTTTCAGCTTGATAGTCCGGCGGCAGATATACCGGCAATTCCCGGCAGACTGGATCCCCAAGTGGATTGCACTCAGCCAGCACGGTCGAATCGACCACGAGTCGTTCCAGCGTTCCGGTCGGATAGTCAGGCCGGGGACGCAGCGGATTGAAAGCCTCTCCCGGACTCATGCTGGACGATTCAGCGGCACCACGGAACGCTGGCCGGCCGGCACACGATCCAGCTCGGGAACCAATTGCATCAGAATCTCTCGCAGCCGCTTCGAGTCGTAGCGCTGCACCGCAAGGTCGCCTTCACGAATCCTGTCAAGCAGGAGATCCACCGAATGGATCGCGTTACGCGCCAGCAGGATCTTGGGATGCGCGGTGCTGGAATAGGCCTCGTGGGCATGGAAAAGCTCCTCGAACAGCTTCTCGCCGGGGCGCAGGCCGGTGTAGACGATTTCGATATCGCGTCCCGGCTCCTTGCCGGCAAGCCGGATCAACTGCTCGGCCAGAAAACTGATCCGTACCGGCTGCCCCATATCAAGCACGAAAACCTCCCCGCCCCGGCCCAGCACCGCGGCTTGCAAAATCAGTTGCCCGGCCTCCGCGATGGTCATGAAATAGCGTGAAATTTCCGGGTGGGTTACGGTCACGGGACCACCCTTCCGAATCTGCTCGTTGAACAGCGGCACTACCGAACCGGTTGAGTTGAGAACATTGCCGAACCGCACCGTGATGAAGCGGGTCGACGACGAGGCATTGAGCTGCTGACACAAAAGTTCGGCAACGCGCTTGGTGGCACCCATGACGTTGCAGGGGTTGACCGCCTTGTCGGTCGAAATCAGCACAAAACTCTCAACCGAATGGCGAACCGCGGCATCTGCAATCCGGCGCGTACCGATGACATTGTTGCGAAATGCCTCGCGCACCTGATTCTGCAGCATTGGAAGATGCTTGTAGGCGGCTGCATGAAAAATCACTTCGGGCTTGTGCCGGGAAACGACTTTTTCGACCGTGGCGGGATCGCAGATGTCTCCCAGCACCGAATCCATGATCAGATCATGATATTCATATCGAAGGTTCCGATCGATCTGGTACAGGTTGTATTCGGAATGATCCAGCACCACCAGCCCGGCCGGATCCAGACGCGCAATCTGACGGCACAGTTCGGCACCGATCGAGCCGCCGCCACCGGTCACCAGAACGCGCTTGCCGGTCAGCCCCGACCGGATTCGATCCCAGTCCAGGGAAACCGGATCACGGCCGAGCAAGTCATCAATGGCGACCGGCTTCAGATCCGAGAATCTGGTGATGCTTGAGCCCAGTTCCTTGAGTGCCGGCAGCGTCTTGAATTCAACCCCCGATTGCTCGCACAGCGATACCAGGCGTTGCATCTGCACATTGGTGGCCGATGGAATTGCAATAATGACTAGGTCTATGGCCGCTTCGCGCGTAACTCTGGGCAGGCGCTGGACGCCACCAAGCACCGGAACGCCATGAATTTCAGTGCTCTTCAGGCGCGGATTGTCGTCGAGGAAGCCGACCAGTTCGTAACCACCGCGCTGACGCAGTTCCGGCAACAGCAGGCGGCCGGAGCGGCCCGCGCCGACCAACAGTGTCCGCTGGCTGGTGCGCCGCCAGCGAATTTCGGTTCGCATGTCCTTGAACGTCCGGAATACCAGACGCGGCAGGCTCAGCGCGGCCAGCAGCATGACCGGATAAAGCCATACCATCGGCGCCAGCAAATGCGCCTCGTATTCGAGAATCAGCAACACCGTGCCGACTGCCACGGCACCCAGCAGCGACGCACGCACCAGATTACCAAGATCGGGAAGGCTTGCGAATCGCCAGAGTCCACGATAGAGGCCGATGCGCCAGTAGACAAAACCCTGCAGCGCCAGCATCATGATGCCTTCCAGCACCAGCATGGCCAGGGGCGGCCACGAAGCTTCAAAAATGAATTGGGCAACCTGGCGGGCAAGCAACCAGGCCACGATTGCCATCAGCAGATCATGCACGGCCACAAACACGCGCAGATTGTGGTACCGGGGCAGTTTTCTCAGCAATCGCGCAGTCATTGAATCATCCGTTCATCGCGACCCGTTTCTGTGCCACAAACCAGAAACTACCGAGCAGGCACGCAAGAGGCAGCCCGACCGCCAAATCGAGGGCTGGTTTGCCCGCAACCAGCAAAGCCGCTGGCACCACCAGCAACAGATTGATCCCCCACCACAGCCGCAGAACCTCCCGGTGACTCCACCCTGTCCGAATCAGGCACTGATAGGCGTGTGATCGGTGGGCAGTATACCACCGCTCTCCCACCGCCACCCGGCGAACCAGGGTCAAGGTGGCATCGACAACGAAAGGTGAGACAATGATGAAGGCGTGCAGTACAGCGATGGCGCCGGAAAGCGTTCCAGCCAGCGCCAGAATCCCCATGCCCCACCCCAGCGGCAAGGAACCGGAATCCCCCAGAAAGAGCCTTGCCGGCGGCCAGTTCCAGGCCAGAAAGGCGGCGCTTGAACCGGCCAGCATCAATGCCAGCCAGGCTGCAACGGGCTCGGCCCTGGTCCAGAACACAAATGCAAAAAGAAGCGCACTGATCAAGGTCTGAGATGCTGCCAGTCCGTCCGCGCCATCCATGAAGTTGAACAGATTCATTAACCAGATGAGCGCAATCACCGCCAGCATCGACCAGACCATGGCGGCCTGGAATGAATGAGCGGCGAGACTGATCGATTCGACCGGCCCAAGCCAGGCCAGGGCAGCGATTGCAATGGAAGCCTGTACGGTCAATCGCCAGCCGACCGGAAGCGAATCATGATCGTCGATCCAGCCCAGCAGACTACTCGCCACAAATCCGAGAATGAATACCAGCAGCAGTGGCTCCTGCCACGGTCCCGCCGCGACACCCAGGACCGTCGCGGACACGATCGCCAGACCCCCTCCACGCGGGATCGGACGATCGTGGCTTCGGCGCAACCCCGGAAGGTCGACCAGCCCTCTGTCGAGCGAGTATTGTCGAACTACCGGCAACAGTATCAGGGTCAGCAGCGCTACCAATGGCGGTAGCCACCACCACCAAATCGTCATTCGCCCAGCACTCCAACAACCGGACGCGTGGTCTCCCATTCGCGACAGCTCGGGCATTGCCAGTTCAGGGTCTGCCCACTGAAACCGCAGCGCTGGCAGCGGAAGCGGGGTTGTTCGTTCAGAAGCTGATACATCAGACGACGCAGCAGATCAGGATCGATATGCCCGATTCGGTGGCCATGTTGGTGCATCAGTTCCAGCACCTGATACAAACCGCGCGCAGTTGGTCGTTGCTGAAGGCGATCGAGCAGAAATCCAATCGCGGCATCCGGATCGGTGCGAGCCATGACTGCTGACAGTGCCAGGGCGGGCCCGAGCGAGCTGGTTCGCTCAATCAGCGTTTCAAGCCAGACACTCAGACTTTGCTCCTTGCCCATTCGCCGGAGACATTCCCCCAGGTCATCGACCATCAGCACAATGATTTCGGGATCTATTTCACTGGCCTCGCGGAACAGTTCGGCAGCTTTCTCCCATT
The DNA here is from genome assembly GCA_964453565.1 of uncultured Halomonas sp. GTDB lineage: Bacteria > Pseudomonadota > Gammaproteobacteria > Xanthomonadales > Wenzhouxiangellaceae. The sequence goes on from CAYVPB010000002.1 coordinate 90,266, forward strand.
CGTTCCGGTCCATATGCAGTTGAGCTTCGATCAGACGAGGTCGCACTCCGTCGGGCTGCCGGGCGCGCGCGGCATCGAGATAGGAGCTGGCCTGGTCGGGCTGTTTCGTTGAAATCGCCTCGTTGGCCAGTTCACAGTTGAAATGGGCAATCTGCACCGACGAATCGCGGTCAGTACCGGATTCCAGCATGCTGGCATGCTCAATCGCCTTGTGCCAGTCCTTCTCCTGCTGGTAGATGTTCAACAGGTTTTCGAGCGCGCCTTGCGAGTGGCGCGGGTCATCCACCAGTTCAGAGAACAGTTTCTCGGCCCGGTCCAGCAGGCCGGCGCGCATGTAATCTTCGCCAAGCTCACGCAGAGCCCGGGTGCGGTGTTCCTCGCTCAGGGTCGCACGGGTCATGATATGCCGATGGAAACGAATCGCCTTGTCCATCTCCCCGCGTCGCCGAAACAGGTTTCCGAGTGCCAGATGGGTCTCGACCGTTTCGGTATTGATTTCAGCCAGCTTCAAAAAGACTTCGATCGCCTTGTCGGGTTGCTCGTTGAGCAGATAGTTGAGGCCGCGAAAATAGTTCGAGGAAATGCTGTTGCGCTGCTTGCGCGCACCACGCTCATAACCACGTCTGGCCAGCCACCAGCCCGACCAGGCCGCCACCGGCAACAGAGCAGGAAGAAGCCACCAGGATTCAGCCATCACGCCTGATCATCGAAGCCTGCGATGCTGACTTGTTACGCGGTCTCACAAGGCGTAAAAGTAGTGCCAACAGCAATCCACCGAGCGCACCGGCCAGTGCCGCCGCGGCGACCACCGCACCCAGCGGTGCCCGGAGCTGCCAAACGCCCAGATCCAGCGCTATCGGATCCGGATTCAGAGCACCCAGCAACAGGCCGGCGCCAATGCCGGCCAGGATGCACAGGCCGAGCACCCAGCGCACCATCGCTCAGCGACTCGCGTTGATCAAGACAACCCTATGCATGTCTTGGTGTATTGACACGCTCACGCAATTCCTTGCCCGGCTTGAAATGCGGAACATATTTTCCGGGGAGAGCCACCGCTTCGCCACTCTTGGGATTTCGGCCCATGCGCGGCGGCCGGAAATGCAGACAGAAACTGCCGAATCCGCGGATCTCGATCCGGTCACCCGCCGCCAGTGCCGAACTCAACTGTTCAAGAATGGAACGTACAGCCAAGTCCACGTCAGCCTGACTCAGATGCTGCTGCTGTTGCGCCAGCTGCTCAATCAGTTCTGACTTGGTCATGTGTCGCTCCGATTATCGAGGCGGGCGGCATCGCCCGCCGTTGAAGTCACGTGGATTTGCCGATGGAGCGACCAGGCGGTAGACAAGGACTTCCACCGGCCGACCTTAGCGACAAACAATCAGTCCTTGTTCAACTGCTCACGCAGCAATTCTCCCAGCTTGGTGCTGCCAGCCTTGGGCGCCTGGTACTGATCAACGGCTTCAGCCAGTTCATCGTCGTCCTTGGCCCGGATCGACAGGGTCAGATTACGGGTCTTTCGGTCCAGCGCAACAAACTTGGCTTCGACTTCATCACCGACGCTGAACAGCTTGGTCGCATCGTCAACCCGCTCCTTGGCCATGTCGTTGGCCTTGAGATAGCCATCCACGCCGTCGGCCAGTTCCACCACAGCACCCTTGGGATCGATCTCGCGCACACGACCGGTGACGATGGAGCCACGCGGATGTTCGGCCATGTAGGTGGCGAAAGGATCCTGGTCGAGCTGCTTGATTCCCAAAGAGATGCGCTCGCGCTCGGGATCGACGGCAAGTACCACCGCCTCGACTTCCTCGCCCTTGCGGTAATTCCGGATCGACTCTTCTCCCGGCGTCATCCAGGAGATGTCGGAAAGGTGTACCAGACCATCGATATCGCCTTCCAGGCCGATGAATACACCGAAGTCGGTAATCGACTTGATGGTTCCCGAAACCTTGTCGCCCTTGTTGTGCAGCGCTGCGAACGCCTCCCACGGGTTCGGCCGGACCTGCTTCATGCCCATGGAAATGCGTCGGCGCTCGGCATCGACGTCGAGCACCATGACTTCGACTTCCTCGCCTATATGCACCACCTTGTTGGGATTGACGTTCTTGTTGGTCCAGTCCATTTCCGAGACATGCACCAGGCCTTCGACGCCATCTTCGATTTCGACAAAGCAGCCATAGTCGGTGATATTGGTCACCCGACCGAACAGACGCGAGCCCGGCGGATAACGACGGTCGATGTTGTCCCACGGATCCTCGCCGAGCTGCTTGAGACCCAGCGAAACGCGCATGCGATCACGATCGAACCGCAATACCCTTACTTCCAGCTCATCTCCGACTTCAACCACCTCGGAAGGATGACGCACCCGCTTCCAAGCCATGTCAGTAATGTGCAGCAGGCCATCGATGCCGCCCAGGTCGAGGAACGCACCGTAATCGGTGAGATTCTTGACCACGCCCTTGACGACCACGCCTTCTTCCAGACCCTCGATCAGCTCTTCGCGTTCGGCCGCGTATTCGTGTTCGACGACGGCACGGCGCGAGACCACCAGATTGTTGCGGCGCCGATCCAGCTTGATGATCTTGAACTCAAGATCCTTGCCTTCGAGGTAGCTCGGATCGCGTACCGGCCGGACATCAACCAGCGAGCCCGGCAGGAAAGCCCGAATTCCGTCCATGCTGACGGTAAAGCCACCCTTGACCTTGCCGGTGATTTGACCGATGACGTTATCTTCAGCCTCACTGGCGGCTTCCAGACGATCCCAGATACGCGATCGCTTGGCTTTCTCACGCGACAAACGCGTTTCGCCGAAACCATCTTCGACGGCATCCAGCGACACTTCAACTTCATCGCCGACCTCGACCTCGAGTTCCCCGTTCTCGCGCTCGAACTGGTGGATCGGGACGATTCCCTCGGATTTCAGTCCGGCATTGACGATGACGACGTCGTTGCGGATTTCGACAACCCGTCCGGTGACGATAGCACCGGGCCGGAGTTTGGATTCATCAATACTCTGTTCAAATAATTCGGCAAAGGATTCGGTCATTGAATTGCGAGGTTCCTGCAAGACTCGGGCGGCTGATGTACTCAATTAATTGTCCCGTTGGCTCTTGTCTTCCGCGGCAGTCTGATCATGCTGCCACTCGTTAATGAAACGCACCGGAATTGGCTATCTGCATGAATCCGGTGCACGGAAAGCCGACAGCCGGCATCTCGAGATACCGCCTCGGCAAGCGTCCGCCGACAGTCAGGCGAAACATTCACGGGCAAGCCCAAGAACTTTTTCTACGACCTGCGTCAACGTCAGCCGGGTCGAATTGACCACGACCGCTTCAGGCGCCGGAACCGTTGGCGACACCGCACGTTCGCGGTCGCGCCGATCTCGTTCCAGCATGTCCTGAAAAAGACTTCCTAGCATAACACTTTCCCCTTTCTCTTTCAACTGCTTATAACGCCTGCGCGCTCTTTCCTCGACGCTGGCTTCAAGGAAGATCTTCAAACCGGCATCGGGAAAGACCACCGTGCCCATATCCCGACCGTCGGCAACCAGTCCGGGCGGCCGTCGGCAGCCACGCTGAAATTCCAGCAATGCGCGACGCAACCCGGAATTGGAGGCCAGCCGCGATGCCGCCACGCTGACCGCTTCAGTGCGCAAATCATCGCCTACGCTTGTCCCGCCCAGCGATACCTCGATGCCATCATTGCCGGGCCGGAATTCAAGTGGAAGATTTTCCGACAGCGCAATCAGCGCGGCGCTGTCGGAGATATCGACTTCAGCGTTGATGGCAGCCAGTGCGACCGCCCGGTAAACCGCTCCGGAATCGAGCACGTTCCATCCGAGCCGGCGTGCGACGGCCGAGGACACCGCACCCTTGCCGGCTCCGGATGGACCATCGATGGTCAGAACCGGCACGTGGGTCATCCCTTTTTCCATTCGATTTCCGCTCCAAGCCGCTGTAAATGTTCGACAAAGCCGGGATAGCTGGTTCGAATCCACTGCGCGCCGTCGATCAAAACCGGTCCATCGGCAACCAGACCCAGCACCGCCAGGCTCATTGCAATGCGATGATCTCGGCGCGCATCAACCCTGCCTGCCCTGACCTTTCCGCCATGAATCAATGCACCATCAGCGCTCTGCTCCACCCGGACGCCGAGTTTTGCCAGTTCCTCGCTCATGGTCGCAAGCCGATCGGATTCCTTGACCCGCAACTCCGAGGCGCCACTGATCCGCGTGGTTCCGCGAGCCGCCGCAGCCAGCGCCATGACGACCGGAAACTCGTCAATCGCCAACGGCACCCAGGCGGGCGGAATTTCAAGACCCTGCAGATGCGCTGGCGAAGTCACCCTGAGTTCGCCCGAAGGCTCCTGTCCCGGGGGTGTGTCCGCAGCTTGCACCTGAACCGCAGCCGGAGCCATCTGCTCGAGAATCCTCACAACTCCGTCGCGTGTCGGATTGAGTCCGACCGGACCGAGCGTGACAGCCGAACCCGGCACCAGCAAAGCCGCGGCCAGAACAAAAGCCGCCGAAGACAGGTCTCCGGGCACCCGAACATTGGCCGCGCGCAATGCAGACCCGCCGGTAATTTCGATCGCGCCCCGGACCAGGTTCGGGATCACCCCAAACGTACACAAAAGACGCTCGGTGTGATCACGTGACGGTGCCGGCTCGATCACCCGGGTCACCCCGCTGGCATGCAGCCCGGCAAGCAACACGGCCGACTTGACCTGGGCGCTGGCAATCGGCATCGCATAATCGATCGCCTGCAGCCGCCCGGGGTGGATCATCAGCGGCGCGCGTCCGTCGCGACTCGAAATCCTGGCCCCCATTTGGCTCAGCGGTTCGATGATCCGGTCCATCGGACGGCGCAACAGCGACTCATCACCGATCAATTCGATCTGACCACCGTATAGATCGGGATGTCCGGCAAGGGCGCCGGCCAGCAAACGCATACCGGTCCCCGAGTTGCCCAGGTCCAGCGCACAGTCAGGCGCCCGCATAGCACCTCCGGAAATTCGCACATGATCACCGTCGCGCGATATTTTGGCGCCCAGCAGACGCATCGCTTCAAGGGTCGCCAGGGTATCTTCGGCGCATAGAAATCCCTCGATCCGGCTCGTACCCGAAGCCAGACCAGCGAGAATGGCACAGCGATGACTGATCGACTTGTCACCGGGCGGAGACAGTGTGCCGTTCAGCGGCTGCCGGGCGGGCGTCACTTCAAGAATCAAGACCTGTCGCCCGTTCCGGTCAGAATCTCTCCCAGTGCGCCGATCAGGCGTCGATTCTGCGCTTCAGTCCCGATCGTGATTCGAAGATATTGGTCCAGCCCATAGCTACCGACCGGTCGCACGATGATGCCCCGCCGCAGCAGCAGTTCGTTAAGTTGCGCGCCGGCACGGTCGAAGCCGGCCAGAACGAAATTCGCCGCCGAGGGAATGACGCGACATCCCAGTCGATGGAGCTCGGAACACAACAGCTCCAGACCGGCCGAATTCATCTCGCGACTGCGCTGGATGAATTCATCGTCATCCAGGGCGGCACAGGCCGCGGCCAGCGCCGGGAGGTTGACATTGAAGGCCGGACGTACCCGGTTGAGCAGGTCGGCAACACCGGGATTGGAAAGCGCATATCCCACCCGCAGGCCGGCCAGACCATAGGCCTTGGAGAACGTCCGGGTCACAACCAGGTTGGGAAAGCGCTCCAGCCAGGTCGACGCATCGCCCAGCCGATCCGATTCGGCATACTCAGTGTATGCCTCGTCGATCACGCAGATGACATGCCCAGGCAATGATGAAAGAAAGTCAACCACCCGCTCGCGCTCCAGCCAGGTGCCGGTTGGATTGTTCGGATTCGCGATCCAGACAATTCGAGTGTGCTCACCGACGCGCTCATAGATCGAGCGCAGATCGTGGCCAAGTGGCATGACAGGATGGTCTGCCGGCAAAGCCGGGGCGACTACGGGGTCGGCACCGACGATGCGGGTTGCGATCGGATATACGGCAAAACAGTATTGCGAATAAAGCGACTCCAGCCCGGGCCGCAGAAAAGCCTGGGCCAGAAAAACCAGCACGTCGTTGGAACCGTTTCCCAGCGTAATGCATTCGGGTGGGAGCGCATGTTTTCGCGCCAGCGCCTGCTTGAGATGAAAGCCGTTGGCATCCGGGTACATCCAGATATCCCGGAGCGAATTCCGGGCCGCTTGCAGACCGCGCGGACTCGGTCCGAGCGGATTCTCGTTGGACGCCAGCTTGATCGAATCGCGAATACCATATTCGCGTTCCAGTTCCTCGATGGGCTTGCCCGGAGTATAAGGCTGCAATTCGCATACGTCGGCGACCGCGAGCCCCGAATAATCGAGCTTTTCCATATTCATTGCGCTACGCTCATTCCGCTTCCGCCTTCGGTTCTCGCTCCATCAGGATCCGCACCCCGCGAGCGGCGCTCCATCCACGATGCAAAATGCCGTGGACCTGCTCCGAAATCGGCATTTCCACGCCCACGCCGGCGGCGGCACGCATCACCTCTTCGGAGGCCTGCACCCCTTCAACCACCTGACTGATTTCCCGGCGTGCCTGTTCCAGGCTTGCGCCGCGTCCCAATGCCAGGCCGAAACTGCGGTTGCGGGAAGCCGCACCGGTGCAGGTCAGGACCAGATCGCCCAGGCCGGCAAGGCCGGTCAAAGTCTGCGCCTGCGCGCCGAGCGCGCGGCCCAGCCTCATCATCTCGGCAAGACCACGTGTGATCAGCGCAGCGCGAGTGTTGTCACCCAGCTCCAGTCCATCGGCAATGCCGCAGGCGATGGCAAGCACATTCTTGACTGCTCCGCCCAGTTGCACACCGATCAGATCGGCGGTGTAGTAGGCACGAAAGCTCTGCCCATGAAGCGATCTGGCCCAGGCCCGCCCGAAGCCCGGATCGGAGGCGCCTACGGTCACGGCCGTGGGTAGTCCGCGTGCCACCTCGACGGCAAACGAAGGTCCGGTGATGCAGGCCAGTGGCACCCGGTCACCCGCCAGTTCCCGGGCCCGCTGCGACAGCAGACGGCCACTGCCCGGCTCGAACCCCTTGGTTGCCCACGCCAGGCCGGACGATTCATTCAATCCGCCCGCAATACGTTCGACGATGTCGGCGAAAGCAGGACTTGGTACCGCCACAAGTATTCGGTCGGACTCGTTTAGCGCTTGTTCCAGATCTTCACAAGGTTCGATATTCGAGGAAAGTTCGATCCCAGGAAGATACAATTCATTGCAGCGCGTGCGACGCAGCGCTTCGACCTGGTCCGGATCGCGGGCCCATAACCGGACCCGATGCTCCAGCCGTGCAAGCTGAATCGCAAGCGCGGTTCCCCACGAGCCCGCGCCCAGTACCGCAATCCGAATGGTCATCGCCGCCGCGGTTGCCTACGTCGCGCTGTTGTCGCCGGCCTCGGCCCCGCCCGCGGGATCGCCTTGCTGTTGCTGCTGCTCGGCCATGCGCTGGGCAAAAATCGCCTCGAAGCTGATCGGCTGCAGAGGCGGAGAGTAAAAGCCGCCGGCAGCCACCAGATTGGCGACCTGGGTTCGTGCGTAAGGAAAAAGCGTGTTGGGGCAATGCACGTTCATCACGAAAGGCAACTGCTGTTCCGAGAAACCCTGAATCTGGAACACGCCGGCATAATGAACCTCGGCGATGAAAACCGTTTTCTCGCCCTGTTTGGCGGTTACGGTCACGCTCAGCACGACCTCGTAACGGTCATCACCAAGCTGATTGACCCGCTGCGAAAGATTCAGGTTCATATCGGGCTGACCATCATTCTGATCGGTACCCAGCGCGCCCGGCGCCTCGAAAGAGCAGTCCTTGAGATAGACATGCTGGACAGTCATTGTCGCCTGTTCCGGAGCAGCCTGTCCGTTGCCCGCTGTTGCTGTGTCAAACTCTTGTTCTTCAGCCATTGGTTTTCCCGTATGTGTTCGCGATTGATTTGATGAGTGTATTCGTGATTTCAAATGCCCGATCCGGCAAACAAGCAACTGAAGCGTCGTTGCATGCCGTGAGCGGCACCAGCCTTGCGAACCAGGCCTTCACCCCGATTCGTTTCCGGCGCCCTTACCTTTACGCTTCGACTCCGCGCGCGACTGTTTTCCGGCTTGCTTTCCAGCCTGTTTTCCTGATCGCGCGCCCTTGCCTCGTGTCACTGGCTGCTGATCGCTGGTCCACTGCACAAGGCCTCCGCGCAGAACATTGACGTCGCTGAAACCAAGCTTGGTCAGGCGTGTCGCCATCTGTGGTGAAACCTGTCCGTTCTTGCAATACACCAGAACCGGGCGATCCTTGTACTTCAGCAGGCGGGCGTTGCCCGACTCGATCCGCGACGGCGGCAGATGTTGCGCATTGAGGACGTGGCCCTTGGCGTAATCGGTGCTGTTGGAAACATCCAGAATCAGCGGATCGCGACGATTCATCAGCAATATCGCCTGACCAGTATCGATCTCTTTCCAGCGCCGGGTCAGCCGTGCCGCTTCTGTGGCGATCAATGCCGCCAGCACCACGGCAAAAGCCCCCACCAGGATCGGGTGGCTGGCAATAAAGCTCAACAACTGTTCCATCACAAGCGCATTATGTTTCAGGTCAAACGCGCATTATCTCGCATTCGGGAGATCGCCGCCAGTCTTCATTCATCGCCGCTCGTTCGCGCCCCAACCACGGCCCGGGGGCCTGCAATGCCGCCCCGGATTGATTTTGGGACTATGTTGAACAACCACCAGTGTGAAATAATGACATTCCAGTCGGCGAGGAATCAACGATGGAATCGCAAAAACCGCTAGTTCTGCTCATTCTGGACGGCTGGGGCATTCGCGAGGATGCCCCGGACAATGCCATTGCCGTCGCTTCAACTCCCAACTGGGATCGTCTGATTATGCAATGTCCGCTGGCACACCTGCAGACTTCCGGGCGCGCGGTCGGCTTGCCCGAAGGCCAGATGGGCAACTCCGAAGTGGGTCATATGAATATCGGCGCCGGGCGTGTCGTGGACCAGGAACTGACCCGGATCACCCAGGCCATCGAGTCCGGTGAATTCGATCGCAACCGGGCCTTGCTCGGAACCATCGAGGCCGCCGGCGCGGGCACAGTGCACATCATGGGGCTGCTGTCACCCGGCGGCGTGCACAGCCATGAGGAGCATTTCTTCGCCACCATCGACCTGGCGGCCCGGCGGCATTCCGGCCCCGTTGCCGTGCACGCCTTCACTGACGGCCGCGACACCCCGCCACGCAGTGCGCGTCAATCACTGGAGCGCCTCGATCAGGTCATCGCCCGACATGACAATGTCCGGCTGGCATCCATCGCCGGGCGCTATTTTGCGATGGACCGGGACCAGCGCTGGCCACGTACCCGCAAGGCCTGGCAGGCAATCGTGCAGGCCCGCTCCGAATCCCAGGCAAAATCCGGGCTGGAGGCTCTGCAGGCGGCCCGCGATCGCGACGAGGACGACGAGTTCATTCAGCCTACTGTGATCATTCCCGAACTCCAGCATGCCGTGCCGCTGCGAGATGGTGACAGTGCGATCTTTGTCAATTTTCGTGCCGATCGCGCCCGCCAGCTCTGTCATGCCCTGGTCGACCCCGAATTCGACCATTTCGACGACCCGCGGCCAAGGTTGGCCGCGCTTGCAACCATGACCCGCTACGAAGAGGATCTCGATGGCCGAGTCGCATTTCCGCCCGTGAACATGGAAAAGCTTCTCGGGCAGGTGCTTTCCGAGGCTGGAATTGGCCAACTGCGGATTGCCGAGACGGAAAAATATGCGCATGTCACGTATTTTTTCAACGGCGGGCGTGAACAGGTCTTCGACGGTGAAGACCGCAAACTGGTCCCCTCTCCGGATGTCGCCACCTACGACCTTCAGCCGGAGATGAGTGCTCCGGAGCTGACCCGGCAACTGGTCGAGGCGATCACCGGCGGGCGCTGGCCAGTCATTATCTGCAATGTTGCGAATCCCGATATGGTCGGACACACCGGGATTTTTTCGGCTGCGGTCGAAGCCGTCGAAACGGTCGACCGACTGCTCGGCGAAGTGATCGCGGCAGTCTCGGAAGCAGGCGGCCAGTTGCTGGTCACTTCGGATCACGGCAATGTCGAACAGATGCGCGATCCCGGAAACGATCAGCCGCATACCGCGCACACCACCAATCCGGTGCCACTGGTGTATTTCGGCCAGGCCGCCGAAATCAGGGACACAGGCAGCCTGCGCGATATCGCGCCGACAATCCTGGCGCTGCTCGGGCTGGAGATTCCCGATGAAATGACCGGCAGCCCGCTGCTTACCCTGCTCGAGTGTAATGATGATTCCAGCGCTCATTCCCGCGCAGCCAGCGCTGACCGCCGGCTCGCCTGATCCGGCGTCTGATTCAGCTCAATCGCGAGTTGGCGGATGCAATCGCGGCCGCCGGATCTGCTGGCTGCTGTCGGCATGCTTTTTTGCCGCGACCTTGTCGGCCGACGATAGCGAACGGGTGCGCGAACGCCTGGATGCCCTGCGCTCGGAGATTCAGAGCATTGCAAGCACCCTGGCTTCTCGTCGCCAGACGCAACAACAGGAGCAGGCGGCGCTGGCCGAGGCCGAACGCGAACTCGGCCGCTTGTTGCTGGCTCAGCGCGAAACCGAATCCGCCCTGGAACGCATCCGGCAACAGGAAACGAGTCTCGTCGATCAAGTGCAACAGACCACGGCGCACATGTCCGAATCCCGCCAGCGTCTGGCCGAGCAGCTCGGGCTTGCGTACCGAAGCGGCAACCGCTCACGTCTTCAGGCCCTGCTAAACCTGGACGATCCCGGCCGGTTGAGCCGCACGATGGCTTTGCACGGTTACCTCGGACGGGCTCGTATCGCCGCGATCGAGGAGCTGGAGCGGCAACGGCGCGAGCTTGAAGACCTGCGCTCCGAGCAACGCTGCAACGCCGTGGCCCTTGAACAATTGCTGGCACGCCAGAAGCAGGAACGGGAATCCCGTCGCGAAGCCATGCAACGACGTCAGCAAGCGCTGAAAGCGTTCGCTCGGGCGATCGCCGATGACGAGTCACGACTGGCTGAACTGCATCAATCCGAGGCAGAGCTGCAAGAGCTGCTGGATCGTCTGTCCGATGCCCTGGCCGATATCGCGGCTGACACCGAAGTTGTGCCGTTCGAGCGCAGGCGCGGCACGCTGCCGATGCCGGTGCAGGCCCGGGTCATGGCCGGATTCAGCGATCCGCGCGGTCGTGACGTGGCGTGGCAGGGCTGGCTGCTGCAGGCCAGCGAAGGAACAGCGGTAAAGGCCGTGGCATGGGGACGTGTGGCCTACGCCGACTGGTTACGTGGCTACGGCATGATGATCATCATTGATCACGGCGAGGGCTGGATGACCCTGTACGGCCAGAACCGCAGCCTGACCGCAACGGTCGGTGACTGGGTCGCCCCGGGCGATGTCATCGCGCTGGCAGGCGACAGCGGTGGCAGCGAAACCCCCGGACTTTACTTTCAGATTCGAAAGGATGGCCGGCCGGTGGACCCGGCCGGCTGGATGGTGCGCTAAGCCCGCGTTACGGGCCACCCCGGAAGTTGGGGTGGTGAGCAAGGATGACCGGCCGGGATTGCTTCGCAGCGATCACGGATAAACGTAGCTCGCCTGCAGGCCCAGCGGCAGACCCAGGGTCCAGTAGAGCAGCAGGAACCCGGTCCAGGCAATCGCAAGCACCACCGCGTACGGCAGCATCATCGAAATCAGCGTGCCGATGCCGGCGCCCTGGAAATATCGCCTGCAAAACACCACGATCAGCGGAAAATACGGCAGCAGCGGCGTGACGATATTGGAAGTCGAATCGCCGACGCGATAGGCGGCCTGAGTCAGTTCGGGAGAAATCCCCAGCGACATCAGCATTGGCACGAAGATTGGCGCGATGATCAACCACTTCGCCGATGCCGAGCCAACGAAAAGGTTGACGAACATGGTCAGTCCGATGATGCCGACGATCGTCATCTGGGCCGGGAGATTCATGGCCCTGAGCCATTCGGCACCATTGACCGCGATCAAAATGCCGATGTTGGAGCTGGAAAACGCGGCGATGAACTGCGCGGCAAAGAAAGCCATGACAATGTAGTAACCCATCGATTCCATCGACTTGCTCATGCCGGTAATGATGTCCGTATGCGACTTGATGGTGCCGGCGGCATAGCCGTAGACGATGCCCGGAATCAGGAAAAACAGGAAGATCAATGGCACAATGGAGCCCATCAGCGGCGCACTGAATGATGACAGCTCGCCGGTCTGCGGATCGCGCATCGGCGAGCCCTCGGGCAGAACTGCCGCGACCAGAAGGGCCATTGATACCACGATGCTGATTCCCGCCCAGCGAAGCGCCCTGGACTCATCCGCCTGCAGACCTTCCATTTTCGGCATCTCCGACATATCGCCGTCCACAGGCGTGTCCTTGATTAACCGCGGCTCCACCACCTTGTCAGTCAGCCACCAGCCGATCCCGATGACCAGAAGCGAAGAGGCGGACATGAAAAACCAGTTGCACAACGGGTTGACCAGCAGCGACGGATCGAGCACCCGCCCCGCTTCCTGGGTAATCCCCTGCAACATCGGATCGATTGCGGAAGGAACGAAATTGGCCGAGAATCCGCCCGAAACGCCGGCAAACGCGGCCGCGATGCCGGCCAGCGGATGACGACCGGCGGCATAGAAGATCACTGCACCGAGCGGTATGACGACCACGTAGCCGGCATCCACTGCCGTATGACTGACAATGGCGACCAGAATCACCATCGGTGTCAGCAGGCCTTTTGAGGTAAACCCGAGCATTTTGCGCAAACCGGCATTGATGAATCCGGTGTGTTCGGCCACCCCGACTCCGAGCAGCGCCAACAGCACAATCCCCAGTGGCGCGAAGTTAACGAATACGCTGACCATGTTGACCAGAAAACTGGCCATCTGGTCGCCGGCAAGCTGATTGACCACCGTGATTTGCTCGCCGGTGGACGGATGCACCGCATCGAACTGGATTGGCGCCAGCACCGCCGACAGGATCCACACCACGATCATCAGCAGAAAAAACAGCACGGCCGGGTCCGGCAGCTTGTTGCCCACCACCTCGATCACATTGAGGACACGTTCCAGCCAGGTGCGCTTGCCGGGCGACACCTCGTGCAGGTCGGGATTCGGCGAACCCTCGACGCCGCCACCGTTAGTATGTTCATTATTCATGTTTGATTTCCCTGTAAACGTTTGATCTTGTTGTTTTTCAATACCAGGAATCGGCCGACGCTAGCGTCGGCGCCGGGGCCCATCCAGCGGCAGTGAAGTAATTTTCTCGCCCGATTCCCGATCTCGGATCACGCACTCGCCGCGCTTGCTGACCTGCTCGATCCGGATCACGCTCTGCATCGGCAGAATCAGTTTTTCGGTATCGCCGAATTCCTCGCGCATGCGTTCTTCGCCGGGATCAACTACCAGCATGCTGCCGCGGTCGAACAGCAGCTTGCGTGCCTCGACAAAGCCGTACAGATGGCTTGATTCAACCTGTTCGGCGAACAATTCATAGACCTTGCCATGATTGAAGAAAACCAGCTTGTATATACTCTTCGTCATGTAATCATTCGACCTCAAACCGGATTCTGGCCCGGCCATGAAACCCTGCCGGAAAACATCCTGAGCAGCACCGCGACAATCAGCCCGGCAACAAATCCGGCCAGGTGAGTGCGCCAGGCCACGGCATCGGACATCGGCCCGTAAAGGATATAGAACACCTGCAGGGTAAACCAGGATGCGATGACCAGCAATGCCGGAATACGGGCAAATTGCAGATACAGCCCGAGCGGCAGCCACAATCCGATCCGACCGCGCGGAAAAAGACCCAGGTAGACTCCGATCACGGCGGAAACACCACCGCTGGCACCAATGATGGTGCGATCCAGGTCCGGCATGCCCATCGCGACCACCAGGTTTCCAAAAGCGGCCAGCAAAACGAACACCGCGCAGAAGCGCGCATGCCCGAGGGCACGCTCGACCGGAATTCCGAAAACCCACAGATAGGCAAGGTTGCCCGCCAGATGCAACCAGCTCACGTGCGCAAACACTGCGCTGACAAGACTCAAAAGCTCGGGCTCAGGCCAGCCTCGAAACAGACCCGCCAGATGGGTCGAGATCACGGACGGCCTGAATCCCCACAGATCGATCCATTCCTCACGCAGCGTCGAGGGCACGAATTTGCCCGAAACCATGATCGCCAATGCAATCGCACTCAGCGCGATCACCATCCACGGACTGGAACTGGCAGGCCGGGAGCGGCCGCTGGACATCGGAGTCATTCGAGCAGGATCCGATACCGTTCAAAATCCAGCACTACGCCACGCCGCCGGATCTCGGCAATCCGGACATCCTCGATGCGATCTCCCTGCCGATATTGCTCACCATTGATCAGAACGAACCGATCTTCAGCCCGCGGGGCATAAAAATGTACGCTCAGGCGCAATTCGGGAAAACGGGCACGCTCGGCCTGCGGCAGTTCCCAAGGCCTGATCCAGTCGTTGGCTTCAGCCTCTGATTCAGGTTCAGGTCCATGTCCAGGCTTCGCTCCGGATTCCGGGTTGCTCACCCCTGATTGTCCGACCTCTCCGGCGCCAGGGATGTCATCGCCGGCATGCGGCCTGGCACTTGCACTGGCATTTTTCGACAATGCCTGATCCGCTGGCACCGATCGGTCGGCGTCCGCAACCTGCTCCGGAGGCGTCGCAGACTGTCCAGACTGCGACCGGTCCGGCGCGCCGGGCGCGGGTTCGGGCGATGCGGTCGCCACTGCTGCCTCCGGCAAGCTCTCGGAACCGGCAACCAGGGCACTTGCCTCGACCGCATCTCCCGCGCCAGCCATGGTCGGATTATCGGTCGGCTCCCCACCCGCGACTTCAATGGATTCCGAGACTTCATCAGGCATAGAAGGGGCCAGCCACCAGGCAGCCGCGCCGGCAGCAAGCACCAGCACCAACATCAGAAAAAGCAACCAGCGCCGCGGAGCCCGCATTTCGGAGCGGTCATGCTCCAGACTGGCCCCGCTCTCGAACCTGGGAATTTCACCACGCCGGCGCTGGGCCTCCGATTTCTTCAATGCATCGAGCAAAAGCGACATGACGGATTCAATCAACAGGATCTGCCGGCGCGTGCCCGGCAGGATTCAGGGTTTGCAACACCAGGCGGGTGACCGGACCGGCAACGCCGTCAACGGCCAACCCATGGCGTGCCTGAAAATCACGCAACCAGCGCGCGAACGCCGAATCGTATCTGCCATCGACTTCGCCGTTCCAGGGGCGGTCCGGATCGGAGGCGGCAAGTCTTTGCAGCTCGCGTACTGCATCACCCTGGTCGCCCTGTTGCACAATCTCCCCGGAATCGCGCCATAACACATCAAAATCACCCATCCAGCGATCATCCAACTGACGCAGCGGCACTCGAAAATCCTGACCGGAAGCTCGCAGCAGAGCATCGTCGCCGTTGATCTCGAGCACCGCGACCCGGCCATCGCGCGGTCGCACCAGGCGCAACAGCACCGGCTTGCCGAGTTGCTGCACAAAAGCCCAGTTACCGCGCAATCGCTGACACGCCAGACCATCACTGGAACCTTGTCGACAGGCCTGTTGTACCGTTGCCGCGTCGACACCGGGAAAGAAACTCGCCAGCTCCACCCACGGGGTGACCCGGGCGGAGTTCTCCAGCATCTGTCGCCATAACGGCTGAACCGTATCCACGGGCGCTTCCGGAACCCGATTCAGGGACCACAGCACACTTGCCGCAATCAACAGCACCACAAGTACCGCGACAACCGAAAGTGAGGAGGTCAGGCGTCGACGTCCGGGATCGCCGCCGCCCAGCGAGACCTCCGCCGCGGCCCACCGCACCATGGTCGGGGTGATCCTGTCCAGCTCGCGCACATAGCCTGCCATCAGGGCGCGATCGGCAATGATGTTGATCAGCCGAGGCACGCCGCCGGAAACATGATGAAGGGCCCGCAGTGCCGACGGTCCGAACGGGCAGCGCTGGGCACCCGCAATCCGGATCCGATGTCGGACATATTCCGCCGTTTCCTGGCGTTCCAGCGGTGGCAGATGATAGCGGGCCGTAATGCGCTGCGCAAGTTGTCGCAACGAGGGTCGGCTCAGCAGTTCGCGCAATTCCGGCTGACCGAGCAAAATGATCTGCAACAGCTTGTCGGTCGAGGTCTCCAGATTGGTCAGCAAGCGCACCTGCTCCAGGGTCTCGCGACTCATGTTCTGTGCTTCATCGATGATCAGCACGGCCCGCTCGCCGGCGGCATGAATCTCCAGCAGACGTTGATTGAGCTTCTGACCCAGCGCTTCTTGCCCGTCATCGGCATCGATTTCGATTTCCAGGTCGCGACAGATCGCACGCAATAGTTCGTGTGGCTCGAGCATGGGATTGAGCACCAGCGCGATGCGCGTATGTTCCGGGACCTGTTCCAGCATCAGGCGGCACAGGGTGGTCTTTCCGGTTCCAACCTCTCCGGTCAACTGGACGAAGCCTCCGCTTCCGCCGCGCCCGACGCCGTAGAGCAGATGTGCCAGGGCATCCTGATGACGCCGGCTCAGGAACACGAAACGCGGATCGGGCGTGATTGAAAACGGCCGCTCCTCGAATCCGTAGAATTGTTCGTACATTCAATTCATTCCGACAACACCATCAACGATGCATTGCCGCCAACGGCGGCGGTGTTGATGGTTCGAGTACGTTCGACCGCAAAACGCTGCAGATAATGCGGACCACCCGCTTTCGGCCCGGTGCCCGAAAGACCTTCGCCGCCGAATGGCTGTACGCCGACCACGGCACCGGTCATGTTGCGGTTGACGTAGGCGTTGCCGGCATGGACTCGTTCCAGCAGATACTGCTGGACGCTGTCGATGCGGCTGTGGCAACCGAAGGTCAGACCATATCCGGTGCCGTTGACGGCGTCAATCACCTTGTCCAGATCGCGCGAACGGTAACGCAGCACATGCAGTACCGGCCCGAAAACCTCGCCTTCCAGAACATCGAATGAATCGATCTCATAGGCGCGCGGGGCAAACCAGTATCCCTGCGGAAGCTGATCGGGCATGGGAACCTCGGCAATGCGTCTGGCCTCGCGGTCCATGCGTTCGGCATGCCGCTCAAGCATGTCGAGCTGAGCCCGGTCAATCACCGGGCCAGCATCGCTGGCAAGTTGCCCCGGCCAGCCCAGATGGACCTCGCGCATGGCGCCGGCCAGCATCTCGAGCATGTGATCTGCCACGTCATTCTGGATGCACAGTACCCGCAGCGCCGAGCAACGCTGGCCGGCCGAATGAAATGCCGAGACAATGACATCACGGACCACCTGCTCGGCCAGGGCCGAGGAATCCACAACCATGGCATTCTGACCGCCAGTCTCGGCGATCAGCGTGGCAATCGGACCATCGCGACCGGCCAGGGCGCGATTGATGATCCGGGCGGTCTCGGTCGAACCGGTAAAGGCCACGCCCGCGATCCGCGCATCCGAGGTCAGTGCCGCACCAACCTTGCCGTCTCCGGGCAACAACTGCAGCACACCTTGCGGCACCCCGGCCTCGTAGAACAATTCAACGGCGCGCGCGCCAATCAGTGGCGTCTGCTCCGCCGGCTTGGCAATGACCGCATTGCCGGCCGCCAGGGCCGCGACCACCTGGCCGGTAAAGATCGCGAGCGGAAAATTCCACGGACTGATGCAGACAAATACGCCCTTGCCATGGAGCGAAATCTCGTTGCGTTCTCCAGTCGGACCGGCCAACACTTCAGGAGCGGCAAAATGCCGCCGGGTCATCTGTGCGTAATAGCGGCAGAAATCGGCTGCCTCGCGCACCTCGTTGATGCCGTCGACCAGGGTCTTGCCGGCTTCACGCACGCATAGCGCCATCAACTCGGCGCGGTGATCTTCTAGCAGGTCCGCCATTCTTTCCAGGCAGCGTGCCCGCTCATCTGCTGCTACCCGGTCCCAGTCGAGCCAGCATTCCAGCGCCCGATCTACCGCCTTTGCCGCGGCGTCCGGAACAGCGTTGCGAACTTCGCCGACCACATCTTCCAGATCAGCCGGTGACCGGGACTCGGCGGCTTCGGCGGAGGCCGCGTCCATCCCGCCCAATGGTGCCGCCTGCCAGTGATGCTCGCGCCAGGGTTGCATCTGTCGCGCAAGATCCCCCCGGATCGACTCGGAAGCAAAATTGATCCCGGCCGAATTGCGCCGCTGCCCGGCGTACAGGTCGGCCGGCAGTGGAATATCGGGATGGTGGAAAGTCTCGAAGCGCTCGACCTTGGCGACCGGATCGGAAACGACTTCACGCGCCGGCAATCTGGCATCCACGATCCGATTGACAAACGAACTGTTGGCGCCGTTTTCGAGCAAGCGGCGGACCAGGTAGGGCAGCAGGTCACGATGGTCACCGACCGGCGCATAGACCCGGCAATGGCCATTGAAGTCCGGCTGGTCCAGCACTTCCTCGTAAAGATCCTGTCCCATGCCATGCAGGCGCTGATATTCAAAATCCTCACGCCCGCCGGCAAGCTGCCTGACCGCACAGATCGTGTGTGCGTTGTGAGTTGCGAACTGGGCGTAGAAACAATCCCTGAGTTCCAACAGCCGGGCAGCGCAGGCAAGATACGAAACGTCGGTATTCGGCTTGCGCGTGAATACCGGATAATTGGGGTGCGAGTCGAGTTGCGCCAGCTTGATTTCACTGTCCCAGTAGGCGCCCTTGACCAGTCGGATGGGGATCCTGTGGCCGGTCTGCGTGGCGAGCGCGGCCAGCCAATCGATCGCCGCCCATCCTCTTTTCAGATACGAGGACAGGGCCAGGCCCAGACCATTCCAGCCGGCCATCTCGTCGGCGGCCAGCACTTCGCCGAATACATCGAGCTGCATCATCAATCGCGCCGACTCCTCCGCATCGATGGTCAAAGCGATACCCGCCTCGCGCGCGCTGGTGGCCAGTTCAAGCACGACCGGCACCAGCTCGCGCATGACCCGCGGACGCTGGGCCGGCTCATAGCGGGGATGAAGCGCCGAGAGCTTGACCGAAATACTGGGAGCATCAAAGATGTCGCGATAGTCTCCCGAATCGCCCAGGATCGCGATGGCGGCATGGTAGGAGTCCCGATAACGCCGGGCATCCGCCGAGGTCAGGGCAGCTTCTCCAAGCATGTCGAAGGAATGCCGGTAGCGTCTGTTTTCCTTCTTCCGCGAGCGTTCCAGCGCACTCTGAATCCTGCGGCCCATGACAAACTGGTGACCCATGATGCGCATTGCCTGGCGAACCGCCATTCGCACCACGGGCTCACCGGACCTGTTTGCCACTCGCCCCAGCACCGAGCGAAAATCCTTGCGTGCGGAACGTCCGAGACGAACCATACGACCGGTCAACATCAGCCCCCAGGTCGAGGCATTAACGAACATTGATTCGCTGCGGCCCATATGCGATTCCCAGTCGGCATCGGCCAGCTTGTCCGAAATCAGGCGCTCGGCGGTATCCGTATCCGGAATACGCAGCAACGCCTCGGCCAGGCACATCAACACCACGCCTTCCTCGGACGAAAGGTCGTACTCGTGCATGAACGCTTCCATGGCGCCCTGATGCTCCGAGCGTTTGCGCACCCGCTCGACCAGCTCGACTGCCTGGTCCTCGACAAGAGTGCGCGCATCCGTGTCCAGAGGGACCTGTTGCAGCAAGTGCGGCACAATTCGGGATTCCGGCACGCACCATGCCCGCTCAAGCGCCTCGCGCTGCCTGTCCCCCGGGAACTCCCCGCTGCAGACAAAACTCGACTTTTCAGACATCTGACCCTTGCTCCGGTTTGGAAAACTGCGAGACGGCACCAGCGCAGGCCCGGCCGTCGTCTCAGCGGCAGTGTAACGCAAGCGAGCGCGCGGACAATCCGGGTCGCAAGCCATTAATCCGACCGGGGTCGCCAGCAAACCCCTTGCGAGTAAACCCTCACGCAGGTGAATTTCCCGACGCCGATAATGACGGCGATGAGCTACAATTACGTCGTATTCAATTCATACTTCGACATGGTCCGGACGCACCTGATCGAACCGGAACGAAAAGTCACCAGAATCGAACTTCTGGCCAACTTGTCCTGGACACTGGACCGGCTGGTGGGGTTTTTTCTGGTTTTGAGCGCAATAACGCTGCTGGTGGCACTGTTGCCGACTCTGTTGGGATACTGGCCAATCATGGTCGTGGCCATTGCTCACCTGGCAATCGTTGGCTGGTGTTTTCGGCTGGCATGGCGCGGTAACTGGGCGCGCCAGGATGTAGTGATCGACGACAAATACATACGCGTGCACAGCCGTACGCTGAAGACTGAGAACCGGCTCGAGTGGCCGGTACAGTGGGTGCGCGCACGGGCCGAAATGTTGCGGGGGGAAACCCGGGCCTTTCTGGTGCTGCACGACAAGCGCTTCGAGATTGGCCGGTTTGTACCGGTCACCGAACGCATCGAGGCAGTGAATCTGATCGAACGGGCGCTGACGCCGCATTCGGCCTGGCGCAAATAACGCAGCAATGGAGCAGCGAGTGCAGGATGAATAGAACCAACGAAATCATTGTCGGTCTTGCCATGGTGGCCGTCATTACCGTGATTACATGGGGTGTTCTTGCCATTGGCGACAACATGTCCATTGGCGTGACGCCATTCAGCCGCGACGTCTATCAGTTGCATATGATCATTCTCGGCATCGTCAGCGTAATCGGTATTCTGGTTTTTGCAGCCATGTTCACCTCGATCTATCTGCACCGCAAGTCGCGCGGGGCAAAGCCGGCGCAATTCAGCCATTCCACCCGGGCCGAAATCATCTGGACCGTGATTCCGGTTCTGATCCTGGTCGGCATGGCCATACCCGCCACCCGCGTTCTGATCGACATGGAAGATACCAGTGGCGCCGAAATCGATGTCAAGGTCACCGGCTATCAGTGGTTATGGCACTATGAATATTTGAATGAGGGTATTTCGATCTTCTCCGCGCTGGATCGAGACAGCAATCTCGCGCGTCAGATCGGCTCCGGAATCAATCCGCGCGACGTTGACCATTACCTGCTGGAAGTCGACAACCGACTGGTGCTGCCGACCGATACCCGGATCCGATTCCTGCTGACTTCGGGCGATGTGATCCATTCCTGGTGGGTGCCGGAACTGGGCTGGAAACGCGATAACATTCCGGGCATGATCAACGAAGCCTGGACCCTGATCGAAGAGCCCGGGGTCTATCGTGGCCAATGCGCGGAGCTGTGCGGCAAGGATCACGGCTTCATGCCGATCGTGGTCGAAGCCGTGCCTCCGGAAGAGTTCCGGGCATGGGTTGCGATGCAAGATGGTGTCGACCAGGTCGAACACATCGCTGCACTGGAAGCGTCCGCGAAACCGGCTGCCGACAGCAGTACCGATTGAACGCATCAAGACGAGTTTTCAGCAATCCAAACCTGCCGG
Organism: uncultured Halomonas sp.; assembly: GCA_964453565.1. Lineage (GTDB taxonomy): Bacteria > Pseudomonadota > Gammaproteobacteria > Xanthomonadales > Wenzhouxiangellaceae. The sequence continues at coordinate 111,768 of CAYVPB010000002.1, forward strand.
TCGGGCATGAATCCGAAACCGACTGGAGATAATCTGGCAAGATCCTCGAGGAACTGCAATGACTGAAGCAACCGCCCACGCAGATCATGATCACCATCAGCCCCGCGGGCTGACGCGCTGGCTGTTTACCACCAATCACAAGGAAATCGGAACGCTGTATCTGGTGTTCTCGCTTTCCATGTTCCTGATTGGCGGGGCAATGGCGCTGGTGATCCGCGCCGAACTGTTTCAGCCGGGCCTGCAACTGGTCAACCCGGAATTTTTCAACCAGATGTCGACCATGCACGCGCTGGTGATGATTTTCGGCGCGGTTATGCCGGCATTCGTCGGCCTTGCCAACTGGATGGTGCCGATGATGATCGGTGCGCCGGACATGGCGCTGCCACGCATGAACAACTGGTCGTTCTGGATTCTGCCTTTTGCTTTTCTGATTCTGCTCTCGACGCTGTTCATGCCCTCGGGAGGGCCTGCCTCGGGCTGGACCCTGTACCCGCCGCTGTCATTGCAGGGTGGCAACAGTCTGGCTTTCGTGATCTTTGCCATCCATCTGATGGGCATTTCTTCGATCATGGGGGCGATCAACATCATCGCCACCATTGTCAACATGCGCGCACCTGGCATGACACTGCTGCGCATGCCGCTGTTCGTCTGGACCTGGCTGATCACCGCATTTCTGCTGATCGCGGTCATGCCGGTGCTGGCCGGCGCCGTCACCATGCTGCTGACCGATCGCTATTTCGACACCAGTTTCTTCAATGCCGCCGGCGGCGGAGACCCGGTGATGTACCAGCACATCTTCTGGTTCTTCGGTCACCCGGAGGTCTACATCATGATCCTGCCCGCATTCGGCATCATCTCCGAGATCATCCCGACCTTCTCGCGCAAGCCTCTGTTCGGCTACACCTCCATGGTGTATGCGACCGCGTCAATCGCCTTCCTGTCGTTCATCGTCTGGGCCCACCACATGTTCACCGTCGGCATGCCGCTGGGGGCCAGTCTGTTCTTCATGTACGCGACCATGGTGATCGCAGTCCCGACCGGCATCAAGATCTTCAACTGGGTGTCAACCATGTGGCGCGGATCGATGACCTTCGAGACACCGATGCTGTTCGCGCTCGCATTCATCATCCTGTTCACCATCGGTGGATTCTCCGGCGTCATGCTGGCGATTGTTCCCGCCGACTTTCAGTATCACGACACCTATTTCGTGGTCGCCCATTTCCATTACGTGCTGGTCACGGGTGCAGTCTTCGCAATCATGGCCGGGGCCTACTACTGGTTGCCCAAATGGACCGGTCATATGTACGACGAGCGTCTTGGAAAAATTCACTTCTGGTGGTCAACCATCTCGGTCAACGTCCTGTTTTTCCCGCAGCACTATCTCGGCCTGGCCGGAATGCCGCGCCGCATTCCCGACTATTCGGTTCAGTTCGCGGACTGGAACATGCTCAGCTCGATCGGCGGATTTGCGTTTGGTATCGGCCAGCTTCTGTTCGTCTGGATTGTGATCAAATGCGTGCTCGGTGGCAAAAATGCCGAAGCCAGAGCCTGGGACGGGGCGCGCGGCCTGGAGTGGACAGTACCCTCGCCCGCCCCATTGCACACCTTCGATACACCTCCAGTCATCGACGACAGTGTCGCTGCACATGGCGATCGTCTGGCCTGATCCCCGATGACTGATGAAAAACCGGAATTCAAACCGCATTACAATCGCGATCGCCGTGCCATTCGGCGAACGGTCGCGGTTCTTTTTCTCGTCGCCCTGCTCATATACAGCGGCTTCATTGCGCGCACCATTCTGAGTGGCTGAAGACGTTTCCTAAAGATGATCAACAATACCGCCGGCGGCGACAACGGCGGCCGAAAAGAATCGGGAGTCAAGATGGCACAGGCTAGTTATTTCGTTCCCCACCAGGCCCGCTGGCCCATAATCGGCTCGGTCGGCCTGTTCTTCATGGTATCCGGGCTGGCCAACTGGATGAACAGTTCGGGGACGGTGATCGGTCCGGGCCTGGCGCTGCTCGGTGCCGCAACCGTGATCTTCATGATGTTCGGCTGGTTTGCCGAAGTGATCAGGGAGTCAGAATCAGGCTTGTACAGCAATCAGGTGGATGCTTCCTTCCGTCAGGGAATGATCTGGTTCATCTTCTCCGAGGTGATGTTCTTCGCCGCCTTCTTTGGCGCACTTTTCTACGCTCGGTTGTTCGCAATCCCATGGATCGGCGGAGAAGGCACCGGCGCGATGACCAACGAGTTGCTTTGGCCCGGATTCCAGGCGGCGTGGCCAACCAATGGGCCGGCGGATCTGGGCGGCGATTTCCAGATCATCCCGGCCTTCGATGTACCGTTGCTCAATACCCTGATCCTGCTGACTTCTGGATGGACGCTCACAATGGCGCACTGGGCGCTGAAGAAACAGCAGCGCCGTGCCCTCGTAGGCTGGATGTTTGCGACCGTGGCGCTTGGAATTCTGTTCCTGTTTTTCCAGGTCGAGGAATATCTGCACGCCTATCAGGACCTCGGACTGACGCTGGGCTCCGGCATCTACGGCTCGACCTTTTTCATGCTGACCGGATTCCACGGCCTGCATGTCACCGTCGGCACGATCATGTTGCTGGTCATCACGTTTCGCTGCATGGCCGGCCATTTCAAACCGAAAACTCATTTCGGCTTCGAGGCTGTGGCCTGGTACTGGCACTTCGTCGATGTCGTCTGGCTGGGCCTGTTTGTTTTTGTCTATGTTGTCTGACCCGGTCGCATGCGGACCCTGTCTTTCCCGCAAGGCCAATCGACTCACGACTCGCCACCAGGCAACACCTCTCACCGCCTGCCCCGACAACCGGCACCGCTGGCCGATGGCTGAGGAATGCACTTAATCAGGGATACATTCATAAATCCCGCCTCGTGATCGACTTCAAAATAAACAAGCTGGTCAAATCAGTGCAATCTGCCCACTCGATCTTCCATCGCGCCGCAGCTCACGGAGAATTCAGGTTTTCTTCGGCGACAGCATCATCACCATCTGACGTCCCTCCATGCGCGGGAATTGCTCGACGCTGATCAGACCTTCAAGATCACTCTCGACGCGCTTGAGCAGGTCGCGGCCCAGATCCTGGTGGGCCATTTCCCTGCCCCGGAATCGCAAGGTCACTTTCACCTTGTTCCCTTCCTCCAGAAACCTCTTCAGATTACGCATCTTGACGTCATAGTCATGGTCGTCGGTGCCGGGCCGAAACTTGATTTCCTTGATCTGAATCTGTTTCTGCTTCTTGCGCTGAACCTGGGCTTTCTTCGATTCTTCGAAACGAAACTTGCCCCAGTCCATAATCCTGCACACAGGCGGTTCGGCCTGTGGTGCGATCTCGACCAGATCCATGCCATGCTCTTCGGCCAATGCGATTGCATCCCCCAGCGATTGGATGCCGACCTGGTCCCCTTCAGGACCGACGACTCTTACCTTGGGCGCGACGATGTCACTGTTGCGTCGCGTTTTCTTGTCCGTTGCGATGTGAAATTCTCCTCTATGATTGTCAAATAGCGATCAGTCTTCGTTGCCTACGCGCCCGCGTCGCGCTTCCCACTGCCCCAGACGATCAGCAAAGGCCTCGACTCGCATGGTGCCGAGATCGGTACCGTCGCGCTGGCGAACCGCAACCGTTCCGTCATCCTTCTCGCGCTCGCCGACGACCAGCAGATACGGGATTTTTGCCAGCGTCTGCTCGCGGACTTTATAGCCGATTTTTTCGTTCCTCAAGTCACTTTCGACCCGAAATCCCAGGCCGGTCAACCGACGGACCACATTTTCGGCATATTCTGCCTGCGCATCGGTGATATTGAGCACGATTGCCTGCACCGGCGCCAGCCACACCGGTAGATTACCGGCGTAGTGTTCTATCAGCACCCCGATGAATCGCTCGACCGAGCCGAGGATGGCTCGATGCAGCATCACCGGTACCTGCTTTTCCCCATGTTCATCGACGTACTCCGCGCCAAGACGGCCCGGCATGGAGAAATCGACCTGCATGGTGCCGCACTGCCAGACTCGACCGATGCAGTCGGTGAGTGAAAACTCGATCTTGGGACCATAGAAAGCACCTTCTCCGGCCTGGATTTCATGCTCGATTCCCGATGCTTCGAGCGCTTCCTGCAGCGCCGCCTCGGCCCGGTCCCAGACTGCATCGGATCCCACTCTCTGCTCCGGGCGTGTCGAGAGCTTGACCTGAATTTCGTCGAAACCGAAATCGCGATAGACGTCAAACACCAACTCGTTGAATGCCAGCACCTCGTCGCGCATCTGTCCCGGGGTGCAGAAAATATGCGCATCGTCCTGAACAAAGTTACGTACCCGCATCAGCCCGTGCAGCGAACCGGACGGTTCGTTGCGATGGCAGGAGCCGAATTCCGCCATGCGCAACGGCAGGTCGCGGTAACTTTTCAGGCCCTGGTTGAAAATCTGCACGTGGCAGGGGCAGTTCATCGGCTTGATCGCGTACGTGCGCTCCTCCGAAGAAGTGATGAACATGTTGTCGGCAAAATTATCCCAGTGACCGGACTTTTCCCATAGACTGAGGTCGACGACCTCGGGCGTATGAACCTCCTCGTATCCGGCTGTTTCCAGCCTTTGCCGAATGTAGTCCTGAATCATCCGGTAAATCCGCCATCCATGGTCGTGCCAGAACACCATGCCGGGCGCTTCGGCCTGGGTGTGGAAAAGACCCAGGCGCTTGCCGATCTTGCGATGATCTCGCTTTTCGGCCTCTTCCAGGCGCTTGAGATATGCCTTGAGCTGCTTTTTGTCGCCCCAGGCCGTGCCATAAATGCGTTGCAGCATCTCATTGTCGGAGTCGCCGCGCCAGTAGGCACCGGCCAGCTTGGTCAGCTTGAACGCACCCAGCCTGCCGGTCGACGGCACATGCGGACCGCGGCACAGATCGATGAAATCGCCCTGGCGGTAAACCGACAGTGTCTCGTCGGCCGGGATATCGGCAATGATTTCAGCCTTGTAGTCCTCACCCTGGTCACGAAAGAACGCAATCGCCTCGTCGCGTCCCATTTCGCTTCGCTCAACCGGCAGATCCTCAGCCACGATGCGGGCCATCTCCTGTTCGATTTTCTCCAGATCCTCGGGATGGAAAGGCTCGTCGCGCGCGAAATCGTAGTAAAACCCGTACTCAACGGTCGGGCCGATGGTGACCTGGGTGTCGGGAAACAGCCGCTTGACCGCCTGCGCCATCAGGTGCGCGGTCGAATGGCGGATGATTTCGACCCCCTCTTCGTCGCGCGACGTGATGATGCGCAACGAGCCATTGCTTGCGATCCGGTAATCGGAGTCGACCAGCTTGCCCTCGAATTCTCCTGCCAGCGTGGCCTTGGCCAGCCCCGCTCCAATCGACGAGGCCACCTCGGCCACCGTGACCGGTTGATCAAAACTCTTCTGACTGCCGTCGGGCAGCGTGATCTGGATCATGAAAGTGAAGTCCGCAACTGCTGCGAGTCAAGTCCGCAAGTGTACCCAATACCAGGCTGGAATTGGCGCCAATGGCACCATTAAGCACTTTCCCTGATGCGCGCCAGGCGGCCCATCATGGGGATGGGGATGAGGATGAGGATTCCGAGCCGCGCACGGCGCCGCACGGGTATGCCCCGATGCCGCAGCGCAGCCCCAATGGCGAATTTTCTTCTCAGGCTTTCTCAGGTGCTTTCCGTGTGGGGTCGCGCGCAGCGCAGGAACCGCAGTGTACGTAGTGGGTACATGAGGATTCCGAGCCGCGCACGGCGCCGCACGGGAAGTGCCTGAGGAAGCCTGAGAAGAAAATTCTGGTGGGCGATGCTGGATTCGAACCAGCGACCTCTGCCATGTCAAGACAGCGCTCTAACCAACTGAGCTAATCGCCCAAATCAAGCCGCGCATTATAGCATTGTCTACCCGCTCGACAAGCCTGAAATCAGCCGCAAATCGCACTTGCAGGATCGTCGTCGGGCCACCGGGACGGCTGGCGAATCCGGCCGGTATAATTCCAACATGTCCGACAACCCCGCCCGCGCGCCCAGGCCGTTCGTGCACCTCAGGGTGCACTCGCAATACAGCCTTGAAGACGGCATGGCCAGCCCTGCGGCATTGGTCGAGAAGGCGCGCGAACTGAGCATGCCGGCGATTGCGCTGACTGATTGGCACAACCTGTTCGGACTGGTCAAGTTTGTTCGCGCCGCCCACCGCCTCGGCATCAAGCCGCTGGTCGGCGCGGATCTGAGAATCTCCGACCCGAGCAACGAAAATGTATCTTCCGTGGTCACGCTGCTGGTGCAGAACCGGACCGGTTACCTCAATCTGTGCCGACTGATTTCGCGCAGTTTCATCGAGGGTCGGGTCCAGGCCCAGCCGCGCCTGAAACCGCAATGGCTGCACGGCGCAAGCGATGGTCTGATCGCCTTGACGGGATGGCAGTCTTCGCTTGGCCAGGCCCTCAGCGCAGGTCATCCGGGAGAAGCCCGCCGGCGCCTGATTGAGTGGCTGGGGCTGTTTCCCGACCGACTCTACATCGACATTCAGCGCACCGGTCGGGGCAAAGAACGCGAAATGGAGCCGGAGTTGCTGTCGCTGGCCGCCGAACGCAGGGTTCCCGTGATTGCCAGCAACGATGTTCGATTCATTCATCAGAATCATTTTCTGGCCCATGAGGCGCGCGCATGCATCCACCAAGGCCGGCTGCTGGACGACAAACACAGAAACCGCGAGTTCGTCGATCAGCAATATCTCAAGCCGGCCGAGGAAATGGCGGCCCTTTTTGAGGACCTGCCGGTGGCGCTGGACAATACTGTGGAATTGGCCCGACGACTCAATCTGGACCTTGAGCTTGGACATTACTCGCTGCCGGAATTCCCGGTGCCCGAGGGCCAGACTGCCGACGATTTCCTGCGCCGCAAGGCTCGCGACGGGCTGGGCGTGCGCCTGCAGCGGCACGGGCCGGCGGCCGGCCAGAACCAACAGGATTATCACGACCGGATCGAGACCGAACTCGAAGTCATCGTCTCGATGGGCTTTTCCGGCTACTTCCTGATCGTCGCCGATTTTATCGCCTGGGCACGCAACAATGATGTGCCGGTCGGCCCTGGCCGCGGCTCCGGCGCCGGCTCTCTGGTGGCTTGGGCAATCGGCATCACCGAACCGGATCCGATCAAGTACGGGCTGCTGTTCGAGCGCTTTCTCAACCCCGAACGCGTTTCCATGCCCGATTTCGATGTCGATTTCTGCGTCGTCGGCCGCGACCGGGTCATCGACTATGTGGCCGAGCGCTACGGCCGCGACCAGGTCAGCCAGATCATCACCTACGGCACCATGGCGGCCAAGGCCGCGGTGCGCGACTGTGGCCGGGTGCTCGGCTACAACTACGGCTTCGTCGATTCCATCGCCCGGCTGATCCCCAACGATCTCAACATGACGCTTGCAAAAGCGATGGAGCCCGATGACTCCGAGCTGAAAAAGCGTTTCGAAAAGGAAGACGACACCCGCAGCATCGTCGAGATGGCCATGCAGCTCGAAGGCGTGGCGCGCAACGCCGGCAAGCACGCCGGCGGCGTCGTGATCGCGCCCGGCCCGCTGACCGATTTCACCCCGCTCTACACCGATCCGCGATCCGGCTCGGTAGTGACCCAGTTCGACAAGGACGATGTCGAGGCCGTCGGGCTGGTCAAGTTCGACTTCCTTGGCCTGCGCAACCTGACCATCATCGACTGGGCGCTCAAGGCCGTCAACCGAAAACGCGCAGATCAGGATGAGGATCCGATCGTTCTTGAAGATCTGCCTCTGGACGATCCGGAAACATTCAGGCTGCTGCAGCGCGCCCACACCACGGCCGTATTCCAGCTCGAATCGCGTGGCATGAAAGATACGTTGCGCAAGCTGAAACCCGATAATTTCGACGATATCGTCGCTGCCGTCGCGCTGTATCGGCCCGGGCCGATGGAAAAGGGCATGGACGATCTCTACATCGAACGCAAGCAGGGCCGGGCCCCGATCCAATACCCGCACCCGCTGGCCGAACCCATTCTCAAGCCGACCTACGGGGTCATCGTCTACCAGGAGCAGGTCATGCAGATCGCCCAGAAGGTGGCCGGATTCACTCTGGGAATGGCCGATGTGCTGCGCAAGGCCATGGGCAAGAAGATTGCGGCACTGATGGCCGAACAGCGTTCGGTGTTTGTCGAGGGCGCGGTGGCCCAGGGGATGAACGAGACCGATGCCCAGGCATTCTTTGACGAAATCGAGACCTTCGGCGGATATGGTTTCAACAAGTCGCATTCGGTGGCCTACGCGCTGGTCGCCTATCAGACCGCCTGGCTCAAGGCTCACTATCCGGCCGAATTCATGGCTGCGGTGCTGTCGGCGGACATGGACAAGACCGACAAGATCGCAAACCTGATCGAAGACTGCCGGGCCATGGGTCTGGATGTTCAGCCCCCCGACATCAACGCCTCGCAGTGGCGATTTGAAGTGCAGGATCACGCCATACGCTACGGTCTCGGCGCCATCAAGGGCGTGGGCGAAGGCACGATCGAGAGCCTGCTCGATGCGCGCCGGCGGATCGGACGCTTCGATTCACTGCACCGGATGCTGCGCGAGACCGAACTTGCAAAGCTCACCCGCAAAACCGTCGAAACCCTGATCCGGGCCGGGGCGCTGGACAGCATCCATGAAAATCGTGCCGCGCTGCAGCAGATCGTGGACGATGCGTGGCAGGCGGCCGAGCAGCACCATGCCGATGCCGACTCCGGCCAGGTCAGCCTGTTTGGGGCCACCGACGACTCCACCGCATCCGATTCCGATGACGACCCCGATCCTCCCGAAATCCCGCACTGGAGCGCGCGTCAGCGCTTGCGCGGTGAGCGCGAAACACTGGGGCTATATCTAAGCGGTCATCCCATGGATGACCTGCTGACCGAGATTTCCGGCTTTGTCAGTTGCACTCTGGGCCAGATTGAATCGCGCTGTGGCGGCGACAATGGCCAAGGCGGCAAACGCCGCCGCACAGCCGTGCCCATGACCCTGTCGGGACTGGTCTCGGCCATGCGCAGGCGTCCGGGCAAGGGGGCTTTCGTCGCCATCGAAGACGGAACCGGCCGGATTGAAGTCGCGATCTTCGACCGTGTTCTGGCAACCTGCGGTGAACTGCTTCGCGGCGACGAGATCATCGTCGTTACCGGCAAGGTTGATCGTGATGACTTCAACGGCGGCTACCGAATGGTCGCCGATCAGGTCATGAACCTGGACCAGGCGCGCCAGCGATTTGCTTCTCACCTGCATCTGCGGCTGAGTTCAAACCGCACAACCGTCGAGCTGGACCGCCTGCTGATCTCCACCCTGAGACCTTATCGCGACGGCAACATCCCAGTCATCATCGACTACTTCAACGGCCGCGCCCGGGCCACCCTCAAGCTGGGCGACAACTGGCGGGTCAAGCCCTGCGCCGAACTGCTGGCAGCGATCGAAGGCGTGGGCGCGATCAAGCACGCCGAACTGGTGTACAAACCGAATCCGACATCCCGGGCTGGGCGCAGCGAGGCGTCACAACCCGCTGACGCCGAGGCCTAACCGACACCCCATCCGCCGCCAGCCGTCGGAACTCGCAATCAACCAAAGCAGACTCCCCGCGTGGTCACCTGCACGGCAGATCGCCCGTCTGTACTGCCCGTGCAGGGGTGCGGTTTTTTGTCGCAGGGGGTCTTTTCAGCATGATTTCCAAATGCAGCCGTCATTATCATTGCGGCATCGATTGGGAGCAAAATCATGCATATCAACGTTATTCTTTCGGCGGCCTCCAGAGCTGCAATCATTTCACTGCTGTTGTTCTCAGCGTCGGTATTCGGCGACCGCGATCACGAACAGGGCCCATCGCCACTGGGACATGCGCCAATCGGAGTCATGGGCGAACACATGCACAAAAAAGGCGAATGGATGATCTCCTATCGTTTCATGCACATGGACATGTCTGGCAATCGCATTGGCACCGACTCCATTTCCCCGGAGCAGATCGCTACCACAATTCCCAACCGTTTCTTCGGTCTGCCCGGCCAGCCGCCGACCCAGCGCGTGGTCCCGACCGAGATGACCATGGACATGCACATGTTTGGGCTGATGTATGCACCCGGCGACCGCATCACGATGATGCTGATGGGCAATTACATCGAGAAGGAAATGGACCATATCTCGTTTGCCGGAGGCATGGGGACCAACCGGCTCGGCAGCTTCACCACGCGCAGTTCGGGCTTCGGTGACACCAGCGTCAGCGCACTGATCGGGCTATTCGAGCAAGGTCGGCACAAGACCCATGCCACGCTGGGAATCTCCGCTCCCACCGGCTCGAACACCGAACGCGATGAAATCCTCACTCCCATGGGAATGCGCCCCCGCCCGCGGCTGCCCTACCCAATGCAGATCGGTTCCGGCTCATGGAGTTCCATCCTCGGTCTGACCCACAACTGGTACGCCAATCGCTGGAGTTACGGCGCCCAATGGCGCAGCCTGATTCGGCTCAACGAGAATGATGAGGGCTACACCCTGGGCGACGAACACCGCGTCACAGGCTGGGCGGCGTGGCGGATTTTCCCGCGCATCAGTTTCTCGGGACGGCTGGAAGGCTTTCGCCGCGGCAATATCGACGGCATTGATCCGGCCATCGTCGCACCGGTGCAGACCGCCGATCCGGATAACCACAAGATCCGACGGCTGGATTTCGGCCTCGGCCTGAACTTCGCCGCCACCGACTCACTGTCCGGTCACCGGCTGGCGCTGGAATGGCTCAGACCCGTTTACCAGAAGCTTGACGGGCCGCAACTGGAAACCGACTGGACTCTGACGCTGGGCTGGCAGTATGCATTCTGATTAAGTCAAACCCGAACCGGGGACAGCATTGATCAGCGTATGCAAGGCACTCCCGGCATCCCAGTCGGGAGCCCCACTACCGATCGGGCCAGCTTCCTTTCCAGGCAATCGCCAGTGCCAGGAAAAACGGTATCAGACGCTCTGCCGCATCGCCTGGAGCGTCGGGGGCGAAGTTCAGTGCCACGGTGAGACCAAAGCCGGTAAGAATTGCCGCCAGCCGGTAGCCGGGGCGCACGGGGCCGGCAAACAGCAGCACGATCAGCAACGGGCCGAAGGCGTTGCCCAGGCCTTGCCAAGCGAACAATACACGCTCGAAGATCTTCGCCGGGAAGAACAGCGCAAGCACTACTGCCAGAATGCCGAGCGCGACGATCACGACTCGATCGATTGCAAGCGAAAGGTTGCCGCGCCGGATGTCGTGGCTGACGGCTGATCCGGCCACCAGCAACTGACTGTCGGAAGTCGACATGATTGCCGCCAGCACTCCGCCGGCAATCAGCCCGCCAAGTATCGGCGGCAAAAGCTGCCCGGCCACCTCCAGCAACGCCGCCTCGCCGTCACCCAGTTCCGGCAGCAGCACCCGGGCCGACCATCCCAGCAGCACCATGCCTGTATAGATGATTGCCGCCCATACCAGTGCGATCGCACGCGCATACCGGATCGATTCCGGTTTTTCCAGCGCCATGAAACGATTGACCACATGCGGCTGGCCCGGATATCCCAGGCCGATACCAAAAAGCCCAGCGACAAAGACCAGGACGAGAATCACGTTTGGCTGAGTTGTGAATCGGGTCAGGTCAGGGTCAAGTGATTCCAGTCCCGTCATCATGCCGGACCAGCCGCCCACGGCAACAAATGCCACCACCGGCAAAAACAGTGCAACCGACAGCATCATCAAACCCTGCAGCGCATCGGACACGCTGGCCGCCCAGAAGCCGCCGAGAAATACATACAGCACCACGATCAGGGCGCCGATGACGACCGCGGCCGTACTGCCGATCGGCAATGCCGCACCCAGTGCCGTGCCGGCGCCCTGAAACTGCGAGGCGATATAGAAGCTGAAACAGAACAGCACGATCAGCGCACCGGTCAATCGCAGGCGGCGTTGCGCAGTCTCATCGAGACCCGAGGCCAGGAACTCGACCAGGGTCAGGGCGCCATTGGCGTGGCTGGCCGGTTGCAGGCGCGGCGCGATGAACACCCAATTGATGAAAAAGCCCGATATCACGGCCGGCACCAGCCAGATCGCCTGCAGGCCCCAAGCATAGGCCGCACCGCTGACCCCCAGTAAAGTCCAGGCCGAGGAAGAGCTTGCCGATGCACTCAGCGCCGCCACCCACGGACCCATTTTTCGTCCGGCCAGATGGAAATCCGAAGTGTCGACCGTCCGCCGCTGAGCCCAGGCGCCAATACCCAGCAGCAGAACCAGATAAACCAGCATGGTTGCAATCAGCATGATCGGATTATCCCGGATTGAACGACATGGCGTGGCGTCTTTGTCGGGCCTGTAGACCCATCAGTTGCATAAATTTCCGAGTGCGAGAGCCCGGAGAGTTGTGTTTCCGGGGCGTGCGCGGATATTTTCCAACCGGAACATAGCTCACTCTATG
>CAYVPB010000003.1:0-24845 GCA_964453565.1 uncultured Halomonas sp.
ACCGGGCAGTGCAACGGTCTCTCGCCGCAAATTTATGCAACAGATGGGTAAACGCCCGAACAACGAATCAAATCCGGGTTGGTAACTCCAAAAGCGCACGATCAGCACCGATCAGATCGATCTCTCGGGTCATCAAGAAATTGCGTTCATTTGCGGTTTTAATCAAAAAAGCAACGCCTGTAACACCCGCCTGCTCTGGCTGAGTCTCGCACCTGATCAGATCTCACTATCACTATCCGATCAGCCGCCCGGCCCGTCGATTGCCTGAAAAACCTGCATCACACCCTCGTGTTGACGTTCTTCATCCGCCGGAATTTATTGGAAATTGTGCTTGACAGGCGCGAAATCCCCGTCTATTGTGGCCAAAGGTGGTAAATTGTGGGAAATAGTGGAGTTCAAGTGCCCCGACCATGTTTTTCGGTGAAACCGCAATCAATCTCGACGCAAAGGGACGCATGGCCGTACCCACCCGGTATCGGGAGCCGCTCCGGGAGGTTTGCCAAAACCGCCTGGTATTGACGTATTCGGCTTTCGATTCAGGTTGTCTGTGGCTGTATCCCGAGCCCGAATGGGGGCGGGTGCGCGACGAGGTCATGGCCTTGTCCACTTTCAATCCCGGCCATCGAAGTCTTCAGCGGCGGCTGGTGGGTTCGGCAACGCAACTGGAGCCGGATGGCAACGGTCGGCTGCTTCTGCCGTCAACGCTGCGTCAGGTTGCCGGGTTGGAAAAAAAGATCGTGCTGATGGGCATGGGCGCCCGGTTCGAAATCTGGAATGACAATGTGCTCGGCCAGCGTCGCATCGAGGAGGAAAGAGCCATGGCCGAACAGGTTTCGCCGGAAATGGCGGAGCTGGTGCTTTGAATCATGTCTCTGTATTGGAGGAAGCTGCGGTGAACGCATTGAATGTGCGTCAAGGTGGAATCTACCTGGATGCGACCTATGGTCGAGGTGGGCATGCCAGGCGCATTGCCGCTGCGATCGGCGAGTCCGGCCGGCTGATCGTGCTCGACGTGGATCCCGACGCCATCGAACATGCGCATCGAATGTTCGGCTTGGATGAGCGCGTGATCGTGATTCAGCGCAACTTCAGGGAACTGGGCGCCGTGGCCCAAGAGCATGCCGGAAAGCGCGGTGTTGACGGCATCCTGATGGATCTGGGGGTTTCATCTCCGCAACTCGAGGATGCCGAACGCGGATTCAGCTTTCGCGGCCCGGGACCTTTGGACATGCGCATGGACCCGGCGCGCGGCATGGCCGCCTCGGCGTGGCTGAAGGAGGTCGATGGGCGCACGCTGGCGCGGGTTCTGTTCGAGTTTGGCGAAGAGCGTCATGCGCGGCGTATCGCACGCGCCCTAGTTCGTGCACGTGAACAGGCGCCGATCACGACAACCGACCGGCTGGCAGCGCTTGTCGAGCAGGCGATTCCGGCCGCAGCGCGGCGAGATCAGCGTATTCATCCGGCCACTCGCACCTTCCAGGCAATACGGATCGCGATCAACGACGAGATGGAAGCGCTGGATGATGCCTTGTCATCGGCCGTGGATGCGCTTGCACCCGGCGGAAGGCTGGTCGTGATCAGTTTTCATTCGCTGGAGGATCGTCGCGTCAAACGCTCGATCCGGGCTGCAGCGACCCCGCCGCCGGCGAGCCGCAGGCATCCCGATCGACCCGCATTCATGCCTCAGCTCAGGCGCGTCGGCATGCCGGTGACGCCTTCCGAAGCGGAGATCAAGACCAATCCCAGGGCGCGTTCGGCCCGGATGCGGGTCGCCGAGAAGCTTGCCCCCGGAGCCTCGTCATGACCCGGATCGGGCTGGTCATCGTGCTACTGGCCGGACTGGTCGCAAGTGCGGTGGGTCTGGTGGCGCTCAAGCATCAGGGGCGCCAGTTGTTCATCGAACTGGAGCAGCAGGGTCGCAACTTCGATGAATTGCAGTTCGAGTGGTCACGCTTGCAGATCGAGCTGGCCTGGATGGGCGAGACCATGCGGATCGAGAATCGGGCCCGGGAACGGTTGAGCATGCATCCCCCCGAAAACGTCGGGGTACTGGTGGCCGCGCATGACTGAGCAGCGCGAATCTGCCGGGCTGTCACGCCTGCGGGTCGGGCTGCTGATCGTTCTGATGACGATTGCGGCGCTGTTGCTGGTGGTGCGCGCGGTCAAGCTGCAGATCATGGACGCTGAATTCCTGCAGGATGAGGGAGAGGCCCGCTATCTGCGCCAGATTGAGATTCCAACGCTGCGTGGTCGTATCGTTGATCGCAACGGGCAGCCACTGGCGGTTTCGACTCCGGTGGAATCGGTCTGGGCCCATCCCGGGGAATTGCTGCAATCGGCCGAGATGATTCCGCTGCTGGCCAGCGTGCTCGGTGAGGATGCAGACGCGATACAGCGTCGATTGAGCCAGCGTGCCGACCGGCAGTTCGTCTGGATCATTCGCCGGATCGACCCTGAACTGGCCCAGCGCGTGCGGCTTCTTGAACTTCCCGGCGTGTTCCTGCAGCGCGAATACCGTCGCTTCTATCCCAGCGGCACGGCCGCATCGCAAGTGGTCGGCATCACCAATATCGATGAAGTGGGCCAGGAAGGGCTGGAACTGGCCTACGACAACTGGCTGACCGGCAGAGCCGGCCTGAAGCGCGTCATTCAGGATCGCTTCGGCCGGGTGGTCGAAGATGTTGAGCTGGTCCGCGAAGCCGAAGCCGGTCGCGATCTGACATTGACCCTGGATCGCCGGTTGCAGGCGCTGGCCCATCATGAACTTGCCGCGACCGTGGCTGAGCATGGCGCGCGTTCGGGTTCGGTGGTGGTGCTGGACGTCTCCAGCGGCGAAATTCTGGCGATGGTCAACGTGCCTTCCTTCAATCCCAACGGGGGACGCCGACGCGATTCGGCCGAGTCGATTCGCAACCGTGCGCTGACCGATGTGCTGGAACCCGGTTCAGTGATCAAGCCGTTCGTGGTCGCCGCGGCGATCGAAGCCGGTCTGGTGCAACCGGACATGCGCATCGATACTTCACCCGGGCGCATGGAAGTCTCGGGTCACATCGTCCGGGATGTTCGCAATTTCGGCGAGTTGAGCGTGACCGGACTGCTGACCAAATCCTCCAACGTCGGCGTGGTGCAGCTGGCGATGGCCATGGATCCGCAGCACATGTGGAGCATGTATTCGCGAGTCGGTTTCGGTCGCGTGACCGGCACCGGTTTCCCGGGAGAGTCGGCCGGCGTGTTGCGCGATCACCAGCGCTGGCGCAAGCTGGAGCAGGCCACGCTTTCTTATGGCTACGGGCTGTCGGTGACGCCATTGCAACTTGCGCGCGCAATCGCTGCCGTGGCCGATGAAGGCCGGTTGCGTCAGCCGACCTTCATCAAGGGTTCCTCCGAGCCGGCCCAGAGCGTCATGGATCCGCTGCTGGCGCGCGAACTGTGGGCCATGCTCGAGACGGTCACCGGGCCCGAGGGCACTGCAACCCTTGCAGCCGTTGATGGTTACCGGGTGGCGGCCAAGACCGGAACATCGCGCAAGGTCGGGATTTCCGGCTACAGCGATCGATACGTTTCAAGCATTGCCGGTTTCGCGCCGGTCAGCCGTCCGCGGATCGCGATTGTGGCGGTGATCCAGGACCCGGCGGGTGAACAATATTACGGCGGTCAGGTGGCCGGGCCTTTGTTCAGGCAGGTCATGTCCGATGCATTGCGCCTGATGAACATTCCGCCTGACGACGTGGCGACGCTGATGGCCTTGCGCGACGGAGGGCATCCATGAAGTCGCTGAGCGAAATCCTTGCAGGCGCTGCCGTGCCGGTCGACGTGCCCCCTGATCTGTCGGCAGTCGACGTTTCCGGCCTGACCCTCGATTCGCGCCGGGTCGAGACCGGCGATGCCTTCATCGCGCTGCCGGGCCGGACCCGTGACGGCATGCAATTTGCCACCTCGGCGTTGGCATCGGGCGCGGTGTTGGTGCTGCATCCTCCGGGTACACCGGCACCTTCGGAAATCGCCGATCGCTGTGTTTCAGTTCCGCATCTGGCCGAATCCCTGGCCACGCTGGCGCGAAGGGTCTGGGACGATCCGGCCGCGGGTATGGATCTGATCGCAGTCACCGGCACCAATGGCAAAACCTCGGTGGCATGGATGGTGGCCCAGGCGCTGGATGGCGCGATGATCGGTACGCTGGGCGTCGGCAGGCCGGGCGCGCAGGTCGAGAGCAGTCACACAACGCCGGATCTGCCCGGACTGTACCGGGCGCTGGCAACGCTGCGAGATCGCGGTGAAAAGACCGTGGCGCTGGAGGCTTCGTCGCACGCGCTGGACCAGCACCGGCTGGCCGGCTTGTCCTTTGTCAGCGCGATCTTTACCAATCTGGGGCATGACCACCTCGATTATCACGGCTCGATCGAGCAATACGGACAGGCCAAGACGCGTTTGTTTACCGACTACGATGCTGGCCAATGCCTGATCAATTGCGACGATTCCTTCGGTCGCCACCTGCTACGGCAATTGAGGGGCCGCGACGGTCTGGTGAGTTACGGGCTTGATTCGGCCAATGCGCCGGATTTCCGGGCTGTGATCCGCGGCATCGGCCTGGAGGGCTTGGAACTGGAGATCTTGACGCCGCAGGGTCCGATCGAGGTGCGCTCGCGTCTGATCGGCCGCATCAATGCCTTCAATCTGACCATCGTCGCCGCGATAATGAGCCAGCGCGGCGACCGTGCCGCCGACATTCGCGACATGCTCGAAACGCTGTCGCCGGTGCCCGGTCGCATGAACCGGATCGACGGACCGACCGGTCAGTGCATCATCATCGATTACGCCCACACGCCCGATGCGTTGGCCAATGTTCTGGCGACCCTGCGCGAAATCACGCCGGGCCGCCTGATCAGCGTGTTTGGTTGCGGCGGTGAACGCGATCAGGCCAAGCGTCCGCGAATGGGCAAGGTGGCGGAGTCGCTGGCCGACACAATCGTCCTGACTGACGACAATCCCCGAGGCGAGGATTCGATGCGGATTCTGCGTGCGATCGAGTCCGGCATGACCCGGCCCGACCGCTGTCTCGTGATCGCCGATCGCGCTCGTGCCATTGCCGAAGCCGTTGCCTCGGCCCGACCGGGCGACTGCGTCCTGGTCGCCGGCAAGGGACATGAAACCACCCAGGACTTCGGTAGCCGTCGGGAGCCCTTCTCCGACTTCGAAGCGGTCCGGCAGGCATTAACGGAGGCGGCATGATCCATTTTATGCTGGAACAGGCGGCCGAATTGGTTCAAGGCCGTATCCACCCGCCCGCAGCGGGTCAGGTGGCACCGGATTTTCGCGGCATGACCCAGGACACTCGCACGCTGCGACCAGGGAATCTTTACGCGGCGCTGATCGGTGAGCGGGTCGATGGCCATCGATTCATTCATGATGCAGCCGGTCGTGGTGCGCGCGCGGCGCTGGTGTCCCGGCCGACCGAAGCCACGATCGCGCAGATCGAGGTAGACGATGTTGTGGTTGCCATGGGTCGCCTGGCCCGGGCCTGGCGGATCGGAATGCCGGCCCAGGTTGTGGGCATTACCGGCAGCAACGGCAAGACCACGGTCAAGACCATGCTGGCCGGGATCCTGCGCCAGGTGGCGCCGACCCTGGCCACGCGCGGCAATTACAACAATGAAATCGGGGTACCACTGACCCTGGCCGCGCTGGACGAGAAACACCGTTTTGCGGTGATCGAAATGGGCTGTGGCCAGCCCGGAGATATTGCCTGGCTGGCATCGCTGGTGGATCCGGACATCGGCCTGGTGACCAATGCCGGCCCCGCGCATCTGGAGCGGCTGGGCAGCATCGAAGGCGTGGCCCGGACCAAGGGCGAACTTTTCGCCGCACTCGGGAACGGAGATATCGCGATCATCAATCGCGATGACCGTTTCTATCAATTCTGGACCGGATTGTGCGCCGATGCGCGACAGATCAGCTTTGGCCTGTCGCCGGCGGCCGATGTCAGGCTGGAACAGCGCGAGCATGGCGCGCGTGTGATCACACCTTACGGCAACTTCGATTTCCAGTGCCCGCTGGCAGGCCGGCACAACCAGCTCAATGCCCTGGCCGCAACCGCGGCCGCACTGGCGCTTGAGGTCGAACCCGCGACCATTGCCGCCGGGCTGTCAGCCGTGGACGCGATCCCCGGTCGTCTGTCGCCGCACGCCATGCCCGGCGGCTGGACCCTGATCGATGACAGCTACAACGCCAATCCGGCATCTTTGTATGCCGGTCTGCAGGTTCTGGCCGAATATCCGCATCCACGTTGGCTGGTGCTTGGCGAAATGGCCGAGCTGGGGGATGAAAGTACCCGACTGCATCGCGAGATCGGACACACGGCACGTGATCTGGGTGTCGATCGCTTGCTGGTGATCGGCGCCCATGCTGGATCGGTAGCCGATGCCTTCGGCCCGGGCGGCGAAGTTTTCCAACGCCACGAGGACATGGCCGATGCGCTGGAGCAGACGCTGGGCACCGGCGTGACGGTGCTGGTCAAGGGCTCGCGCTCGGCGCACATGGAACAGGTCATTGATCGCCTGCGACAACTGGAGGGCGTGGCATGCTGATCTGGTTGTTTCGCGACCTGCTGGCGCTGGAAATCGCGCTGTTCGGATTCATCACCTTCCGGACCATTCTTGCTGCATTGACCGCACTGGTGGTTTCATTGGCCATAGGCCCGTGGTTCATTCGCTATCTGACCGCACACAAGCTCGGACAACCGATTCGGGAGGTCGGCCCCAAGACCCACCTCGACAAGTCCGGAACGCCGACCATGGGCGGGGCGCTGATCCTGATTGCCATCGTGGTAGCGACGCTGTTGTGGGCTGATCTGGGCAATCGCTATGTCTGGACGATTCTGCTGGTGACCATCAGCTTCGGCGCGATTGGTTTTATCGATGACTATCGCAAGCTCAAGTTCAACGACTCCCGCGGCCTGAGCGCAGCGAAAAAGTACGGTTTGCAGTCAGTGGTGGCGCTTGTCGCTGCGATCTTTCTCTACATCACCGCCGATGTGCCCGGGGCGACGGTGCTGCTGCTTCCTTTTTTCAAGGATGTCATGCTGCCGCTGGGTGCCGGTTTCGTGGTGCTGAGCTATTTCGTGATCGTCGGGTCCTCCAATGCTGTCAATCTGACTGACGGGCTGGACGGCCTGGCGATTGTCCCGGCGGTCATGGTCGCGATTGGCCTGGGAATCTTCGCCTACGCCGCGGGCAATACGATCTTTGCCGATTATCTCGGCTACCCGTTCATTCCCGGCGCCGGTGAAGTTGCGATCATCTGTGCCGCGCTGGCCGGCGCCGGTCTGGGATTTTTGTGGTTCAACACCTATCCCGCCCAGGTCTTCATGGGCGATATCGGGGCGCTGGCGGTTGGGGCCGCACTCGGCCTGATTGCCGTGATCGTGCGTCAGGAACTGGTGTTTATGCTGATGGCCGGGATTTTCGTTCTGGAGACCGTATCGGTGATCCTGCAGGTGGCTTCGTTCAAGCTGACCGGCAAGCGCATGTTCAGGATGGCGCCGATTCATCATCACTTCGAACTCAAGGGATGGCCCGAACCCAAGGTCATCGTGCGCTTCTGGATCATTGCCGTGATGCTGGTGTTGATCGGTCTTGCGACGATGAAGGTGCGCTGAAATGAACGCGACCCCGCGCAAACAGGCACGGCGCGCAAACGAACGATCGGCCGGGATCGGTCTGGATCAGGTTCTGGTGCTGAGTGTGCTGGGTCTTTTGGCCATGGGTATCGTCATGGTGGCTTCCACTTCAGTCGCGGCGGGCGAAAAATATGCGGTCGGCAACTGGTATTTCCTGATCCGTCATCTGCTGTTTGTGATGCTGGGACTGGCACTGGCGGTGCTGGTTCAAGGCGTGAAAATCGAATGGCTGGAGCGGTTCGGACATCTGTTCCTGTTGCTGGCGGTGGTGCTGCTTGGGCTGGTGCTGGTTCCGGGCCTGGGGGTGACCGTCAATGGCGCCACTCGCTGGCTTAATCTGGGGTTGTTCAATTTCCAGGTGGTCGAGACGGTCAAGCTGTTGATGATCCTCTACGTGGCCGCCTATCTTGCACGCCGGCCGCGGCTGGCCGAGTCCGGGCTGGTCGAAACGCTCAAGCCGCTGCTGCTCGGCGCACTGGTGGCGGCAACCGTGCTGCGCCAGCCCGACATGGGCTCGGCGGTGGTCCTGATGGCCATTCTGGGCGGCATGGTATGGCTGGCCGGTGCGGCCTGGAAGTCGTTGACCCTGATGGGCCTGGCGGTATTGCCGCTGGTCACGTTCGCCGCACTGGAACCCTATCGGCTGCGGCGACTGACCAGCTTCGGTGATCCATTTGCCGATCCATTCGACTCCGGTTTTCAATTGGTCCAGGCCCTGATCGCGGTCGGTCGAGGCGAGCTGGCGGGGGTCGGCATCGGCAGCAGTGTGCAGAAGCTGTTCTATCTCCCCGAAGCTCATACCGACTTCCTGTTCGCCATTCTGGCCGAGGAAACCGGCCTGCTCGGAATCGTGCTCGTGCTGGGACTTTTTTCGCTGCTACTGGTGAGGATTTTCAATATCGGATTGTCAGCCCATCGGGCCGGATCATGCTTTGCCGCCTACACGGTGTTTGGCATCGGGTTATGGATTGCGCTGCAGGCGCTGGTCAGTATCGGGGTCAACCTGGGGATGCTGCCGACCAAGGGCTTGCCGCTGCCGTTGATGTCGGCCGGCGGCAGCAGCATGATGATGATCCTGTTGTCCCTGGGCATCGTGTTGCGGGTCGGGCGCGAAACCGGACAAAGCCAGCTTGCGCGGCCGCGCTTTCGACGCGAGTGGGCAAGGTGACTGACATGCATTCCAAGGCGGCCAACCTGAACCGCTTGCACGGTGCGAGGGTCACCATCCTGGCTGGTGGAACGGGCGGACATATCTTTCCCGGTCTGGTGCTGGCCGGCGTATTGAGAAGCGCCGGTGCTCGGGTCAGTTGGCTGGGGACGCCGCATGGTCTGGAGAACCGACTGGTGCCGTCGGCCGGGATCGAACTGGACCGGGTCACCACCCAGGGCTTGCGCGGTCGCGGTCTTGCCGGCTGGCTGGCCGCTCCCGTCCGCATTGTCACCGCGATTTTTCAGGCGTGGAAGATTCTCAGGCGTCGACGTCCGGGCTGCGTGGTCAGCATGGGCGGCTATGCCGCCGGCCCCGCCGGCATTGCCGCACGTTTGCTCGGCATCCGCCTGGTGGTGCATGAGCAGAATGCCGTGGCCGGCTGGACCAACCGGCTGCTTGCACCTCTGGCCGCGATTGTCTGTACCGGGTTTCCGGATGTGCTGGCCAAAGCGCGGGTGACGGGCAACCCGGTCCGGGAAGAGATTCTTGCAATCCCCGGGCCCGATTCAAGGCTGCGTGAACGCCACGGCCGCTTGCGCCTGCTTGTGATCGGCGGCAGTCAGGGTGCCGCGGTGTTCAACCAGGTTGTGCCCGAGGCCCTGGCCCGGCTGCCTGCCATGCAACGTCCCGAAGTCCGGCATCAGGCCGGGCGACAACTGCAACCGGCGCTGGACCAATATAACAATGTCGGAGTTGAGGCGGAAATCGTCGAATTCATCGACGACATGGCGGCAGCCTGGGCTTGGGCCGATTTTGCGATCTGCCGGGCCGGTGCCCTGACCGTGGCCGAATTGGCAGCGGCTGGTGTGCCGGCCATTCTGGTGCCGTTTCCGGCCGCGGTGGATGATCACCAGACCGCAAACGCACGCTGGCTGGCCGATGCCGGTGCCGGCTGGCTTGTGCCGCAGGCCGAACTGACGCCGCAAAGTCTGGCCGACAGGATTGTCGCTCTCGAGTGCGACCAGTTGCGCGAAATGGCACTCAGCGCTCGTGCGTTGGCGCATCCCGACGCCGCTTCCCGGCTGGCCCAGGCCTGTGCCGAGGTGCTGGCATGAACGGCATTTCGCGCCCGGCTCCAAGCCTGATGCATCGCGTGCGTCGCGTGCACTTTGTCGGTATCGGCGGCGCCGGAATGAGCGGCATTGCCGAAGTACTGGTCAATCTCGGATTCGGCGTCAGCGGTTCGGATCAGGTTGAATCGGCTGCCGTGCGTCATTTGCGCGAGATTGGCGTAGATATTGCCATTGGCCACGATCCGGCGCAGGTTGCCGGAACCGATGTGGTCGTGAGTTCGGCGGCGATCGGGCATGAAAATATCGAACTGGCGGCGGCCCGTGCGGCGCGAATCCCGGTGGTGCCGCGCGCGGAAATGCTCGGCGAGTTGATGCGCTTCCGCGCCGGCATCGCAATCGCCGGTACCCATGGCAAGACCACCACGACTTCGCTGGTTGCCGGCATGCTGGCCAATGCCGGCCTGGATCCGACCTTCGTCGTCGGTGGTCTGGTCAATGCGCTGGGCGGCAATGCCAGGCTGGGCCAGGGTCGCTATCTGGTGGCCGAGGCCGACGAGTCGGACGGCTCGTTCCTGTTGCTGCAACCGGTCATATCTCTGGTCACCAATATCGATCGTGATCACCTCGACGCCTATCACGGCTCCTTTGATCGCCTGCAGGAGGCGTTTCTGCAATTTCTTCAGCACCTGCCGTTTTTCGGCGTCGCGGTGCTGTGCATCGATGATCCGCATGTGGCCGAACTGGTGCCGCGAATCAGCCGTAACGTGGTGACCTACGGATTTTCCGAACCCGCGGACGTGCGCGCCTGCGCGGTCGAGCAGCACGAGCGCAACATGCATTTCGATTTGTGGTTGCCACAGCACGAGCGTGCGCTGGAAATCGATCTGGCCCAACCGGGCCGGCATAACGTACTCAATGCCCTTGGAGCGGCAGCGGTCGGCTGGGAGCTTGGTCTGAGTGATGAGCAGATTCGCTCGGGGCTTCATTGGTTTTCGGGTATCGGTCGGCGTTTTGCCGGGTTGGGTGAGTTGCATTTCCGCCGCGGCCGGGCGCTGGTGTTCGAGGACTACGGTCATCATCCCACTGAACTCGACGCCGTGATCCAGGCTGCCCGTGGTGGCTGGCCGGGGCGCCGCCTGGTCATGCTTTTTCAGCCACATCGATACACCCGTACCCGCGATCAGTTCGATGCATTCGCCCGTGTCCTGGCGTCTGTCGATCATCTGGTGCTGGCCGAAATCTACTCCGCCGGCGAACCGGCCATTGCAGGCATCAGTGCCCCGGTACTGGCAAGAGCGGTCGAACAGCGCGGTGGTGCCGGCGTGACCCGGCTGCAATGTTTGGCCGAAGCCGCCGAGGTGCTCGACGAGGTCGTTTCGGACGGTGATCTGGTGCTGATCGCCGGCGCCGGCGATATCGGTTTGGTGGCGCAGGAACTCAAGGAGGCGCGCGCATGAATACGCCCGACTTCCATCAATTCGGACGGATCGCGCTGGCTTCGGGCGGGGACAGCGCGGAACGTGAGATTTCACTCAGAAGCGGCACCGCGGTGGCCGGCTCAATGCAACGTCTCGGGATCGAGTTTTCCCGACTGGATGGCGCACGGGCCGTGGTCGAGGCCGCGGTGCGCGGCGAGATCGACAGCGTGCTCAATCTTCTGCATGGACGTGGTGGCGAAGATGGCCGCTTGCAGGGAGCGCTTGCGCTGTATCCGGTTGCGATCACAGGTTCGGGTGTGCTCGGCTCGGCGCTGGCCATGGACAAGCTGGCCAGCAAGAAACTCTGGCAGGGCAGCGGTCTGCCGACACCACAGTGGCGTGTCGCGACGGCGCCATCGATGGCAACGGAAATCGAGTCGTCGCTGGGCTTGCCGGTATTCGTCAAACCGGCTCGCGAGGGTTCCAGTGTCGGCATGAGCCGGGTCGACCGTCCGGGACGCATGCACGCCGCGATCGAGCGTGCGCTGGCGCATGATTCGACAGTGCTGGTGGAACGCCTGATCGACGGCGATGAATACACCGCTTCCATTCTTGATGATCGGGCATTGCCGCTGATTCGCATTGCCACGCCGCGCGAGTTCTATGACTTCGATGCCAAGTACCAGTCTGGCGATACCGAATACCACTGTCCGTGCGGACTTGACCCGAATCGTGAAAAAGCGCTGCAGCAACTTGCGCTGGAGGCTTTTCGGGCGCTGGGCTGCAGCGGCTGGGGTCGCGTCGACCTGATGCTCGACCGCCACCAACTTCCATGGCTGCTTGAAGCCAATACGGTACCGGGCATGACCGATCACTCGCTGGTGCCGATTGCGGCCGGGGCGGCTGGAATGGATTACGACATGCTGGTTGCGCGCATTCTGGCCACGGCCAGGAGGCTTGCATGATGCTCCTGCGAGCAAGCTGGCTGGCTCCGGCGGTGGTCGCGGCATTGCTGTTGCTGGCCTGGCTTGGAATTCAGCCGGGCAATGCCGAGCGCTGGCCGATTCGCTGGCTGGAGGTGGAGGGCGGCCTGGAACGGGTCGCTTCGACCCAGGTCCGTGCGGCGGTTGCCGACCAGGCGCGTCTCGGCTTTTTCATCATCGACGTGGACAGCGTGCGTCACAACGTCGAAGCTTTGCCGTGGGTCGCGCGGGCAGATGTATCGCGTCAGTGGCCGGATGCGCTGGTGATCCGGGTTGAGGAGCATCGGGCGGTAGCGCGCTGGAACGGCGATTTCCTGCTCAGCCACAGCGGCCAGCGGTTCGAAGTCGCCGGCACCGGCGGGATGCAGGGCCTGGTGCGGCTGAGTGGTCCGGACGGATGGGGCGAAGAAGTGTTTGCAACCTGGCACCGGCTGGCCGCGAGGCTGAACCGGCGCGGACTGGAAGTGGCGGCTCTGGATCTGGATCCACGCGGCGCCTGGACCTTGCATCTGGCCGACGGCCGGGTTCTGTTGCTGGGGCGCGAACTGCTTGCCGAGCGCGTGGATCGATTCCTGACCGTGCACCAGGAGCTGGCCAAGATCGGAAATCTGCTGCGTATCGACCTGCGCTATCCGAACGGCCTGGCGGTAAAGCCCCCCTCCGGACTGGAACACGCCGAATCGGGGTCGCGGGAACGACTGGCTGAAAGCACCGGATCAGCGGGAGTGCGGGATCATCATGGTTAGAAAAGCGGACAAGTCACTGGTTGTCGGGCTGGATATCGGCACCAGCAAGATCGTCGCCATCGTCGGCGAAATCCAGGAAGACGGTCAGGTCGAGGTGATCGGGTTGGGTTCGCATGCATCGCGCGGTCTCAAGCGCGGCATGGTGGTTGATATCGAATCCACCGAGCAGTCGATTCAGCGCGCGGTCGAGGAAGCCGAATTGATGGCCGACTGCGAAATTCACTCGGTGTTTGCCGGCATTGCCGGGACCCACGTCAGCTCCCGTCAATCGCACGGCGCGGTCGCGATCCGCGATTCCGAAGTGGATGATTCGGATGTCGAGCGCGTACTTGAATCGGCCCGCGCGGTTGCGATTCCGGCCGATCAGCGAATCCTGCATGTGCTTCCCAAGGGTTTCGTGATCGATTCGACCGACGGAATTCGACAGCCCACCGGGATGTCCGGCGTGCGCCTGGAGGTTCAGGTTCACCTAGTCACCGCCGCGGTCAGCGCGGCCCAGAATGTGACCAAGTGCGTCGCCAGATGCGGTCTGCAGGTCGATGACCTGATCCTCCACCAGCTTGCCTCCAGCGAGTCGGTGTTATCCGATGACGAGAAGGAACTGGGGATCGCGCTGGTCGATATCGGCGCCGGCACGACCGACATCGCGGTGTTTGCCGATGGCGCCATTCAGCACACGGCGTGCATTCCGATTGCCGGCGACCTGGTCACCAGTGACATTGCGGTGGCGCTCAGGACCCCGACCCTGCACGCCGAGGAAATCAAGATCAAGTATGCCTGCGCACTGGAGGAACTAGCCTCCGGAGAGGAAACCATACAGGTGCCTTCGGTCGGCGACCGGCCTCCGCGGCGCCTGGATCGGCGCACCCTGGCCCAGGTGGTCGAGGCTCGTTATCGCGAACTGTTTACGCATGTCCAGAAACAGTTGCGTCAATCCGGCTGCGAGAACCTGATTCCCGCAGGCCTGGTGCTGACCGGTGGTGGCGCCCGCATGGAAGGTGTAATCGAACTGGCCGAGGAAATCATGCACATGCCGGTGCGGCTGGGCGCGCCGCAATACGTCAGCGGCCTGTCCGAGGTGGTCAACAACCCGATTCACGCCACCGGCGTGGGTCTGCTGCTGCGCGGCAGCCGCGCCGGAAGCGGTTCGCGCAGTCGCGGATCCAGTGGTGGCGCAAGCCTGTTCCAGCGCATGCGTCAATGGTTCCAGGGAGAGTTCTGAAACAGCATGAAGCAAGAATCGACTTTACGACATTGGGTAGTGCAGGAGGCGGCGCGCAACGGGCGACAAGATCCGTGCGCCGCGCTCCTTTTTGTATTGCCCATCATTCACGGCGAGAGCAAGGAGAATACTCATGGCATTTGAACTGGTGGAAAACTACACCCCAAGCGCACGGATCAAGGTGCTCGGCATCGGTGGAGGCGGCGGCAATGCCGTTAATCAGATGGTGGAAGCCAACATCGAAGGGGTCGAATTCATTTCGGTCAATACCGACGCCCAGGCACTGAAAAGTTTCAAAGGCAAGAGCACATTGCAGATCGGCTCCAGCGTCACCAAGGGCTTGGGTGCTGGCGCCAATCCGGAGGTTGGCCGGCAGTCCGCACTGGAGGATCGCGATCGCATCTGCGAGATGCTCGAAGGCTGCGACATGGTTTTTCTGACCGCAGGCATGGGCGGAGGTACTGGCACCGGCGCCGCTCCCGTTGTGGCCCAGACCGCCAAGGAGATGGGCATCCTGACCGTAGCCGTGGTGACCCGGCCGTTTCCGTTCGAAGGCCAACGGCGTATGGGAGTGGCACAACAGGGGATCGATGAACTCGGCCATCACGTTGATTCGCTGATCACCATCCCCAACGCCAAGCTGTTGTCGGTGCTCGGCCCGGACATCACGCTGCTGAATGCGTTCAAAGCCGCCAACCAGGTGCTTTCCGGCGCGGTCCAGGGGATCGCCGAGCTGATTACCCGGCCTGGCCTGATCAACGTTGACTTCGCCGACGTGCGCACCGTGATGTCGGAAATGGGCATGGCGATGATGGGTTCCGGCTCGGCCACCGGCCAGGACCGGGCGCTGATGGCGGCACAGTCCGCGATCGGTTCGCCGCTGCTCGAGGACGTCAATCTTTCCGGTGCCTGCGGCATTCTGGTCAATGTCACCGCCGGCATGAACCTGTCGATGCGCGAGTTCGAGGAAGTCGGCACCACCATCGCCGATCTGGCCAGCGAAGATGCATCGGTTGTCATGGGCACGGTAATCGATCCGGACATGAACGACGAGATTCGGGTCACCGTGGTCGCGACCGGGCTCGGACGTAAAGTTTCGCAGCGCAAGGAAAAGCCGATGCAGATCGTGCGCACCGGAACCGATAACCGACCGGTTTTTTCCGAAGATGACGATCAGGCCGAAACCGCCGAAATCGATCGGCGCATCGATTCGCGCAGCAGCGCCAGGGATCGCCAAGTCGAGCAGAAAGAGTTCGACTATCTCGATATTCCGGCCTTTCTGCGCAACCAGGCGGATTGATCGTTTGTTCTGGCCGGGGCCTGTCCGGCGCGGCGACTCGCCGCGCCGTGCCGGACCGTCCCGCCCTGTTTCGTGATGCAGTTCTCGAAAATCCTGTCTCTGAATTAAAAATTCTGTAATGAAACAACGGGACCGATAGAGTCACGGGAACCGGTGTGCTACTATTTTGCGGATTTATTGAGGAGCGGCCCGGGCCAGTGATAAGACAGCGCACACTGAAAAATGTAATTCGGGCGACGGGAGTGGGAATGCACAACGGGCAGAAGGTCGTCATGACCTTGCGGCCCGCGCCGGTGAATACCGGCATCGTGTTTCGAAGAATCGATCTTGAACCGTGTGTAGAAATGCGCGCTGAGCCCCGGCGGGTCGGGGATACTGCGCTATCGACGACACTTGTGGCCGAAAACGGTACCCGGGTGGCGACCATCGAGCACTTGATGTCGGCGCTGGCCGGACTCGGGGTCGATAATCTCTATGTCGACCTCAGCGCCCCGGAAGTCCCGATCATGGACGGCAGCGCCGGACCGTTCGTGTTCCTGATCCAGTCAGCGGGTATCGCCGAGCAGAACGCGCCCAAGCGTTTCATCCGGATTCGCCAGTCACTGGAAGTGCGAGACGCTGACAAGTGGGTGCGGTTCGAGCCGTGGGAAGGTTTTCGTGTCGGTTTCGAGATCGAATTCGATCATCCGGTCTTCAGAAGCCGAAACTGCAAGGTGGACCTCGACTTTTCGACCACCTCTTATCTGAAGGAAGTCGCGCGCGCCCGGACCTTCGGTTTCATGCGCGATATCGAGTTCCTGCGCCAGCGCAATCTGGTTCTTGGCGGCAGCATGGACAATGCCGTGGTGGTCGATGATTATCGTGTGCTCAATGCCGACGGCCTGCGCTACGACGATGAGTTCGTCAAGCACAAGGTGCTGGATGCGATTGGCGATCTGTATTTGCTCGGCACCGGTCTCATCGGTCGTTTCGTCGGCTATAAATCCGGCCACGAGCTCAACAATGCGCTGTTGTGTGAATTGCTTGATCGGCCCGAGGTCTGGGAAGAAGTGGTGTTCGACGAACACGACGCGGCGCCGATTTCCTACCTGCAGCCGGTACAGGCCTTTTGAAAAGCCGCAATGCTGGGAGCCTGTCGGATTTAACGCTGACCTGTTGTTAATTTACCGCCGCGGAAAAGCCGGATTGGGCCAGATTCTCTGCTCTTTTTCGTTAAATAGGCCCACTATTCGTCTCAAAAGAGCGAAGAATCTGACTCCAACCGGCTTTCCCTCGCTACGATCGGTCAAAGCCGACAGGCTAATAGTGTGCTGTCTGGTATTAATTGGTGATATGAGAGCCCCGCAAAGAGTCCGCCTGGCAGCTGACCGCTTGGCGACTCGCTCATATCACCAATTAATACCAGACAGCACACTAGGATTAGTCAGTCCTGTGGAAATTCAATTCCGGGGGTCACAATAATACGGCTGCGGGTCAGCGGTGACGGCCACCACCGGCGCGCCGAGGCAAGAAGTTCGCGTGACATCAGGCGCGCTCGCGTGGCCAGTTCCGGAGTTGCCGCGGCCAGAATCATGCAGTCATGCTCGATGCAGGCCACACCCAGTCGGCCGCGCATTTCCGGGGGAAGCAGTGGCGACAGCCGACGGTTGAGGGCCATGTAGTTTTCGGCGTGTCTAAGCGCCGCGGCCAAGCCCGGTTGGTCGCGTGCGATTTCCCGCGTGTGACGGGCTTTGCCGTTGGTCCTGAAGTCGTCGATAGAGTGGGGCATACCAGAAGTCTAGCCTGCATCATTGCCCGCCGTTGGATAGAATGTGGCGCAGCCGCGCTTGACGGAGGTCCGGACTGGCCCCATGTCCTGACTGGTCGAGTCGAAACGTATTCCCAGGAATCTACTGCATCCCATGTTCAAAGCCCTGATCACCCGGCTCGTTGGCAGCCGCAACGAGCGCTTGCTCAAGCAACTGGCCCGAAACATCGAGCGCATCAATGCGCTGGAAGAGCAGACCCAGAACCTGTCAGACGAGCAGCTCAAGGCCAAAACGGCTGAATTTCGCCAGCGGCTGGCCGACGGGACCGCACTCGATGATCTGTTGGCCGAAGCGTTTGCCGTGGTGCGTGAGGCTTCGGTGAGAACGCTGGGCCTGCGGCATTTCGATGTCCAGTTGATCGGTGGCATGGTTTTACACCAGGGCAAGATTGCCGAGATGAAGACCGGAGAGGGCAAGACGCTGGTGGCGACCCTGGCGGTCTACCTCAATGCGCTGCCGGGCAGGGGCGTGCATGTGGTCACGGTCAACGACTACCTGGCCCGGCGTGATGCTGAATGGATGGGCCCAATCTATCGTGCGTTGGACATGAGCGTGGGTGTTTCCGTCCCGGGCATGAATCCTCCGGCCAAGCGCGCCGCCTATGCCTGCGATATCACCTATGGCACCAACAACGAGTTCGGCTTTGATTATCTGCGCGACAACATGGCATTTTCGCTGGAGCAGAAGGTTCAGCGCGAGCAGCATTTCGCCATTGTCGACGAAGTCGACTCGATTCTGATCGATGAGGCCAGAACGCCGCTGATAATTTCCGGCCCGGCCGACGAGGGGCCGGAGCTGTATGTCAAGATCAACCGGATTGCGCCGAAGCTGGTGCGTCAGCAGGAGGAGGACGGTCCCGGCGACTTTTCGCTGGATGAAAAGTCGCGCCAGGTGCATCTGACCGAAGAAGGCATGGAAAACGTCGAGAAGCTACTGGTTCAGGCCGGTCTGCTGGACGAAAATGAAAGCCTGTACGATGCCCGGAACCTGGCGCTGATGCATACCCTCAATGCCTGCCTGCGCGCCCACCACCTGTTCAATCGCGATGTTGAGTACATCATCAATGACGGCGAGGTCGTGATCGTCGACGAGTTTACCGGCCGCACCATGCCAGGCCGGCGCTGGTCGGATGGGTTGCACCAGGCGATCGAGGCCAAGGAGGGCGTTCCGATCCAGCGTGAGAACCAGACCCTGGCGTCAATCACGTTTCAGAACTACTTTCGGCTCTACGACAAGCTTTCCGGCATGACCGGGACTGCCGACACGGAAGCCTATGAGTTCCAGACCATCTACGGGCTTGAAGTGGTCGTGATTCCGACCCACCGGCCTATGGTTCGCGAGGATCATGCCGACCTGGTGTTTCTGACCCAGCAGGAAAAATACATGGCAATCATCGAGGACATCAAGCAGCGCTCGGCCAACGGCCAGCCAGCGTTGGTGGGTACCACCTCGATCGAGACTTCCGAGCTGCTGGCGCGCGAATTGAAGAAGGCCAGGCTCGCCCACGAGGTACTTAACGCCAAGCACCATGAACGCGAGGCGCAGATCATTGCCCAGGCCGGCCGGCCCGGCGCGGTCACGATCGCCACCAACATGGCCGGTCGCGGGACCGATATCGTGCTCGGCGGCAGCCTGGATGCTGAACTGGCGGAGCTGGGCGAGAATGCGCCGGAGCAGAAGATTCGTGAGCTGAAGGAGGACTGGCAGAACCGTCATGACAAGGTCATCGAGGCCGGAGGATTGCACATCATCGGCACCGAGCGGCATGAATCCCGTCGCATCGACAACCAGTTGCGCGGCCGTTCCGGGCGTCAGGGCGATCCTGGATCCAGCCGTTTCTACCTGTCCCTGGAAGACAGCCTGATGCGGATTTTCGCCTCCGACCGCCTCGGCGGCATGATGCAGAAGCTCGGGATGGAACAGGGCGAGGCGATCGAGCATCCCTGGGTCACGCGCGCGATCGAGAATGCCCAGCGCAAGGTCGAGGCGCACAACTTCGATATCCGTAAGAATCTGCTCGATTTCGATGATGTGGCCAATGACCAGCGCCGGGTCATCTATGCCCAGCGCAACGAACTGATGGAAGCCGAGGAAGTTCATGACTATATCGAGGACATGCGCGCCGAGGTCTTCGATGACCTGATCAGCCGCTACATCCCGCCCGAATCGGTTCCCGACATGTGGGATCCGGAGGGTCTGGAAAAGGCCCTGGAAGGTGATCTCGGCATCCGCGCCCCGATCCGCGATTGGCTGCACGCCGACGAGGATCTCGAAGAGCGCGGTCTCCGTGAAAAGATCATGGAGCGCGTCGAGGCTCATTTCAAAGCCAAGGAAGAGGAAACCGGCAGCGATGTGATGCGGCATTTTGAAAAGGCGGTCATGCTCAATGTGCTCGACCAGCAGTGGAAGGAGCATCTGGCGAGCATGGACTATCTGCGCAAGGGTATTCACTTGAGAGGCTTCGCGCAGAAAAAGCCGCAGCAGGAGTACAAGCGCGAGGGGTTCGAAATGTTCACCCAGATGCTTGCGACCATGCGCTTCGAGGTCATCCGGATTCTTTCCCGGGTCCAGGTTCGATCCGAGCAGGACGTGGCCGCGGTCGACGAGCAGCGGCGCCGCGAGCAGCCGATGGAGTATCGTCATCGCCAGGCTGCATCGCCAACCGAGCCCCAGGGCACGTCAGAACAATCCGGCGCGCAACCGCAGACCTTTGTTCGCGATGGCCGCAAGATCGGTCGTAATGAACCCTGCCCGTGCGGATCAGGCAAGAAATACAAGCAGTGTCACGGCAAGATTGACTGATCGACCGCGCCGGCCGGCAACGGCGCATGCAACCGCAACACGTTTCTGCCCGCATCGGAATCTCGCGCGGCGAGCGACGTCATGAGCGGTACTGATCCCGGTTTCGGATACGAAGTACGCCGCACGCTGCTGCTGGCCGGGCCGCTGATCGTTGGTCAGCTCACCAGTTTCGGCATGAACTTTGTCGATACCGTCATGGCCGGGCGGTTGGGCAAGGTGGATCTGGGCGCGATCGCGATCGGCTCCTCGGTCTGGGCCGCCGGCTTGTTGTTCGCACTCGGGGTGCTGATGTCGGTGTCGCCGGCAGTGTCGCAGCTCGACGGCGCCGGGCGGCATCGCCAGGCCGGCGAGATGACCCGACAGGCGTTGTGGATTGCACTGGCGCTGGCAGTTCTGATCGCGTTGATGGCGCAAAACGCCGGTGGCTTGATGCGCCTGCTGGAAGTGGAGCCGGCGGTTTCGGGGCTGGCTCTGGGCTATCTCCGGGCCATGAGTTGGGGCACGCTGGCAATGACCCTGATGCTGGTTCTCAGGTTCTTCTCCGAAGGTGCCGGTTATACCCGGCCGACCATGTATATCGGCCTGCTGGGCATTGCCTGCAACATCCCGCTCAATTATGTTCTGATGTTCGGCAAGCTTGGTTTTCCGGCCATGGGCGCGGTCGGCTGCGGCTGGGCCACCGCGATCGTGTTCTGGCTGCAGTTGATTGCGCTGACAAGCTACATCGTGCTTCGGCGGCAGTATGCGCCGTTCGCGCTGTTTGCGCGCTTCAGCCGACCCCAATGGCTGGAAATCCGCGGCCTCCTCAGGGTCGGAATCCCGATCGGTGTGATGATCTTTTTCGAAGGCAGCATGTTTGTTGTCGCGGCATTGCTGATCGGCACCCTGGGTGCGCTGCCGATCGCGGCACACCAGGTCGCGATCAATTTTGCCTCGATGGCATTCATGGTGCCGCTTGGGCTGGCCGGCGCGATCACCGTCCGGGTCGGCAACGCCCTCGGGCGCGCCGATGCCGAAGGGGCTCGCCGAGCCGGCCTGGTCGGCATCGGCATTGCCGGTGTTTGCGGCCTGTTTTCCGCGACCCTGATGTGGTTGTTCCCGCACTGGATTGCGCGCATCTACACCACCGAGGTGGAAGTCATCGAACTGGCCGCCAGCCTGCTGGTGCTGGCCGCCGTCTTTCAGGTCTCCGATGGCCTGCAGGCCGCCTCCGCGGGCGCGCTGCGCGGGTTCAAGGATACCCGCATCCCGATGCTTTACAGCGTTTTTTCCTATTGGCTGATCGGCCTTTCACTGGGTGCCTGGCTGACGTTCGGGCGACAGTGGGGCGCTTCCGGCATGTGGGTCGGGCTGATTGCCGGATTAAGCGTTGCCGCGGCCCTGCTGGGAACCCGGTTCTTGCGTATTTCGGCCAGGACCGAGCCGCCGCAATGACTTTCCTGATTACCTGGCTGACTTACCCACCGGCCAGAGCGACTGGCTGCCGGGGCAGGCGTTGAGCGGCGTTGCCTGCTGGCGAGCCGCGCGTCGATCGGCCTCGCGGGAACGGCAGGTTTCACGGAGCCCGGGTGCCACTGGAGTGGATTCATGAGCATCCGAGCCTACATGGCTTCGCGAAAACAAAGTGGCGCGGATAGGCGCTGAAAGATCGTCTGGTGTTCCGCGATCCCCGGCTCGCCATCAGGCAACACCACTCCCCGCCGAAAGTTTGGTGCAACGATCCGGACTCGCCCGCCGCTGGACCCGGACATTGGCGCAGCCGGCATCACCCGATGCTCGAAGCCCTCTTCTGGTTTGAAAACCTGCACCGGATTTCCCAATCGTGATTGAAATTGACAATCGCGGGGCCGAAGCCTGAGTCATCTGCGTAATCAGGATGACTTCTGGCCCTTGGCAGGAGCAGCCGGGGTGCGCAGCATGGGATGGGTATTTGTTCGCGGCGCGGCTATGGTGCTGTGATACCTTCACAACTCTCCGGTGATGGGTCCGGAGACCGACTCACTATGGAAAGATCAAATCATGTCAAACCCGAATCAAGGTAATTTTCTGCTGCGCCTGTGGCGCGGATTCTGGAATGGACTTACGGCCTTTCGAATGGCCGTTTTTAATATCCTGTTTCTGCTGGTGCTGGCGCTGGTTCTGCGCGCCGTGCTGGTGCCGGGGGATCGAATCGAGGTTGAATCTGATACCACGCTGGTGATCGCGCCAAACGGAGTGATCGTCGAGCAATTCACCGGCTCACCCGTGGAGCGGGCGATCAACGAGGCACTGGGTCAGGAATTGCCGCAGACTCAGTTGCGAGATCTGCTGCGGGCGCTTGAGCTTGCGGCTGACGATGAGGATATTGTCCAGGTCCTGATCATGACCGACAGGCTGCTGGGCGTGGCGCCCGGGACGCTGACCGAGCTTGAAGGCGCCTTCCAGCGTTTTCGCTCCTCCGGCAAGCCGGTTGTTGCCTATGGCAGCGGCATGAGCCAGAGCACCTATGCCCTGGCGGCTCTGGCCGACGAGGTCTGGCTCAACCCGGACGGTATGGCGATGATCGAGGGGTATTCATACTTCCGCAACTATTTTCGCGAGGGCCTGGAAAAACTGAAAGTCGACGTCAACCTGTTTCGGGTCGGGGAATTCAAATCGGCCATGGAGCCTTTTATTCGTGACTCGATGTCCCAAGAGGATCGCGCCGCGGCCGAGTATTTCATCGGCGGGTTATGGCAGGAGTATCTTGAATCGGTTGCCCGCCATCGCGGCATGCCGGTGGAAAACCTGCTCGGCGTGGTCGACAACCAGGTGGATCTGCTGGAGCAGCTCGATGGGGACATCGCCCGGGCGGCGCATGAGGCCGGGCTCGTGGATCGCCTTGTGACCCGGCCGCAGGCGCGCAACGAACTGGCACAGCGCGGCGCGCCGGATGATGACAAGGGCTTTCGCCAGATCGGCATGAACAATTATCTGAATATGCCGCGCAAACCCAGACCTGGCAAGCAGCGGGTGGGCATCATCGTTGCCCAGGGCGCGATCATGGAAGGCGATCAGTCCCCGGGTACGATCGGTTCGGAGTCGATATCCAGGCTGCTGCGGCAGGCCGCGCGCGATGATGACATCAAGGCCGTGGTGTTGCGGGTCGATTCCGGTGGCGGCAGTGCGTTTGCCTCCGAGGTCATTCGGCAGGAGCTGATGGCCCTGAAGGAAAGCGGCAAGCCGGTCGTGGTCAGCATGGCCAATGTTGCCGCCTCTGGCGGCTACTGGATTGCCATGGGCGCCGACGAGGTGTGGGCTTACCCCGGTACCATCACAGGCTCGATCGGCATATTCGGGTTTCTGCCGACCTTCCAGAACACGCTCGAATCCGTCGGCATCCGGACCGACGGATTCGGCGTCGCTCCGCTGGCCGGTGCGTTCCGTACCGACCGTGAAATGACCGAACCGGCGCGCCGTGCGATCCAGGCTTCGATCGAACATGGTTACCGCGAGTTCATCGAGCTGGTCGGCCAATATCGCGACATGACGCCCGATCAGGTCGACGAAATCGCCCAGGGTCGGGTCTGGACCGGTCAGCAGGCACAGGCGCGCGGCCTGATCGATCAGCTTGGCGGGCTGGACCAGGCGGTCGACGCGGCCGCGCGCAGAGCCGGGATCGCCGATGATTTCCGTTCGGTTTACGTCGAGCGCGAGATGGGTGCTTTTGCCGAGTTCCTTTCCCGCATGGGTGCCGAAGCGCTGGTGCGCGCCGGTCTCACTCAGTGGCCGGCGACGGCAACTCGCTTGCCGGGGCGGGATCTGTATCTCAATCTTCTGGGCCAGTTCGAGCAGGTGGCCCGGGCCCGGGGTAATCGCCCGTTGCCCGATGCGATGGCGCACTGCCTATGCGAGGCGCCGCTGTAACGCCGTGTGATTGACCACGGTCGGTCGTGGCAACGTGAAGCCGCGACCGGTATGTCACAATCAACGGTGATGCGGTTTCGCCGTCAATTGCCGGACACGGGTGCATCGGGCACTGGCACAGGCGCAAGCAGGCCATCGAAACGTGCCAGCGCCTGAAGCTGCGGCAGGTCGCGCTCGATCACGATCCCGCGATGAATCAATTCACGATGTCGGTGTGGCGCCATTGTTTCATCCTGCAGGGCAGCTTTTATGGTGGCTTGTTCGCGTTCGAGTTCGCCGATCATCTGGCCCAGATTCCATGCGCTGTCAAACGCCGGACTGGCGCACTGCTCGCCTACCGGTTGATCGTTTCGCCCGGCATGAAAGGCCCAAAGCGGGTCGCATTGCTGCGCTAGCAGCCGGGCCCAGCTCTCGATGGCGGCATCGTGGCAGGCCGGGGGCTGGTCGTCAAACCAAGCCTCCGGCGGCAGGCGTTGCCCGGCGGCTGCCAGCCCGGCCTCGACCGCTTCCCGGCAGCCGGACTGACGGCTGTCTCCAGGATCACAGCCCGGCACCAGAACTGCAGAAAGCAGGACAATCATCAGCATCGAGGATTTGTTCATGCAAGACTCACACCGTTTCCCGGCGCAAGGATAGCAGTCTGATGGATCCGGTGAGCCATGGCGACCGGGAAGCGTTCTTTGCCCGCCTGGCCGGTCGTGATCCGCCCGGGCCAGTACAATCGCAACCAAAACCACGATTGTAATTACAGTCGTCATCACAATCGTCATCACAATCGTCATC
>CAYVPB010000003.1:24945-97965 GCA_964453565.1 uncultured Halomonas sp.
CAAAACCACGATTGTAATTACAGTCGTCATCACAATCGTCATCACAATCGTCATCACAATCGTCATCACAATCGTCATCTCAGCCTTCCGCGGCTTCTGACCATTTCGGCGGCGGCAAGGACGCGGCACAACCTTCCGGAGAATCCGGGGAATCAGGATGAATTTCAGAAGCGACAATGAAGCACCCGCCCACCCGCGCATGATCGAGGCCTTGCAGCGAGCCAACCAGGGCATGGCGACCGCGTATGCCGAAGATCAGCTCAGCCGTCGGCTGGATGCCGCGTTTTCACAGCTGTTCGAGACCGATTGTACGGTCCTGCCGCTGGCCACCGGGACTGCGGCGAATTCAATCGCACTGGCGGCGATGTGTCCGCCGTGGGGTGCGGTGATGTGTCATCGCAGCGCGCATATCGCCAACGACGAGGGTGGCGCGCCGGAGTTCTACACCCATGGCGCAAAGCTGCTGCTGATCGATGGCGAGCACTGCAAGCTGCCGCCCGAACGGCTGGCCGAAGCGATCGACTCGGCCGGCGCGCATGGCGTTCACAATGTCAATCCCTCAGTGGTTTCAGTCACCCAGGCGACCGAGTGCGGAACCAGTTATCGCGCCGATGAAATTGCTGCGCTGGCGGAAGTCGCACATGCCCGCCGCCTGCCGCTGCACATGGATGGGGCGCGATTTGCCAATGCAGTCAGCTTTCTGGCTGTTTCGCCTGCTGAAACCACATGGCGTGCCGGGGTTGACGCGCTGTCGTTCGGTGCGAGCAAGAACGGTGCCCTGGCTGCCGAGGCGATTATCGTATTCGGTAATCCCGAATGGCTGGAAAGCATGCATCGCATGCGCAAGCGCGGTGGACATCTGCTGTCGAAGATGCGCTACGTTTCGGCCCAGTTGCTGACCATGATCGAGGATGGCCTGTGGCTGGAACTGGCCGCGGCCGCCAACGATCATGCATCGCGCATCGCACGGACGGTGGATCGCTTGGCCGGCGCCGCCCTGCAATGGCCGGTGGAAGCCAATGAAGTGTTCCTTCGTTCGGATCCGGAAACGCTGGATCAGCTTGCCGATGACGGTTTCGAATTTCATCGCTGGCCGGGGTTTGACAATGTGGCGAGGCTGGTGTGCTCATTTGCCACCACTGAACAGGAAGTTGATGCGCTGATCCGGGCACTGGAGCGACACGACTGATGGTGATAGAGCCGCATTTCGATATCGAGGTGGCGTGGCTGGAGCAGATCCTGACGCAAAAGATCCCGCTCGGCGCAGCGATGACACTTTCGGTCAGTCGCCTGGATCGCGAAGGTATCGTTTTGGCGGCACCGCTGAAACCGAATGTCAACGACAAGGGCAGTGCATTTGGCGGCGCGCTGGCCTCGATCATGATTCTTGCCGGATGGTCGTTGCCGCGCCTGCTGCTGTATCGTCATGGTCTCGAGGCCGATCTGGTCATCGGTCGTTGCGCGATGCGTTTCATCGCGCCGGTGCAGGGCGATTTCAGCGCGCACTGCCGCTGGCCGCAAGCCGCCGAGCAGGCTGGTTTCGTCCAACAATTGCAAGACAACCCGCGGGCCCGGCTTGCGCTGGCGCCCGAATTGGTGTATCAGGGCCGTGTGGTGGCAACACTGGAGGCGCGATATTCTGCGTTGTCGCGTAACTGAATCCGGTTCTGAATTCATATCAACCTGGGAAAACGACAGTGAGAATCACCCTGAGCATGATTGCCGTGCTGGTCTTGTTGGCCGGCTGCGGCGCGAGCAAGCAGGATCTGGCACAAACCGAAACACTCCAGCGCTACGAGGCGGTCATGCGCTGGAGCCAGTTCGACTCGCTGGTCGATTTCATTCATCCAGACTGGTTGGCCGACAATACGATCACGTCGCTGGATGTGGAGCGTCTGCACCAGTTCCAGGTAAGCCAGTATCGGGTGGTACAGGTGCTGGGGCTGGAAGACGCCGAGGGCATGGATCGTCTGGTCCGGCTGAGAATGATTCATCGCCACTCGGCAAGCGAGAGAGTGGTCGATTATGTGGAATCATGGCGCTGGGATGAAGAGCGCGAGCGCTGGATGCTGCATTCCGGCCTGCCGGACGTGACCAGCAGATTTTGAGCGCCGGGTCGTTCTATCATGTGACCGGACTCTGGGAGAGTGTCAGCCATGCGAACCATTGCGGTAATCAATGCCAAGGGCGGCTGCGGCAAGACCACGGTCTCGACCAATCTCGCCGCGGCGCTGGCCTGGGAGGGTCATTATGTTGCGCTGGGTGATCTGGACCCGCAGCAATCGTCGGCCGACTGGGGCGCGCTTCGACCCGAAGAGTATCCGGAAATCACCAGTATCAATTCCGCCGACGGCCCGGTCCGGGCTCCCGCCGGCACTGAATATCTGATTCTCGACTCGCCTGCCGGTATCCACGGTCCGGAACTGGGTCAGTTGGTGCGACGCTCCGAGACGATCCTGATCCCGCTGCTGCCATCGTTCGTGGACATGCGCGCGGCACACCGCTTTCTGGGCCACCTGTTTTCACTCAAGCCGGTCTCGGAAGGGCAGGCCAAAGTC
This sequence comes from uncultured Halomonas sp., assembly GCA_964453565.1. Lineage (GTDB taxonomy): Bacteria > Pseudomonadota > Gammaproteobacteria > Xanthomonadales > Wenzhouxiangellaceae. The sequence goes on from CAYVPB010000003.1 coordinate 27,504, forward strand.
GGGCTGATCGCCAACCGGGTCAAGCCGCACACCATCATCTACCGCGAACTGCGCGGTTTTCTGGGCAGTTACTCCGCGCCGGTGATCGGCCAGTTGCGGGATTCAATGAACTACGTGCGCGCCTTCGAGCGCGGCCTGTCGGTTTCGGATTTTCCACCCTACCTGGCGCAACAGGACTGGGACGAGTGGGACACGATACTCGGCTGGATCAAGAGCAGAAAATCCCGGGGAAAAGCATGACGGACCTGCTGGCGCAAGTATTTACGCGTCTGACAGGTCCGTCCTGAAATCACGTGGATAGGGTGCGTGCACCCCACAGGTGGACGCATTTGCCTTCTTTAGCGTTTGTTTGGAGTTCGAAACAATTTTGTGGAACGTCTGGCAAAAATCACACAGCGCTGGCTGAGTCCTCTACCTGATCAGATATGATTTTGAGCCTGCGCCATGAAAATCGGACCCCGCATCATTGATCCACCTCTGGGCCTGGCGCCCATGGCCGGGGTGACCGACAAGCCGTTCCGCTTGCTTTGCCGCCGCATGGGCGCCGGGTTGGCGACTTCGGAAATGACCGCGGCCAATCCGCTTCTCTGGCAGACCAGAAAGTCGCTGGAGCGGCGCGATCACGCCGGCGAGCCCGGGCCGATCAGCGTCCAGATCGCCGGCACCGAGCCGGCACAGATGGCGGCGTTTGCGCGCTTCCAGGTCGAGCACGGCGCCGAAATCATCGACATCAACATGGGCTGTCCGGCCAAAAAGGTCTGCAAGGCCTGGGCCGGCTCGGCATTGATGCGCGATGAGCGCAAGGTCGAGGCCATCCTCAAGGCCGTGGTTGCGGCGGTCGAGGTTCCGGTCACCCTCAAGATCCGCACCGGCTGGGCGGCCGGGCATCGCAACGCGCCGGTCATCGCACGGATCGCCGTGGACGCCGGTATCGCCGCACTGGCCATTCACGGCCGTACCCGCGACATGAAGTATCAGGGCGAGGCCGAATACGACACCATCGCCTCGATCAAAGCCGACATCGGCATCCCGGTCTGGGCCAATGGCGACATTGATTCGCCGCGGAAAGCAAAGTTCGTGCTAAAACACACGCGTGCAGATGGTCTCCTGATCGGTCGCGCCGCCCAGGGCCGGCCATGGATTTTCCAGGAGATTCGGCATTATCTTGACAGCGGCGAGATCCTGGTACCGAAGCCGCCGGCGGAAATCGGTGAAATCCTGCTGGATCACCTGCGCCAGTTGCATCGATTCTACGGTCCCGAGCGTGGTGTACGGATCGCGCGCAAGCATCTGGGCTGGTATGCGCAAGCTCACCCCGGTTCAGCGCGTTTTTGCGCCACCATCAACCGGATCGAACAGCCTGAACAGCAACTCGAGCAGACCCGCGCTTTCTTCCATGGTCTGCAAGAAAATGGCGGCTGTTGCGGTCAAGACAGCGTTCTTTACAATTATTTGACATCCGGGTCTGAGACTTTGACCATACGCCTGAAAAACCATCCAACCAGGAACTGCGCATGAAAACAATCTCATCTGCCGAATCTCGCGGTCTTGACCACACTCCCCTGTTCAGCGCCATCGTCCTTGCCCTGAGCGTGGGGCTGGTCGCGGCACCGCTGGCCGCGCAACAGCAGGACGAGGATGCCGACACCATTTCCGAAAGCGTCGATGAGGCCGAGCGCATCGCGGTCACCGGCACCCGCCGGCGCGATCGTTCGGCCGCCGACAGCAATGTGCCCATCGATACCATCTCGGCCGAGAACATGGTCTCTACGGGATTGACCGAGACTGCCGAAATCATGTCGAGACTGCTGCCGAGCTTCAACTTCCCGCGGCCGTCGATCACCGACGGCACCGACCAGGTGCGCCCGGCGCAACTGCGTGGTCTGGCGCCCGATCAGACCCTTGTGCTGATCAACGGCAAGCGTCGGCACACCTCGGCGCTGCTCAATCTCAATGGATCGGTCGGTCGCGGATCGGCGGCGGTGGATTTCAATCTGATTCCACCCAACGCCATCCAGCGCATCGAAGTCTTGCGGGATGGTGCTTCGGCGCAGTATGGTTCCGACGCCATCGCCGGCGTGATCAATGTCGTGCTCAAGGAACAATCGTCCGGGTTCAACCTGTCGGCCATATACGGCCAGAATCACGGCTCGGTTGATGGTGTTGCGCGTGTCGAAGACGTGTCGTTCAGCCCCGATGGCGAACTGGTGATCACCGAAGGCAAGGATCGTTTCGTCAACGATGGCGAGACCATCACGATCCGCGCCGGTGGCGGTTTTCGTCTGGGCAGCGAAGGCTTTTTCAATATCTCGGCCCAGTTTCGTGACAGCAATCCGACCAATCGCGCCGGCATTGATCCACGCCAGCAGTTCCCGAGGCTGCCCGACGGCAGCCTGGATCCGCGCGAGTTGACCTTCGACCGCATCAACCACCGGTTCGGCGATCCGGATGTCGAGGAGTTCTCGTTGTTCTGGAATGCCGCAGTGCCGCTTGGCGCGACCCCGTTTGAAGTCTATGCTTTCGGCAACTACGCCAGCCGTGAAGGCGACGCGGGCGGTTTCTACCGGCGCGCGCTGGATTCACGCAACGTCCCCGAAATCTGGCCGCAAGGGTTCCTGCCGCTGATTACCACCGATACCGATGACCAGAGCTGGTCGGTGGGAGTGCGCGGCGAGTGGTCGGAATGGTTTCTGGACGCCTCGCTGGTCTACGGCGAGAACGAACTGGAGTTCGGTGTCGCCAACAGCGTCAATACCTCACTTGGCCCGACCAGCCCGACTGAATTCTTCGTCGGGGATCTGACCAACCGGCAGCTGGTGTTCAATGCCGATGCTTCCAGATTGTTCATTTTCGGCGGCACGCCGCTCAATATCGCCGCCGGCTTTGAATACCGCGACGAAAAGTACCAGCTTGGCGCCGGTGAAGAAGCCAGCTTCATCAATGGTCCATTCCCGGGCGCGGCCGGCAGTCAGGTGTTTCCGGGTTTCACCCCTGAATCGGAAGTCAGCCAGAGTCGTGACAGTTTCGGTTTTTATGCCGAAGTCGATGCCGATCTGACGCCGGATCTGAACGTGGCGGGGGCGCTGCGTTTCGAGGACTACTCGGACTTCGGTTCGACCTTCAACGGCAAGCTGGCCGCGCGCTACAGGGTCAACGACGCGCTGGCGCTGCGCGGCTCGGTGTCCAGCGGATTCCGTGCACCCTCTCTGGCGCAGCAGACCTTTACCTCGATTGCCACGGTATTCGTCGACGGTGTTCCGACCGAGACCGGCACGTTCCGGCCCGACAGTGATGTCGCCAGGGCACTGGGTTCGCCCGGCCTGCAGGAAGAGGAAAGCGTATCATTTTCGGGCGGATTCGTGTTTACTCCGCTTGATGGTCTGAGCATCACGGCGGACTTCTTCTACATCGAGATCGACGATCGTATCGTGCTTTCGGAGAACCTGTCCGGGCCGGGTATCGAGGAGCTGCTGCAAGGCACCGGCGCCAATCGGGCACGTTTCTTCCTCAACGGCCTGGATAGCGAGACGACCGGCATCGATATCGTGGCCAGCTATGATCTGAGTTTGAACGAGTGGGGCAGGGCCACGCTTACCAGCGGTTTCAATTACACCAACAACGATGTCAAGAATGTGATTGATCCGCCGCCGCAACTGGCCGAGGTCGGGGTGACCGAGGACAATCTGTTTTCACGCCGGGAACGCGTGCGGTTCGAGGACGGCTCGCCGTCTACCCAGTTCAATCTTGGTGGAACCTGGTATTACGGTTCGTTCCGGCTCAATGGCCTGACCACGCGTTTTGGTGAAACGCTGGATCCGGGAACCACGCCTGCCAATGACGAAAAGCTGCCGGCCAAGTGGATCACGGATCTGGAGTTGGCCTACCAGGCCAACGACTTCATGTCGCTGGCAGTCGGCGCCAATAACGTGTTCAACGTGTTTCCCGATACCACCCGGGAGATTCTGGAAAAGGATGGCCGCACACCCGGTACATTCGATCTGATCTTCCCGTTTTCGGGTTTTTCGCCGTTCGGGTTCAATGGCCGGTTCGTCTACGCCCGCATCGATCTGAACTTCTGACCTGTAAATCCATGGCGGCGGTCCGGCCCGGCCGGACCTCATCAGTAACGGCTCAGGGTTCGAAGCCCGGTGATCAGCGCGGCGGCGAAACCGAACATGGCCGGCAGCGAGTGGGTCTGCAGCCAGGGTCCGACATCATAGGCGGCGAGAATGGCCGAGGAAATCAGCAAGCCGGCGGTCAGCACCGCGCCCGGCACCCGGCGGTTGTGCGATTCCAGGTGTTGCTCGATCCGGCTCAGATCGCGGCTGTCGATAGTCGCGTTGAGTCGCCCGCGCGAGGCCAGCTTCAATGCCTCGTGAATCAAGTTGGGAAGTTCCGGTCCGCGCGCCAGCCATGCCGGTAGTTCGCGAGTGACCTTGCGCGCCGTGCGCTTGAGCCCGTAGCGCTCGCGGAAGATCTTTTCAAGCTCGGGCTTGGCCACATCCCAGATGTTGATGCGCGGATACAGCTCGCGGCCCATACCCTCGATGTTAAGCAGGGTCTTTTGCAGCATGATCAGCTGCGGCTGCAGGGTCAGCTTGAAGCGTCGCGCAACCTCGAACAGGCTGATCACCATCTCGGCAAACGAGACCTCTTCCAGCGGTCGGGTGAAGCTGGGCTCGCACACCGTGCGCGCGGCGGCTTCCATCTCGTCGATGCGCGTGTCAGGTGGAACCCACCCGGCCTCGACATGCAGTTCGGCCACGCGCCGGTAGTCGCGGTTGAAGATCGCCAGGAAGTTCTCGCCGATGTAGTACAGGTCGGCCGGGGTCAGGCTGGCGATGATGCCGAAATCCAGGGCGATGAAACTCGCGTCTTGCGGATCGGAGGTGTCGATCCGGATGTTGCCGGGGTGCATGTCGGCATGAAACAGGTTGTCGCGGAACACCTGGGTATAGAACACCCGGATACCGCGCCGGGCGAGCCGTTCGAGATCGACGCCGCGCCGCTTCAGCTCGGCGATATCGCGCACCGGCACGCCGCCGACGCGTTCCATGACCAGCACGCGCTCGGCGGTGTGCGACCAGAAGATCTTCGGGATATAGAGTTCATCGGAATCTTGCCAGTTGCGCCTGAGCAGACTGGCGTTGGCACCCTCGCTCTGCATGCTCAATTCGTCGAAGATCACCCGCCTGAATTCCGCCACCACTTCATTTGGACGGATGCGATCACCTTCGGGGTGATACTTGCGCACCAGCAAAGCCAGCGATTCGAGCAGTTCCAGATCCTCGCGGATACGTTTGCGGATGCCGGGGCGGACCACCTTGGCGACCACTTCGGTGCCGTCAGGGAGAACCGCGGCATGCACTTGTGCGATCGATGCCGAGGCCATCGGCTGCGCCTCAAACGAGGTGAACAATTGCTCTAGCGGCTTGCCCAGTTCCTGCTCGATGATGGCGCGGGCTTCGCTGTCCGGAAATGGTGGCACCTGCTCCTGCAGTTGGGCCAGCTCTTCGGCGATATCCGTCGGCAGCAAATCGCGCCGGGTCGACAGGATCTGACCGAACTTGACATAGATCGGCCCAAGCTCCTGCAGCGCCAGGCGCAGGCGCGCGCCGCGCGGCAGCTCGCGCACGCCCTTCCGGCCCCAGGGAAACAGGCGAGCCGCGCGCGCAAACTTCAACGCCGGCAAATCGACAATCACAGTATCCAGGCGATAGCGAGCCAGAACCATCGCGATCCCGAACATCCTGAACGAGCGTCGAATCATGATTTGCGGTTTCTCCGGAAACTCGATTCGAGCCGGTCGACCGCCTCGCGTAACTCATCCACACCGTCTCGAAATGCGCGCCATTGATGAGGACGCGGCACCAGATCGCTCTCTTCACCCAGCCACTGCGAAAACTGCCCGACCGAGGTGCGCGCCGCATGCCGACCGAACTCGGCTGTCTCCAGAACCACGCGCCAGATCTGTGGCCCGATCAGGTCGCCAAACCAGTCGCTGAGGGCCGCCTCGATATCCGGATCGAGATGCTTCATCGCCTGCTGAAATTTCTGCGCCAGTCGCGGGTTGCCCTGAATGCGAACATCGGCGGTCGCCTCGCCGACCGGCAGCACCATGGCCAGCAGCGCCGCAGGCGTGCCGCCGATGGTCGCCTCGGGCCTGAGATCGTCGTCCCCGGATTCGGCCAGAACGCGAAAATGGTCGTGGTCTGCGGCCAGCCACATTTCGATATCAAGCCCGTCGAATTCGAATTTGAGCCAACGGCCATCCAGTGGTTCCAGTGCCTGCGTGGCCTCCGGGTCTAGCGCTACCGCCCGGTTAAGCACGAACTCGATCGCCGAGGCCATGACACCGGCCAGCGGGGTGAGATAGCGGCTCATCAGGTTCGCGCCCCGCGATGAATCGCTGCGATTCCGGCCGACAGGTTGATGTAATCGACGCGCTCGAACCCAGTCTCGCACAGCATCCCGGCCAAGGTTCCCTGATCGGGGAAACGCCGGATGGATTCAGACAGGTACTGGTAGCTGTCGCGGTCCCTGGCCACGGCCTGTCCCAGCCGCGGCAGCACATGAAACGACCACAGGTCGTAAGCCCGTGCCAGCGGCCGGGGCGAGACATGTGAAAACTCCAGGATATGCACCCGGCCGCCGGGCTTGAGCACCCGGTACATTTCGGCCAGCGCGGTCGGCTTGTCGGTGATGTTGCGCAGGCCGAACGCGATCGTTACGTGATTGCAACTGCGGTCGGCAATCGGCAGCGCTTCGCCGTTGACCTGCAACCACTCGAAATCCGCGACCCGACCGGCATCATCCATGCGCCTTCGGCCGGCTTCCAGCATGGCCCGATTGATATCGGCCACCAGCACCTGTCCGCCTGGCGAAACCCTGGTTCGTGCCAACTCGGCAATATCGCCGGTGCCGCCGGCCAGATCCAGTACCCGCTGCCCCGGGCGCATTCCGCAACCGGCGACGAAACGGCGCTTCCACAGGCGATGAATACCCAGCGACATCAAATCGTTCATGACATCGTAATTGTCGGCCACCGAAGAAAACACCTGGCCGACCAGGCGGGTCTTTTCTTCGGGCGCGACGTCCTTGTATCCGAAATCAGTCATCACCAGTCAACCGGCAGCACGCGGCAGGACCGCGCATTCTTGAGTACGCATTTGGAAAGAGTAACCCAGAACGGTCACGGTAATCTCGACAACGCTGCGATTACGGCCGCGCAGGATGCGATGTGACAGGAATCGACTTCATTTTTCCGGCGGAAAGGCGACCGGGGAAGCGCAAGTTGTCGATCTGGGGGCGAAACCCCACGGTAATTGCCGCGAATCCATTGCTGGCATGTTGCATACGTGGCCCAGCCCCGGGGCGCCGGCATTCGCAGATTTCAGGGCTGCGGCAGAGCCTTTACCGCAATCAATCAAAGGGCCGCAGTTTTCTCCGGCAGTTCGTCGAACAGGAATCTCTTGCTGTCGGTGTAGTCGATGGGGCAGTCGACGAGGTGCACGCCAGTGCCGTTGAGTGCCTGGTCCAGAAGCTTCTCCAGCGATTCCACGCTGTCGGCGCGGTGGCCGGTCGCACCATAGCTTTCGGCGTAGCGCACGAAATCCGGGTTGTCGAACTGCAAGCCGTAGTCGGGAAGGCCCATGTCGGCCTGTTTCCAGCGAATCATGCCGTAGGCGTCGTCCCTGACAACGAGAACGACCAGGTCCAGGCCCAGCCGGACGGCGGTTTCAAGCTCCTGCGAGTTCATCATGAATCCGCCGTCACCGCAGATCGCCATCACCTTGCGTTTCGGGAAGTCCATTTTTGCGCCGATCGCGACCGGCAGGCCGGCGCCCATAGTGGCCAGCGCGTTGTCCAGTAGCAACGTGTTGGCGCGCACGGCGCGGTAGTTGCGCGCAAACCAGACCTTGTACAGGCCGTTGTCCAGCGACACGATGCCGTCTTCGGGCATGGCGTCGCGCACCGCGTGGACCAGTCGCCGCGGGTGAATCGGGAAGTCGTTGATCTCGCGACCCGAATCCAGATCCTCAAACAGCGCCTGGCGGACCTTTTTCGCGATCGAGAAATCCCAGTGCGCCTGTGGCTGGATGCGCTCGGAAAACTGCCAGATGGCGTTGGCGATGTCGCCGGTGACCTCGATCTGCGGGAAGTAGACCGGGTCGACCTCGGCCGAGAAGAAATTGACGTGGATGACGGTGCGGCGACCTTCGTGCATGAAGAATGGCGGCTTTTCGACCACATCGTGGCCGACGTTGATGATGCAGTCGGAGTGTTCGATCAGCCGGTGCACGTAATCGCCATCCGACAGCGCGGCAGTGCCCATCCAGCAGTCGTTGGGCTCGCCAACCACGCCCTTGCCCATCTGGGTGGTGAAAAACGGGATGCGGGTCTGGTTGATGAAGCGCCGGAGCATTTTCGAGGTCAGCTTGCGGTTGGCGCCGGCACCGCACATCAATAGCGGCCGATTGGCATGGATGATCGCCTCGACGGCACGCGCGATGGCTTTTTGCTCGGCAATCGGGCGGCGGGTGAGGCTGGCGTTCAGCGGCTTGAGGCCTTCGGCATCCTCGCGTGCAATGTCCTCGGGTAGTTCCAGATGGACCGCGCCGGGACGCTCCTCCTCGGCCTGGCGAAAGGCTTCGCGTACCCGCGCCGGGATGGTGGCGGCCGAGATGATCTGGCGCGAGTAGCGGGTCACCGGCTGCATGACATCGATCATGTCCAGTATCTGGAAGCTGCCCTGTTTGGAGGTCTTGATCGGTTTCTGGCCGGTGATCATTACCATCGGCATCGCACCCAGTTCGGCATAGGCCGCGGCGGTGATGAAGTTGGTCGCACCGGGACCCAGCGTCGACATGGCCACGCCGGGCTTGCCGGTCAACCGGCCGTGACAGGCGGCCATGAAGCCCGCGGCTTGCTCGTGACGGGTGATGACCAGTTCGATCGAGGATTCGCGCAGCGCTTCGAGAAGGTCAAGATTTTCCTCGCCGGGCACGGCAAAGACCCGTTCCACGCCCTCGGCTTCCAGGCACCGGACCATCAGTTTAGATGCATTGAGTTTACTCATGTCTTGATTTTTCCGATTCGTCATTGCGCGATGATTGCACATCGCCGGTGATCAGGCGGATGCCGCGGCCAAAGGTCAGATACGACCAGAACCAGTTGGCCGCGACCACCAGACGGTTGCGAAAGCCGATCAGAAAGTAGATGTGGGCAAATCCCCACAGCCACCAACCCAGGTAGCCGGAAATCCGCAGTCGGCCGTATTTGACTACCGCGGAATGCCGCCCGATGGTGGCAAGCTGGCCGCGATCCCGGTAGTAGAACGGTTTGGGCGCGTCCTTGCCGCGCAGTATCGCGGTGATCATCCGCGCGACGTAGCGGCCCTGCTGCTTGGCCGCCGGCGCCAATCCCGGGGTCGGTGTGCCATCGGGATTGGTGTGGGCGGCGACATCGCCGACGACGAAAACGCGCGAGTCGGATTCAAGCCGCAGATGCTCGTCGACCGGCACCCGGCCCGAGAGGTCTGTTCCCACCTCCAGCCACCTGCCGGCCGGAGAGGCCTTGACGCCTGCACTCCAGATCACCGTTTCGGTGGGCAGGATGGTCTTGCCGACGCGCACGCAGTTTTCATCCAGACCGTCGACGCGCGAGTTCAGCACCAGGTCCACGCCCATGCGCTCCAACGATTGTCGGGCCTTTTCGGACAGCTTTTCCGGGAACGGTCGCAGGATGCGGTCGTTGGCATCGATCAGCAGCACACGGGTGTTTTCCGGCTTGATGCGTCGGAAATCCTTGGCCAGCGTGTAGCGGGTCAGTTCGGCCACCGCGCCGGCCATTTCGACCCCGGTGGGCCCGCCGCCGACGATGACGAACGTCATCAGCGCCTCGCGCCGCTCAGGGTCTTCTTCCATTTCGGCGCGCTCGAACGCCACCAGAATGCGGCGGCGCAGTTCGGTGGCATCCTCGATGCGCTTGAGGCCGGGCGCGATGTCTTTCCAGTGGTCGTTGCCGAAATAGTTGTGGGTGGCACCTGTGGCCACCAGCAGCCAATCATAAGGAACTTTTCGGCCACTGAGGGTGTGTACTTGCCGCTGGTCGCGGTCGATATCGGTCACGGTATCGAGCAGCACGCTGACATTGGGAAGGCGGCCGACGATGCCGCGGATGGGCGCGGCGATATCGGCCGGCGACAGCGCCGCGGTCGCGACCTGGTAGAGCAGCGGCTGGAACAGGTGGTAGTTGTGGCGGTCCATGACCACCACTTCGACATCCCGCCGGGCCAGGTGCAACGCCGCGGTCAGGCCGGCGAAGCCGGCGCCGACGATGACCACGCGGGGCCTTTTTCGGGTACTGGAATCGTTCATGCACGGATCCGTTTGGCATTCATTTCATAGTGGACCGCTTGCGCGCGTATGGCTTGCAGAAATTGCCCGCGGCACGGCTGCCGCGGGGTTGCGGTTCGTGGCAAGATAGGCCCATGGAGCCGCATACAGCCCGATACCGGACCCAGTACCGGGAGCAGTTCGTGCCGGAAGCCTATTCCGGTCCGCTGCACTTCGGGCTCATCCTGGGCTTTGTCGCGCTGGTCATGACCATTGGCGTCTTGCAGATCGATCAGATCCGGCCGCTGGAGTGGCTGACTGTGCCGCTGACTTTCCTTTACGCTAACCTGACCGAATACTTGGGGCACCGCTTCGTCATGCACCGACGCCGGCCCGGGCTGGGGCTGATTTACGAACGCCACGCCCTGCAGCACCACCGTTTTTTTACCGATCGGGACATGCAGTACGATTCTTCCAGTGATTTCAAGGCGGTGCTGTTTCCGCCGATGCTGATGATGTTCTTCGCCGCCGCCTTCGCGCTGCCGGCCGGGTTGCTGCTGGCGTGGATGTTTTCAGCCAATGTCGCCTGGTTGTTCGTGATCACGGCGCTGGGCTACTACGGCAGCTACGAGATCCTGCACTTTGCCTATCACCAGCGCGAGGGTTCCAGGATCCTGGCACTGCCCGGCATGCAGCGCCTGCGCCGATTGCACCTGGCCCACCACGACCCGGCGATCATGCAGCAGGGCAACTTCAACATCACCTGGCCGATCTGCGATCTGCTGTTCGGTACTCGCGTCAAGCCGGCACCGGCGGAAGACAAAAGAGCGGGCAGCCATTGATTCGGGCGCCCTGCACCCCGATGTGCGATAATCGCGCGTTGTCAATTTGTTCATGCGTGAGTAGTCGGTGATGCCTGTTCCGCCGTGCCCGCGTCCGACAGTGAAAGGATTCTCGAAATGATTGAATGGATTTCCGACCTTCTGATTTCCCCCGCGATGGCCCAGGCGGCCGCCGAGCAGCCCAGTGTCTGGGCTACGTTTCTGCCGCTGCTGTTCGTCGTGTTGATTTTCTGGCTGCTGATCATCCGGCCACAGATGAAACGCACCAAACAGCACCGCGAGCTGGTGGCCAGCCTCGGTGTCGGCGACGAGGTGGTTTCGGCCGGTGGACTGCTGGGCAGGATCACCGAAGTCGGGGACAACTTCATCCAGGTTGAACTGGCCGATGGAGTGGTTGTGAAGATGCAGAAGGGCTCAGTGGGTCAGATCGTACCCAAGGGCACTTTCGAGTCCGTTTCCTGATGCGCGGGCGCGCGGCCCGGCTGTCCATTACAGCAAGCTTGAATCCATGAATCGATACGCTCCGTGGAAGTACATCCTGCTGATCGCGGTGCTCGTCGTCGGCGTGCTTTACGCGTTACCCAATCTGTTCGGAGACGATCCAGCGGTGCAGGTTTCGTCGGCCCGCGGTTTTGACCTGGATCCGGCGATCGAGACGCTGGGCCAGGACGTTGCCGAGCGCCGCGAAATCGAGATTCGCGCCTCGGAATTCACGCCACAGCGGCTGATGCTGACCGCGAACAGTGCCGAGGATCAGTTGGTGCTGGCCGATGCCTTGCGTGAAGAACTGGGCGATGCGTATGTAGTTGCGCTCAACCTCGCGCCGGCCACGCCGGCCTGGCTGCGCGCAATCAATGCCGGCCCGATGATGCTGGGCCTGGACCTGCAGGGTGGGGTGCACTTCCTGATGGAAGTCGACATGGAAACCGCCCGGTCGCAACAGATCGAGCGCTTCGTCGACGATATCCGCAACCTGCTCCGGGACGAACGCATCCGCTACCGTTCGGTGCGCGCCGAGCGCGATCAACTGGTGATCGAATTGCGTACCCAGGAGGATCGGCAGCAGGCACTGACGGAAATCTCCAGCAGCCTGGAAGAACTCGAAACCGAAATCCTTGACGGCAACGAAACCTTCAATATTCAGGCCCGGGTGCGATCGGAGGTGATGGACGAACTGCAGCGCACGGCCCTGCAGCAGAACATCACCGCGTTGCGCAACCGGGTCAATGAACTGGGCGTGTCCGAACCCATCATCCAGCAGCAGGGTGCCGAACGTATCGTGGTGCAGTTGCCGGGGGTGCAGGACACTGCCGAGGCCAAGCGCATCCTGGGCTCCACGGCAACCCTGGAATACCGTTCGGTGGACGAGCAGAACGATCCGTTCGAGGCTCAGCGCACTGGCCGCATTCCGCCACAATCACGCCTTTATACCGACGAGACCGGCAACCCCATCCTGCTTTCGCGCCGGCTGATTGCCTCTGGCGACAACCTGATCATGGCCGGCGCCGGCTTCGACCAGCAGACCGGTTCGCCCAAGGTCGACGTCACCCTGGACGCAGTCGGTGCGCGCCGGATGTTCGAGTTCACGCGCGAAAACGTCGGCAACCGGATGGCTGTGGTGTTCATCGAGCAGCGCCCGGAAACACGCATCATCGACGGCGAGGAAGTGCGCACCACGCGCCGCGTCGAAGAAGTGATTTCGGTGGCCACGGTGCGTGAGCCGTTCGGGCGCACCTTCCAGACAACCGGTCTGGGATCCTCGCGCGAGGCCAGTCAGCTCGCGTTGCTGCTGCGCGCCGGCGCGCTGGCCGCGCCGATCGAGATCATCGAGGAGCGCACGGTCGGCCCCAGCCTGGGCCGCGACAACATCGAGCAGGGCTTCAACTCGGTGATCATCGGCTTCGTGCTGGTGCTGGTCTTGATGGGCGTCTACTATAAAGTCTTCGGCCTGGTCGCCAATCTTGCCCTGACCGTCAACCTGGTGCTGGTGGTGGCCATGCTGTCCATGCTGGGTGCCACATTGACGCTGCCAGGCATTGCCGGCATTGTGCTCACCGTGGGCATGGCGGTGGATGCCAACGTGCTGATCTTCGAGCGAATACGCGAGGAGTTGCGCCTGGGCAACACGCCGCAGGCGGCGATCCGGGCCGGCTACGAAAAAGCGTTTTCGACCATTGCCGACGCCAATGTGACCACGCTGATCGCCGCGGTGGTGCTGTTCATGTTCGGTACCGGACCAATCAAGGGTTTTGCCGTGACGCTGTCGCTGGGCATCGTGACCTCGATGTTTACCGCCATTTTCGGCACCCGCAGCGTGATCAATCTGATTTACGGTGGCCGCAAGCGCGTTGCCGCGTTGGCCATCTGAGGCGGGACCGGATATGGATATCATCAGAAACGACACCCACATCGATTTCATGGCCCGGCGCCGACTGGCCATAATTTTCTCAGCCATTTTGATTATTGCCAGCATTGCCTCGCTGGGCGTTCGCGGCCTGAACTTCGGTCTGGATTTTACCGGTGGAACCCTGATCGAATTCGGTTTCCCGAGCGCCGCTGATCTCGGCGAAGTGCGTGGCGCGCTGGACCAGGCCGGCTATGAAAACTTCACGGTGCAGAATTTCGGCACCCCGCGCGATATCGTGGTGCGGCTGCCGGCCGAGGTTGCGGCCGAGGAAGGTGCCGATGTCTCGACCCGTGCGATAGATGCAATGACCGGCATCAATGCCGGCGTCGAGGTACGCCGGGTCGAGTTTGTCGGCCCGCAGATCGGCGCCGAGCTGGCCAACCAGGGCGGGCTGGCCATGTTGTACGCGCTGGCCGGAATCCTGCTGTATGTTTCGTTCCGATTCCAGTGGCGCTTCGCGGTCGGCGCGGTGGCAGCGCTGGTGCATGATGTGCTGATCGTAATTGGCCTGCTGTCGCTGTTCCAGGTCAACTTCGATCTGACCGTGGTCGCGGCATTGCTTGCCGTGATCGGTTACTCGCTCAATGACACCATCGTGGTTTATGACCGGCTGCGCGAGAATTTCCGCACCAAACGCAAGGGCAGTGCGGTGGAACTGACTAATCTGTCGATCAACCAGATGCTTTCACGCACGGTGATGACCTCGCTGACGACCCTGCTGGTATTGATTGCACTGTTCTACTTCGGCGGTGAGATCATCCATGCATTTGCCTACACCCTGATCGTCGGCGTGATAGTCGGTACGTATTCATCGATTTTCATCGCCAGCAATGCCGCCATCGTGCTCGGGGTCTCCAAGCAGGATCTGATGCCGGTGGAAAAAGAGGGAGCCGACCAGCCGGATACCGAAGTGCTTCCGGCGCGATTCAAGAACTCCTGAGGTGACTCGAATGAAGCAATCAATCAAATTTCTGTTGCCGGCTTTGATGGTGATAATGGCCTTCCCGGCATTGGCGATCGACGACCTTCTTGACCGTTATCGAGTCGATACCGCCGTGTGGTGTTCGGGCGATTTGCGCGGCCAGCCCGTGATGACGATGGCGCCCGGCGAGCCTGAAACCTTTACAATCAATGCCGGGGAAACCCGCTGGCGGCTCAAGGTCGAGGTCGAACCCAGCGCCGAATCCGAAGGTGCGATCGGCGGTGCGGTCTGGTTGCGCGTCGATATCGAACAGGAAGTCGACGGTGAGTGGGAATTCATCACCGACACCATCATCGGCACGCCGCTGGGTCAGCCCGGCCGCATTACCTTGGTAGGCGACAGCGAGGAGGAATCGACGCCGACGATGGCGCCGCTGTATGTGGAATTGACCACCACGCGGGTTGACGATAGCGAATAGAATCGAGTCCGATGAATCGGTTTACTCCAGCGATCTCAGTTCCTGCTCGACTGCATTGACCAGTCGACACTCGCGCAGCAATTGCGCGCAGCGGTCGATGTCGGCGCCAACTTCATAGTCTTGTTTGGCATGCGCCACAACATCGCGCGTGGCACGGTGCGCCAGCTCAACACCGCGCCCGGGCCTTGATGGCAGCCGGAAATCCAGGGCCTGGGCCGCGGTCAGCATTTCCACGGCCAGAACCTGTTCGGTATTTCGCAGCACCGAAAGCAGTTTCAGCCCGCTGATGGAGCCCATCGAAACGTGATCTTCCTGGCCAAGACTGGTCGGGATGGAATCGACGCTGGCCGGATGGCACAGAACCTTGTTCTCGCTGACCAGTGCCGCGGCCGTGTACTGGGGAATCATGAAGCCGGAGTTGATCCCCGTATCGCTCATCAGCAGGGGCGGCAGTCCATCATGACCGGCCAGCAGCAAATAGGTGCGGCGCTCGGAAATGCTGGCCAGTTCCGCCAGTGCAATGGCGGCGTAGTCCATGACCAGCGCCAGCGGCTGGCCGTGGAAATTGCCGCCTGAAATGATATCGCCGTTGTCGAAAACCAGCGGATTATCGGTAACCGAATTGATCTCGCGCTCGATCACTTCAGATGCATGAGCCAGTGCATCGCGGCTTGCGCCATGCACCTGCGGAATGCAGCGTAGCGAGTACGGGTCCTGAACCTTGCCGCAGTCCCGGTGGGATTCGAGGATCTCGCTGTCGTGCATCAGTGCCCGGATGTTGGCTGCGACTTTGATCTGCCCCGGATGCGGACGCAGCGCATGAATCCTTTCATCGAACGGGCGTGCAGAGCCTTGCAGCGCCTCCAGGCTCATCGCGCCGAGAATGTCGGCGCTGGTCACCAGCGATCGGCAGCGCGCCAGCACGAATGCGCCGCAGGCAGCCATCATCTGGGTGCCGTTGATCAGTGCAAGGCCGTCCTTGGCCGCCAGTTGCACGGCATTCAGCCCCGCGTGCGAAAGCGCCTGAGTGCTCGGTTCGTGTCCGTCCCGGTCTGAAGCCCAGCACTTGCCGGCGCCGATCAGCGGCAGTGACATGTGCGCCAGAGGCGCAAGATCGCCGGAAGCGCCGACGCTGCCGCGGCTGGGCACGACCGGGATGATGCCTTGCCGGTCCATCTCTAGCAGCAGCCGGAAGGTCGGCTCGGAAATTCCGGAATATCCCAGCCCCAGCGCATGGATCTTGAGCCGAACCATCAGCCGGGTCACTTCCGGGCTGAGCGGTTCGCCGGTCCCGCAGGCATGTGAAAGCAGCAGGTTGCGTTGCAACTCGGCCAGTCGACCGGGTTGTATGCGCTGGCTGGCAAGGGCGCCGAATCCGGTATTGATCCCGTAAATTGGCGAATCGGCTTCGAGTGCCTTTTCAACTCTGGAGCGTGACGCGGTCACCGCGGAATAACCGTGACGCAATTCGGCCATGCGCAGGTCCAGATCGTTCGTCAGGCTTTTGAGTGAAATGCAGTTGGGCATAGTTTTTGTTTTACCGGATCAGGTATGTGTTTCAGCCATCGTTAATAGCGCTCCACAGATTACACGGATTTACACAGATTTTTGAATTCGAGTTGTTTTACGGGCTTATGGCGCACGACGCAGCTTTTAGGGTTGCTGACCGGCAGGTGATGTGCAGATAGTCAAACCCGGACCGGATTTGTTGCCTTATGGCATTGGACCGGTCTGATGAATCGATATACCGGATCGTTACTGAACCCATCTGTTGCATAAACCTCCGCTCCACGCCCCGGAATCATAACTCTCCGGGCTCTCACGCCCGGAAATTTAGGCAACTGACGGGTAAACACTGTTGTCAAAAAAAATCAATAATCTGTGTAATCTGTGACTGAAGAATTTTTGTCTTGTTTCGGCTGCGCCAGATTCGCGAAAATCGCCGGCCAAGATGGCACAATAGGAGTATGAATATCGCGCTTTTTCCTCGACTGGGCTTCGGCCTGGTGCTGGCCCTGAGCCTGGCCTTGCTGGGAGTTGCTTATTATTCCCAATATGGGCAGGGCCTGGAGCCCTGTCCGCTTTGCATACTGCAGCGTTTCGCTTTCATGGCAATGGCTCTCGGCGCGCTGGCCGGATTGATCCACGGCAGCCGCGGGCGAGCGCGCTGGCTGTGGGGTGCAGTGGTCTTTGCCGGCGGTATCTGGGGCCTGATCACGGCTGGCCGTCATCTCTGGCTTCAGCATCTGCCACCGGACCAGGTGCCTGAATGCGGTCCCGGCTTTGCGTTCATGGTCGAGTATTTTTCATGGGCAGAAGCCATCCGCGAGGCGTTTGTGGGCGCTGGTGAATGCGCTGAGGTCGATTGGGCCTTTCTAGGCCTGTCGATGCCGGCCTGGACATTGATTTGGTATGTTGTGCTGATGATCATTACCGTGGCAAGTCTGCGCAAGAGACCGTCATGAAAGAACAGTTGCAAACGATCACGCCGGCAAAGGAGTGGGCTCCGAATTCCTGGAAGCGCCATGAGGCGCTGCAACAGGCCCGCTACGATGATGGCGCTGCGCTGGGTGCCGCGGTGGGGCGGCTTAGCGGCTTGCCGCCGCTGGTCAGTTCGTGGGAGATTCTCAATCTCAGGCAGCAGTTGGCCGAGGCACAGGCCGGCAAGCGGTTCCTGTTGCAAGGCGGAGATTGCGCCGAGATTTTCGACGAAGTCCGGCCCGAGATCATCGCCAACCGTCTCAAGGTGCTGTTGCAGATGTCGCTGGTGCTGATCCACGGCATGCAGATGCCGGTGGTGCGCATCGGACGCTTTGCCGGCCAGTATGCCAAGCCGCGTTCGGATGATTTCGAGACTCGCGATGGAATCAAATTGCCGAGCTACCGTGGCGATATCGTCAACTCTCCCGAGTTTACGCCCGAAGCTCGCCGGCCAGATCCCGAACGCCTGATCAAGGCCTATTCGCGCTCGGCCATGACCATGAATTTCGTGCGCGCCCTGGTCGACGGCGGTTTTGCCGACCTGCATCATCCCGAGTACTGGGATCTGGGCTGGGTCGAGCATTCTCCGCTGGCGCGCCAGTTTCACCGGATCGCCGATTCCATCGGCCACTCGGTGCGGTTCATGGAAACGGTCACCGGCCAGATGCCTGGCAGCGTCAGGCGGGTCGATTTCTTCACCTCGCACGAAGCACTGCACCTGCATTACGAACAGGCATTGACGCGGGAAGTGCCGCGGCAATGGGGCTGGTTCAATCTTTCCACGCATTTTCCCTGGATTGGCATGCGGACCGCGGCCATGAACGGCGCGCACGTTGAAATGTTTCGCGGCATTCGCAATCCGGTCGGAGTCAAGGTTGGCCCGGGCATGAGCGCCGACTGGCTCAAGGGCTTGATTCGCGTGCTCAACCCGGAAGACGAGCCGGGCCGGCTGGTACTGATTCATCGCATGGGCGCCGAAGGCATCGGCGATAAGCTGCCGCCGCTGATCGAGGCCGCGCGCTCCACCGGCTCGCCGGTCTTGTGGATCTGCGACCCGATGCATGGAAATACCGAGAAGACCGCGTCAGGGATCAAGACCCGGCGATTTTCCAATATCCAGGCCGAGCTGGAGCAGGCCTTTGATATTCATGCCGCGTGCGGGTCTCGTCTGGGAGGCGTGCATCTGGAGTTGACCGGCGAGAATGTGACCGAGTGCATCGGCGGGGCGCGCGAGCTCAACGAGAACGACCTGTCGCGGGCCTACAAGACCACCGTCGATCCGCGCCTGAACTACGAGCAGGCGCTGGAGCTGTCCATGCTGATCGTCGGCAAACATCAAAGCGTGAATGGCGGAAAATAACCGCGTGGATCAAGCCTCATAAGAAGGAGGGCGCGAAGAGGAAGCTCTGTAAATTCAGCGGGTCCAGCCACCGTGAAAATTCCCTGGTTCCAAGGCTCACTGTAATTCGACAAAGTGCGCTTGCGCTGAAATAAATCGACCGGCCATTCGGTCAAGCAATCGGGAATGTAATCTCCAGGAACATAATTCGAGGAAAATTTATGCGCAGCATGCTTGTCAGTCTATTGTTGATCAGCCATTCCATGGTTGCCGGAGCCGAAATCTTTGCAACGCCGGAACAAGTCCGCCCGGTACTCCCAGGCATGCAGGCGCCGGCGTTCCGGGTGTTGGATGTCGAAGGTGAAACTCACGATATCGATCCGACCGTACTGGAAAAGCCGGTGGTGCTGACGTTTTATCGCGGCGGCTGGTGCCCGTATTGCAACATGCATCTGGCGGAGCTGAGAACCTCCGAGGAACAGTTGCGGGAAATGGGCTTCGAGGTCTGGTTCGTCAGCCCGGACAAGCCCGAGCTGCTGGCCGAAGGTGATCACGCCGAGCACGGGTATCGGCTGCTGTCGGATCCGGGCATGAATGCCGCCCAGGCCCTTGGCATCGCTTTCCGGGTCGATGACGAGACGCATGAGCGATATCTCGGTTTCGGCATGAACCTGAACGAACGCTCGGGAGGCGATCATCGCGCCTTGCCGGCCCCGGCGACGTTTATCATCGGCGCCGACGGCAAGGTCCAGTTCAGCTACGTCAATCCCGACTACAGTGTGCGATTGGCACCCGAGGTTCTTCTGGCCGCCGCGAAGTCGTACTCGGACGGCAAGCACAAGCGCATGCAACGGGGGCAAGAACAATGAGTATTGCTTACTGGATCGATCTCATTTTGCTGGTCGCGGGCATTATCGTGCTGGTTATCGGTTATCGGCGCAATCATCGGAACCTGATGCTGATCGCGGCCATTCTGTTGTTGCTCTCAGGAACCTTGACTGATGCTGCGACCGGGTTTGCGGCCGGTTTTTCCGAGAGTTCGGGAATTGGAAAATAAGTGATCTTGCGCAACCTGGTTTGCGCTTGCGTCATTTCACAACAATTCTCCTTGCATTTTTTCTGTGGCGTTGTAAATGATCGCGTGAAAGCAGCAATCGGTCGTTTGTTAGACTCGGCTTGAACTTGAAGCGGAGAAGACTTGTGAGATTGATCGTTCATGCTCGGCATGCGTCAGGAAAAATCGTTCCGACTGTCGCCATGGCCCTCGCGACGCTTTGCCTGGGCCTGGCAAATACCATAGTCGCCCATGAGCACGATGGGCAGGCGGATTTTATCGATAACCAGGCCAGGTCAATCGGACAGGCGATCCTGCGGCAGGGCCCTCACGGGGTTCTGGTCCGGATCGAATTGCAGGGACTGCCGCCGGGTCCCAAGGCCATTCATATTCACCAGAAGGGGACTTGCGACGATCACGGCGAGGGTTTCACCGCTTCGGGCGGGCATGTCAATCCGGAAGAGAAAGCACATGGCCTGCTGAATCCGGATGGTCCCGGCGCCGGCGACTTCCCCAATTTTCACGTCCATGACGACGGGTATGCCTGGGCGGAGTTTTACAACGCACGCGTCAGCCTGGATGGAAGCACTGGCATCGACCTGCTGGATGATGATGGGGCCGCGCTGGTGATCCATGAAAACCCCGACGACCACCGAACCCAACCCATCGGCGGGGCAGGTACCCGCATTGCCTGCGGCGTGATTTACAAGTCAAGCGAGTAAAAATCCACATCCTGCAGAACCGGAGCCCCGGATGAAGTCCGGGGCAGGTTCTGAACTAGTTGCCGCAGCAACACCTGGGATTAACAGGACGAGGTTACAGCAGGCTCTTGACCGCCTCGCGTTCCTCGCGCAGTTCCTGGTCGGTCGCATCCATGCGCTGGCGGCTGAAATCGTTGATTTCGAGATTCTGGACGATCTTCCACTGGCCATCGTTGCAAGTGCACGGGAACGAGTAAATCACGCCGGGCTCGATTTCATAGCTGCCATCGGAGGGCACGGCCATCGAGACCCAGTCGTCGCCGGTTCCCAACGCCCAGTCGCGAATATGATCGATCGCGCTGGAGGCCGCCGAGGCAGCGCTGGAGGCGCCGCGTGCCTTGATGATGGCCGCGCCTCGTTGCTGAACGGTCGGGATGAAATCGTTTTCATACCATTCACGGTCGATCTTCGAAATCGCCGATTCTCCCTTGATCAGTGCATGGTGAATGTCCGGATACTGGGTGGCCGAATGATTTCCCCAGATCGCCATCTGGTGAATACGGGTATGATGGATTCCGGTCTTGAGCGCAAGCTGGGCCAGCGCGCGGTTGTGATCCAGCCGGGTCATGGCGGTAAAGTTTTCCGGCGGAAGATCCGGTGCATTGGCCTGGGCGATCAGAGCATTGGTGTTGGCCGGATTGCCGACCACCAGAACCTTGACATCTCGTGATGCGTGATCGTTCAAAGCCTGGCCCTGCGGGCCGAAGATCTTGCCGTTCTCGGCCAGCAGATCGCCGCGCTCCATGCCCTTTCCGCGCGGCTTGGCGCCGACCAGCAGTGCATAATCAGTGTCGGTGAAACCCTCGTTGATGTCGGAAGTGGTCTCGACTCCGGCCAGCATCGGGAAGGCCGCATCGTCGAGTTCCATGGCTACCCCCTGGAGGGCATCCATGGCCGGTGGAATTTCGATCAGTTGCAGAATGACCGGCTGATCCGGCCCCAGCATGTCGCCGGCGGCGATGCGAAAGCAGAGTTGATAACCGATCTGGCCGGCAGCGCCGGTAATGGCCACGCGAACAGGACGTTTCATGCAAATTCTCCGGATTGGGGGATTGCGCTATTTTACCGGCCGAGGCGTCACTGTGACGGATGGTTTTGGTTTCTGCTCGGGCATACTAATGAGGTCGTTAATCAGCAGACACTCAGCTTGTCTCTCGGCGTCCGTGGCAAGGCGTCGGCGCGCCGGGTGTAGCAAGGACTACATCAAGCGCCGACAACGCAGTCCACGGACGCCGAGAGGCAAGCCCCGCGGGAGCTTCGGAGCCGATCACTGGCTGCGTTGCGCTCGCTTGAAATAGTCTGGCTATGCCTGCACTCGCGCGCCTTGCCAGTGACCGGCTCCGAAACTCTGGGTGTCTGCTGATTAACGACCTCATTAGTAAGGCCCACCACCATTGGCCAGAGGGGCTCGTTTCCGGGGCAGGCGGGGCAGCTCGCGAGGGCCGGCGGGGGGCGATGTTGCCTGCTGGCGAGTCGTGAGTCGATCGGGATTGCGGTTGGGGCAGAGTTCAGTGGAGCCTTGGTGCCAGTGGAACAGGTTCAGGGGCATCCGAAGTTGAATGCGTTCCTGAAGCTCACCAGATCCGGAGAGATGCTGAACGATCGTCCTTACCCCCGCGACCCACGTCTCGCCACCAGGCAACACCACTCCCCGCTGAGTGTTTCGTGCAAGGCGCTGGACTCGCCCGCAGCGAGACCCGAACATTGGTGCAGCGGGGATGTCGGGGGTCTCAAACCGGCTGGCATCACCGGCTGCTCGAAGTCATCTATTGGCATCAAAGTCAATAGGCGGGCTTGAAATCCTGGACTGGAATTACCGTGTGATCGTGGGTCGATAGGTGAAGCGTGTACGTAATCAGGTTCGGTCTTTCTGCCTTTGGATTGATCTCTTCAATTGGTCAGACGCCCGCCCGTTCTATCGCGCTTGCGGAAACTTGTCTGGCCCGAAACAGCGTGACTGCATCGAACCTTATCGCGACATTGGAGAATCGGACCGGGGCCTGGGGCTCGGGACTCAGACCGGCGCATCAGCCGGTGATGCCCTGCTTGATCGTGTCGTGGTCGAACGCCATGTCCAACCGGGTGGCTGACCGCTGCAACCGCGCGAGCATCGCCGCCGGATCGACCGGCGCCGGGGCGATCCTGGCCCGGTCGAAATCCAGCAGCCAGAATCGTTTTTGCCGGTCGACCAGAATATTGGCTGCATTCAGGTCCGGGTGGGCCAGTCCGGCTGTGGCAAAGTCCGCCAGGGTGCGGCCCAGCGATTTCCAGTCCGATCGCCCCAGTATTTCGGCGACATGATGCAGCGGTTGTGAGTTTTCAATCCGCCGTGTCAGCAATGCCGCAGTGTAGGAAAGCCCGTGCCGGGTCACCGCCGCGGCCAGTGGCTCAGGCACCGGCAGACCGGCGTCGAACAGGGTTCGGGTCACGCGCCACTCCCGAAACGCGCGGGTGCGTTCCAGGCCGGTGTAGATGTATCGGTTGCGGCTTAACTGTCTGACCATGCCGCCGCGATGGTAGTGGCGCAGCACCGCCGGCCCGGCCGGTGTGTCGATGCCCAGAGCACAGCCGCGTCCGCCGAAGCGGGCACTGATGGCATCTCGCGCCTTCCACCAGTCGCCGTTGAACCATTCGGCCGCCGGATCTTCGATCCGCTGAGGATCGAACAGCACGCGGGTGTTTCCGAATCGTAGAATGCTTTCCATGATGCATCCCATTGTCGCCCGCCACGCCTTCGGCGTCCAATGAATCCGCCGCGCTCGATCTGTCTGTTGCGCCTGTCGGCGCTGGGCGATGTCTGCCATTGCATCGCGGCGGTGCGCGCCCTGCAACTGCGCTGGCCGGAGGCGGAGCTGACCTGGATCGTCGGCCGGTCCGAGTCCCGGCTGGTGCGGGATCTGCCGGGAGTGGAGTTCATCGCTTTCGAAAAGCGCGGCGGGGTGGGCGAACTGTTGCGTTTGCGCCGGCAGCTTGCCGGGAGGCGTTTCGATGTGCTGCTGCATACGCAGGTCTCGCTGCGCGCCAACCTGATCTCGTTGTTGGTGCGCGCGGATCGGCGCATCGGATTCGATCCTGCTCGTGCCCGTGAAGGTCACGGGCTGATGGTCAATGAGCGGATTCCGGCGATACCCTTCCAGCACCAGGCCGAAGCACTTCGGGAATTCGCCCGCCGGCTCGATGCCGACCCCGACAGCGTGGATCCGGCACCGCCGATCCGCGACAAGGATCGCGCTTTTGCGCGTGAGCATCAGCCCGAGGCCGGCCGTGCGGTGCTGATCAGCCCGTGCTCGTCGCACCCGGCGCGCAACTGGAGTGTGCAGGGTTATGCGGCAGTGGCCGACTGGGTGATCGAACACACCCGCTGGCCACTGATCCTGGTCGGCGGGCCGTCGGCGCTGGAAATCGAAACCGGCAGGTACATCGAGCAAGCGATGCGGGGCAGGCCGATCAACCTGATCGGACAGGACACGCTCGGCCAGGCGCTGGCGATGCTGGAGCGCGCCGCCTGCCTGATCGCGCCCGACTCCGGCCCGGTGCATTTCGCCGCGGCCCTGGGCACGCCGGTGGTGGGGCTTTACGCCTCGACCTGGTCGCGTCGCTCCGGTCCGCTGGGCAGCCTGGGGCACTGCGTAGACCGCTTCCCGGAAGCCTGCCGGAAATTTCTCGGCAAGGAACCCGAGCAGGTGCGCTGGGGCAAGCGCATCGAAGAGTCGGGCGTGATGGCGCTCATCGAGCCTCAGATGGTAATCGAGAGATTGGGGCCTGTGTTATCCGGATAGCGGTTGCTCCGGCGCGGATGAAACCAGGTAGATTCTCGCGTTAGAGGTTGGGTTGGGCAGTTCGAGCGCGGCGCCGTCGATCACTCGCAACGAGTCGGTTGTCGTGACTTTGTTCGCGGCATGTTGCCTGATCATTTCGTTCACGGGTCGGTCCGGGCCAGCGGTGGTCAACATGTTCTGGAGCAACGTTCCGGCCGCCAGGAGCATGACTAAAGAGGCTGTAGCGACGAAACGATGTCGAACGCGTCGCCTGATTCTGCCTTGCAGCGCGCGCATGCCTCCGTGCGGGGGGTCAATCCATTCGAGTGCGGGTGATCTATCATTCATTGAACGACTCCTTGAGCCGCCGGACAGCGGTGTTCCTGCGAGATGCTACGGTACCGGCCGGGATATCGAGCAGCATCCCGATCTCGCTTTGAGTCAGGTCGGTAAACTCGCTCAGCAGTAGTACATGGCGAAGTGCATCAGGCAGAGACTCGATTGCTTCGCGCAGTTGTCCTTGTTCATGATACTGACCCGGTTCCGACGGCCGCTGCGCGACAATCCTCAGCTTGTCGTGGACGCGCCGCCAGCGACGGCGGCGTCGGGCGAGCTTCTGGCACAGGTTTACGGTGGTACGGACCAGGTATGCCTCCGCCCGGTCCTGGTCGATGAGGACACGTTTCGACCAGACCCGGATGAAGGCTTCGTGTACAAGCTCCTGTGCCTCGGCGCGGTTCCATGTCCAGCGGTAGGTTATATTGAACAATCGCTTCTCCAAGGTGCGATACAGCTGTTCAAAGGTCTCCTTGTTCAGCATACCGTGACGTCACCGGTGTGTCGGTGTTCAGTCACGTCAAAGGATATCGGCCTGAATGACGAATACGATGATCTTTTCCTGTGCGTCGCGCTCCGGCCTTTCGAGCTGCGCCAGGACCTGCCTCTGTCCGGATGCGGCACTGAATTCGGTCTCCAGGCGTCGCAGCATTGGCGCCTGGGTGATGATCGCGACAAAAATCCGGTCTCCTTCGATTCGGGTCTGAAATGATGAATTCAGTAATTTGCTGGAAGCAACCGAAGGACGACCGTCTAACATGATGTGCTGAGATGTATCCAACCGTTGAAATGCCATGTCGCCGGCCGATATAGCGAAGTCACGAAGCTCGGCCTCCAGTGGCGCAAGATTTGAAGGAATGGCGGTCTGTTCAGCGGGTGCCCCTTCGATCAACCACTGTTTGATCCGGACTTGACGTTTCATCATGGGCCCGGATCCGGCAATTCGCTCGATCAATTCAGCGATGCCGGGTTGCATCGATGCCGGGGCAGAAACGGCAATATGGCCGTTGGGCAGCGCTCGAACGGCGCCGGCGCGCACTTCGCCACCGGACAACAGGACGCGCAGTGCCGATTCAATTCCGTCAGCCATGCTTTCACTGGCTGGATACACCTTGATTACCGGCGGTTCCTGGCCATCGGTTGCTTGAGTGTCGCTCGGTTGCGAATTGCAGGCTGCAAGCAGCGAAATCGTGCAGATCAGGAATGCAATGCGGATCATGGCTGGGGCTCCGTTTATCGTGGACTTGTCCCTGTATACCCCGAAGTCGGGCAATTCTTCATCTGGATTTCCGATTGATGTATCCCTGATTACGTGTATGTCTCAGCCATCGGCCAGCAAGGCTGGATGCCGGGGCAGGCGGCGAGCGGCGTTGCGTGCTGGCGAGTCGTGGGTTGATCGGCCTGGAGGTTGGGGCAGGTTCAAGGGAGCACTGGTGCCTGTTGAATAGGTGTTGAGACATCCGAAGTTCAATGCCTTCCTTCAAACCCAATAGCTGCGGATGGATGCTGAATCATCATCATCTGCCCCGCGACCCACGCCCCGCCACCAAGCAATATCACTCCATGCTGAGAGTTTCGTGCAACGCGCCGGCATTACCGGATGCTCGAAGCCTTCCATGCCAATGATCTGCGTGAATCTGCGAAATCCGCGGTTCAATACTCAGCGTAGCTTTTCTCTTCGCGGATGGTCGAGCCCAGTGCTTCGTTAATCTGGCGCTTGACGGCCGCGCGGCGGTCGTTGGTCTTGTAGACGCTTCGGGCCAGTTCAATGAAACGGTCGCCGAAATCCTGCCGGCGCTCGCAGTCGCGGATTTCATCCTCGATGGCCCAGAGTTGTTCATTAATGGCCTTCAGTTCGACTCTGATGCGCGTGACCTCCTGCGTTTCGCCGGCCTCGGTGTGCCACAGCCCGGTCAACAGATCATGCTCGCGCTCGACATTGGCGCGCTTGTGCGGATCGCCGATGCGCTCGATCTTGATCTCGAGAATCGAGAGCTTGTCGAGCAGTTCGCCGGGGGAGATTGGAACTGAAATGGGTCTGGTCATGGTCATATCCGGATGGCGGCCGGAGCAGGTTGCTCCGGCCGCATTTCCCGAAACCTGTCAGTCGTCCTGTCCGACGGCTTTCATGCTCAGCCGAATCCGGCCCTGCTTGTCGACTTCGAGCACCTTGACCCGGACCTTCTGACCTTCCGAAAGCGCGTCGGTGACGTTTTCGACCCGCTCGTCGGAGATCTGCGAGATGTGCACCAGGCCGTCCTTGCCCGGCAGGATCTGGACGAAGGCACCGAAGTTCATGATTTTTTGCACGGTTCCCTCGTAGATCGTGCCGACTTCGACATCGGCAGTGATCTGCTCGATCTGACGGCGGGCCTCATCGGCCGCGTCCTTGTTGGCCGAGGCAATGGTGATGGTGCCGTCGTCGGCGATGTCGATGGTCGTACCGGTTTCCTCGGTAATCTGGCGGATGGTCGAGCCACCTTTGCCGATCACGTCGCGAATCTTGTCCGGGTGAACCTTCATCGTGAACAGACGTGGCGCGTACTGGCTCATTTCGGAGCGTGGCTGGTCAAGAACCTTGGCCATTTCGCCCAGAATATGGTTGCGGCCACCCCGGGCTTGCTCCAGCGCGGCATGCATGATTTCGTGCGTGATGCCGTCGATCTTGATGTCCATTTGCAGCGCGCTGACGCCCTCGGCGGTGCCGGCGACCTTGAAATCCATGTCGCCGAGGTGGTCTTCGTCGCCCAGGATATCGGACAGCACGGCGAACTTGTCGCCTTCCTTGATCAGGCCCATGGCGATGCCCGCCACCGGCGCCTTGACCGGCACACCGGCATCCATCAACGCCAGCGAGGTACCGCACACGGTGGCCATGGAACTGGAGCCGTTGGACTCGGTGATTTCCGAGACCACCCGCAAAACATAGGGAAAGTCTTCCTGCTTGGGCACTACCGCCATCACGCCGCGCTTGGCAAGGCGACCGTGGCCTATTTCGCGCCGCTTGGGCCCGAGCATGAAGCTGGTTTCGCCGACGCAGAACGGCGGGAAATTGTAGTGCAGCATGAACGGCTCTTTGTACTCTCCCTCGATCGCGTCGATGATCTGCGCGTCGCGGCCGGTGCCCAGCGTGGCGACGACCATGGCCTGGGTCTCGCCGCGGGTGAAGATCGCCGATCCGTGGGTGCGCGGCAGCGTACCGACTTCGATGTCGATCGGACGCACCGTAGTCAGGTCGCGGCCATCGATACGCGGCTTGCCTTCCAGGATCTGGTTGCGCACGAATTTCTTTTCCATGCTGCCGAACGCGGCCTTGATTTCATCGACGCTGAAGGCTGATTCTTCGCCTTCCGGCGCCAGTTGCGCGACCAGTGTCTTGCGCACGCTGGCCAGCGCCTCGTGGCGTTCGCCCTTGTCGGTCAGCTGATAGGCCTGCTTGAGACCGTCGAGCGCAATCTCGTCGACCTTTGTGGTCAGGTTTTCCGGCTCGGCCGGTGGCTGCCAGTCCCACTTCGGCTTGCCAGCCTCGGCGACCAGTTCGTTGATCGCGTCGATCGCGACCTGCATCTGCTCGTGGCCAAAGGTCACGGCGCCAAGCATTTGCTCCTCGGTCAGCAGGTCTGCTTCGGATTCGACCATCAGCACGGCTTTGCTGGTGCCGGCAACGATGAGGTCCAGGCGCGAATTCTCGAGCTTGCTGGCGCTGGGGTTGAGGACGTATTCATCATTGATGAAACCGATCCGCGCACCGCCAATCGGGCCCTGAAACGGACAGCCTGAAAGTGCCAGTGCAGCCGAAGCGCCGAGCATGGCCGGAACGTCGCCATCGACTTCCGGGTTTAGGCTCATGACCGTGGCGATCACCTGAACTTCATTCATGAACGCTTTGGGAAACAGCGGTCGAATGGGGCGGTCAATCAGGCGGGAGGTCAGGGTTTCCTTTTCGGTCGGCCGACCCTCACGCTTGAAGAATCCGCCAGGAATCTTGCCGGCGGAATAGAATTTCTCCTGATAATTGACGGTCAGCGGAAAAAACGGCTGACCGGGCTTGGCGTCCGGGCGCGCCACGGCGGTGACCAGAACCACGGTGTCGCCCATGGTGACCAGCACCGCACCGGTCGCCTGACGGGCCAGATGGCCTGTTTGGACGGTGACGGCATGTTCGCCGTATTGAAAGGTTTTCGAGACTTTGTTGAACACTTGACGGGTACTCCGGTTACAGATTCAAGAAGAACACGGGTGCGCGGCAAAGCCGGCTGTTACGGGAACAACCGACCGTTTGGCGCTGCAGCATTGAGCGAGCCCGCGCTGCTGTCGACCGCTGTTGTCGACGACTACCGACGCAGTCCGAGGCGCTGTACGATATCGCGATAACGCTGCACATCCTTGTTGCGGACATAATCGAGCAGCGAGCGACGCTGGTTGACCAGCTTGATCAGGCCACGGCGGGAATGGTGATCCTTCTTGTGCTGATGGAAGTGACCGGTCAGGTGCTTGATTCGCGCGGTCAAAAGCGCGATCTGCACTTCCGGTGAGCCCGTATCGCTGCCGGAGAGCTGGTATTGCGAAACGATCTGCTGTTTCTGTTCTGCGCTCAGGGACATTTGATTGAAATCTCCAGACTTTTAAGTTTGCCAGGGTCCGGCGATCGGGCTTTTCCAGAAAACCCCCTCCAGATACGGAAGTCTGCAAGAAGGTGGCTTTATGCAAAAGCCCCGATCACCATGAATATAAGCGAGTAATTATAGCCGGAAAACGCAGCGTGAGGCAACCCAGTCGTGGTAGGCCAGGACTGGATCACTCATTGAGCACGATCACGTCCACCCGCCGGTTGCGGGCGCGGCCTTCCGGGTTTTGATTGCTGGCGATGGGAAACTCCTCGCCCATGCCTACGGCACTCAGGCGGTCGGCTGAAATTCCCAGCTCGATCAATGCGCTGCGCACCGAATCGGCACGTTCCTGACTGAGCCTGAGATTCAGCGCCGACGGACCGGAGGAATCGGTATGTCCTTCGATCCGGATCTGCTTGTCCGGCTCGCTTTCAAGCAGCTCGATCACGTCGCGCAGACTCTGCTCGGCCGAAGCCAGGAGTTCCGTTTCTCCGACCTCGAACAGGACGTCGCCCAGCGTGATTACCACGCCACGGTCGGTCTGGCGGTATTCCATGTATTCCAGGCGGCGCTGCAGGCTTTCCGCGGCCTGCGAGGCCAGTTCTGCCTCGCGTCGGGCCAATTCTATTTCGGTTGACTGGGCGTCGGCCACGCGCCGGGCCTGCTCGGCCTCCTCGCGTGCTTCCCGGGCATCCCGGGCGGCGCGCTCGCGTCTTTCCTCGGCGGTCGTGGCCCGTTCGCGTGCACGTTCCATTTCCTCGACCGTGGCCACGGATTCCATGAAAGCATCCTCGGCAGCGCGCCGGGCCTGCTCGGCTTCCAGCCGACTTGCGCGCACCAACAGCGCGTTGCGGCGCTGTTCAACGGTGCCGGCCTGCAATCGGGCCAGTTCGGCAAAGGCGGCCGCGCGAGTGATTTCGAGCTGTTTGCGCGCCAGCCAGAGTTGCTGGGCGCGTTGATCTTCGGACAAACCGTCGCTGGCAGCCCGGCGCACGGCAGAGCGTGCTTCGGCCAGTTCGCGCGGCGCAAGCTCGACGACCTGCGGGTCTTGTTCCAGCGCGTCGAGGTCGTCGCGCAGATTGTCCAACTGCCCCGAGGGTTGCGGCGCGCTTGCACAACCGGCCAATAGCACCAGCGCAATCAGCAGCGACAACAGGCGCATCATGATTCATCTCCGGCTGGATCCAGCGGTCCGACATCATCACCGAATTCACGTCTCAGTTGCTCGTGCAGGAGGC
Organism: uncultured Halomonas sp.; assembly: GCA_964453565.1. Lineage (GTDB taxonomy): Bacteria > Pseudomonadota > Gammaproteobacteria > Xanthomonadales > Wenzhouxiangellaceae. The sequence goes on from CAYVPB010000003.1 coordinate 58,067, forward strand.
GCAGTTCGGCGCGCGCACGCTCCAGTTCGCTTCTTGCGCGTGATCCTTCCGCGCGGGTGATCGCAAGCCGAGCCTGAAGAGTGGCGCGTTCGGCCAGATCGGCGGCGGATGGACGGCCACGTTGTTCCAGTGCCGCAGCCGCCCGGCGGCGCAAATCCAGCGCCTCGTCGAGTTCCAGCGGGGCATGGTCGCGCGCGCCGACGCGCATCGCCAATTCGATTGCATCGTCGGCTTCCAACAGCACGGATGGGTCGGATCCGGGGGTGGCGCAACCGGCAATGGCCAGAATCAGCACGATGCCAGCCAGGGTACGGGTCATTTCAATCTGCATCGGGTTGGTTCTCGGGAGCAGCACGGGCGAATTCGGGAAGGGCTTTCAATTTGTCGCAGATTCGCACGATATTCGGCCAGCCGCGCTCGTCGCATTCGAATCTGCGGGCATTATAAACCTGTGGCACCAGATAGCAGTCCGCCAACGTAGGGCTATCGCCATAACAGTAGCGCCCGGTCTGATCGTTTCGGTCGAGCATTGCTTCGAATGCATCCAGTCCGGCTGCTGTCCAGTACCGGTACCAGGTGGATTTCGAGGACTCATCGAGACCCAGTGTGCCGGTCAGGTATTTCAGGACTCGCAGATTGTTGAGCGGATGCGTGTCGCAGCCGATGATCCCGGCCAGGGCGCGCACCCGCGCACGACCCGCCGGATCGGCAGGCAGCAGCGGCGGATCAGGCGCGATCTCTTCGAGATACTCCAGGATGGCCGGCGACTGAATCAGGACCTGCTCGCGATGTATCAGAGTCGGCACCTGCGCCTGAGGATTGAGCCGCCGATACCCGGATTCGAACTGCTGCCCGCCGTCGCGCACCAGGTGAACGAATCGCATCCGGTATTCCAGCCGTTTGAGATTTAGCGCAATGCGTACCCGGTAGCTGGCCGAAGAGCGCCAGTAGGAGTAGAGGATCAGATCTTTTAAAGGCACGATTCTTCCATCGGTTTAGCGGATATGGTTCAGCCATTTCCGGGCAAGGGCGATCCACAGATTACACAGATTTACCCCGGATTATGCATGCCGGCGTTGGATCAGGCTTGACAGACATCCAGCCATGCCTGCTGCAGGCGCTTGACCGAGACTCTCTGCTTGGTGCCCAGCTTCTGGGCGAAGACCTGGACGCGGTACTCCTCGATCAACCAGCGGTAACGGTCCAGCTCGTCGGTATAGGGTTTGCCCTCGGCCAGATGGTCCTGATAGCGTTTCCACCACGGGTCGATTTCGGACTGGCGCTGGACGTCGCGTCGCGGGTCCAGTTCCAGTGCTTCCAGTCGCAGATCAACGGCGTCGAGATAGCGCGGGTATTCGGCCAGGCGATCGGTGCTGATGTCGGCGACAAAACCGTCGTAGAGCAGGTCGCCGAGCTGGGACGCAATATCGGCCTGGGCCGAGGGCTGACCCGGGCCGATTTCATCGAGGCGCCGGGAGATTTCATGCCAATGCAGGATCGTCTTGTCCAGCAGCTCGACGGCCTTGCCGCACGACTCGATGATTTTGGTGCGAATGCCGGTCTCAAGCGCGTCAAAGCTCGGTGCGTTGCGGATCTGCCACGAGTCTTCGATCAGGTCGAACACGGCGCGTTCGGCCAGTTGCCGTTCCAGTGTGCCGACGTCGCCGGTGCGGGTCCAGGCAATTGCCGCCGGCGGCGACAGGCGATGAGCTTTGGCGATGTATTTGAGCTTGTCGCAAAGCGCGATCAGCAACAGGCGATGCACGCCCTGGTGGTGCGAGATGCGGGCCTCGTCCTGATCATCGAACAGGCGCAGGCCTGCGGCTGTGGCTTGGTCGACCAGCGCCGGCCAGGCGCTGTGACCGGTCCGGGTGGTCACACGCTCGGGCAGGCTGAGCTCGTCGAAGCGCTTGATTCCGTCGCGCTGCCAGTCGGCCGCCTGACGGGCCATGAATTCCTTGCGTGCGCGCTCGCCCAGATCTGCCTGCAACGCCTGAAGGTCGCGCGATTGCGCAAGCACTTTGCCGGTTTCTCCGGTCACGCGGATGTTGAATTGCAGATGCCTGTCGATCCGTTCGAGCTGGAAGTCTTGCGGATTGATATCCAGTCCGCCGATCCGGCTCAGTTGTTCGGCCAGGCGCCGGTTCAGGCTGCCCTCGTCGTAGCGCATGGAATCCAGCGCGGCGCGCGCGAAGTCGGTCAGCGGCACGAATGCGCGACGCTTCGATTTCGGGAGCGAGCCGATCAGGGCCTTGACCTTGTCTCGAATCAGCCCCGGCACCAACCATTCCAGGCGTTCGGCGTCGAGACGGTTGAGCAGGTGCAGCGGGCAGACGACGGTCACGCCGTCGGCCGAATGGCCGGGTTCGAATCGATACACCAGTTTGAACGATTCGCGGGCCATGACCAGTTTGTCCGGAAACTCCCCGCCCGGCGTCTCGGCATCGCTGCGGAGCAGCGTGGCCCGATCGTATAGCAGCTTGTCCTGCTGGTTTCGATCCAGCGATTCGTACCAGCGGGCAAACGCCTTGACGGTGAAGATTTCTTTCGCAAGCCGCTCGGTAAAGAACCCGACCAGCCGCTGCTCGTCGGCGAGCACATCGCGCGCGCGGCGCTTGTGTTCGTGGATGAGCAGTTCACGTTTCAGCGCTTCGTTGCGCTTCAGGAAGTTCGCGCGGTGGTTCATCTCGCCCCGGACCAGCGCGTGGCGGATAAAGATGTCGCGTGCGGTATCCGGGTCGTGCGGGCCGTAGTGGACCTTGCGCTTTTCCACAAGCGTCAGCCCGAACAGTGTGACGCGCTGATATCCCAAGACCCGGCCGGAACGCTTGTCCCAGTGCGGGTCGAACACGCTGGCGCGGGTCAGGTGGGCGGCCTGTTTTTCGAGCCATTCGGGCTGGATCGCCGCCACCGTGCGGGCATACGTGCGCGTGGTCTCGACCAGTTCGGCGGCCATGATCCAGCCCGGACGCGATTTCGCCAGCACCGAACCCGGGAAGATCCGGAACGTGTGGCCGCGCGCACCGGAGTACTCGCCGTTCTCATCATGCCGGCCGACCTGGCTGAGCAGTCCGGCCAGCAGGCTCTGGTGGATCCGCTCGGCGTTGGCCTCGTCGAGGTTTGCCGGGTGATGGACCTTCCAGCCGGTCGCGCGTGCCAGTTCCTTCAGTTGCGCGACGAGCTGACCCCATTCGTGCAGGCGAAGCGCGTTCAGAAACCGCCCCCGGGCCTGCTTGTCGGCCTGGTTGCGCGAATGGTCCCGGCGCGTGGCCTGCCACCACTGCCACAGTTTCAGCAGCGACAGGAAGTCGGAACCGGCGACGCGGAACGCGGCATGCGCTTCATCGGCGGCCTGCTGCTGCTCCGGCGGGCGCTCGCGCGGGTCCTGGATGGAAAGGACAGCGACCAGCACGATGGCCTCGTGCAGCACGCCGCGCCCAGAGGCCTCCAGCAGCATCCGTCCCTGGCGGGGGTCGACCGGCAGCGCGGCAAGCGTGCGGCCGATTTTCGTCAATTTTCGATCTGCATCGACGGCCTGCAATTCGGCCAGCGTGTTCCAGGCCTCGTTGATCAGCTTGCGCGCCGGCGGATCGATGAATGGAAATTCCTCCGGATCGCCCAGCCCCAGCGCGAGCATTTCCAGCACCACGCCGACCAGCCCGGCGCGCTGAATCTCGGGCTCGGTGTATTCGGGCCGGGCGACAAAGTCGTCCTCGGAAAACAGCCGGATGCAGGTGCCCGGACCAACCCGCCCGCAACGCCCGGCGCGCTGGTTGTTTGATGCCTGCGAGACCGGTTCGATCGGCAGCCGCAGCACCTTCGAGTGGGTCGCGTAGCGCGAAATCCGCGCCAGCCCTGAGTCAATAACGAAGCGGACACCCGGCACGGTCAGCGAGGTCTCGGCGACGTTGGTCGCCAGCACGATCCGGCGGCCGGTGTGCAGGGTGAAAATCCGGTCCTGTGCACCGGCCGGCAGCCGGGCATACAGTGGCAGCACTTCGGTGTGTGGCAATGCAGCGTGCTTCAGCGCCTTCGAGACCCCGAAGATCTCGCGCTCGCCGGGCAGGAACACCAGGATGTCGCCCTTTGCATCGATGCGGCTGCAACGCGCGACGGCGCGCTGGACCTGCCGCTCCAGCGCCTCGCCGTCGCTGGGCGGCTGGTGTTCGATCTCGACCGGATAGCCGCGACCCTCAACATTGATCACCGGTGCATCGCCAAAGTGCTTCGAAAAGCTTTCGGTATCGATCGTCGCCGAGGTGATGATGACCTTCAGGTCGGAGCGCTTTGCGATGAGCTGCCTGATGTAGCCGAGCAAAAAGTCGATGTTGAGGCTACGCTCGTGCGCCTCGTCGATGATCAGGGTGTCGTAGCGGTTCAGCCTGCGGTCGGAATGGATCTCGGCCAGCAGGATGCCGTCGGTCATGAACTTGACGTAGGAATCCTCCGACGTCCGGTCGGCAAAGCGCACCTGAAAACCGACCGCCTGGCCGAGCTCGGTCCCGAGTTCCTCGGCGACTCTGCGTGCGACCGAACGCGCCGCGATCCGCCGCGGCTGGGTGCAGCCGATCAGACCACGCACCCCACGTCCGGCCTCCATGGCCATCTTCGGCAACTGCGTCGACTTGCCCGAACCGGTCTCGCCGGCAATGATCACGACCGGGTGCTGGCGGATCGCCGCGACGATATCGTCCCGGTGCGCGGTGATCGGCAGGTCCGGATCGTAGTCCGGCCCGGGCAGGTTCTCGCGCCGGGCCCGGCAGCGCGCGGCCGAGGCTTCGAGTCCGGCGGCGAACTTTTCGATCGCGCTCTTGCGCTTCGGGTCCTCGGCCTTCAATCGCGCCAGCCGCCGACGCTGACCGATCAGCCGGCCGACGTCGTGCTGCATCAAATCATCGGGCTGGATGTCAGGCAGGTCGCGCATGGCGGGGGATTTTCGCATGAGGCCATGCGCCGGCATGACATGACTTCCATGAGCCTGTTCAATCCAGGCGCTCCCGAAGACGGGCGATCATGTCCATGCGTTGGTGCAGGATGGCGAGGATCAGCGCGGGTGAGGATATACGGAGCAGTCATTCCCCGGATTCAGCGACCATTGCCTGTCGGGCGAGTTCGCCGATAAATGGGGGGTTGTAAGTATTCTGGTCTTCCGGTGCCACGCTCGAAACCGCCGCCGGCGGACGTCGCTCAGCAATGGTCTTCAGTGCGCACCGCTGCGTGTTATAGTGCACTCTGTTTGTAACACAAAGGGTGACGACATGAGTGAATCCACCTTCACCTTTCGGGTCGACGCGTCCCTGAAATCCCAGTTCTCCACCGCCGCCAAGGCCCGGGACCGCAGCAGCGCGCAGTTGCTGCGCGATTTCATGCGCGAATTCGTGCAGCAGCAGAAGGAAGCGGCCGCGCATGACGCCTGGTTCCGGCACCAGGTGCAAGTCGGTCTGGATTCAGCCAATGCTGGCAACCTGATTTCGGCGGCGGAAGTCGAAGCCGAAGCGGCGGCATGGCGCGCTGAGACACAACGCAAGATGGCTGGTTCCGCATCGTGAAATTGGTCTGGGCGCGCCCGGCCGCTGCCGACCGAAGAGAAATTCGCGCCTATATCGCGCAAGACAATCCGGCCGCCGCGATAGCCCTCGATGAACTGTTTTCAGAGATGGCCGGCCGGTTGGCCGATCATCCCGACTTGGGTCGGCCGGGCCATGTTGTCGGCACCCGCGAGCTGGTAGCACACCGGAATTACGTTCTGGTCTATGACCTGGACGGTGATTTCGTGCGCGTGCTGCGTGTGCTGCACGCCGCACAGCAATGGCCACCCATCCGAAATCAGTGATCGCCGCGCCCCCCGATCAACAACCCCGGCAACGTAGCCGGATTTTCGTTGCAATGGCGACTATGGAAGACCCGCCAGTGATCGACCCGATCCTCCGGCACTTGGCCGGCAAGGATCTGCCCGGCCTGTGGCCGGAAAGCCGGGCACCGCCTGTCTGCGTGCAGCGCACAGGCAGGCCGGTCGAGCGCGCCGGATTGCCTCACTGAATCACGAAAAACCGGCTTCAGACCGCGCTCTGTCCAGGCGCGGCCCGGCGCCGCTCGTTTCGTGAAAGGAGAATGGCTGGGCCACGAAGGAGTATCGAGGCCGAATTGGCTGCGCAAGGGCAGAATTTGGCGAATCCGAGCTTTTGTGGGGCGCCAATGGTGGTTAAACGGCGATCTGGCGCGTCTCTGGATACTGCTGGAATTCGGGGGAAAGGGCGTTTATACTTGCTATACGCTCGTCGAAATTTGCTTGACCGCCGCTCCGATGTAAGGCATCATGTCTAACATGAAGGAGTTCAACATACGGCATGTTCAGCACCACCTGGCAGACGTACTCGAAGCGGTCGAGCGCGGCGAGAAGGTGCGAATTACCCGTCGCGGCCAGGTGGTGGCCCAGCTCGGCCCACCCGAGCCGGCACCCTCCACCTTGCGCTGGCCTGATTCCAGGGCCCGCTTCAAGCGCCTGACGGAAAAGATGGTTAACGGGATTCCGGCCAGCCGGATCCTCGACGAGGATCGTCAAGAACGGTTTTGATGCTCTACGTTGATACCGGCATTTTGACCAAGTGGTATCTGCCGGAAGCCGACAGCATCGCGGCTTTGGCCTTGCGTGACCGGTTCTCTCCGCCGGCTTTCCTGACCAGCCTGCACCGGCTCGAGTTGGCCAATGCCTGGCAGTTGAAGATCTTTCGCGACGAGCTGACCGCGGATTCAGTCGCACTGGCCCGACAGGATCTGGTAATCGATATTCGTGCCGGCCTGTGGCATTCGCCGATCGAGCCACTCGCCGCAATCTATTCCCGCGCCGAGTCACTGGCGGAGAACCATTCCGCCCAATTGGGCACGCGATCGATGGATATTCTGCACGTCGCCGCGGCCGAGCACCTGAAATGCAGTCACTTTCTCACTGGCGACCGGCGCCAGGCCCGGCTGGCCGAAGCCATCGGCCTGCCCCTGGTTTTTTATAAGCCCTCCTGACATGCGTCTGTAGCAAAGGGCGCCTGCCGGATTTCGCTGCTGCAGTTGCCGGGGATTCACAGGACGGTATCATTGTGGCCTGAGGTCATCGAATCACTGGAATTCCATTGCTTGACGCTGTTGCAAATCCTCGTGTTCCCTGGATGCATCGACTCCGTGCCGGGCTGGATGGCTGGACGCTGATCACGCTGGTGGTCGCCGGGCTGGTGGCGTTGCCGGTGGTGGTGGTGCTGGTGCATGTGCTGATGCCATCGTCGGAAGTCTGGTCGCACCTGGTCGAAACCGTGCTGGCGCGTTATGTGCTCAACACCCTGGGTCTGATTGTCGGTGTCGGAATCGGCACACTGGTGATCGGCGTGGGCACCGCCTGGCTGGTGGTGATGTGCCGGTTTCCCGGCAAACGGATCTTTGAGTGGGCGCTGTTGCTGCCGCTGGCGGTACCGACGTACGTGATCGCCTATGCCTACACCGATTTCCTGCAATTCACCGGCCCGGTGCAAACGCTGCTGCGTGAAATTTTCGACTGGAGTTTCGGCGATTACTGGTTTCCCAACGTGCGTTCGCTGGGAGGGGCCATCACCCTGATGTCGCTGGTGCTCTACCCCTATGTCTACCTGCTTTCGCGCGCGGCATTCATGGAGCAGTCGGTATGCGCGCTGGAAGTCGGACGCTCTCTGGGACGCGGGCCGTGGCGGCTTTTTTCTGGCGTTGCAGTGCCGCTGGCACGCCCGGCCATTGTCGGTGGGCTGGCGTTGGCGCTGATGGAGGCGCTGAATGATTTCGGCGCGGTTCAGTTTTTTGGCGTCGATACTTTTACCACCGGTATCTATCGGACATGGTTCGGACTGGGCGAGCCGGTGGCCGCGGCGCAACTCGCAGCCTGCCTGCTGGTATTCGTGCTGCTGCTGCTGTTCCTGGAGCGCCGTTCGAGACACGGGGCGCAATTTCATCACACCTCGGCACGTTATCGTGAATTGCCCGAATACCGCCTGGGTCCGGGCCGCGCAACCCTGGCCTTGACGGCCTGCCTGCTGCCGCTGACAGTCGGCTTTCTGCTGCCGGTGGCACTGTTGACAAGCATGCATTTTCAGGTCGGTGATCCGCTGATCGGAACGCGCTTTGCCGGGTTTGCCTGGAATAGCCTCAAACTGGCCGGGGTGACTGCGGTCATGGCGGTGTTGCTGGCAGTTGTGATCGGCTACGGTGTGCGGCTGCGGCCGCGCCGTCTGACCCGCGCGGCGGCGCGTCTGGCCTCGGTGGGTTATGCCATTCCCGGTTCCGTGATCGCGGTCGGTATCCTGATTCCGCTGGCATGGCTGGATCAGCAGATGAATCTGTTCATGCGCGACCGCTTCGGCATACTGCCGGGCCTGTTGCTGACCGGCACCATGGTGGCACTGGTATATGCCTATGTGGTGCGTTTTCTGGCGGTGTCCTACAACAGCGTCGAGGCCAGCCTGGGCAAGATCACGCCCAGCATGGATGCGGCTTCGCGCACCCTGGGCAAGAGTGCCGGCGCGACCCTGGCGCGGGTGCATCTACCGGTAATGCGCGGCAGTCTGCTGGCGGCCGGAATCCTGGTCTTCGTTGATGTGATGAAGGAACTGCCGGCGACCGTGATTCTTCGCCCATTCGATTTCGACACCCTGGCGGTGCGCGCCTTCGAGTTGGCATCCGACGAGCGCCTGGCCCAGGCTTCCACTTCGGCGCTGGGGATCGTCGTGGTCGGAATCGTGCCGGTTGTGCTTTTGAGTATCGCAATGCGCAAGTCGCGGCCGGGCACCTAAGCCGTCAGATTCAGACCGATTCCGATTGCGCTTCAGGCGCGGGAAAGACGAACGCCTGCAAGGGATCCACGTGCAGCTCCACTCGCTGATCCTCCTGCGGCAGGAATACGCCTGGCATGTTGGAGTGAAGGTGGTATTCGCGGTTCTGGCTGTCATGCACGCAGATGTGAACCAGACTGTTTCGACCGAGCAGACGCGACATCATGACGTGCGTGTCGCGGTGTGATGGAGATGGCTCGCCGACTACCACCACCCGCACGGCTTCCGGACGCACCAGCACCAACGCCTTGCTGCCTTCGTCAAGATTCGGCGCCGCGAAGCGCCCGACCGGGGTATCGACCATGCCATTTTCGACCGTTGCCTCCATCCGGTTCAGGTCGCCGAAAAACGACGCCACGAACGGATCGGCCGGGTTGCAATACAGATTCACGGGCTGGTCCATCTGCAGGATCCTGCCGTCTTTCATCAGCGCGATCCGGTCGGCCATGAACATCGCTTCCTCCGGATCGTGGGTGACCAGCAGGGTCCCGGTTCCGGCGCTTTTAAGCATGTGCAACGTGTCGTCGCGGATGCGGTCGCGAAGGCGTGCATCCAAGGCCGAGAACGGTTCGTCCAGCAGCATCAGCCCGGGGCCCGGGGCAAGCGCGCGGGCAAGCGCCACGCGCTGTTGCTGGCCACCGGACAGGATATGCGGGTAACCGCCTGCGTAGTCTTCCATGCCGAGCTTGCGAAGAAATTCTTCGGCGGTTGCACGGCGTTGCCTGGCCGGAAGGCGATCGAGGCCGAACATGACATTTTCCAGCACGGTCAGATGCGGGAACAGTGCCGAATCCTGGAACATCAGGCCAACATTGCGCTTTTCCGGCGGCACCGGCCGTCCGTTTTTTCCACAGATGTCGGCGCCGCCGATGCGCACCTTGCCGTGCTGAACCTCCTCGAGACCGGCAGCAATGCGCAGCAGCGTCGACTTTCCGCAGCCCGAAGGGCCGAGCAGGCAGACCACCTCGCCGGGCTTGACATCAATGGAAACATGATCGACCGCGCGCAGTGGGCCAAAATCATGACAGATATCGCGCATCCATAACATCGTCGACTCCGCCGCTGTCTCCAGTATCGTCTCGGGTACGGCTTGCAGGGTGGGTGCGGCTTGAGTCATCGGATAAGTCAATTGCCGAAGTCGGAATCGGATATCCGAGAGCATAGCAAAACTTTGCAAACAAGAATCGTTTGTATACAAATCGCGGACTTGATCTGATACTATCGCGGTTGAGAATCATTTGCTTCTGCTGCCCGTCTGGGCCCTTTCAAATTCAAGGAGATCATCATGTTGAGAAGTCCCCTGTGTTGCCTGATCCTCGGGCTTGCGCTGCTCGGCACCACGCCGCTCCAGGCCGGTCAGGTCAATATCTATTCGGCCCGTCATTACGACGCCGACCAGCAGCTATACGACGCTTTTACCGCTGAGACCGGAATCGAGGTCCGGGTGCTGGAGGGCAACTCCGATCAACTGGTCGAGCGCATTCGGCGCGAAGGGGTCGCCAGTCCTGCAGATGTGTTGATTACGGTCGATGCCGGGCGTCTCTGGCGGGCCGAGCAGGCTGGCATATTTCAGCAGGTCGAATCCGAAATCCTCGAGCAGCGCGTTCCAGACCACCTGCGTCATCCGGATGGCTTGTGGTTCGGTTTCAGCCAGCGGTTGCGGGTGATTTTCTACAATCCCGAGCGCATCGATGCAGACCAGGTTTCGACCTACGAGGCCCTTGCCGATGCGGATTTGCCCGATCGCATCTGCATCCGCTCTTCGAACAATGTCTACAACCAGTCCCTGCTGGCCGCGATGATCGAGATTCACGGTCGCGACGGGGCCGAACAGTGGGCCCGTGGCCTGGTCGCCAATCTGGCACGGCCGCCGCAGGGTGGCGATACCGATCAGATCCGCGCTGTCGCTGCCGGGGAATGCGACATCGCAGTGGCCAATCATTACTATTACCTGCGATTGCTGGATTCCGATAATGCCGATGACCGCGCGGTCTCAGAATCGGTGGCGGTGATGTTTCCCAATCAGGATACTCGGGGAACGCATGTCAACATCGGTGGCGCAGGGGTGACTGCGCATTCGGCCAATCGGGATGAGGCGGTGAAATTCCTCGAATTCCTTTCCTCTCAAAGCGCGCAGCGGATCTTTGCCGGGGCCAACTACGAATACCCGGTGGTCGAGGGTATCGAGCGGCATGAGTCGCTGGCCGGCTGGGGTGAAGTCAGGCTTGACACGTTGTCGATTGAAGCGCTGGGCCGCCACAATCCAGAAGCGGTGAGAATCGCGGACCGGGTTCAGTGGAGGTGAGTCGCGGGGACCACCAGGCGATCACCGCGACTGCAGCAGCCTCGTTGCCGGTGCGGCTTCGTGCAAGCCGCAGGCCCGCCGGACGAACAGATCCCGGGCGCCGCGTGACATTCGCATAGCGGTAAATGCCGTTCCCATGGCCTGCAGCCCCGGTTCGCCGAAGCCGCGTGTTTCATTGATGGCATGGATTCCGCCGGCGACCAGAATCGAATCCGACCAGCGACGCCGGGAGTAGCGATCCAGCCGGGTGGCGGGGTCTTTTTCGGACTTCCAGCCGGCCAGTGCCTGAATCAGTGCCGCGATATCACCCAGGCCCAGGTTCAGTCCCTGTCCGGCCAGCGGATGCACGCTGCGCGCTGCATCGCCGGCCAGCGCCATGCGGCCTGCCGACAGCCGCTTGGACTGGCGACGCACCAGTGGCAGACTATGGCGTGTGCTAATCGCTTCGACCGGTCCGAACGGTGAGCCCTTGGCGTGACGGTTCAGGCTTTCAATGAACCCCGAATCCTGTTGCGCCATCAGTCTTTGCGCGCGATCTTCGGCCACCGACCAGACCAGTGACGAGCGGCCTCTGGGCAGCGGCAGCAACGCCAGGGGCCCGTGTGAAGTGAATCTTTGCCAGGCGATCCCCGGATTGACCTTTTCGGTATCCAGGTGGGTGACCAGTGCGCGCTGATTGTAGTGATGCTCGCGCCTGTCGATGCCGGCGGCCAGCCGTACCCGGCTGTTGGCACCGTCGGCGCCGATCAGCACTGCGGCAGTGATCTCACGCCCATCGGAAAGCGTGATCGCGACATCCCCGGATCCGGGTTCGATGGCGGCGACTTCGTCCGGGACATGGCGCGTCAGACGGCGCTGCCGGCCGGTCTCATGCCACAGCGCGCGGTCGAGTTCGGCCAGTTCGACAACCCAGCCCAGCGCGGTCAGACCATGCTCGATGTCGCTAAATTCCACCGCGCCGTGGCCGGCCATGACCTGCATGTCGTGATAGACCGCGATGCGCTGGTTGCGGACATCCCGCCAGCCGCCAAGCTCTTCCAGCAGCCGACGCGAACCCGGGCTGATCGCAACCACTCGAGATTCAAGTGGAGCATCATCATCAAGCATCCGCGGTGGTTTTCGATCCACCAATGCCACTTCATGACCCATACGGGCCAGCGCCAGCGCGGCCGCGGCGCCGACGGTCGATGCGCCGATCACGATGGCGTCGTATTTTTGCATGACCTGCTCCTCCGGATTCAGCCATCCCGCGCCAGGCGCGGGACCGGCGTGCGAAAGCCCATGGCCGAGTGCACCAGCCTTCGTTGCAGGCTGGGCAGCAGCGCATGTGCGGTCAGTCCGATGCCGGTACCCACACGGAACGGAAGCGAGGGATTGGAAAACACCCGCGCCAGGGTATCGGTATAGCGCACTGTGTCGGCCTGGTCGCGTTTGCGCATGTTCAGATAACGTGCCAGCCACACCGGCGCGCCGGGGTCGCGGGCGTCTTCGAGCACTTCGACCAGCACCGCGACGTCGCGCAGGCCCAGGTTCAGGCCCTGGGCCGAGACCGGATGCACGCTGTTGGCCGCATTGCCGATGGCGACCACCCGGCGGCCGATCGGGATTTCGGTACGCAACAGCTTCAACGGATAACAGGCGCGCCGGCCCGGGTTCGAAAATTGCCCCAGCGCGGCTCCGGAGCGACGTTCGAGCAGGCTGAGCAATTCGTTGTCATCCCACTGCATCATGCGCTCGATTTGATCGCTGGCGTCGATCAGGACCGCGCCGTAGCGCCCCTCGGGCTGAGGCAGAAATGCCAGCGGACCGTGCCCGGTGAAGCGTTCATGCGCGATATCGGTCGAGCCGGGCTCGGCAAGAACATTGAAGATCATCGCCGATTGCCGGTAGTCGTGCAGGGTGGACGCGATGCCAGCGCCCAGCCGGATGGTTGAGCCGGTGCCGTCGGCGGCGACCAGCAGCCGGGCCGTCAGCCGGGTCCCCGAAGCCAGCAGCACTGATGCCCGATCATCCTCGATGCGAAGGGTTTCGACTTTTTCCGGACAGTATTCGGTAATGCCAGCATCCGAAGTGCATTGCTTCAGCCGGGCCCCCAGCTCGCGCGCGATGATCACCTCTCCGAAACGGTCCAGGCCATGTGGTTCGGCCTCCAGCCGCACGTGGCCGAATGAATCGGCGCGGGTGATTTCGATCCGGCGGATCGGGCGACCGGCCAGCGAATCGTCGCGAATCCCCAGATGGGCCAGGATATTGAGCGAGGCGCGGTTCATGACCAGCGTGCGGTCGTCATAGCTGGGCTGGGCCGCGGCGTCGCGCGCGATCGCCTCGATCACGGCGACGTTGAAACCGGCGCGCGCCAGGCCGACGGCCAGACTGGCGCCGGCCATGCCGCCGCCGACGATCACGATGTCATGTTCGTGATGGTGTTGATCGCTCATGAGCGCATCAGTGCCTCGATTTCATCGAGCCCGGTTGGCAACTCGCCGCTGAGGATTTCGGGATCGCCGTTGGTGATTCGGACATCATCCTCGATGCGGATCCCGATGCCGCGAAATTCCGCCGAGATGTCGTCTTCGTATCCCAGATAAAGCGCGGGTTCGACGGTCGTGACCATATTTTTCTCCAGCATGCGCCAGTGGCCGTCGACTTTGTAATCGCCGACATCGTGCACGTCCAGACCCAGCCAGTGGCCTGTCTTGTGCATGTAAAAGCGCTTGTATCTTTGTTGTTCGAGATTTTCCTCCAGACTGCCGGCAAGCAGGCCGAGCTCGATCAGACCCTCGGTCAGGACCCGACAGGCCTGGCAGTGGATGTCATCGAAGCTGTTGCCCGGCCGGGCCTTGTCGATCGCCGCGCGCTGGGCGGCGAGCACCAGCTCGTAGACTCGGCGCTGGGCTGGCGAAAAACGCCCGTTGACCGGGAATGTACGTGAAATGTCGGCAGCGTAGCCGAAACACTCGCAGCCGGCATCGATCAGCACCAGACCATCCTCGGGCAGCGCCCGGTTGTTGCTGACATAGTGCAGCACCAGCGCATTGTCGCCACCGGCGACGATTGGCATGTACGACGGTGGACAGCCGTTGCGCGCGAACTCATGCAGCAGCTCGGCGGTCAACGCCGGTTCATCCAGTCCGGGTCGGCAGATTTGCATGGCGCGGCGATGTCCTTCGCCGGAAACCCCGGCTGCTCGCCGCATCAGCCGGATCTCGTCGCGATCCTTGATCAGCCTGAGTTCATGCAGCAGATGCTCCAGCGAAATGAACTCCTCCGGTGCGCGCGCGTTGCGCTTGCTCTTGCGCAACTGGTTGCGCCAGCCGATGACCTGGTGGTCGAAGGTCGGATCGCGTCCGACCGAGTGATAGATGTGATGCCGGCCTTCCAGCAATCCGGGCAGGATTTCATCCAGGTCCGCGATCGGGAATGCATCGTCCATTTGCAAGCGTTCCCGGGCGCCGTCCAGCCCGAGTCTCGGGCCATCCCAGCGCTCGCGCTCTGGATCGCGCTCGCGGCAAAACAGGATTTGCTCGCCGGAGCCGCGCTCCGGCACCAGCACCAGAACCGCTTCGGGTTCGTTGAATCCGGTCAGATAGAGAAAATCGCTGTCCTGGCGGAAAGCAAACGCGGAGTCGCCGTTGCGCAGCAATTCGCGCCCGGCCGGCACGATGATGACGCTGTCGGGCTCGGCCAGTTGCATCAGATCACGCCGGCGCCTGGCCAACGTCTTTTCCGGAATGCCGTGAATCGTCATCAGGCCGACTGTCTCAGACCTTCCTCGCGCAGCAGCAGGGCTGCAACGCGCACGAATTCGCTGATTTCGGTGAAATCAGCTTCCTGGTCTTCGGCGGCGACCTCCGGATCGGTTCCGGCCCGTGCAATCTGTTCCAGCAGGCGAAGCGCTTCGGCGGCATCACCACTCGCGATCGCGGGGCCGCCGGCACCGAAGCCGGACAGGAAGCCCGTAACCCAGCCTGCAAGGCAGCGGATGCGCTCTTCCAGTGGTCGATCGTCGGTCGGCAGCAACAGCCTGAAGTCCATTTCAGGCGAGGCCAGCTCGAACCTGAGGGTACTGATGGCCGGCCCCAGTTGTTGCTGAATGCGTTCGGAATCCCAGTCGCCGACCTGTAACCCGGCAAGCTGGTCGGCCAGCTCGCGGTCGCTCTGGCGAGGCCCGCCGGCCAGTAGCCCGATCACGATCCCGTGAGTCTCGGCCACGCCGGCGGGATCATCGTCGGCCGCCAGCGCCAGCAGCCAGGCAAGTTTCGATTCTTGATTATCCATGTGGATTCGGGACGGCACCCCTCATGATTGATTGCTAATGGTAGCATCGCAGCCGTCATGGTCGATGCAGCCGGACTTGTATGATCGGCCCTGCAGGCCGTATTATTATCCGACTTGTATTGTCCAACTTGAACCGGGTTTCCCGCCAATGAGTACCCAACAGCTCAGCAACGCGCTGGAGTACATCGAGACCAGCGTGGAACAGCTCAGGAATCGCGTCGCCGAGCTCGAGCGCGAAAAACATTCGCTGCTGGAACGCCAGCAATCCCTGGTCGCCGAGCGCGCCGGCCTCGTGCAACGAAACGAACAGGCGCGCGCCCGGGTTCAGGCCATGATCGAGCGGCTCAAACAACTGGAGAGCGCGGGCGCATGACGGATACAAGCCCGGTCACGGTGCGCATTCTGAACCGCGAATACCAGGTAATGTGTTCGCCCGAGGAGCGGCGCGGCCTGGTCGACGCCGCCCTGTATCTCGATTCGCGCATGCGCGAGATCCGTGAATCGGGCCGTCTCAGTTCGGTGGAAAAGATTTCAGTGATGTGTGCGCTCAATCTCACCGATGAATTGCTCAAGCTTCGCCAGCAGCAGCTTGACCGCGAGGAGCAAGTCGAGCGGCGCATTCTGGAACTCGCCCGGAAGCTGGGCTCCGAAGCAGATAATCCCGCGGATACGGTCCGGCAGCCGGCTTCAGAGTAAACCCATCTGTTGCATCCTGATAGATTGATGAATCCTGATTCACATTTGCGCTGTCGCGACAACGCCCACGACGTTGGTGTATATTGAATATGAGGTGTTCTCTGCGGTGTTCGCCAGCGGAGCCGGGATATGCCTTGTCCCTACTTTTTGACCTCGGGACTGCTGCTTTACGAGCCGGTGTGCACATTCGTTCGGCGAATAGCCTGAAGGCTCGAAGGGCTTTCCCACCTGAACCTCTGGTTCAAGGTCACCGGCTTCGCAGCGGCACAGGCGGAGAGCACCGCTTTTCCCCTCTCTGGCGGGATCACTGGTGACCCAAGCCGATTCAGCGCTCAAGCGCGAACTCCGGACCCGGTTGCTCGAAGCGCGTGGTCGTCTCCACCCGCATCAGCGTCAGCGTGCCGATCGGCTGATTTGCGCTTCTGTTCTGCACCTGCTTGAAGACCGTGACTGCCTTGATCTGGCCGCGTTCATGCCATTTCGTGGCGAGCCGAACCTGATTCCGGCACTGGAGGCTCTGGCCGAAGCCGGCCGGCGAATCTGGTTGCCGGTGGTCAACGCGGATCAAATGCGTTTTCTGCGCTGGCGACCGGGTTGTCGCATGCGCGAGAATCGTTTCGGAATCCCTGAGCCGATCGAGGGTCGGGAATGCGCGGTCGAACATCTCGAACTCGTGCTGGCGCCGCTGGTTGCATTCTCTCACAAAGGAACCCGTCTCGGAATGGGGGCGGGCTTCTACGACCGGACTTTTGCCTTTGCCCGGACCGATCCTTCCAGGGGGCCCTGGATGGTAGGCGTGGCCTATATCGCGCAGCAGGTCGACAGCTTGCCGGCCGATCCCTGGGATGTGCCACTGGGGGCGGTGATCACCGAGCGGGGCCTGCAGGATTTTCGGGAATAAATGACGGATTCAGGTCACAGGAAAGGCAAGGCAACCGTCTTCCAGGCGAAATCCCACATCTGTAGCCGGTTGGAATGACTGAGCACATAGCGGTAGGCGCCCGCTGCGCCAATACTCTTGCTGAACCCTTGACCCTGCACCCTGAACCTGTTTTAGCGCTTTGGCTACCATTGACGCCTCGTCCACCGGAGCTGCAACTCAATGAATTACTGGCTGATGAAGTCCGAGCCCGATGTATTCGGGATCGAGCATCTGAAGAAATGTGCGAACAGAACCGAACCCTGGGACGGCATTCGCAATTATCAGGCGCGCAATTTCATGCGCGACGCGATGAGCAGGGGCGATCAGGCCTTTTTCTACCACTCCAATTGCAAGCTGCCGGGGATTGTCGGCATCATGGAAATCGCCAGCGAGCCGTATCCGGATCCGACCCAGTTCGACGCCGGCTCGAAATATTTCGACGCCGGGTCCGATCCGGGCAATCCGCGCTGGGTGCTGGTCGATGTCCGTCATCTGCGCGATCTCAAGCGCACCGTCACACTGACCGAGATGAAGGCCCGGGCCGATGAATTCGGTGATTTTCAGTTGCTGAAGAAAGGCAACCGCCTGTCGATCATGCCGGTGACTGAAGCACAATGGGCCATGGTGTTGAAATTTGAACAGGAGAGATCCCAATGAGTCAGGAACGCCTCAAGTTCGAAGTGGCGCAGGCAGCGCTGAAGCAGGTCGAAAGCGGAATGCTGCTGGGCGTGGGAACGGGTTCGACCGTCAATGCCTTCATCGACCAACTTGCCGATTCCGGGATTCGTCTGGAAGGTGCGGTGTCATCCTCGGACGCGACTACCGAGCGGCTCAGGCAGATCGGCGTCGAAGTGCTGGACCTCAACCATACCGGCGATCTGGAACTCTACATCGACGGCGCAGACGAGGTCGACCCGCACAAGCGTCTGATCAAGGGCGGTGGTGGTGCCCTGACGCGCGAGAAGCTCATCGCCGGAGCCAGTCGCCGCTTTCTCTGCATCGTCGACGAATCCAAATGCGTCAGGGTACTGGGCGAGTTCCCACTGCCGGTGGAAGTCATCCCCATGGCGCGCTCGTTCGTCGCCCGGCAGATGCACAAGCTGGGCGGCCAGCCCGAGCTGCGCGAGGGGTTTACCACCGACAACGGCAACCTGATTCTCGACGTGCATCACCTCGATCTTGTTGACCCGGTCGCCATGGAAGCCTCGATCAATGCCATTCCGGGCGTGGTTACCTGCGGCCTGTTCGCCGGCCGGCCGGCCGATGAGGTACTGATCGCCTCCGAGTCGGGGATTCGTGCCCTGTAGAGATCGTAAATGAAGGTATTGGTGACCGGCGGCGGTGGCTTTCTGGGCGGTGCGATTGCGCGGATGCTTTTCAAGCGCGGCGATGAAGTCGCGGTATTCAACCGCTCCGTCTACCCTCAGCTAAAGCAAATGGGGATCGAATGCCTGCGGGGCGATCTGGCCGACGCGGTGGCGGTGCGGGCTGCCTGCCGGGGACGGGATGCGGTGATCCATACCGGTGCGCGCGCCGGGCCCGGACTATACCGGCCGGATTTTTACGCCTCCAATGTGCAGGGCACGCACAACGTCATCGATGGCTGCCGGCGGCATTCGGTCCCGGTCCTGGTGCATACCTCCTCCCCCAGCGTGGTGCATGCCGGTCAAGATCTCGAAGGCGCGGATGAAAGCCTGCCGTATCCGGATCATTTTCCGGCGCCCTATCCGGAAACCAAGGCCGAGGCAGAGCGTCGGGTGCTGGCGGCAAACGGGGAGGGTTTGCGCACCACAGCATTGCGCCCGCACCTGATCTGGGGGCCGGGCGACAATCACCTGCTGCCGCGCTTGATCGAGCGCAATCGAAAGCGGCGCTTGCGGCTGCCGAGGCCGGACAAGCTGATCGACACCTGCTATATCGACAATGCCGCGGAGGCTCATGTTCTGGCGCTGGACGATTTGCGCGGGCCGGCCCGCTCGGCCGGGAAGGCTTATTTCATCAGCAACGGCGAACCCTTGCCGGCCGTCGAGATCATGACGCGCCTGCTGCAGGCGGCCGGCGAGACCCCGCGCATCGGCCGGGTTGCGTTGCCGCTGGCCAATCTCGCCGCGGCAGTAGTCGAACCGCTCTGGCGCACGCTGCGCCTGCGCAGCGATCCGCCGGTCTCGCGTTTCATCGTCGAGCACCTGGCCACGGCGCACTGGTTCGATATCAAAGCGGCCGAACGCGACTTCGGCTATCGCCCGCGGGTCAGTATCGAGGCGGGCCTGCAATTGCGGGGAGCAAAGGGCTGAGTCTGATCTGATTATGGAGACGACTCAGCCATCGGCGCCGCAATCACCATTTGGTATTTGCAGGGCAGGCTTTCATGCCAGTAGACGGTTGGGAGCATCCGGTGATGCCGGCCGCTTCGGGCCGGCCCGAAGCCCTCGACATCCCCCGCTGCACCAATGTTCGAGTCTCGCTGCGGGCGAATCCAGCCCTTTGCACGAAACTCTCAGCGGGGAGTGGTGTTGCCTGGTGGTGAGGCGTGGGTCGCGGGTCACTTGAAGATCTTTCAGCATCCATCCGCATCTGTTGAGCTCCGGGAACGCATATGATTTCAGATGCCCTTGAACCTATTCCACTGGCACCAGGGCTCCCTGGAAACCCGCCTCAACTGCAATGCCGATCGACCCACGACTCGGCAGCAGGCAACGCCGCTGGCCGCCAGCCCCGAAACTGACTGCCCCGAAAACCCTCGGATAAAAGTACCAACTCGATGGCAAGCCATTGCCATCGGTTTTCTGGTCCACGAACTTCTTATTCTCGCCAGGATGCCAGGAGCGCCAGGGGCAGGGAGAGGATGACCGAGATCGGTCGTTGCTTACCATCGATTCCCGTGCGCTCTTGGCGCCTCTCATCGAACAACCTGTTCGCTGCGCGACAGCGGGTGCGGTCACGGGGTTGAAGACTTTTCGAGAGTTATTGTCTTC
The DNA here is from genome assembly GCA_964453565.1 of uncultured Halomonas sp. Taxonomy (GTDB): domain Bacteria; phylum Pseudomonadota; class Gammaproteobacteria; order Xanthomonadales; family Wenzhouxiangellaceae. The sequence continues at coordinate 78,086 of CAYVPB010000003.1, forward strand.
CTGATTACGTAGTTGACTCAGCCATGCCAAGACAGAAAACCCTTAACCCGGGACATGCTTTGGTCAAGCAAAAACAGATTCAAATTCAATAATCTGCGCAAATCTGCGTAATCTGTGGTTGCTTTTTCAAATGGCTGACATACATACGTAATCAGGATTGTCTTTACGCACCCGGACTATTGCTTGCAAGCCAGAATGTTCGTATCAATCTGTCATCTGTGGGTTCAGTACCCCCGCCGCCGGTCGACCTGGCCTAGCGGCGGTTTTCCGGCCAGCACGCGGCGGTAGCTTTCGACGGCCAGTTCGGCCGCCTCGCGGGTCAGCGTGATGCTGGCGCAGTGCGGGGTGATCAGGATCTTTGGATGAGACCAGAACGGATGCTCCGCGGGCAGCGGCTCGGTTCGGAAGACATCGAGAATGGCGAAACCCGGTCGGCCGCGTTCCAGTGCTTTCAGCAGGTCTGATTCGACCAGGTGCTGACCGCGGCCGACGTTGATCAGCGTACTTTCGGGTTTCATGTGCCGGAACAGCCCGGCATCGAGCAGGTCGCGTGTGCGGTCGGTCAGCGGGAGGAGGTTGATCAGGAAATCGGCCTGTTGCGCGAGTTGCTCAAGGCCGGATCGGTCGGCGTACATGTCTGCACCGTCGGGCCCCTGGCCCGAGCGGTTCCAGCCCAGCATGGGGAAATCAAGTGCACCGAAGGCCTTTGCCGTGGCCCGGCCCATGGCGCCGGTGCCAAGCAGACCGATGATTGGAGGGGCTTCCGGCGCCCACTGATTCCAGCGTCGCTGTCGCTGATCGGCGACGAACTCATTCAGCCGCTTCCAGCGCCGGACCACCACCGCAACCAGATAAGCCGCCATGTTGGTTGCCAGTCTCGGGCCGGCCAGCCGGCCGATCGGCAGCCCTTCGGGAATTTCCGGATGATTCACCAGCCCGTCCACGCCCGCGCCCAGTGAAGATATGGCCTCAAGTCTGTTCAGACGGCCAAACAGTCCCGCGGGAGGCTTCCAGACCAGCGCAAAGGTGATCCCGGACGGATCGCCGATTTCTGGCCATACCCGCAGATCGATTTCGGGCATCAGGCTGCGTATCAAGTCCGCCAGTTCGGTGCAATCACGATCCGGGGCGGCAATCAGAAAAGCCAAGCTTCAACGCCCCTTGCATTGGTAAACGATGAATTCTCGTGCGCCGTTACGCACCGGCCCGGCCGGCACCAGCGTATCGGCCCCCATCTCCAGCGCCGAGGCCCGCGCCAGGCGTTCAATTTCCTCGGCGACCTTGCCGGGGCTGCGCTGGACGCTGGCGACCCGATCGCGAACCGAGGCGCGGGTGGAGCCTACGCGCGTGCAGGCCTTGACGTCGGCCGGCCCGGCAATCCGGATCGATTCGGCTCCTGGAACCGGCTTCACCCAGGTGCAACCGCCACAGGCCAGGACCGTGGCAAGCAAGGCAATTCGGAATATGGGCATGACTGAAGATTCTCCTTGGGTGGGAAGGCCAGGTCATCAGGACCCGTACATGATAGTAAAATCGCGGATCTTGCATTACACCTGCCCCGGAATGAAATCATGAATGCATCGGTCATCGACACCGTGGTATTTCCCGTGGCCGGTCTGGGTACGCGCTTTCTGCCCGCGACCAAGGCCAGCCCCAAGGAAATGCTGCCGGTGGTGGACAAGCCCCTGATTCAGTACGCGGTTGAGGAGGCGATCGCCGCCGGGGCGCGCACCATGGTGTTCGTGACCGGCCGCACCAAGCGTTCCATCGAGGACCATTTCGACATGGCCTACGAACTGGAAACGGAACTTGCCGGCCGCGGCAAACAGGAGCTGCTGGATCTCGTGCGCGATGTATTGCCCGAAGGCATCCAGTGTGTGTATGTACGACAGCGCGAGGCGCTGGGCCTTGGGCACGCGGTCTTGTGCGCCCGGCCGCTGGTTGGCGAACGCCCGTTCGGCGTGATTCTGGCCGATGATCTGATCGATGCCGGCGACTGGCCGGTGATGAAGCAACTGGCGGAAAAATATGCTGGCTCCGGTCGTTCGGTGATCAGTGTTGAGCGGGTTGCGCGTGAACTCACCCGTCAGTATGGAGTGGTCGATGTCGGAGACGCGCAGGAGCCGTTGGCCGCGATCCGGGCAATCGTGGAAAAGCCGGATCCGAACCAGGCTCCCTCCAACCTGGCGGTGGTGGGCCGTTACCTGCTGACCCCGCGAATTTTCGAACTGCTTGAAACCACCGCGCCGGATCAGCGTGGTGAAATCCAGTTGACCGACGCCATCGCTGCGCTGGTCGAGGAACAGGGTGTCGACGCCTGGGAATTCAGTGGCCGACACTACGACTGCGGCAGCAAGCTAGGTTACCTGCAGGCGACGGTGGAATACGGTCTCAAGCATCCGGAGCTGGGTCCGGATTTCCTGCACTATCTTGTGCACTATATTCAAAACAGGCTCCCTCACCAATGAATCAGGCATTGACACCAGTCCGGCGCACTCATCTGGAGGCACTGGAAGCCGAATCCATTCATATCATTCGCGAAGTAGCCGCGACATTCTCGAATCCGGTGATGCTGTATTCGATCGGCAAGGATTCCGAGGTGATGCTGCATCTGGCGAAAAAGGCCTTTTACCCGGGACGCCTGCCGTTTCCATTGCTGCACGTCGACACGACCTGGAAATTTCGCGAGATGTATGCCTGTCGTGACCGGATTGCCGCCGATCCTGATCTGGAGTTGATCGTGCACATCAATCAGGAAGGCGTAGATCAGGGTGTGAGCCCTTTTACGCACGGCTCGGCGGTGCACACCGACATCATGAAGACCCAGGCCTTGAAGCAGGCGCTGACCCAGCATGGTTTCGATGCCGCGTTTGGTGGCGCCCGCCGCGATGAGGAGCGCTCGCGTGCCAAGGAAAGGGTGTTTTCATTTCGTGACCGCCACCACCGCTGGGATCCGAAGAATCAGCGACCGGAGTTATGGAACCTCTACAACGGGCGCATTCACGCCGGTGAGAGCATCCGGGTGTTTCCGCTCTCGAACTGGACCGAGCTTGATGTCTGGCAATACATCGACCTGGAAGGTATCGAAGTGGCGCCGCTTTATTTTGCAGCGCCCCGGCCGGTGGTGGAACGCGATGGCCTGCTGATCATGGTCGACGATGACCGGATGCCGCTGGAGCCTGGCGAGACGCCGCGGCAGCGTATGGTGCGCTTCCGCAGCCTGGGTTGTTACCCGCTGAGCGGCGCGGTGGAATCAGATGCAACCACGTTGCCGGAAATCATTCGCGAGATGCTGTTGGCGCGATCGTCGGAACGCCAGGGCAGGGCGATCGACCAGGATGCCCAGGCATCGATGGAACAGAAGAAACAGCAGGGGTATTTCTGATGCGCGTGACCACCGATCAGGCCGGATTCGATATCCACGAGTATCTCGAACAGCATCGCCACAAGGAGCTCCTGCGTTTCATCACCTGTGGTTCGGTCGATGACGGCAAGTCGACCCTGATCGGCCGGCTGCTGTTCGATACCCACCAGGTTTTCGAAGACCAGTTGGCCGCGGTTGACCGCGATTCGCGCAAATACGGCACCACCGGCGAGGCGCCGGATCTGGCGTTGCTGGTCGACGGACTGCAGGCCGAGCGTGAGCAGGGCATTACCATCGACGTGGCTTATCGCTATTTCGTTACCGAGAAGCGAAAGTTCATCATTGCCGACACCCCCGGGCATGAGCAGTACACGCGCAACATGGTGACCGGGGCGTCAACGGCCGATCTGGCCATCGTGCTGGTCGATGCAAGAAATGGTGTGCAGGTGCAGACCCGCCGCCACAGCTATCTGGTGCACTTGCTAGGCATTCGCCAGGTGCTGGTCGCGGTCAACAAGATGGATGCGGTCGGTTATGACCGGCAGACTTTCGAAGATATCCGCGACGACTATGCTGCGTTCGCCAATCAGCTTGGCATGCAAGGCCACACCTGCGTGCCGGTATGCGCGCTCAACGGCGCCAACGTGACGCGCAAAGGCGATGAGATGCCGTGGTATGACGGTCCGGACCTTCTGGAGCTGCTGGAAACCGCACCGCTGCATGCCGAAGAGACCGGCCGTCCGATGCGCTTCCCGGTCCAGTATGTCAATCGTACCCGCTCGGATTTTCGCGGCTTCAGCGGTACCTTGGCCAGCGGCGAGCTGGTCGTTGGCGACGAGATCGTGGTGTTGCCCTCGGGCAAACGCAGTCGGGTGCGGGAAATCCTGCTGTATCGGGATACGCTGCAACGTGCCGATGCCGGTCAGGCAGTCACGGTTACTCTCGATGACCAGATCGATATCAGCCGCGGCGATATGCTGGTTCACCCTGACCGCTTGCCGCGTGTTTCGGAGTTGTTCGATGCGCGGGTGGTCTGGATGCACGAGCGCCCGCTGCTGCCCGGGCGGCAATACAACGTCAAGCTGGCCGGCGGCGAGTTGCCGGCCACGCCGGAAACAATTCATCACCGCGTCGATGTCAATACACTGGAACATCATCCCGCCGAGGAGCTGGGGCTCAACGAAATCGGCTATTGCCGCTTGCGCGCTTCAAGAGCGTTGCCGTTCGATGCTTATGACTCGATTCCCGGCACCGGGAATTTCATCGTCATCGACCGGGTCAGCAATCTGACCGTCGGTGCCGGCATGATTACCCGTCCGGTTACCGATCAACTGGCTGACAAGTCCTCAAACGTAGTCTGGCACCGGCAGGACGTGGACAAGCGTTCGCGTGCGCACCAGAAGTCGCAGAAGCCCGCGGTGCTCTGGTTTACCGGACTGTCCGGAGCCGGCAAGTCGACCGTGGCTAATGCGCTGGAGCGGGCCCTGTTCCAACGCGGGCATCACAGCTATCTGCTCGATGGCGACAATGTGCGGCATGGTCTCAATCGCGACCTGGGTTTCAGCGACCAGGACCGGGTTGAAAATATACGCCGCATCGGCGAAGTCGCCCGCCTGATGGCCGATGCCGGTCTGGTCGTGCTGAGCGCGTTCATCTCGCCGTTCCGGGCCGATCGGGCCATGGTGCGCGAGCTGATGGAAGACGGAGAATTCATCGAGATTCACGTCGATGCGCCGCTGGAAGTTTGCGAGTTGCGCGACCCCAAGGGCCTGTATGCCAAGGCGCGCGCCGGTGTGATCCACAACTTTACCGGCATCGATTCGCCTTATGAACCACCCGAGGCCCCTGAAATCGCGGTTGATACCTCGAAGCTCAGCGTTGACGAATGTGTCGACGAGCTTCTGGGATACCTCAAGCGGCGTGGAATCCTGATTGGCTGATGATCGGCTGAAACCTCGTCCCAGGATCATTCAAGCCGCCGCCATTTTCCGGGTGGCAGGTTGTTCAGGCCCCACTTGCCGATGGAGGTCCGGATCAGGCGCAGGGTGGGGTGGCCGACAGCGGCGGTCATGCGCCGGATCTGGCGGTTGCGGCCTTCGGCAAGAATGATTTCCAGCCACACGTCCTCGATATTCTTGCGGTAGCGCACCGGCGGGTTGCGCGGCCACAGCCAGCCGGGCTGGTCAATGCGCCGGACCCGGGCCGGGCGAGTGGGGCCGCCGTTGAGCCGGATGCCGTCGCGCAGTTGCTGCAGTGCCGTTTCCTCGGGCTTGCGCTCGACCAGCACGCAATAGTTCTTGGGCTGCTTGAACTTCGGTGACGAGATGCGCGCCTGCAGGACACCGTCGTCGGTCAGTAGCAGCAAGCCTTCGGAATTCTTGTCAAGCCGCCCGGCCGGATAAACCCCCGACACGTCGATGTACCCGGCAAGTGTCTGGCCCTCGCCGCTGAACCGGCACAGTACGCCGAACGGCTTGTTGAAGGCAATCAGCAATCCTGTTCGCCGATCCTGTCCTGGGTCCGGGTTTCGAAGTCATCAGAATCGTGTCGTTCGTGCAGTTGCATGGATGGATCGCCGAACGGGCGGTTGACCATGCGACCGCGCAGCACTGCCGGCCGGTCGTCAATGGTGTTTGCCCAGCGCATCACATGCTCGTAGTCGCGAACGGCGAGAAACTCTGCGGCATCGTACAAACGTCCCAGAGCGATCTGGCCATACCACGGCCAGATCGCCATGTCGGCAATGGTGTAGTCGCTGCCGGCAATGAACTCGCGCGTGGCCAGTTCACGGTCCAGCACGTCGAGCTGGCGCTTGACTTCCATTGCATAGCGGTCGATGCAATACTGAATCGGTTCAGGCGCATAGGCATAGAAGTGGCCGAAGCCGCCGCCGAGATACGGCGCTGCGCCCATCTGCCAGAACAGCCAGTTCAGGCACTCGGTGCGCTGAGTTTGGTTTCCGGGTAAAAAGGCGTCGAATTTTTCGGCCAGGTACAGCAGGATGGCCCCGGATTCGAAAACCCGTTGCGGCGGGTCGGTGCTGTGGTCGGTCATCGCCGGGATCTTGGAGTTGGGGTTGATGGCCACAAATCCCGATCCGAACTGGTCGCCCTCGCTGATATTGATCAGCCAGGCATCATATTCCGCGTCTGCATGACCGAGTGCGAGCAGTTCCTCGAACATGATCGTAGCCTTGACGCCATTGGGTGTGGCCAGCGAGTAAAGCTGATGCGGATGCCTGCCCACCGGCAGCTCTGTTTCCTCCCGCGGCCCGGCCGTCGGCCGATTGATCCCGGCAAACTTGCCGCCGCTTTGCACATCCGGGTTCCAGACCTTCGGTGGCGTGTAGTTTTCCGGATAGCTCATGGTTTTGGGCTCCTGGTGGTCGGGTTTCTGTACTGTGATGTGCAGGCGACTATCGTTCAGTCCGGGTTCCGGCTTTTCGTGAATCGTGAATGGAAAAGTCAAAATCAGCTTCGACCCGTAATGGTGCGGTTTTCGATTGACGATTTACAATTCACGATTTACAAAAACCATCAAGGGGTTCGATTTCAAGGGCGACTTCGATCATCGCCTGCGCCACCTTCGCTTTACGGATTTCCAACAATCACCGGCTCCGGTTCCAGACGCACACCGAAATATTCGGCGACCGAATCGCGAATCTGTCCGGCCAGGGTCAGCACGTCATCGCCGCTGGCCATTCCCCGGTTGATCAGAACAAGGGCATGTTTTTCGGATACCGCCGCATCTCCGACCGAGCGGCCGCGCCAGCCGAGCTGATCGATCATCCATGCGGCGGACAGCTTGGTACGGCCCGGTTTGTCGGGCCAGTGCGGGAGATCGGGATGTTGTTCGATCAGTCCTTGGGCTTCGTCGTCGGTCAGCACAGGGTTCTTGAAAAAGCTGCCAGCGTTGGCCACCAGATCCGGGTCCGGGAGCTTGCGCTTGCGCACCCGAATCACGGCCGCGGCCACGGTCCGGGGATCGTCGGGCCGGGAGTGTCCATGCTGCTTGAGCTCCTCGATCAGCGACGGATATTCAAGGATGGGCATTCCGTCCAGATTGAGTTCGAGCCGGATGGCGAGGATGATGAAGCGACCCGGCTCGCGACTCTTGAAGCGACTGTCGCGATAGTCCAGGTCGCAATCTGCGGCGGCCAGCCACTCGGTGCGGCCGCGGTCGCGGTCGAAGACCTGCACCGAGTCCAGGCAATGCGCCAGTTCGACGCCATAGGCGCCGATATTCTGTATTGGTGCGGCACCCACCAGACCCGGAATCAGGGCAAGATTCTCGATGCCCCAGAGACCACGGTCCAGCGACCAGCGCACCAGTCCGTGCCAGTCCCCGCCAGCCATGGCGGTGACCATGACCCGGTCGCGATCGATGATCTCGCTGTCGATGTCGGTCAGGCGATTGACGATGACCCGACCGGGAAAATCCTGGACAAAAAGGGTATTGCTGCCGCCGCCCAGCAGCATGACCGGAAGATCGGTATCCAGCAGTCGCGGCAGCTCTTCGGTGTCTTCCAGCAGTGCAAGCTCGCGCGCCGTCGCCGGCAGTCGGAAAGTGCTGAAGCCATCCAGGCGCTGGTTGGCGAGTATTTCGGCGGTCATTTCAGCTCCTGATTCGGTGCTTGCAGCAGTCATTTCGAAAAACGAACCGCGGATTACGCAGATTAACCCATCTGTTGCATAAATTTGCGGCGAGAGACCGTTGCACTGCCCGGTATAGCAGCGTTTCCGGGGCGCGTGCTCAATTTTCCAATCCTCACATAGAGTGAGCTATGTTCCGGTTGGAAAATATCCGCGCACGCCCCGGAAACACTACTCTCCGGGCTCTCGCACTCGGAAATTTATGCAACTGATGGGTTAACGCAGATTATTGGATTGGAGCACTGCTGGGTCCAATCAGGTAGTCATCCTTTCCTGCCTCAATCGGTTCCTTACCGTTTGCCGCGGCGCGGATCGCTGTAATGAAGATCATTCGAGATAAAACAACAATCTGCGTGAATCTGCGTAATCTGCGGTTCCAGGTTTTCCTGGTCTCTGCGTGGCGGGCTGCACCAGGTTTCAGTCTGCCCTGGTCGCGGCATGGCCTCGAATGGCCCGGGCGCAATCGCGGACCAGGGCCGGTCCATGGTAGATGAATCCGGTATAGAGCTGGACCAGATCGGCGCCTGCTTCGATCTTGGATATTGCATCTTCCGGCGACATCACTCCGCCGGAACCAATGATGGGGAATTCCGGTCCGAGGACTTCGCGCGCAATCCGGAGTATCCGGTTGGCGGGCTCCAGCAGGGGGCGGCCGCTCAATCCGCCGTTTTGTTCGGCATTCGGCAGTCCGGCGACGGCGTCGCGCGCAATGGTGGTGTTGGTGGCAATCAGTCCGTCCACTCCGCTGTTGCCGATGATCTTGAGCGAGGCGAGCAGCAGTTTCTCATCCCAGTCCGGGGCGATCTTGACTGTCAGCGGTCGGGCTTTGTCGCAGGCTCGCGCGAGATGCCGGCATGATTGGGTCAATGCCTCAAGCAGCTCGGTCAGGGGTCCGGTGTCCTGCAACTCGCGCAGATTCTCGGTGTTGGGTGAGGAAATATTGACCGCGATGTAGTCGCAGTGCGGATAGACCTTTTCCAGGCACTGCAGATAGTCACTAACGGCCTGATCGATCGGCGTGTCCTTCTGCTTGCCGATGTTTGCGCCGACAATGCCGCTATATCGGCGTTCCTTCAGTCGTTCCACCAGGTGGTCCACGCCCTTGTTGTTGAACCCCATGCGATTGATCGTCGCCTCGGCCGGCTTGATCCGGAACATGCGCGGCGGCGGGTTTCCCGGCTGCGGTCGGGGCGTGACGGTGCCAAGCTCCAGGTGACCGAAACCGAGCTGTCCGAGCGCATCGATGTAGTCGCCGTTCTTGTCCATCCCGGCGGCCAGGCCGATGCGGTTGGGAAAGGTCAGGCCCATCAGTTCGAAGGGATCGGATATCGAGCTGCCCGCATACAGCCGGGGCAGACCGAAATGCCCACCAAACTTCAGCGACTCCAGCGCCAGCTCATGCGCCGTTTCCGGCGGCAGCGAGAACAGGCCTTTTCTCAGCCAGCCATACATTCTGTTGTCGTCTCCCTGGTTTGGTGCTGCAACGGCATTTTCTTATCCACAGATGAACACAGATAAACACGGATGGAACCGCAAATGTACGCGAATGAACGAAAATAATGCATTTGATGACTCTTGCCAGGATGTCAGGAGCACCCCTTCCCAAACCCTCTCCCGCTGGTGGGGGAGGGCTGGGGCGGGGGGCGCTGGAATTGCATCACCGGCCACGTTGGGCCGGCCTGCGCGTGGCGAGGTGGTTTCGGGCAGGCCGGTGCCACGTCGCCGGCACAAGGTCGGGCTCCCGCCTGCAAGCGAATGACGGCATAGCGATGGGTTCACGGGCGATCAAATCTGTATTTATCTGTGTTCATCCGTGTTCATCTGTGGACTCCTGTCAAGTGCGAACCGCCTTTATGGTGAGAGCTGGCCCGCGTTTGTCATGGCCGCCCTACAAATCGAACTTGATCCCCTGCGCCAGCGGCAGTTCGGTCGAGTGATTGATAGTATTGGTCTGTCTGCGCATATAGTTCTGCCAAGCGTCTGAGCCGGATTCGCGGCCACCGCCGGTTTCCTTTTCGCCGCCGAACGCGCCGCCGATTTCGGCGCCGGAGGTGCCGATGTTGACATTGGCGATGCCGCAGTCCGAGCCCAGATGGCCGAGGAAATATTCGGCGGCTCTCAGGTCGGTGGTGAAGATTGCCGACGACAGTCCCTGGCGCACGTCATTGTGCATTCCCACCGCATCTTCCAGGGTCTTGAAGGTCATCACGTACAGGATGGGCGCAAAGGTTTCTTCCTGGACGATGTCCCAGTGGTTTTCGGCGCGTACCATAGCCGGCTCGACAAAAAAGCCGGGACGATCGACCCGGTTGCCGCCGCTCAGCAGTTCGCCGCCGGCGACTTTTGCCTGCTCAATGGCCTTGAAATAACGTTCGATCGCGGTTTCGTCGGTCAGTGGGCCCATCAACGTGCCGTCGTCCAGCGGGTCGCCGATGCGCACCTGTTTGTAGGCATCGACAAGCTTTCCGATCACGTCGTCGGCGATGGATTCGTGCAGGAACAGCCGGCGGGTCGAGGTGCAGCGCTGGCCGGCGGTACCGACTGCTCCGAACACGATGGCCGGGATGGCCAGTTTCAGATCGGCGGTCTGGTCGACAATCATGGCGTTGTTGCCACCCAGTTCCAGCAGGCTCTTGCCCATACGCGCGGCGACTGTTGCGCCGACTTCGCGGCCGACCTGGCACGAGCCGGTAAACGACATCAGATCCACGCGCTTTTCAGCAATGAAACGCCGGGCCAGTTCGTGACCGGGTTCCATGAAGCTGGTGAAGATGGGCGGAAAGTCACTGTCGGCCAGTGCCTCGTTGACGATGTTCTGCACTGCCGCGCAGCACAAGACCCCCTTGGGCGAAGGTTTCCAGACCGTGGTATTGCCGCAGATCGCCGACAGCAGCGCGTTCCAGGCCCAGACCGCGACGGGAAAGTTGAACGCGGTGACGACGCCGACCACGCCCAGCGGATGCCACTGCTCGTACATGCGGTGGCCGGGACGCTCGGAGTGCATGGTCTTGCCATAGAGCATGCGCGACTGGCCGACCGCGAAGTCGCCGATGTCGATCATTTCCTGGACTTCGCCGTCGCCCTCGGGCTTGATCTTGCCCATTTCCATGGAGACCAGGCTGCCCAGCGGATCCTTGTACTTGCGCAGGGCTTCGGTCACCAGGCGTACGGCTTCGCCACGTTGTGGCGCAGGCACCTGGCGCCAGGCGCGCGCGGTTTCCACCGCCTGTCCGAGAACGCGCTCGTAATCCGTTCCCGACGCGCCGTACACGCTGGCGATGACCTCGCCGGTAGCCGGGTTGATCGAATCGACCTTGCCGGCATCGGTGGTGGTGGACCATTGGCCGGGGCCGAAGCAGGCGCCGGAGTTTTCCGCCTTGAGGCCGAGTTCGACCAGAATGCGATCAGCTCGCTGGGACATTTATGCGCTCCATTCTCATAAGCCTCGATTATCTCACTGCTGCCTGCGGCTCGCTGGCCTGTCCGGTTGCCACCGTCCAGTCGCCGAGTTCGATGATAAGGCTTGCCAGGGCGCGTTCGAATGCCCGACCGACGGCCGCAGTCTCGCCGTCGTCGACCAGCTCCAGCACCTCGAACAGCCGACTGCCCTGCATCCGGGTCGAGCGGCTGTCGTACAGGCGTGCCTCGACTCTTAGGTCCACGGTCAGGCCAGAGGCGCTTTCACTGAGTTCAAAGCGTCTGAGATCCAGTGCCAGCATGAATTGGCCGCCGCCACTGCCCGAGCGCACTTCGGTGACAAGACTACGGTCGCGCATGTCGCGTACCAGCAGCGTGCGCAGCAGATCCGGGGCTGCCGCCACCCATCGGGTGTTGCCGTAGATGCGAAGCTGGCCGTCCTGGCCGCGCACCAGCACGCGGGTGGAATCGCGCATACGGTCTGTTTCCGGGCGCGCGATGTTCAGCGCCCAGTCATGCTTGTGCGCAGCCGGCGTGCCGAGCGCAGGTTGCGGATCCAGCAGTTGCACGGGTTCAGTTTGGGGCAGGAAAGAGCAGGCCTGGCAAAGCGCCAGCAGCAGGACAGCGGTGAAGGTTCTGGTGTTCATCGTGGGCGGTACTCCTCGGGTTCATCGCCACCGAGCAGGAAACGGGATGGATTCTGTTCGATCTGATTGACCACGTCGGAAAGGTCACGGATCAGCCGGCGCAGGTCTTCCAGCCCGCCGTCGATCTGGCGCATGCCGACGCCGCCGATCTGGGTCAGCGCGTCCTGGTTGCTGGCGATGATGGTGTCGATACGGCCGGTCAGTGAAGACAGGTTGGTGAGGCTTTCATCGAGTTTGGCGCGCAGTTCAGGCAGGTCGGCGATCACTTCCTGATCAATTCCGGTCAGCACGCGCCCGAATGTTCTCGATGCATCCTGCAGATGCGCAACCGTTTCCGGCAGGGATTCGCTGGCCCGGGCGGCATTGGCGAGCAATTGATTCAGGTTTCCGTCGTGGTCGGACAGTCCGGCCAGCAGTTTTTCGGCCGATGCCAGTGTACGTTCGACGTGTCCGGCATTTTCCTCGCTGAGAATCTCGTTCAACCGTTCGACCACCTGGCTGGCGGTCACTACGATTCCCTCGGACGACTCGATCAGCCGGGCCAGCGGCGAGTCTCCGGTCGTGATGCGCGCCGGATGCCGTTGCCCGGTTGGCAATAACGGGCTTTCGGGATCACCGCCCCGGAGCTGGATCGCGGCGGTGCCGGTCAGGCCGAGCAGGCGGATGGTCGCCTCGGTGTCTTCGTGGACCGGCACCTCGGCATTGATCTCGACAGTTGCGATGACTTCGCGGACGTCGTCCGGATTGAGCCGCAATTCGGCGATACGACCGACGTTGACCCCGTTGTAGAGGACCGGGCTGCCGCGATTCAGACCGATGACCGACTGGGTGAACAGCACCTCGTAACGGTTCCAGGCCGCATCGGTGGCAAAGCGCGCGGCAAGCAGGCCGAACACCACCACAGCGATCAGGGCGGCAAGGGTCACGGCACCGATCAGCACAAAATTCGCGCGGGTCTCCATGGTTTACTCCTGTCGGCCGGCCGCGCGGGAGCGCGGACCGTGGAAATAGCTTTTCACCCAATCATGCTCCAGTTGTTCGATTTGTTCCAGCGCAGCCGCGGCCAGCACCTGCCGATCGGCCAGAACGGCGACGCGGTCGCCGATGGCATAGATGGTATCGAGATCATGCGTGATGAGAAACACCGTCAGCCCCAGTGCCCGCTGCAGCGTCTTGAGCAGGCGATCGAAATCGGCCGCACCGATCGGATCGAGGCCGGCGGTGGGTTCGTCGAGAAACAGCAGTTCCGGTTCCAGCGCAAGCGCCCGCGCAAGTGCGGCGCGCTTGCGCATGCCGCCGGAAAGCTCAGAGGGCATTTTCAGGCAGGCCGATTCGGGCAGGCCTGAAAGCAGAATCTTTGATCGAGCCAGATCGCGACGAAGCTGCGGTGACAGTTCCGGACGGTGCGACTTCAATGGCAACTCGATATTTTCCAGCACCGTCAGCGAGGAAAACAATGCTCCGTCCTGAAACAGGACGCCGGCCCGGTGTGCCATCAGCGCGCGCGCGTTTTCGGCATTTTCGACGGCATGGCCGAAGATCTCGATGCGCCCCGCCTGCGGCCGTCGCAGGCCGAGGATGGAGCGCATCAATACTGATTTTCCCGAGCCGGAGCCGCCGACCACGGTGAGAATCTCGCCGCGCAGGACGTCGAGATCCAGATCTTCGTGGACGATGTCATCGCCGAACCGGTTGACCAGTCCGCGAACCCGGATGACGGCCTCGCCGGATTCGCTGTGATTGTGCGTGGTGACCGAACTCACCAGCCGATCTCCATGAAGTACACCGCGGCGATCGCGTCGATTACGATTATCATGGTCAGGCTGCGTACCACTGCAATGGTGGTGTGCTCGCCGACCGACTGGGCCGTGCCGGCCACGCGCATGCCTTCCATGCAGCCGATCAGCGCGATGACCGCGGCAAAGATCGGCGCCTTGATCATGCCGACCAGATAATGGCGCAGCGTCAGGGTCTGTTCGACCCGGTCCAGAAACAGCGCGAAGTTGATATCCAGCATGAGGGTTGAGACGGCCATGCCGCCGAATAGTCCGGCCAGCATCGCAACAAAAGCCAGCAAAGGCAGCATGATCACCAGCGCGATCAGGCGTGGCAGCACCAGCAACTCGATTTCGTCCAGGCCCAGGGTGCGGATGGCGTCGATTTCCTCGCGCGACTTCATCATGCCGATCTGGGCGCAGTAAGCGCTCGCGGTGCGTCCAGCCAACAAAATGGCGGTCAGCAACACGCCGAATTCGCGCAAAAAGGCATAGGTCACCAGATCGATGACGAACAGCTCGGCGCCGAAGTCGCGCAGCACCGTGGCCCCAAGGAACGCCACCACCGCGCCGATCAGAGCGCTCAGCAGCATCAGCAGCGGTGCTGCATTGAGGCCGGACTGCTCCATGTGATAGACAATCGAAGTCAAGCGGAGCCGCCGAGGCTGCAACATCAGCAGGCCGAGCCTGGACAGGGTCAGGCCGAGGAAGTGCAGAAGCTGCAACGTGCTGTCGCGAATCTCGACGGCTGTGAGACCGATCCGTTCCAGGATTTCGCGCCATTTCGGCTCGCCCTGGGGCTCCGCCTGTGGGGTGTCGTCGCAAACTTCATGGACTGCATTGAACAGCTTGCGCCATTGATCAGGCAGGGCGATCCTATCGGCGTCCAGGCGGTTTCGATCGAGCATTCGCTCGATCAGCAATGCCCCGGCCGCGTCGAGACGGGTGATGCCCGAGGCGTCCATGGCGCGAAATGAGCGCGTGTTCTCGATCTGGCGGTTGAGCATTTCCAGATGCTGCAAAACCCATGAGCCGGTCACACGCAGGGTGCCGGATTCGGGATCGATTGCCAGCGTGGGATGATCGGGCGTGCTGCTCACGCGAAATGTTCCTCTACAGCCGGGGAAATCTCATGCTGCCATTATCGTCTCATGGACGTCGCACGATTGGACATTTACGCGGGGGGGGATTCATGCGAGGGAAATTCACCTGAGTGTCGCAATGACGCCGGCTTATGAAGCGGTGCGGGCTGCTCATGGCTGCAGGCAGGGCGAATATTGCGCCGGCTGGCTGCCTTCGATGAACGGGATTGCACGCGCCCCGGGACACTCTCGATCGGCCAGAAGCGCATCCGGCCAGTCAATCCAGAACCATTCCAGTCCTTCCGGCCAGTTCCGTTGCCGGGTTTCCAGCGGCAGGCGGTCGAACATCCGGGCCCACACCGGCAAGGCAGTGGTTCCGCCGCTGATCTCGGCAGGCTGGTTGTCATCGCGGCCGATCCAGACCACGCCCAGCCAGTCTTCGGTATAGCCGGCAAACCAGGCATCGCGCCGGTCGCTGGTGGTGCCGGTCTTGCCCCGTACCGTCGCCTTACGCGGCGCGGGGTTCTGCAGCCGCCAGCGCAGGCTGGCCGCGGTGCCGTCGCGCACGACCTGTTCCAGCGCGAAATCCAGCAGCGCCAGCGCATCGCGCTCTCGAATCGGACGCAGTCGCATTGGATAGCGTGCGATCGAATTGCCTTCCGGATCGATCACGTCGGTGATCGCGCGCAGTGGGGTTGAGTAGCCGCCGCCGGCCAGTGGTTGATAGAGCTGCGCCACCTGCATTGGCGTCAGATCGATCGCCCCCAGAAACGCAGCCGGGTGCCGGGCGCTGCCCGGCGCCACACCCAACTGTTCGAGCAGCCGAAACAACGGACCGATACCGACTTCCAGTCCGATCCGCACGGTCGCCTGATTGTAGGATTTTGCCAGCGCGTCCAGCAGCGGTACCCGGCCATGGCTGATCTGGTCGTAGTTTCGCGGCTGCCAGTCGGGCTGGCCACGCTGCGGAACGCTCAGCGGCGTGTCGTCGACCGGGCTGGACAGAGTAAAGCGTTCGGGGTTCGCCAGGGCCAGCAGATAGACGAACGGCTTGATCACCGATCCGACCGGACGTCGAGCGTCCAGGGCCCGGTTGAAGCCATGCCGCGCGGTGTTGCGATCGCCGACCAGGGCACGCACTTCCCCCGAATCGGGCTGGGTCAGGACGATTGCTCCCTGCAGGCTTTCGGGTTCGGATTCAACTGCTTTCAGGCCTTCCAACAGCGCCTGTTCGGCATGATGCTGGGCCGAAGGGCTGAGGGTGGTGTAGATTTTCAGTCCTTTCTCGCGCAGGTCGCGGTCACGATAATCGGCCCGCAGTTGCCGGCGCACCAGGTCCATGAATGCTGGATGCTTGCGGCTGGAGGAAGCCTGGCCCGTATCGGCGCCAACAGGTCGAGCGACCGCGGCCTCGAGTTCGGCCCTGTCGATCAGGCCGGTTTCATGAAAGATGCCCAGCACCAGATTGCGCCGCGCCAGCGCACGCTCCGGGTTGCGGGTCGGGTGATACCAGGAAGCACCGCGCACCATGCCGACCAGCAGTGCGATCTGATCGCTGGAAAGCGTCTGTACAGGCACTCCGAAGTAGAACTCTGCGGCCCGGCCGAAACCGTGAAGCGCGCGGTTGCCGTGCTGGCCGAGGAACACCTCGTTGAGATAAGCCTCCAGGATCTCGGCCTTGCTGAACCGCGCCTCCAGACTGATCGCCATGATGGCCTCGTTGAGTTTGCGGGTCAGTCGCCGGTCCGAGGTCAGGTAAAGGTTCTTGACCAGTTGCTGGGTGATGGTGCTTCCGCCCTGGACCACGTCGCCGGCGCGCAGGTTGCGCATCAGCGCACGCAGGATGGCGCGTGGATCGATGCCGTGATGGTGGCGGAACTGCCTGTCTTCGACTGCCTGGATGCCGGCCACCAGCAGTGTCGGCAGGTCCGCGATGGCCGCCATCGTGCGATCCCGGTCGTCGGCCGGAAGCAGACTTCCAAGTTCGGCGGCGGGCAATCGCAGGCTGTCCAGCCTTTTCCCCTTGCCGTCACGAATCGACTCGATGCGGCCGTTTCGAATCGAAACCTGTGCCAGCAGGGCCGCCTGGTGTCCATCCGCGAACTCAAGATTCGGTAGTGAAATGGAGTATTCCGTCCCCTCGCGGCGGTAGCGCCCGGGCAATAGCGGGCGGGTGGTTCGTACACCGGCCGCCCGTAGTTCCAGCTCAAGGTCCTGGTGTGCAAGTGGTTTGCCGGGATACAGCTCCATCGCCCGGGCGTAGACTCGGCCTGCCTGCTTCCATTGCCGATCACTGAAACGCTGGGAGGCCTGATGATCCAGGTACCAGACCCAGGGCCCGATGCCGCCCAGGCCCAGACCGAAGACGAACAGCAGCAGCGCCGGCCGCCAGCGTCGGGTCGGCAATTGTCTGCCGGATTTTTTTTTGGGTGTTCTTTTTTTTGCAGGCATGGTTTGCCGTGTTCGGCGCACAGACTGTCGCGAGCGGAGATGTCTCACGATTTTACCGATGTTGCGGTCGTGGCAACCGGCTCGTGGCGGCGATGTTTCAATTGGGAGATAATGACGGAATTTCCCACGACACTACAGATCTATGATCTCGATGATTGGCGTTGCCAATTGGTAATGGGCCCACCGCAAACGAATCCCGTGCATTTTCGAATCCAGTCAATCCGGTCCGAGAACCCCCGAATCCAGTGGCGGCCGTCTGATGAGCACTGAGCAAAAGCACAAAATGGATGATCCGGAGCTTCTTCCGGAACGTCTGGTATTGCTTGTGTGGTCAGCCGGATCTGGTGACGGCGAGCTTCAGGAGTGGCTGAGCCGGCTGGTCGCGCAATGCTCGGGGCCGGTGTATTCGGTCGGCAAGTGGAGCGGATCGTCCCTGAGCGGTCTGGGTCGGCATCGCAGCGATTTCGACGGCGCGGTGGCGGCGGCCGGCAGTCTGCACCCCGGCCACAGCGTGCTGCTGTTGCGCGCCGGTCTTGCGCCGCCGGCGCCGGTGTCGGTGCTGCAACGAATCTGTTCCGACAGCACTCGTCCGCCGCGATTGATGTTTCCCGGCAACCATGACGACGGATTGAATCCATTTTCCGCCTGGCCCGCGACAGTCGCGATCGATCAGCCGGCGCGTCTGGTCCACTGGTGCGGTGACGGCATCTGGCAGCCGCTGGAGGAGGTCACGGCGGATTGCCTTTTGCTTTCGCCCGGGACGGCATTTCGCGAACTGGATGGTGATGCACGTGCATTTCTGGTCGATGATGCATTCGTGCTGGACCCGGGTCGGCCGCCGGTTCCGGAATCGGCACACGGGCAGGATCATGCGGTGGCCACCGGTCAGCTTCGGCTGCGGTTGCGACACCTGGCCTTGTCGGGCCCGGACGGGGTTGCGGCCGCGCAACCAGGTCGCAAGCCCGTCACCTTGCATATTGCGCATGACTGGGGTGGCGGCGTGTGGCGCTGGATCGACGATTTCATTGCAGGCGATGCCGACGGCACTCATCTGGTGCTGGTCGCTGGAGGTGATGCTTCGGGTCACCATTGCGGCCGGGGCCTGAAACTGTTTCTGGGCGGGCCGGAGGCCGGGCTGATTCGCGAAGACGCGCTGGCGCCTGCAATTGTCAGCACGGTGGCCGAACATCCCCACTACAGAGCCATCCTGAAACAGACCATCGAGCGATTTGGTGTCGGCCGCATCGTGATCTCGTCGCTGATCGGCCACAGCCTGGATTGTCTTGCAACCGGTTTGCCGACCGTACAGGTATTGCACGATTTCTATCCGCTGTGGCCGCTGCTGGATTTCGATCCGCTTGGCTATCTCGAAGACGATGGTCGTATCAACCTCGAACGCGCGCTGGCCGAACACGGTCGGACCATGCGCATGGGGCCGGCTGACTTCCGATTCTGGGCCTCGCTTGGCGCCTGCTGGGGCGAACGCGTGCAGGCCGGCGATATTGCACTGATCGCGCCCAGCAAGCATGTCATCGAGCGATGGCGCAAGCTCTGTCCGAATCATGATTTGCAGATCGCGCGGATCCCGCATGCGTTTCGCCCGTTTGCCGAGCCACGCAAGGTAAGCCCGCCATCGACGGGGCTTCTGCGACTGCTGATCCCGGGTCGGTTGAGCCGCGGCAAGGGGCTGGATCTGCTCCGGCAGGCTCTGCCCGGACTGCGCCGTCATGCTCATATTGTCGCGCTGGGTTGCGGGCGTGAAGGATTCAGACTGTTCGGCGAACCCGGGATTGATCTGATCGTCAACTATCGTCATGAACAGTTCCCGGAGCTGGTCGAACAGCTCCGACCCGACGCGGCGCTGTTCCTTTCCACGGTTCCCGAGACCTGGAACTATGCGCTCAGTGAAGTGCGCGCCCTGGGCGTGGTCCCGATTGCAACCCGCGTTGGCAGCTTCCCCGAACGCATTCGCGACGGTGAGGACGGTCTGCTGTTCGAGCCTGAAGCCGAAGCCTTGGTGCATCTGGTCCAGCGCCTCGATGGCCAGCGAGGGCGGCTGCGCAAGATGGCCGAATCCGCGGTGCCTGAGTCCGTGCCGGCCGAGATGGTCGCGACATTCGATCGTCTGGTTGCGCCGCGTAACGCCCCCTCGGCTGCGCATGTGCCGGCAGCCCCGCTGCAGATCAAGGCCAATCGTCTGGCTGCGCGTCTGGCCGAGGCTGAACGGGCGCTGGCGGCTGAACTTCTGAAGATCGAACGGATGGAAGCCGAATTAGCCAGGCGGACGGACTGGGCCGAGCGGCTGGAGCGCCAGTTTCGTGAGCGCACGCACTGGGCGAAATCCCTGCAACAGGACCTGGACCAGGCCCTGGAGCATCTGCAAGAGCTTCAGGTCGAGTTCGATGAACGTGCGATTTGGGCCAGATCAGTGCAAATCGACCTGGACCAGGCCCTGGAGCATCTGCAAGAGCTTCAGGTCGAGTTCGATGAAC
>CAYVPB010000003.1:98065-107187 GCA_964453565.1 uncultured Halomonas sp.
GACCTGGACCAGGCCCTGGAGCATCTGCAAGAGCTTCAGGTCGAGTTCGATGAACGCACGGCATGGGCCAGATCGTTGCAGCAGGAACTCGAATCAACGATTGCCCGCCTGACCGAGCGCGACCGTGAGCTGGCCGGGACGCAACACGAACTGGCCGGGACGCAACACGAACTGGCCGGGACGCAACACGAACTGGCCGAGACGTCAGAGCGCATGGAGGACCTGGCCCAGCGCCATGATGCCCTTGAGCAGGAGTTCCAGCACATCATCCACAGTCGCTCATGGCGATTGACTCGCCCGTTGCGCGTGACGGCGCGACTGGCACGCAATGCGCGCGCGCGCGGTGTGTTCAATCCGTTGCGCTGGCCGCATCTGATTGCTCGCCTGGCGCATCATCTCAAACTGCGTGGATTCAGACAGACGTTGTGGCTGATGCAGTCGCCGGCGGTCGTGGCCGAATCGCCCGAGCCGCCGGTGCTGTTGCCGGTGCCCGAGGTCGGGGAAATTGCAGACCCGGTCACGCACATGCGACCGGATGATCCCGAGGTCAGCGTCATTGTGCCGGTCTACAACCAGTTGCATTACACCTCGGCGTGTCTGGAAAGCCTGGTTTCGGTGGCAACCCGGTTGCGGTTCGAGATCATCGTGGTCGATGACTGTTCCACGGATCAGACCCGGGCCTGGCTGAAACAGTGCGAGGGCGTGACGGTGGTGCGCAACCGGCGCAACCAGGGTTTCATCAATAGTTGCAATCGTGGCGCGAAAAAAGCCAGGGGGCGGTGGCTGGTGTTTCTGAACAATGACACGCGGGTCACCGATGGCTGGCTGGATGCACTCATCGGGACTTTCTCCGCACACCCGGATGCCGGCATTGTCGGTGGCAAGCTGATTTTCGGCGATGGCACGCTGCAAGAGGCCGGCGGAATCATCTTTGCCGACGGCAGCGGCTGGAATTATGGTCGTGGCGACGATCCGGAGCTGCCGCGGTATCGTTTTGTCTCTGCAGCCGATTATGTCTCCGGCGCCTGTCTGGCAATCGAAAGGTCACGGTTTGCGAAACTCGGCGGATTCGATCGTCATTACACGCCAGCCTACTACGAGGACACCGACCTCTGTTTCAGGATCCGCGAGTCTGGATTGAAAGTCTATTACCAGCCGGCCGCCGCCGTGATCCACTACGAGGGTGGTACTTCAGGCACCGATGAAACCGCCGGAATCAAGCAGCATCAGGTTGTCAATCAGGACAGGTTCCGACAACGCTGGGCCAAGCAGCTTCGCCGGTTTCCGGAAAACCCGGAGCACTACACGCCCGAACTGGCGCTTGAGCATCGCCATCGTGAATTTGCAAAACGCGCGCTGGTGATCGATGCAACCACACCGATGCCGGACCATGATTCAGGCTCGGTGCGGATGTTTGCGCTGCTCAAGCTGCTGGGCGAACTCGGCTACCAGACCAGTTTCATGCCGCAGAACCTGGTGCGGTTGGGGCGCCACAGTGCTGATCTGGAGCAGGCCGGGATCGAGGTTCTGAGCGCGCCGTGGATTTCGGATCCGGAAGACTGGCTCATCCGGCACGGGGCCGGGCTGGATCTGGTCGTGGTCAGCCGTCACTACGTACTTTCGCCCCTGATCCGGATGCTTCGCAAGCTGTGTCCCGATGCCCGGCTGGTCTTCGATACCGTGGATCTGCACTTTTTGCGAGAGCAGCGCGAGGCGGAGCTGTCGGGCTCTGCCTCGCTGGGCAAACAAGCTCAAAAGACGCGTGCCAGCGAGCTCAAACTGATTCGGCAAGCCGACGCGACGCTTGTGGTCAGCGAGTTCGAGAAGCAGTTGCTGTCGGATCTGGTGCCGGATGCGCATGTGCGGGTCGTGTCCAATATCCATGGCTTGCAGGATCCGGGCAAGCCGTTCGAGCAGCGTCGCGATCTGATGTTCGTTGGAGGATTCCAGCATCCGCCGAATGTCGACGCGGCCGAGTGGCTGATCGAAGATATCCTGCCGCGCGTGCGTGAGCACCTGCCCGAAGTACAACTTCACCTGATCGGTAGCCGGATGCCGGAACGAATTCTGCAACGCTGCGCACCGGGCCTCAGGGTGCATGGTTTCGTCGACAATCTGGAACCTTTCATGACCGGTTGCCGGGTTTCTGTGGCACCGCTGCGCTATGGCGCCGGGGTCAAGGGCAAGGTCAATCAGGCCATGAGTCACGGCCTGCCGGTGGTCGCGACCTCGTGCGCGGCCGAGGGCATGTATACCGAGCATGGTGTCGATATTCTGATGGCCGACAACGCGGAACACTTCGCCGCCGAGGTGGTGCGGCTGTATCGCGATGCCGAGCTGTGGCAGCGGCTGGCCGAAAACGGCCCGGCCAATGTCGAGCGCCATTTTTCCGTCGCCGCCGCCAGGCGCGCGCTTGAAGAGTTGCTGAACTGATTCCGTGCCTTCTTCGGCCAGAGGGGCACGGAAAAACCATGTTTGTCCACAGATGAACACAGATGATGAAGAAAGGGGGGGGATATGGACGACCCAGGCAGGCCAGGTTGCAGTAGCGTCCAGGAATACATCAACAAGAACATTCAGCAGGGATGAACAGGATTTACAGGATGGATTGCTTCTATCCATGTTCATCTGTGGACAAAAATGGTCTTGCTTTCCGTGACTGAATCAAGTGCATAGTCAGGATTGCCCGGGGCTTTACTTCAGGCGCTTCACCGAGCTGACATTGGCGATGGCGCCCAGGCGACCGACAATGGCCGAGAGTTGTTCGAGATCGCCGACTTCAAGCTCCAGCCTGATCTGCACCGCCTCGGGCTGATCGCCGTGGCCGGCCTGCATCGAGCGCACGCTGGCGCCCATGGCGGACAGCGCGATTCCGAGATCCTTGATCAGGTCGCGCCGATCCCAGGCTTCGATCAGGATCCTGACCGGGTAACGGGCACGCTGTTCGGTACCACTCCAGTTGACCCGAATGCGTCGCTCGGGTTCCTTTTCGGCCAGGCGCAGATACTGTCGGCAATCCTCGCGATGAATGCTCACGCCGCGGGTGCGGGTAATGAACCCGGCGATGGGGTCTCCGGGAACAGGGCGGCAACAGCGTGCAAGCTGATACAGCAGGTTGCCCACGCCTTCGATTCGTACACGATCACCGCTGCCGGTGTCCTTTTCGCGAGCTTGCCGCCTGACTGGCAGTTTGCCCATTTCGGCAATCTCCGGGATTTGCCGAGGTTGCTCGCGTAACACTGCCTGGGCGACCTGGGTCGCGGTCAGGTCACCGGCGCCGACCGCCGCCAGCAATTCATCCTCGCCGCGCAGGTGATAATGATGTGCGATCGGCGCGAGTTCGGCGTCTTCCAGATCCAGGCGTTTGAGTTCGGTTTCGACCGCGGCGCGACCGGCGGCCAGATTGTCCTCGAACGCCAGTTCGCGAAAGAAGTGCCGGACCTTGGAGCGCGCCCGGCCCGAGCGCAGGTATCCCAGTTGCGGATTGAGCCAGTCGCGCGATGGTTTCGACTGCCTGGCGGTCATCACTTCGACCCGGTCGCCATTGGTCAGGACATGAGTCAGCGGAACGATGCGCCCGTTGACCTTGGCGCCGCGGCAGCGGTGACCGACTTCGGTGTGGATATGGTAGGCGAAGTCCAGTGCAGTTGAGCCCTGTGCCAGGTCGATTACATCCCCCCGGGGCGTGAGCACATAGATCCGGTCCTCGCTGGTCAGGGACTCGAAGCTGTCGATCAGCGTCTGGTCATCCTGCTCGCCGTCGCCGCCTTCGATCAACTGGCGCATCACTCCGATGCGCTGTTCCATGGCCGAATCGCGCGGTCCACCTTCCTTGTAGCGCCAGTGCGCGGCCACGCCCAGTTCGGCATGCTCATGCATTTCGCGGGTCCGGATCTGGACTTCGAATACCCGGCCGCTGCTGCCGCGAACGGCCGTGTGCAGCGAGCGATACAGGTTCGGCTTGGGGTTGGAAATGTAGTCGTCGAATTCGCCCGGCACCGGCTGCCAGTGACTGTGCACCAGGCCCAGCACGGAGTAGCATTCGGCGAGCGTGTCCACCAGCACGCGCACCGCTCGGATGTCGAACAGTTCGTGGAAGTCAAGCCCCTTGCGCTGCATCTTGCGCCAGATCGAGTAAATGTGCTTGGCCCTGCCGCTGATTTCGTGTCCGATACCTGCCTGCTCCAGCCGCTGGTCAAGTTCGTCGATGAACTCTTCGATGTAGCGGTTGCGCTCGTCGCGGCGTTCGGCCACCAGACGCTCGATGCGCGCGCAGACTTCCGGCTCCAGATAGCGGAAAGCCAGATCCTCGAGCTGCCATTTGAGTTGCCAGAGGCCCAGTCGATTCGCCAGCGGAGCGTGGATGGCGCGGGTCTCGGTGGCCAGTTCGCGTCGCATATCGTCGTCCCGGGCCATTTGCATGCGCGCCAGTTGCCAGGCCAGCACCAGCAATACTGCGCGCACGTCGGCGATCAGCGCCAGGATCAGCCGGCGCAGTCCTTCGGCGCGGCCCGATGATTCGCTGAGATAGCGACGGTCGAATTGCACGACGCGCCGAAAACCCTGCAGCAGGTTATTGGCTTCATCCTCATGCGGCGGCGCCTCAAGCTCGTCGCGCTGGTCGTTCCACTCCAGCGCCAGATCGAGCACTGCCAGTACCGTAGTCGTGTCCGGTGCCAGCGGCCTGAGTGCGCGCAGCATGCGTCCTGCCAGTTCCCGTTTACGCTCGTGATCACGACCGAGCATCTGCAACCGGCGCCGGACATCATCATGCTCACGCAGGTTTTCGGGAAACCGCGCGATCAGACGATCCAGATCATGACTGGTTCCCCGGCCGACCATGCTCGACTAATTCAGCAGGCCGGCTTCCCGCAACCGCTCCCGGTAGCGCGCCTTGTTTCTTTCCATGTCGCGACCGAGGCGATAGAGAAAATCCCAGGCATAAATGCCGGAGTCATGGCCATCGTCGAACAGCAGCCCGACGGCGTAGCTGCCGATGGGCTGGATTCGGGTGATGTCCACGTCGTGTTTTCCGGTCAGCAGTTTGGGCTCTGAAAGTCCGTGGCCACGAACCTCGGCCGAAGGAGAGTGGGTGCGCAGGTACTCGAAATCCAGCGTAAATATCTCTCCGTTGGCAAAACTGCATTCCAGTACGCGTCGGCTTCGATCCAGATGCAGTTCGGTCAACTCGGGAATTTCAGCCGGGTCAGTCGCAGTCATGGTTTATCCGCTCTCAGGGGGTGTAATAAGTCGGCGAGCCGGGCCCCACCGGCATGTCCAGGCCGAATACCCAGAGGAAGAACAGGCCGGTCCAGAAGATGAAGTAGAAGATCGAATAGGGCAGCATGGTTGCGATCAGCGTGCCGATACCGAAATTCTTGTCGTAGCGGGTCGCCCAGGCCAGAATCAACCCGAAGTAACTCATCATCGGTGTAATGATATTGGTGGTCGAATCCCCAATACGGTAGGCACCCTGGATGACCTCGGGCGAATAGCCGATGAACATCAACATCGGTACGAAGATCGGCGCGGTCACCGCCCACTGGGCCGACGCTGAACCCAGGCTGAGGTTGACGAAGCCGCAGATCATGATGAAAAACAGAAATACCAGCGGACCGGTCAGGCCGATGGACTGCAGGAAATCGGCGCCGGCCACGGCGGTGATAAGCCCCATGTTGGTCCAGCCGAAGAACGCCACGAATTGGGCGGCGAAAAATACCAGGACCACATAAAGGCCCAGCGTGGCAATGGCCGAGGCCATGCCGTCGATCACGTCGCGATCGTTTTTCATCGTCCCGACCACTCGCCCGTATGCGAATCCGGTGACCAGAAAGAACACGAAGATCCAGGCCACGATGGAGCGGAAGAACGGGCCGGAGGAGGCCAGAAAGCCCTCACCGGCGGCACTTGGATCACGCAGTACGCCGGTCTCGGGCAGCACCAGCACGGCGATCAGGCCGAGAATTCCCAGGACCGCCAGACCGGCCGTCAGCAGGCCTTTTTTCTCATCCCGACGAAGCGGCTTCATCTGGCTGTCATCAAGCACATGGGGGTCTGCCCGACTGTCGTCATAGTCGCCCAGTTTGGGCTCGACGATGAAGATCGTGACCAGCGACCCGACCGCGGTGATCATGAACGTCGAGACGATCATGAAAAACCAGTTGGCGGTGGCATAGACCTCGTAATCCGGATCGATCAGGCGCGCGGCTTCGGTGGTGATTCCGGCCAGCAGCGGGTCGATGGTGCCCAGCAGCAGGTTGGCGCTGTAGCCGCCCGATACCCCGGCAAATGCCGCGGCCATGCCGGCCAGCGGGTGTCGTCCCAGGGCAAGAAAGATCGCCCCGGCAAGCGGCACCAGCACCACATATCCCATTTCCGAGGCGGTGTTGGACAGCACTCCGGCAAACACCACCGCGACCGTGACAAGGTGTTTCGGTGCATTCAGCACGATGCCGCGCACCAGGGCCGACAGCAGGCCGGACTTTTCGGCCACGCCGACGCCCAGCATTGCGACCAGCACCACGCCCAGGGGAGCGAAATTGACGAAGTTGGACACCAGGTTGCCGAAGATCATGCGCACACCTTCGGCGTTGAGCAGGCTGACCGCCTCGATCGTGGCGCCGTCGGCGCCGGGCCGCGGATCGCTCACCGAGACCCCGAGCCAGCCGAACAGTCCGGAAAGGAAGACCATGGCCGTGGCCAGGATCGCAAACAGCGTGACCGGGTGCGGCAACAGGTTGCCCAGCCACTCGACCGTATCGAGAAATCGGGTGAACCAGTTGCGTTGCTCGATTTGCATGGTCGAGCCTATAGGGTTTGCGCTCAAGGATTTTCCCGTCGTCGAATGAGGTCAGGGCCACGATGATAGCAATACCTGATTACCTGCGAGCATCAGCCTTTTGGAAAAGCGAACCTCGGATTACTCAGATTCGCGCAGATTCTTTTTCATTATGGCGCCGGACCCTGATCGCGGATTGCCTTGATGCGGAAGCGCACCCGGATGGTTTCGGCTACGCGCAAAGCCCCGGCCGCGGCCGAGAACGGCTTCAGGCCAAAGTCGGCATGGTCGAACGCGAATTCGCCGATTGCCTCGATCCGGTCGCCGTAATCGAACACCGCCACGGGCAGTGTCAATTGCCGCACCTCGCCGCGCATACGGATGCGTGCGCTGACAGCTGGCAACCAGGGAAATCCGTCGGCTTCGGTGATCCGTGCCTCCAGGGTTGGGAACTCATCAGCATGCAGGACCCGTTCGCCAAGCAGGTTGGCACGTGTGTCCTGTATCGTGTCGCGGTCGAGTTCAGCCTCCAGGCCCCAGTGTTGGCGCCACTGCGCACGATCGACCTCCAGATCGGTCAGATGGATGAGGATTCGGGCACTGGTATCGGCCAGGGATTGGCCGAGCTGGATGAAACCCTGCAGGTTTTCACTGCCAATGACATGACTATGACCCAAGCGTGCCATCGGTCCGGCCGGGTCGACCCGCACCAGCAGCAGCGATGCCCCGGCGTCGATCCTGAACTGGCGCAACGCCGGGTCGGCTTCGACCGACGGCCAGCCGGCCGGCTTCAGCCTGTCGCTGTCCGTCCGCACCGGCGATGCGCAACCAGTCAGCAGCAGCGTGCACAGGACGATCCCCATCGGGCACGCTTCGACGACATGATGCCACAAGACCTTCATTGCAGTACCTTATGCTCCGGATCTTGAGATGATAGCCGCACAAGATGAAGCTGCCGATTCGAAATACTGACAATGCCTACGGCCTGGTGGCCCAATTGCTGCACTGGGCAGTGGTCATTGGCATTACGCTTCAGTTCGTCTGGGCCTGGCGGATCGAAGAGGCCGATTCGATCCGGCAACAGTTTCAGCTCGTCACCCAGCACAAGTCCATCGGCATGACTGTGTTGCTGCTGGTGCTGGTCCGGATCGGCTGGCGGCTGTTCAACCGGCCGCCGTCACTGCCGGCCGATCTGGCGCGGTGGGAACAGCGCGCCGCGCGCTGGACTCATGTGCTGTTGTATGCGCTGATTCTAGCCATGCCGCTGAGCGGCTGGGCGTGGTCCTCTTCGGCGGGTTACGGCGCGGAATTTTTCGGTCTGCTCGACATTCCGGGGCTGGTGCCGGACAATGAATGGCTTGAAGATGTTCTTGAAGATGTTCACGAATGGCTGGCTCGCGCCATGCTTGTGGTCGTGGCTGTTCATGTACTGGCCGCGTTGCGACATCAACTCGTACTTCGAGACAATGTGCTTGAAAGGATGCTTCCGATATGGAAATGATTCGCCTGGGTCTGACTTTGGCTGCATGCGCCGCGGCCTTTCATGTGCAGTCGGAGGAAAGCTGTTACTCCGGCAGTCAGGACACCGGAAAACTTGAATTCAGCGGTGCCGTTGAAGACAGCCGTTTTACCGGAACTTTCGGCGAATTCGATGTGACCTATTGCATGCCCGAGGCTGTTCCAGAACATGGCGAGATCCGGGTCGAAGTGGCCCTGCGTTCGGCCGACAGCAACAACCGCGACCGTGATCAAACCTTGATGGAAGAAGAGTTCTTCGATGTCGAAAACCATCCGGTCTCGCAGTGGCGCAGTTCGGCCATCGAAGCCGTCGATGGCCAATATCGGGCCGAAGGCGAATTGTCTCTCAAGGGGGTCAGCAAGTCCCAGCCGATTCGCTTCACGCTTGACCCGGGAGCCGAACAGATCACCGTTCGCGGTGGATTCACGCTGGCCGGAGATGCGGAGATCGACCGCCAGCGCTTCGCAATCGGCACCGGCGAATTTGCCGATCCCGAATTTGTCCGCAACCGCGTCGACGTTGTATTCGAAGTCGAACTGACTGCCACGGATCGCTGAGTGCCGTCCCCGATCCCGCCTTTGTACCTGTCGCCGGAAACTTTGAATCCAGGGTCCCGCAGGACCTAAGCCTTTGTCATCCCGGTACCGGTGCGCGCTGCAATCACAGCATCATGTCGCCCGCTTCCGGGCGACCAGCCCGAGCCCGGCGCGCTGGCGCAGGCCTACCTGATCGCCGCCGGCTGGCTGGCCGGCGCGCCTTCGTGCCTGGTGCTGGGCGATAACATCTTCTACGGCCACGTCCTGACCGACAG
Source organism: uncultured Halomonas sp. (assembly GCA_964453565.1). Taxonomy (GTDB): domain Bacteria; phylum Pseudomonadota; class Gammaproteobacteria; order Xanthomonadales; family Wenzhouxiangellaceae. Next base: position 107,174 of record CAYVPB010000003.1, read on the forward strand.
TCTCAGGGCCGCCG
>CAYVPB010000004.1:0-99213 GCA_964453565.1 uncultured Halomonas sp.
GAAACACTACTCTCCGGGCTCTCGCACTCGGAAATTTATGCAACTGATGGGTCTATTCGGCGAGATCGCGATCGATTCGCAGCAACTTGTGCTTGAGGCTCTGCTGGGTGGGTTTTTCGGCCAGCCAGATGCCGAACAGCGCCTGCTTGAATTCCAGGCCCTGAATGCGTCCCGTAAACTGGCCATCGTAACGCTGTGCGTCTGCTGTCGCGGCAAAACATATTGCAGCCAAAATCCGGCACCAGGATTCAGGCGCGCCCGAGCTGCTGAATCACCCGCCCCTCCGGGCCGTCGGCCCAGATGCGCAGCGGATCGGCGCCGACCGTGATCAGACCGCCGGAGAGGCGCTGGCTGCCGTCGGCGGAGAACTCGAACCGCCAGGTACGTATCAGCACCAGGCCGCGCTCGCCGCGCGTCACGCGCACTTGGCGAAGGCTGACGGTCTGGTCGAGAAATTGCCATTGCTGATGGTGACAGAAGTTTCTCGCCAGCACCCGGGCCCGCTCCAGAGCCTGGATCCAGCCATGCCACCAGAGGGCTGCGGCGGCAAGCACCAGCAAGGCGGGTATGGTGGCTGACATGTCAGTGCTCATGCGTTGCCTTTGAGCAGCACATAAACGGCACCGGTGCCGCCGTCCACTGCCCGGGCCGAGGAAAATGCCAGGACCCGTGGATGACGACTGAGAATGCGGGCTGTCAGCGATTTGAGTCTGGGCCCGTTGGGTCCGGAGCGCAGACCCTTGCCATGAATGATCTTGACGCAGCGTTGATGTTCGGTCAGCGCCTGGTCGAGAAAGATCCGTATGGAACGCGTCGCGGCCTCGACGTTCATCTGATGCAGGTCGATCTCGTCCTGCACAGTCCAGTGGCCGCGCCGCAACCGGCGCAGGATATGGGGTCGCAGACCGGGCCGCAGCCAACTGATTTCCTCGCCTGTATCAATATCGTCGTAAAAAGGGGCGGCCCGGTCCAGTTCGTTAAGCGCCTGACGCTCGTCCACATCGCGCATGCGCGGGTTCGGGTCGGCCGGCGCGCTGCGCGACTGGTCGCGCCGGGAGCGAATTCTGCGTACCGGCCCGACTGCCTGTCGAAACAGTTGCGGGTCATCGTCGTCGTATTGCATGAGGAAACCCTGTCCCGGTGCGGCGCACATTGTTTTCCAGCCGATCAGTAGCTGGAATCAGTGACGTTACAAGAATATTTTGCCTGCAAGCATTATAGTTGCGGTCTGTGATTCATCCTGGCAAGAGCTTGCATGCATATCCTGATCAGTAATGACGACGGCATCGATGCCCGCGGCATCAAGCTGCTGGCCGAACAAATCGGCTCGGCGGTCGAGCACGTGACCCTGGTGGGGCCTGATCGGGACCGCTCCGGCGCCAGCAATTCGCTGACGCTGGATCGCCCGATCCGGGTCGAAAAGCGCCCCGACGGGACCTTCAAGGTCTACGGCACTCCGACCGATTGTGTTCATATCGGAATTACCGGCCTGTTGTCCGATGAGCCGGACATGGTGATTTCGGGAATCAATGCTGGCGCCAACCTTGGCGACGATGTTCTTTATTCCGGCACGGTGGCCGCGGCCATGGAGGGACGGTTTCTCGGACTGCCGGCCATGGCGGTTTCACTGGCATACCGGGAATCGAGACCGAGCCACTATGAATCGGCCGCGCGCGCGGCGCTGATCCTGATGCGCCAGCTTTTTCAGCAACCGCTGCCGGCCGACACCATTCTCAATGTCAATGTGCCGGATCTGCCCTGGGAAGAGATCGCCGGCTTCGAGACTACCCGACTGGGGCATCGCCATCGCTCCGAGGACGTGATTCCGCTGGAGGATCCGCGCGGTCGACAGTTTTTCTGGATCGGGGCGCCTGGAGGCGAGCAGGACAACGGGCCGGGCACAGATTTCAATGCCGTCCGGCGGGGTTTTGTCTCGGTCACGCCCATTCATGTCGATCTCACCCGTTATCAGGCCCTGGATCAGGTCGGGCAGTGGGTGCAGAATGTTCGCCAAGATGCCGATGTGGCTTGAGACTCGTCGTTGCGAGGGAATGCGCGGATGAATGCCGAATCCCGGATGCAAGGAATAGGCATGACCTCCAGGCGGACCCGGAGGCGGCTGATCGAACAGTTGCGGGAGCAGGGAATCCGCGATGAGAACGTACTTGCGACGATGGCCGAAACGCCGCGCCATCTGTTTGTCGATGAGGCGCTGTCGAGCAGGGCCTACGAAAACAGCGCCCTGCCGATTGGTCGTGGCCAGACCATTTCACAGCCCCTGGTGGTGGCGATGATGACCGAAGCGGCGCTGGGAGCCTCCGGTCGCGCCAAAGCCCTGGAAATCGGCACCGGTTCGGGCTATCAGGCCGCAGTGTTGGCCCGGTTGTTCGAAAAGGTGTTTACCACCGAACGGATTGGCGAGCTGGCGCGTCAGGCGCGCCAGCGTCTGCACGCGCTTAAGATCTACAATGTCTATGGGCGACATGTCGACGGTCTGGCCGGCTGGCCTTCTCAGGCGCCGTTTGATGCAATTCTGGTTACGGCGGGCGGGCGCATTCCCGAGGCTCTTTTCGAGCAACTGGGGGAGGGCGGTGTGCTGGTGGCACCGGTCGAGGCTTGCGGTGGCCCTCAGCAATTGATCCGTTACGTTCGCGCTGCCGACAAGATCGAATCCGAAGAGCTTGGTGCTGTCACTTTCGTGCCGCTGCTGGAAGGTCTGGATTGAGCGCTGGCGGATGAAATCTTCCCAAATTTCCAGGTTCCCCAGGGTCGGCTGAACCATGTTTCAGAAACTTTACGACCGGGTGCTGCTGTTGTCCGGTCATCGGCATGCGCCACGTTATCTGGGCGGGCTGAGTTTTGCCGAAGCCACATTTTTTCCGGTGCCGCCGGATGTGATGCTGGCGCCCATGGTGTTGGCGCGACCGGATCGTGCCTGGAGACTGGCGGCATTGACCACAATCAGTTCCGTGGCCGGCGCCCTGGCCGGTTATCTGATCGGTTGGCTGGCGCTGGAGCTGATCTATCCGCTGATCGAGCGCCTGGGCCAGGTCCAGGCTTACCAGGCTGCTGTGCGCGCATTCGGGCAATATGGAGTCTGGTTCGTCGTTGTGGTCGGCTTCACACCCATTCCGTTCAAGCTGATCACGATTGCCGCCGGCGCGCTGGTCATGCCTTTTCCGCTATTCGTGTTTGGCTGCCTGGTGGGACGCGGTGCCCGTTTTTATCTGGTTGCCGGGCTGATTCGGCTTGGCGGAGCACGCTTCGCCGATGGTCTGCGCCGGCGCATAGACGCCATCGGCTGGGTGGTGGTCATAGTGTTCACGGTCGCGATTCTGATCTATTTTCTGATGCGGTGAGACCAGCGACGACCTGCAAACCAGGATCGGGCATGCCGTCGGCCGGGGCATGGGTCGTGTTGCTTACAGCCACAGTCCTGCTTGCCGCCTGCGGTGCGCCGCATCCACTGCCTCCGGAACAGCGCTACACCCGCTCAAGCGCGATGCAGCCGCTGCCACGGCCCGAGGCCTATCGTGTGGTGCGTGGCGATACCTTGTATTCGATCGCGTTTCGCTATGGCCTGGATTGGCGGGAGGTGGCGCGGTGGAACAATATTGGTGCGCCGTATACCATCCGGGTCGATCAGTGGGTGCGTCTCATGCCGCCACCGGCGATGCAGTCGGCGGTGGCACGACCCGAGACGCGAACCCGAACCCGCCAGCCACAAGCACGTCATCGGGAGACAGTTTCGGCGCCGACCGAAAGCCTGCCGGTGAAGCCGCCCGAACGTCCTGCAGTCGAGCATCCGTCCGGGACATCGCCTGCCGAGGGTGCTGATGAATCGAATCGCTCGGAGTCGGAATCCCCGTCGCGACCGGAGCGGCGGCCCTCGCCGGCGGCACCAGCCGAGCCTGCTGCGGAGGCAGAAACTGCCGCGTCTTCTTCTGTAGAGAAGCCCGGATCCACCCGCAGTGTTGCCGGCGTGGCCTGGAGTTGGCCCAGCGAAGGTCGCATCATGCGTGGTTTTGATGCCTCGGCGACGCGAAAGGGAATTTTGATCGGTGGGCGTCGCGGGCAGCCGGTGCGTGCAGCGGCCGCGGGGGAGGTGGTCTACAGCGGCGCCGGTCTGATCGGATATGGAGAGTTGATCATCATCAAGCATTCCGACCGGATGCTGTCGGCCTATGGTCATAACCGGGAGCGACTGGTCCGTGAGGGCGATCGGGTGGTTGCCGGCCAGTTGATCGCACGCATGGGGCGCAACGAAGGCGACCAGGAGGTGCTGCATTTCGAGATTCGCCGCGACGGCCGTCCGGAAAATCCGGTCAACTTTCTGCCTGCGCGCTGATCGGGGTTTCTGCGACGATCCTTAAAAAACTTTCCTGATCCTGAGTAGGTAGATGACTCAGTCACGCCGAGATAGGAAAACCATGGAACCGCAGATTACGCAGATGCACGCAGATTATTGATTGTTCTCGAATGATCTTCCCGACAGCCATCCGCGTCCTGGGCAAAAAACCTTCGGTTCAACGGCTGGCTCGTGGTGAAAAGGTCCGAGTCTACGGTTCAAAGTGATCAAGACAGTGAGCAGTCGCACCGGGGTTGGTCAAAAAAAGAGCTTTAATTCAATAATCTGCGTACATCTGCGTAATCTGCGGTTCGCTTTAAAAATGGCTGAAGAAGATACGTAATCAGCAACAATTTTCGTTGCAATCGTGCTCACCGCCGGTTCGGGCTGAAGCCCGATCAGGCGCTTTCTGGCGCGTCTTCCCAGATGATGGCGGCCATGACCCGCCGGCCTTCGCCGGCCAGAATATTGAAGGTCCGGGCTGCGGCCTGCAGGGTCATGACTTCCAGGCCGATGTTCGCCCGCAACAATTCGATCTGCAGGTCGCGACCGGGAAAGCGCTGGCGCCGGCCGGTAGCCAACAGCACGACATCCGGGTTGTAGTCAAAAATCGGTTGCAGGCGTTCACGATCCAGTTGCGCCAAATCCGTCACCGGCCAAGGGGAAACGCCGTGGTCGGGAGTAAGCAGCAGGGATTCCCGGTAGTCGGTTTCAACGATCCGGATGTGGCGTCCGCCGAGCGAATGGACGTGGAACTGGTCCTGAGCGTATTGTCGGGTCAACTGCATCAGTCGAGTGAAATGCGTGGTTTTTCGGGGTTGCGGCGAAAGAAACAGGCGATCTGACCAATTTTCTGAACCAGTTCAGCGCCGGTATCGGCGGCGATTTGTCCGATCCAGTCGGCGCGCTGCTCGCGCTGTGCGCGAAGCTTGATCTTGATCAGTTCATGTGCGTCCAAGGCCTGCTCGATCTCGGCCTTGATATTTTCATTCAACCCCCTGTCCGCCACGATGACCACCGGTGCTAGCTGATGGCACAGACCGCGCAGTTTGCGAACGCGTGCGTTTTCTGCAGGCATGCAGGCTTCCTTTTGATTTTTGACTGCAATGTTAACCGAATCCCGTGTATGTTCAGGCCGGACCGGCGAAATGCCTGCGGGGATGAGATAATAAGGTTTGTGCGAGAGCAATCAGAACTGAAATGAGCTCCAGTCGCTGGCGATCGCGGCAAGCCGCCGATCCCTACGTGAAAAAGGCCCGGAAACTGGGATATCGTGGGCGGGCGGCGTTCAAGCTGATCGAGCTGGACCGGCGTGACCGTCTGCTGCGTGCCGGGCGCACGGTCGTGGATCTCGGCGCTGCGCCGGGTAGCTGGTCGCAGGTGGCAGTCAAGCAGGTCGAGCCCGGGGGGCGGGTCATCGCCCTGGATCTTCTGCCGATGGAACCGATCGATGGTGTCGAGTTCATCCAGGGTGACTTCCGCGAAGCCGGGGTGCTGGAGCGGCTGGAGCAACAGGTTGCAAGCCGGGTCGACCTTGTACTGTCGGATATGGCCCCCAACATATCGGGAATTGCCGCGTCGGATCAGGCCCGCAGCATGGACCTGGCGGAACTCGCGCTGGAATTTGCCCGTGAACGATTGGATTCAGGCGGCAGTCTGGTGGTCAAACTTTTTCAGGGCGAAGGATTCGATGAATTTGTCCGGCAGGTACGGCAACAAATGCAGCGGGTAAGGTTGCGCAAGCCGGACGCTTCGCGCAGCGGAAGTCGCGAAATTTATGTGGTCGCGGATTCACGATGAAATCGCCTGAACACTGTAAAGTATTGGAATCCTAATTTCAGTTCCGTCGCAACCGGCGGTCAGGAGAAAATCCTTGAGTCAGTTTGCCAAGAATCTATTGCTCTGGATCGTGGTCGCGATTTTCCTGATGAGCATTTTCCAGCACTATGCCCAGGAGCCGCCGCGCGCCACAGAGCTGACCTATTCGCAATTTCTGAGCCAGGTTAAGAACTCTCAGATCGAGACCGCGCGCATCCAGGAGCAGCAAGGTGCGCTGGAAATCACCGGCAAGACTGCCGATGGCCGCGATTACAAACTTCTGGCACCGCGTTTCGACGACGGCTTATGGGCCGACCTGGTCAACAACAATGTCGAAATCAAGCAGGAAGATGTCGAGGGTCGCTCGATTCTGGTTGACATTCTGATCAGTCTCCTGCCGGTTCTGCTGCTGGTGTTCCTGTTCGTTTATTTCATGCGTCAGATGCAGGGTGGTATGGGCGGTCGCGGTGGCGCAATGAGTTTCGGCAAGTCACGGGCCAAGCTGCAGGGTGAGAATCAGGTCAAGATTACGTTTTCCGACGTTGCCGGAGTCGAGGAAGCCAAGGAAGAAGTCAGTGAGCTGGTTGAGTTCCTGAAAAATCCTTCCAAGTTTCAGCGCCTGGGTGGAAATATTCCCAAGGGCGTATTGATGGTCGGGCCGCCGGGCACCGGCAAGACCCTGCTGGCGCGCGCCATTGCCGGAGAGGCGCAGGTCCCGTTCTTCTCGATATCCGGATCAGATTTTGTCGAGATGTTCGTCGGAGTGGGCGCTTCGCGGGTGCGTGACATGTTCGAAACCGCCAAGAAACATGCGCCTTGCATCATATTCATCGACGAACTGGATGCGGTCGGACGCCATCGCGGCGCCGGTCTGGGCGGTGGTCACGACGAGCGTGAGCAGACGCTCAATCAGCTACTGGTCGAAATGGACGGATTCGAGGGACACGAAGGCATCATCATGATCGCCGCGACCAACCGGCCTGATGTCCTCGACCCGGCGCTGCTCAGGCCTGGCCGATTCGATCGCCAGGTCGTGGTGCCGTTGCCCGATCTGAAAGGCCGCGAGCAGATCCTCAGAGTCCACATGAAGAAGATCCCGGTTTCCGAGAGCGTGGACGCGCGTGTGATCGCGCGCGGCTCGCCCGGCTTTTCCGGTGCCGATCTGGCCAATCTGGTCAACGAAGCGGCGCTGTTCGCGGCCAGAGAGGATTCGACCTCGGTCGAACAGGAGCATTTTGACCGCGCCAAGGACAAGATCATGATGGGCGCCGAGCGCCGATCCATGGTCATGAGCGAGGATGACAAGCGACTGACGGCTTTCCATGAGGCCGGCCACGCCATCGTCGGCCGAATCGTGCCGGAGCATGATCCGGTCTATAAGGTCACCATCATTCCGCGTGGCCGAGCGCTGGGCGTGACCATGTTCCTGCCCGAAGAGGACAGGTACAGTCTCAACAAGACTCAGCTCGAGTCGCAACTGGCAAGCCTGTTCGGTGGCCGTGTCGCCGAAGAGCTGATCTACGGCAGCGGCAAAGTAACGACCGGGGCCAGCAATGATATTGAACGCGCCACGCAGATTGCCCGCTCCATGGTGACCAAATGGGGCTTGTCCGAGGCACTCGGTCCGTTGTCTTATGATGAAAATGAGGATGAAGTCTTTCTCGGTCGGTCAGTGACCAAGCATCAGAATGTTTCGGATGAAACCCACCGTCTGATTGACAAGGAAGTAAGAAGGATTGTAGAGACAGCGCACGAGCGCGCCAGATCGATTCTGAGTGAAAATGACAGGCAACTGCATCTGATGGCCGATGCACTGATGACTTACGAAACCATCGATGCGCGTCAGATCGACCAGATCATGGATGGTGACGAGCCTGATCCGCCGGCCGGCTGGAACGACAACCCGCCACCAGGCAGCCCCGAAGCAGGCGATCAGACATCTAACGACGGCGAAGTTTCCGGCGGTAGCCCAGCGACAAGCTGAACTCGGTGCCTCGCTCGGTCAGCAGGGTTGGTTGCCGGGCGGGTGAGGAGCGGCTTTGCCCGCTGAAAGTTTGGTGGTGCAACGGGTCGGATTCGCCTCCAACGAGCCTGAAACCTGACGTGTCGGGGGGCATCGGCTACTTCGGGCCGGCCGGGGTGCGGAAGTCACCTGGGAAGTATTAACATCATCAGCATAAAAGTTGTACTGGCGCATCCCGTCGCATTTTCTGAAATCAATTATTGACCGGAGTCCAGCCGATCTCGGCGGCGGTTTTGGGGCCGACCACGGTGTGTTTCGGGCTTTCGACCTGTTCGGCCTCGGTCAGGCTGAGCGGGCGTCGGCCGGCCATGATTTCCGCCAATCCCTGAGGGTGAAGCGGCTGCTGATCGGGCGCGGCATAGCCTTCGGGGAAAATAGGCAGGTCGGTGGCGCGGTCATACTTGTCAGTGGCGCCCAGTGTATGCAGCATCTCGTGGATCACCACGACCTGATTCTGTCCGGTCATGCCCGGGCTTGCAAACAGGTTGGAAATCGCGACGCGAACATGCTCCAGCCCGGTCGAATGAGGCAGACTCGGGTGGACCTTCGGATCGAAATAACGCGCGATCAGTACGATATCCGGGTCCAGACCCTGATCATCAAAACGCCAGCGCCACCAGCGCAGTCGCAGAACCCACGCCGATCGAACCAGCACACCGGCATCCTGCGGCGGGGCCGGCGGCGCGGCTTCCGGGAGCTGGCCGAGTTCCAGATAGACAGGTGTTGCCAGCGCCAGGTCGTAGCGACGGGCCTGTTCGCGCATGAAACTGGCAATCGGCTGGAAGTCGCGTGGTTGCAGCCCGGCGATATGCTGTTCGGCAGCCACGCTGCCGTCGCCATTGACCGGATAAACCGCGATGAACAGAGGCACCTGCCAGGAGGTCACCCTGGCTTTCTGGGTGAGCTGGTGATGGATGACCATCGCCAGAATGAACAGCAGCAGAGCAATCCGGACCTGTTTGAGATTCATGCGTCAGATCCGCCTGTGAATGAATTGCTACTTGATGACCTTGAGGTTGGGCTTGCCTGTGCCGCGAGGGGGGGCTTCCTGCTCGTCCTGGTCCCGTTTTTCGGGCGGTTGCTGACTTGAGTCGGTAACGGCGGATTCCGGGAACATCATTCCCTGACCATTCTCTCGGGTATAAATTGCCAGAACCGAGTTGATCGGCACCACGACGCCATGCGAAACGCCGGAAAAACGGGCGACGAAGCTGACAAATTCGTTGTCGATCAACAGATCCCGTACGGCGTTGGGCGAGATATTGAGAACCAGCTTGCTTTCGCCCAGAATCGATTGTGGAGCTTCCAGCCCGGGATGTTCTGCATCAATCAGCAACTGCGGAGTCATGCCATTGTCCAGAATCCACTCATTCAGGGCCCGCAACAGGTAGGGTTGACTGGGGCTCATCTGGTTGTCGCCGGATCGGTTGCCGGAATCAGTCATCGCTTTCCCTGCAGGCGCGTTCCACTTCGGTCAGGCTTCGCTGGAATGCATCGCGAGCGAACATTCGTTCCATGTATCGCTGAAGGTTGACGGTGGATTTCGGCGGCAGTTCGATGCCGTAGCACGGAAGCCGCCACAAAAGCGGTAATAGCGTGCAATCGACCAGACTGAGCTCTTCGTTAAGAATAAACGGCGAGACGGCGAACAGTGGATCGGCGGAAATGACGCTGTCACGCAACTGTTTGCGGGCAGTTTCAACCCGCTTGGGTCCGCTGGAAGTCTCGATCACGCGTCCATTCTCGATCCAGTCACGATGAATCCTGTACGACGCCAGCCTTAACCTTGAGCGCGAGACGGGATCGACCGGCATCAGCGGTGGATGGGGATAACGCTCGTCGAGGTATTCGGTGACCACCCAGGTGCCGTACACGACCAGATCACGGTCGACCAGCGTCGGCGTTTCACCGTACGGACTGAGCTCGGCCAGATCACCAATCGCCGATCGATCCTGCTCGATGTGAATGATCTCCACGTTCAGGCCTTTTTCGGCCAGAACAACGCGGACGCGGTGACTGTCGAGGCAGTTCTCCGAGGAATAAAGGGTCATCATCGAAGGGTGCTCCCGGGCTGTGTGATTGCGTGGCGCGCCATCACTTTTTGACGTCCCGCCAGTATTCCTTGTACAACAGCCATGCCAGGAAGGTGAAAATCACCAGGAACAGCAATACCCAGATGCCCATGGTTTCGCGCTTGATGACGGCGGGCTCGGCGAGGTAGATCATGAAAGCAGTCAGGTCGCGGATTGTGCGCTCGTATTCTGCCGGAGTCATGCTGCCGGCCTCATCGAGTTGCAGCTCGGCCAGGCGCATTCTTTCCTGGCCGGAGGCATCGCGGAAACTTTCCATGACCGGCCGCTGAATCCCCTGGAGCTCCCACAGCACATTCGGCATGGAAGCATTGGCCAGCACCTGGTTGTTCCAGCCATCCTCGGTCAGATAGAAACTCTTGAGAAAGGTGTAGATCCAATCCGCCCCGCGGGCGCGGGCAGTCAGCGACAGGTCCGGTGGCTTCTTGCCAAACCACTGTTCGGACTCCTCGGGCATGACTGCCTTCATGTAGTCGGTCAGGTCCTGATCGCCGAACAGCAGGTTGCGCTCTACTTCGTCGGCCGGAATCCCCAGATCCATGGAAAGCCTCTGGTAACGCATGAATTCGGCCGAATGACACGAATGACAGTAATTGGCGAACAGGGCCGCGCCACGCTGGACCGAGGTGAGATCGTGGACGTTGGCGCCCGACTGATCCAGGCCTTCCTCGCCGCCTGCCGAGGCGGCGGCGCCGGCGTATGCGAACAGAATTGACGCAATGACAATATTGAATCGTTTCATTTGGTCACCCGCTCGGGTTCCGGTTTGGTTTTCTCGTATTTGGTCACGAACGGCAGCAGCCCGAAAAACGCAAAATAGACGAAGGTCCAGATGCGTGATTCCCAGGTCTGTGCGACGGTTCCTTCGGCCATACCCAGCATGCCCAGGCGGATGAAAGCCACGATAAAAACGGCAAGCAGGATCTTGCTGCCCAGCCCCTTGTAGCGAATCGATTTGACTCTGGATCGGTCCAGCCACGGCAGCACGAACAGGATCATGATGGCCAGGCCCATCAGGATGACCCCGGCCAGTTTGTCCGGCACCGCCCGCAGAATCGCATAATAGGGCGTGAAATACCATACCGGCACGATGTGTTCGGGTGTCACCAGCGGATCGGCCGGGTTGAAATTGTCCGGCTCCAGGAACAGACCGCCGAACTCGGGCGCGAAGAAGATCACGAACGCGAACAGGGTCAGGAATACGCCGACGCCGAAGATATCCTTGACGGTGTAGTAAGGATGGAATGGAATTCCGTCCAGCGGGACACCCCGGGCATCCTTGTTTTTCTTGATTTCGACACCTTCGGGGTTATTTGAACCGACTTCATGCAACGCGGCCAGGTGCAGCACGACCAGCATCAGCAACGCCAGCGGCAGGGCGATCACGTGCAGCGCGAAGAAGCGGTTCAGGGTCGCGTCAGAGACGAAGAAGTCACCTCGGATCCATTCGACCAGACCGTCGCCGATGACCGGGATGGCGCCAAACAGCGAGATGATCACCTGTGCACCCCAGTAGGACATCTGGCCCCAGGGCAGGACATAACCCATGAATGCCTCGGCCATCAGCACCAGATAAATCAACACGCCGAGAATCCAGACCAGCTCCCGGGGGGAACGATAGGAACCGTACATCAAGGCGCGAAACATGTGCAGATAAACAACGATGAAAAAGAATGACGCGCCGGTGGAATGCATGTACCGGATCAGCCAGCCCCATTCGACATCGCGCATGATGTATTCGACCGAGGCGAAAGCGCTGGACGCGTCCGGTTTGTAATGCATGGTCAGAAAGATGCCGGTGACAATTTGCAGCACCAGCACCAGCAGCGCGAGTGAGCCGAAAAAATAGAAGAAATTGAAATTCTTGGGCGCGTAGTATTCGCTGATATGCGCCTTCCAGAACGACGAAACGGGTATCCGCTGATCAATCCAGTTTCCCACCGACTCGACGTTGCGCATCAGATTGCTCGCAGGTTTGGACATGTTCAGACAGCTCCTTCCGGGTCGACACCGATCATGACATGCTCGTCGTCAACGAAAGAATAAGGGGGAATGATCAGATTGGTCGGGGCCGGTACCCCGGAATAGACACGCCCGGCAAGGTCGAACTTGGATTTGTGGCACGGGCAGAAGAAGCCGCCCCGCCAGTTGTCGTCGAATGGCTGGGCGCCGACTTCCGGAATGAATTCCGGGACGCACCCGAGATGGGTGCAGTGCATGTTCAGAATCAGGAGCTCGGGCCGGATCGATCGGTGGAGATTGGCCGCGTAGACCGGTTGCTGCTCGGCCTGTTGCGAATCCGGGTCGCGCAGCTCCTCTTTCAGGGATTCCAGGTCATCGATCATGTGCTGATCCCGGCGCAGGATTCCGATTGTCTGACCGCGCCATTGCAGGCGAATCATCTGGCCAGGCTGCAGATCGCCGATGTAAGCCTCGACCGGCGCGCCGATCACCCGGGCTCTGGCGCTCGGCTTCCACGACGAGACAAACGGCCAGGCGGCGAAACCGGCACCTACAGCACCCACGGCACCGGTGCCGGCAAGCAGCAACATGCGTCGACCCTTGTCGGGGACGGGTTGGATTGAAGCAAGTGACTGATTATCTGTCATTTTATCTGGAAACTCCTGGATCAGAAGGGCGCCTCGGGCGGCGTGGCTCCTGCGACCGGCCGCAACCGGCCCGACAAAACCGAAACAATTGAATATATTAACCAATTTATATCAATTCGGCTTCGCCGGCTTCGGCTTGAGCCCGTGCTTACCCGGAGCGTGTTCGCGGTTTTCGCGTAAGACACGTAAAATAGGGATAGATTTTAATTGCCGGCGGCCAATGAAGCGTTTGCTACAAGTATTGATTCAGGCTTCGGTAATCGGCCTGGCAGCGGCCTTCATCCTGGTCTGGTTTCGACCGGAGGTGCTCGGTAGCCGGATTCCGGATACTCCCCCGATGGTGCGTTCCTATTCCGATGCGGTTAACCGGACTGCGCCTTCAGTAGTCAGCATCTATACCCGAACCATGGTCAGCGAGCCGGTTTCCGGGCCCAGCGGCGATCCGCTTTTCCAGATGCTGTATCGCAATCAAAGGGTGTTGCGGCCACGGGCCGGCCTGGGATCCGGGGTCATCGTTTCGTCCGATGGGCTCATCCTGACCACCGCGCACGTGATTCGTGAAGTCGACAATGTCTTCGTTGCGTTGTTCGATGGTCGCGTATCGGAGGCCGAAATCATCGGTACGGATCCGGCGACCGATCTTGCGGTTCTCAAGATTGAACTGGACGGGCTGCCGGCGGCGACGTTCGATACTGAACGGCAGTATCGTCCCGGAGACGTGGTGCTCGCGATTGGCAATGCCTTTGGTCTCAACCATACCGTTACTTCGGGCATTATCAGCGCCACCGGCCGGGCCGATCTCAACATCCTGCTGTTCGAGGATTTCATCCAGACCGACGCGGCAATCAATTCCGGCAACAGTGGTGGTGCGCTGATCAATGTTGACGGGGAAGTCATCGGCATCAACACCGCCTCGCTCAGCCAGGAGACCGGTGCTCAGGGCATCAGTTTTGCCATACCGGCTCGACTGGCGAACAGTGTGGCGCGTCAGATCGTTGAATATGGCAGTGTGCGCCGTGGCTGGATCGGTGTCAATGTGGTGGACCCCCGTTTCCCGATTGCCGCACAGGAAACCGCGCCCCAGGGGGTCCAGATCGCACAGATCTATCGCGACGGACCCGCCTGGGAAGCTGGTCTTCGCCCCGGCGATCTGGTCCTGACCACCGATGGTCAGCCGGTCCGCAGTGCGCGAGAATTCACGCTGGAGATTGCCGAACAGGATCCGGGCACCGAACTGGAGTTGACCGCGGTGCGAAACGGTCAGCGTTTCACCACCTCAGTGCGCCTGATCCAGCAACCCCCACTGCAGGGCTGATCAGGGCATCCCGGCCTTGCACAGCATGCGTTGCAGTTGCTCCTGCAATACCTTGCCCGAGCTGCTCCTGGGCAGTCGATCGGTGATCAGCCAGCGCCGGGGACGCTCTGCCGGCGCCAGGTTGTGCCGGCTCCAGGCCTGGAGCATGCTGATGTCGCTGCCGGCTTTGGGCACCACGATCGCGGCGATTCGCTGACCCCAGTGCGGGTCCTGTTGCGGTGCAAGCGCGACGTCCTTCAGCAGGCCGGATTCGAGCATACGCCGTTCGACTTCAGACAGGCTGACATTGATCCCGCCTGAAATGATCGACCTTCCGACCCGGCCGGTGACGTACAGGTGGCCGGAAGGGAGTTTGTACCCCAGATCGTCGGTCGTGAACCAACCCTGCCCGTCCGGGCCGTTGCGGTCGTCATCGAAGTAGCCGGAAAACAGCATTGGTCCGCGTACCCGCAGCCGTTGGTTCTGATCGAAATGCACCTCCACGCCGGGCAGTGGGGGTCCAACCCAGCCAGGGTGGCGCAGGAAATCGATCCGGCCTGCCTCGCGTGACGAGGGTGTGGCCAGTTGCGATCCCGCTTCAGTCATGCCCCAGGTCGGCAGAACCGGCAGGCCGCGACGACGCGCTTGATCCAGCAGTTCCGGTGCCGCGGCGGCGCCTCCGACCAGCACGCTTTGCAAACGGCTTGAGAAAGAACCTGAATGGGCTTCGAGCAGATTCTGCAGCATGGTCGGCACCAGTGAAATCCGGGTGATCGGCCGGTCATGAATTTCGGCGCCAATGCATGCAGCGTCGAAGCGGTCATGCAGCGATGCCGACGCACCGGTCATGACGGCTCGGATCAGGATGGCCATGCCGCCTATATGGTCAAGTGGAAGACAGCAAAGCCACTGATCGTCGCGACTCAGTGCCAATCGTTGCGCAACCGCCGCCGTGCTTGCCGCATGCTGTGCCGGCGTCATGGGCACGGCCTTGGGTTGCGCACTGCTGCCCGAGGTCAGGATAACCGTGCAGTGCGATTTCGCCGGCACATGACAGGCTGGCACCGGGGAATACCGTTCGGCATCCACTAGCGAGCATGCGTCTGACATCCCGGAACCTTTCAATGATCCCGTTCGCAGGTCGATCAGCGGCTCGATTTGCAAGCGCTGCAGCAGCGCTGCGCAGTGCCGATCCGGCAGATTGGCCCCCAGGGGCAGAATGGCAGCGCCCGACCACCACAGCGCATGGATCCAGAGCGTGTTTTCAAGCGCGTTCGGACCCAGTTGCAAAGCGACGCAGCGGCCGGTTTCAATGCCGGCGGCGCGAATGAAGCCGGCGCGCCGGGCCGCGCGCTCGGCCAGCCGACCATAGCTCAGCTTACGGCCTCGATGCGACAGCGCCGGAAGCTCTGGTGATTTTTCCCGTCGCCACGCCAGCCAGGGGGTCATTGCAGATTTTCGGTTAAGGTCGGGCACACTATGCCGGTCGATTGCGCAACTTCGATGCGTGCGTTCCGGACCGGCTCCGCGGACCCCAGGTCACTGGCGAACCAGTGCGCCGTCGCCAGCCCATGCGGCCCCGAAAATTCGGGCCAGGAGGCGGCCAGGGCAATCGCACCGAAGCGTCCTATGGCCGACTCCATCAGGTTGCTGAAGATGATGTCGATGCCGCGGTCGCGCGCTTGTTCCAGAAGCTTGAAAATGTCGATTGGGCTGCCGAGTGTACAAGGTTTCACGATCAGTGCATCGATTGTTCCGTCTTCGATCAGCGCCCGCGCCGAATCGGGATCGGCACAGCTTTCATCGGCGCCGATCAGCGGCCACGGCCCGGGCCTGAGTCGAAGCAACTGGATCAGCTCAGCGCGGCTGACAGGTTGCTCGATCAGGGCCACGGGCATCGCGATCAGCGCCTGTAAAGCCTCGTCCAGGGTCCATGCGGCATTGGCATCAAGCCGTATTTCCATTCCGGGAAAGTCGTTCGCGACTCGCCGGATTCGCTCGATATCCTGTTGCAGCGGGGCACTGCCGACCTTGAGTTTGACGGTCGTAAAACCCAGTTGCTGAGCTTGTCGGATCCCGGCGCAGGTCAGTTCAGGGTCGGCCGCCCCCAGCGTCTGCTGCACTGGAACTTCGCGTTGTGGATAGACGCCGCGCACGCAGGCCAGCATCCGCGCCAGGGTCTGGCCGGCACTTCGCGCAAGTGCGGCGGCAATGGCCATCGAGATTCCATGCCGCACAAGCGGATCCTTGCCGTGCGCACCGTCAAGTAGCTGGTTCAGTGTGGTCAGGGTCAGTTCGCGCTTTTCAAGACCGGTGGTGGCGATTCGCTGGCAGACTTCGGCCGCGGAAAGCTGGCACCAGCCCTTCAGCGGCGAGGCTTCGCCGTGGCCGCGGTAGTCCTCGCCGTCGATCCGGATCCAGGCCTCGACGACGATGATTTCACGTCGCTGAAATATGCCGATTGCCGTTCGCAACGGCTGCGCCAGGGGCAGGCGGAAACGGCGTGACTTCAGCGAAATAAGCCGGAACTTCTGCTGGAACGCGTTCGAGTTCATGTTCCCGACAGGTGGCTGCCTGCATGAATCCGTCGCATCTCCTCACTGATTTCCCTTCGCAGCCGTTGATCGCGTGCGCGCGAAGTTGCAGCGATGACGACATTCAAACCCTTTCGATGCAGCACATCAGCGAGCTGGCCGGAAAATTCTTCGGCAGACGCGGCGGCCGTATGCCGAATGGCTCCGGGCAGCAGGTCCGGGATTCGGTGGCAGGATGCCGTGGTGAAATGCCGGCGGTGCGTCTCAGGGAAAGCAGCACCGGGGAGGTAGTCAAAGATCTCTCCGCCGGCATTGTCAATGACGACCACGGCAAGATCCAGTCCCAGTTCAGCGGCCAGGGGCAATGAGCCGAGATCGTGGCGCAACGCAACATCTCCGATGACCAGCACGGTCGGGGTTTCTACCCCGCGGGCCCGGCGCGCCGCGGCAACGCCCAGAGCGGTTGCGACCACGCCGTCGATGCCGTTGAGGCCTCGATTGAAGTGAACTTCAAGGTCTTGCACGGCAGTGGGCATGAAACTGTCGAGGTCACGCACCACCATGCTGCTGGATGTGATCAGTGCCGATCCTTCCGGCAGGATCTGGCCCATCCGGTGCCACAGGTCAGGTGCTGCCATTTCCGTCTGTGCGGACAGCAGTTCGGCCAGTGCCCGCAGCGACTGTTGTTCGGCACGGCGATGTGCCGCATGCCAGCGCAGGCGCTCGCCTGAGGATGTCGCGCCGCGCTCGATCAGTGCGCGAAAAAGCTGCCCGGGATCGCCCACGAACTGATGAGTTGCCCGGTGGTCCGGATCATCGAGCCGGGGCGAATCTGAAATCACGACATGGCTGGCGGCGCCAGCATTGCGCATCAGTGCCTGCAGGGGCCAGGTCAGCGGGGCGCTGCCCAGATGCAGCACCAGATCGGGCAGGCCATGGCGTTGATAAAAGCCGCCTTCGACAAGCAGATCGCCGGTGGCCACGATATGCGTGCCTCGCCTGCGCCAGTGGCGCAGCCCGGATTGCGGTGCGGCAAGTACCGGAATGCAGGCGGCTTCGGCCAGCTTGCGCAGATCTTCGCGCCAGAGCGATCCGCGGCCGTCAGCGCTGGCGACGATCAGTGTTCGACGGCTGTCATTGAGCCGTCCGGCCAGCATATCGATGGCGTCTGGATGCGGTACGACGACTGGCTCGTCAATCTGAAGCCAAGGTCGGCCGTTGGCACGTCCGCGCACGACCTTGGAGACTTCCGGATCCAGGATTTCCGCGACATGATCGGGGTGGTCCGGGCCGACTTCGATCGGTTCCAGCGGCTTGCGAAACGGGATATCCAGGTGCACCGGGCCGGCTTGCGGGAAGCGGCTTTCATGCCATGCCCGGGCCATGCGCGAACGCAGCGCGGCGAGCTTTTCGGAACAGATTTCGGGTTGGGGCAGCGAATGAAAGGCGCGCACCTGAGTGCCATAGAGACGGGTCTGGTCCATCACCTGCTGCACGCCGCAATCCTGGTCTTCAGGTGGCCGCGCGCCGGTCAGCACCAACAGCGGAATGCGGTCGCGACCGGCTTCGCAGATTGCCGGAAAATAATTGGCAGCGGCCGTGCCGGTTGTGCACAAGAGCGCTACCGGCTTGCCGCTAGCGCGTGCAAGGCCAAGCGCAAAGAACGCTGCCGATCGCTCGTCGACCACCGAATGATCAGTGATGTTCGGATGCTCCGCAAACTGGAATACCAGCGGCGCGGAGCGCGAGCCGGGTGAAATCACGACATGTTCAAGACCAGAGCGCGCCAACTCGTCGACGATGATACGTGACCAAAGCGCATTGACGTTCGGGGCAACCGGTGCCGTTGATGTCCGGGCAGGGCTTTCCGGTCGTTCTGTGCTCATCCGCTGCTTCTCAGTAATACCAGGGAAAGGCCGAAAAATCGCGCTCTCGCTTCTCGACGAATGCATCGCGACCTTCGGCCGCCTCTTCACCAGCATATCCCAGCCGTGTCGCTTCGCCGGCAAAAAGCTGTTGGCCGACCATGCCGTCATCGGGCAGATTGAAGGCGTACTTGAGCATCCGCATCGCGGTCGGGCTCTTGCTGTTGATGACTCCGGCCAGTTCCACCGCGCGCTGTTCCAGGCGCTCATGATCGACGACCTCGTTGACCATGCCCATTGCCTGCGCTTGCTCGGCCGAGTAGCTCTTGCCCAGAAAAAAAACCTCACGGGCGAATTTCTGGCCGATCTGTCGTGCAAGCAAGGCCGAGCCATAACCGGCATCGAAGCTGGCCACATCCGGGTCGGTCTGCCTGAAACGGGCATGTTCGCGACTGGCGATGGTCAGATCGCACACCACATGCAGACTGTGCCCACCGCCCACGGCCCAGCCCGGGACCACCGCGATCACGACCTTGGGCATGAAACGGATCAGCCGTTGAACTTCGAGAATGTGCAGCCTGCCGGGACTTTCCGGACCTTCGTATCGATAACCGTCGCGGCCGCGTACGTTTTGGTCACCTCCTGATGAAAACGCCCAGCCGCCATCTTCCGGAGACGGGCCGTTGCCGCTCAGTAAAACGCAACCGACATCGGTCTGGCAGCGTGCATGATCGAGAGCTGAAAACAACTCATCAACCGTTTGCGGTCGAAAAGCGTTGCGCAGCCGCGGCCGGTTGAATGCCACGCGTGCGATGCGACGATTGGGGTTGGCCGGATCCTGCGCCAGATGATAGGTGATGTCGCCGTCGGCAAACTGATCCACGCGGTGCCAGATCGTGTGGTCGAACAACGCCGAAATTTGTGGTTTGGTCATGCTGGTCGCCCTGGAGTTTGGTTGTTTTTTACCACCCGGAGTCTGGCCTGGATTGCGGCCGCGATCTGGTCACGCAGAATAGAATTTTCTCAGGTCGAAAGGCCAGGCAGATTGATCTGGCTCAAGCCGCTGAACGCGGATGATTGATTGGTGATGGTCTTCATTCGGAGATTCCGAGCTGAGCGAGCAGATCTTCCAGCGCTCGGGTTTCCGCGCTGCATCGCCGAACCGTCTGACGGACCTGGTTTTCAAGCCAGAAACCGGTGTCCTGACCTTCGCTGCGCTGGCTTGCAGCCTGATTGAGCGCTTCACAGGAGTCGTTCATGCGTGCCTCGGCCCGTTCCAGTCGCATCGCTTGGGCGCTGGACAGCGATTCCACTTCCAGCGGCGCCATCATCAGCCGGGTCATGACGCGGTTGTGATGCCGGAAAACCTGCTCCGAATACTCGCTCAATTCCTCCGGCTTCATGAACTTCAATTCCAGCGGGTTGGTACCCCTGGGGACCGGAACGATGCAGCCGGCCAGTAGTGAAATGGCGGCCAGTGCAGCGATTCGGTTCCGCGCAGTCACGAATGTCAGCGTTTCATGTAATTGAAGAACTCTTCGTTGGTCTTGGTCGCCTTGAGCTTGTCGAGCATGAATTCGATCGCCTGGATTTCATCCATGGGATGCAGAATGCGGCGCAGGATCCAGACCTTCTGCAACATGTCGTTGCCGACCATGAGTTCCTCGCGGCGGGTGCCCGAGCGGTTGATGTCGATTGCCGGGAATACGCGTTTCTCCGAAATCCGCCGGCTCAGATGCACTTCCATGTTGCCGGTGCCCTTGAATTCCTCATAAATGACTTCGTCCATCTTCGAACCGGTATCGACCAGTGTCGTGGCGATGATGGTCAGGCTGGCACCATTTTCAATCTTGCGCGCAGCCCCGAAAAAGCGCTTGGGGCGCTGCAGCGCGTTGGCATCGACGCCGCCGGTCAATACCTTGCCCGAAGACGGCGCCACGGTATTGAATGCACGTGCCAGCCGGGTGATGGAGTCGAGCAGGATCACCACGTCATGCTGGTGTTCGACCAGCCGTTTGGCTCGCTCGATGACCATGTCGGCCACCTGTACGTGCCGGGTTGCCGGTTCGTCGAAAGTCGATGAGATGACTTCTGCGTCGACCGTGCGCTGCATTTCGGTGACTTCTTCGGGGCGCTCGTCGATCAGCAGGATGATCATGTGCGCCTCCGGATTGTTGGCCCGGACGGCGGTCGCGATATGCTGCAGCAACATGGTCTTGCCGGCCTTGGGCGGCGACACGATCAGACCGCGCTGACCCTTGCCAATGGGCGCGATCAGGTCGATGATGCGCCCGGTCACGTCTTCGGTCGAACCGTTGCCACGTTCGAGCACGAATTGCTCGGTGGGAAACTCCGGGGTCAGGTTTTCAAACAGGATCTTGTTCTTGGTCGCCTCGGGCTTGTTATAGTTGATTTCCTCGACCTTGAGCAGGGCGAAGTAGCGTTCCGAAGACTTGGGCGGACGAATCTTGCCCGAGATCATGTCGCCGGTTCTCAGGTTAAAGCGGCGGATCTGGCTGGGCGAGACGTAGATGTCGTCCGGCCCGGCCATGTACGAGGCCAGCGAGGAGCGCAGGAAGCCGAAGCCGTCCTGCAGGATTTCCAGCACACCATCGCCGTAGATCGGCTCCTTCCTGGCGGCGCGGGCCTTGAGAATGGCGAAAATGACGTCCTGCTTGCGCGATCGGCCAATGTTCTCGACACCGAGTTCATTGGCCATTTCAATGAGGTCCTGGACGGACTTCTTCTTGAGGTCGGTTAGATTCATCGATCAGGCTTGCCTTGGAATTGACTGCATTACCGCGTCAGCGCACGCACATGTGTGCACATGCCCGGGTAACGCGCATGCTCGACGAGCGAGCGGAAAATGGTTCTGTTGATCCGGAAACCAGGGAAACGGAAGTTGCCGCGAGCGGACGAGTGCCGCTTCGGATTGCTCTGCAGGTTACCACCAATTGAAACGCGCGTCCAGAGGGCTGACTCAATTGATGGGTAAACTCACCGGCATCGGCGGTTGTTCAGACATGCTGCTCGATGAATTCCTTGAGCACGCCCTTGGTGACGGCGCCGACCTTCATGCCCTGCACCTTGCCGTCGCTGAATACCATCAGCGTGGGAATTCCGCGGATCTTGAACTGACTGGTAATCTGCTGGTTTTCGTCAATGTTGACCTTGGCGATCCTGATCCTGTCCTGGTATTCGTCAGCCAGTTCGTGCAACAGCGG
Organism: uncultured Halomonas sp.; assembly: GCA_964453565.1. Classification (GTDB taxonomy): domain Bacteria; phylum Pseudomonadota; class Gammaproteobacteria; order Xanthomonadales; family Wenzhouxiangellaceae. The sequence goes on from CAYVPB010000004.1 coordinate 21,806, forward strand.
TTCGATCATTTTGCACGGGCCGCACCATTCTGCCCAGTAATCGACCAATACCGGCCGGTCGGAATTGATGACCTCATCCTCGAACGATGCATCTGTGACGTGGGTGATGTTGTCTGCCACGGGGATTACTCCTGGGTTTGAGATTGATGGATACCTGGAGGGCCGGCGCCGCTCCGGGCGAATTTCGGCTGGCAGTGATAGGATATCGTAAATTGCGCGAACAACGCGCCTCCCGGCCACGGTACCCATAGTCTAGCCCGTGGACACCGTTTTCAAGTCCCGCGAGCCATCGAATCGCGCACGCCGGAGCGCCGCGCGGCTCAATCCAAGAGAATGTGAGTGAACGATATTTCCGAAAAAGAACATTCAACCATGGTCAATTCTTCCGATTCGGTTGCTGCAACCGGCCCCGAAACCGTTTTGTCAGAGGTCGGATTCGATTCCTTCGATCTGCCGCAATCAGTGCAAGCGGGGCTGGCCGATGCCGGATTTGAAAAGTGCACACCGATCCAGGCCGATACGCTGCCGCTGGCGCTGGCCGGGCGTGACGTTGCCGGCCAGGCCCGTACCGGTACCGGCAAGACGGCAGCGTTTCTGCTGGCCATATTCAAGAACCTGCTCGAGGATCCGGATCGCGCGCGGGCCGGGCATCACCCGCGTTCGATCGTGATCGCACCGACCCGTGAGCTGGCCATTCAGATTCATCGAGACGCCGAACTGCTGGGTGGGCACACCGGGTTGCGTTTCGCGCTTGCCTATGGTGGGGTCGATTATCAGAAGCAGCGTGATCGCATCAGTGACGGCGTGGACGTGCTGATCGGCACGCCAGGGCGCATCATCGATTACTTCAAGCAGCGTGTTTTCGGGCTCCGGCACATCCGGATCGCGGTGCTCGACGAGGCCGACCGGATGTTCGATCTCGGATTCATCGGCGATATCCGCTATCTGTTTCGCGCCATGCCCGAGCCGAAACAGCGCCAGACCCTGATGTTTTCTGCCACATTCCCGTTCAAGGTGACCGAGCTGGCCTACGAACATATGAACGATGCCGAAACTATCCGCATCGACGAGGACCGCAAGACCACCGAACGGGTGCGCCAGAGAGCCTACTACCCTTCAAACCGGGAAAAGCTGCCGTTGCTGGTGCGCATGCTGCGCGAGATGGAGGACGGTCATGTGATCGTGTTCGTCAATACCCGGCGGGTCGCGGACCTGGTTGATCGAATGCTGCGCGGTAACGGTTTCGATTGCGCCATGCTGGCCGGGTCCGTGCCGCAGAACAAGCGCCAGCGGCTGCTCAAGGAATTTCACTCTGGCCGGCTGCCGATCCTGGTGGCGACCGACGTCGCCGCGCGTGGGCTGCATATTCCCGATGTCAGTCATGTGATCAACTTTGATCTGCCCCAGGAAGCTGCCGACTACGTTCACCGGATTGGTCGAACCGCGCGACTCGGTGCGTCGGGCGAGGCGATCAGTTTTGCCTGCGAGGATTACGCATTTCATCTCCCCGAGATCGAGGAGTATATCGGCCAGGCGATCGTGACCGAGGACCATGAACCCGACCGATTGCCGCATCTGGAATGTGCCGAGCCGGCGAACAAGACCTCCGGCGCACGCTCCGGCGGCCCGGGTGGGAAGCGCGGTGGCGAGCGTCGACGTGGTCGACGACGCGGCGGATCAGGGCATACAAGGCGAGATTCCTGATACCGGCGCTGTATGCTAATCTCCCGGGACCACTAGGGTCCGGAAATCTGATCTGAATGCGAGTATCAGCGCAGCAATTGACCGCCGAAACGAACTTGCGCGCCGCCTCGGCATTACTGGCGATGTTGAGTGCGTGGTTGGTGCTGCGAATCCTGATACTGCTGGTCGATGGAATTGAAGTCGGGTTCGAGCCGATCGAGTATTCGCCGAGCCCGACGGATTCGGCGCTGCCGGGCCAGATAGACTGGCGCATGTTTGGCGAACCTGTGGCAGTGGATTACGGTTTTGACCGGCCATTGCCGCCTACGCCGTTGTCGCTGCGTCTTCGGGGTGTCGTGACCGGAGAGCGTGGTTACGCAATCATTGTCGACGGCAATGGCGACGAAGGGGTTTACAGGGCCGGCGATGAAGTGCCCGGTGGCGCTGAAGTGCTTGCCATCGAGGCGCGACGGGTGGTCCTGTCACGCAACGGAGAACGTGAAGCACTCGAATTGCCCGGCGCCGGGGCCGGGCAGCAAAGTCCGATTTCGCGGGCATCGGCGGCCGATGAGCCGGCCGCCTCCGGAGTCCGCGGGATCGGCATCGGCTCGCTGGGTTCGATGGCTTCACAATTCCGGCTGGATCCGGACGAGCTGGCACGGCGCATCACGATTCTGCCGGTCGCCGGTGGCGGATTCCGGGTACGCGCCGGCCGCGACGCGCAGATCTTCAGCGCACTGGGTTTTCACGTCAACGATGTGGTGATTGCGATCAATGGTCAGCCGGTCAACAATCAGCGTGACGTGCGAGCGCTTTTCCAGGAAGCGAGTCTCGACAGGCCGCTGGCGATCACGGTTCGACGTGGTGACCGGCAGGTCGTACTGACCCCGGACCTGTCTGCGATTTTCGGAGCCAATCCCTGAGGAATCGGAACTTGAGTGACTTCTACAGTCTGAACAAGAAAAACCGCAACAGCCTGGGCGCGATGCTGCTCGGGGTCGGTCTGATGATGTGCAGCGGCCTGAACGCCCAGAACAATAACGGCGGGCATCTGCTCAACTTCCAGGATGCCGAAATTCGTTCCCTGATCACGACCGTGGCCGACATCACCGGTCGCAACATCGTGGTCGATCCTGCCGTCGGCGGCCGCATCACGGTGATTTCCAGTCAGGAACTCGATCCGGAAGCGGTCTGGGAAGTGTTCGGCTCGATTCTCGCGGTGCACGGATTTACCGCGATTGTCGACGGCAATGTGACCCGGATCGTTCCCGATGCCTCAGCCCGCTATGGCCCGGGCGCGGGGCGCGACGATGGCGAAGGCAGCGAGCAGGTGACGCGCCTGATCGCACTCGAGCATGTCCGTGTCGGTGAAGTATTGCCGATCCTGCGTTCGCTGGTGCCGCAATCGGCATTTCTGGCCGCGCACGAGGGATCGAATTCACTACTGGTCAGTGACCGGGCAGCCGGGGTGCGGCGGCTGGAGACCGTGATTCGCCGGCTGGACGCGGCTTCCGATAGCGGCGCCGAAGTCATTGCCCTGAGCCATGCCAGCGCCGATGAACTGGTCGAAATCGCCAACCAGATCTATGGCGGCGGCGAGCAGCCGCTGGCAATCGGTGATCGCCGCACCAACAGCATCATCCTGCGCGGCGACGCCTCCCAGCGGGTCCGCCTGCGGACCCTGATCAGCCATCTGGATACGCCGCTGGCCGGAGGCGGTGGCGCACGCGTGGTCTATCTTCGCTATGCCAACGCCGAAACACTGGTGCCGGTGCTGCAGACACTGGTCGACGAAGCGGTCGAGGGCCGGCGGGAGCCGGTTCGAATCACCGCGCACACGGAAACCAATTCCCTCGTGATTGCAGCGCCGCCGGCGGTCTTTCGCGAAATCCGGTCGATTATCGAGCAGCTCGACATTCGTCGTGCGCAGGTGCTGGTCGAGGCCATCATTGCCGAAGTCGCGGCCGATACGGGGCAGGATATCGGGGTGCAGTGGCAATTCTTCAGTTCGGGTGACTCCGGCGTTTTCGGCGGCACCAATTTCGGTACCGGCGGTCGCAATATTCTCAATCTGAGCGCCGGCCTGACCCAGGAAGACGGCGAGGGCGCGGGCGTATTGCCGGGCGGAGGACTGAACCTCGGGTTTGTCGACGGTCGTACCAGTCTGCTGGGCGTGGAGTTGCTCGAAATCGGGGCGCTGGCGCAGGCGCTGGCCACCGATGGTCGTTCCAACATCCTTTCCACGCCATCGATCGTGACCATGGACAATCAGCCGGCCAGCATCAACGTCGGCCAGGAGGTACCGTTCCTGTCAGGCAGTTTCGTCTCGGAGGGTTTTTCCACCGCCGACGGCCGGGTCAATCCTTTCCAGACCATCCAGCGCGAGGAAGTCGGCCTGAAGCTGCAGGTCACGCCGCATATCAATGAGGGCGACAGCATCATGCTGGCCATCGAGCAGGAAGTTTCATCGTTGGCGCCGGTGGCCGGGGCGGTCGACCTGATTACCAACAAGCGCACCATTTCAACGCGGGTCATGGTTGCCGATGGGCAGATGCTGGTGCTGGGCGGGCTGATCAGTGACGATATGACCGAATCAATCGAGCGGGTGCCCGGCCTGAGCCGGATTCCGCTGCTCGGAGAGCTGTTTACGTTTCGTTCCAGCGACCAGGTCAAGCGCAACCTGATGGTCTTTATCCGGCCGCGGATTCTGCATGACGATGTGTTTTCCGGCGAAATCACGCGCGGCAAGTACACCCGCCTGCGTGAGGCCCAGATCGATCAACGCGGACAGCGCAGCGTGTTCTCGCGGCGCGCAGAGACCCCGCTGCTGCCGCAGCTTGATGACTTTCTGCAGACCGGCAGTGGTCGAAGCGAGCCGGATGGGCGCTGAGTTCCGACCTCCGTTCGGCTTTGCGCGCCGCCGCGGAGTCACCGTTGCCGGCCGGGACGGCCAGGGTCGCCACCGCATCATTACACGCAGGCCGCCGGATCTGGAAGCCTTGCGCGAGGTCCGGCGCAATCTGTCTGGCCCGAGCGTGGTCGAGAAGCTCGATGAGACCGATTTCGGTGCGATGCTGGTGCGGCTTTATCAGTCCGGTGAAGGGCAGGCGCGCCAGGTGGCGGAGAGTCTGGACGCGACGCCTGATCTTTCGCGGCTGGCGGCCGAAATGCCGGAACCGGCCGACCTGCTGGATGCCGACGATGACGCTCCGATCATTCGCCTGATCAACGGAGTGCTGTCGCAGGCGCTGCGCGACCGCGCATCGGATATTCATTTTGAGCCATTCGAGGAGCGACTGTCGGTGCGATTCCGGATCGATGGCGTGTTGCGCGAAGTGCTTTCAGCCGCCGCCGCGCTGGCTCCGCTTGTGATTTCGCGCATCAAGGTCATGGCACGCCTGGACATCGCCGAAAAGCGCCTGCCGCAGGATGGTCGTATCGGCTTGCGGCTGGCCGGCAGGCCGGTGGATGTGCGCGTCTCGACATTGCCGTCCAGTCACGGCGAACGTGTGGTGCTGCGTCTGCTCGACAAACAGGCCGGGCAGATGAGTCTGACCGATCTGGGCATGGAAGAAGCCATGCTGAAACGATTCCGGAAACTGATTCATCGGCCGCACGGGATTTTGCCGGTGACCGGTCCGACCGGCTCGGGCAAATCGACCACACTTTATGCGGCGTTGCTGGAACTCAATGACCGCAGCCGTAACATCATGACGGTGGAGGATCCGGTCGAGTACGATATCGATGGTATCGGCCAGACCCAGGTCAATCCCAGGGTCGAGTTGACTTTTGCCCGCGGCCTGCGCGCGATTTTGCGCCAGGATCCGGACATCGTCATGGTCGGTGAAATCCGCGATGCCGAGACCGCGCGCATTGCCGTTCAGGCCTCGATGACGGGACATCTGGTGCTTTCAACACTGCATACCAACACCGCGGTCGGGGCGATCAACCGGCTGGTCGATATGGGCATCGAGCCGTTCTTGCTGGCCTCCGGGCTGATCGGTGTGATGGCGCAGCGCCTGGTTCGGCGCCTGAATCCCGAGGCCTGCGAGGAATTCGAGCTGGATTCCGAGCAACTGGCGCGGCTTGGAATCGCGACCCAGACCGCAGTGACGCTGCGTCGTCCGGCTTCGGAGCTTGCCGAGGGCAGCGATGCCTACATCGGTCGCACCGGGTTGTATGAGCTGGTGACGGTGGACGATGAAATGCGCGCGGCGATTCATCGCGGCGCGCCCGAGGCCGAGCTGGAGCGGATTGCCCGCAAACATTCACCCGGAATCTTCGATGATGGCTGGCGAAAGGTGTGCGCGGGGACGACTGCCTTGGATGAGGTGCTGCGGGTGACGCATGAGAGTTGATGCGAGTGGCCAGCGCCGTTCAAATATCGGCCGATCGCGGCGAACTTGTCGGCCGTGGCATGGTCCATCGTCGGTAATGAAGTCGTGTTCCTGCCCGGATCGAGGGCCACGGCGATGAGCGAGCGCGAAACTGATCAGTTGCTGGTCGAGCGGGTACAGAAAGGAGACAAGCGGGCATTTGACCTGCTGGTGGGCAAGTACCAGCACAAAATTGTCAGCCTGGTGTCGCGCTATATTCCGGACCATGCCGAGGCGCTGGATGTTTCGCAGGAAGCATTCATCAAGGCCTATCGAGCCATCGGACGTTTTCGCGGCGAAAGTGCTTTTTATACCTGGATGTACAGAATTGCGATCAATACCGCTAAAAATCACCTCGTTTCGCAAAGCCGCCGGCCGCCGCTTTCGGATATCGACGCTCAGGATGCGGAACAATTTCAGGTCGAAACGCGTCTGAAGGAGCAAGGATCGCCGGAACATGAGCTGCTCAAGGATGAAATCGAGAACACGATCCATGCGGCCATCGCCGATCTGCCCGATGACCTGCGCGTGGCCATCACGCTGCGGGAGATGGAAGGCATGAGTTATGAGGACATTGCCACAACCATGGATTGTCCCATCGGCACTGTGCGTTCACGGATCTTCCGGGCGCGCGAGGCCATTGACAATCGGCTGCGGCCGCTTTTGAGCAATATCGATGACTGAAGTTGGAGCAAGTTGAATGAAACCACCCGAATCATCTCACCAGCGCAATCTCGAGCCCATTTCCCGACTTGTCGATGGTGAACTGGATCATGGCGAAGCCGCATTTCTGATCCGCCGTTTTGCCATGGATGAGGAGGCCGGCTCAGCGTGGCAACGACTGCATCTGGTTCGGGATTGTCTGCGGCGCGAGTTTCCCGGTCCTGTATCTCTGGTGAATCGGGTCCAGGCAGCATTGATCGAGGAGCCGGATGCCGTTTTGGCGCCTCGGGGCTCGAAGTTGATGCGGCTGGGGATCGGGGGCGCCTTGGCTGCAGGTGTCGCGATGCTTGCAGTCGTTGGTCTTGGCAACCGCATTTCCCCTGACAATGATCTTGCGTCAGCCGATCCGGGCTCCGGATTCGTCAGCCAGTCCTCCCCCCTGGACCGTCATTTCAATGCCCCGGCAGTTCCGGTTGGCTTTGATCCCGGGCGTCGTGCATCGGGGCCGGCGACGGGCCAGAAGAATCCCCCGGAGCAGCGCTTCAATCGCTACGTCATCCGCCATCATCAGGCCGCCGGCGGCTCCGGTTTCGTGTCATTTACCCCTGTTCTGACTCCACCGGCGCAGATCCGGACCGTGCCGGCCGAACCTGACGTAAGCGAAACAGGAACAGGTGCCGAACCTTGAGCGTTTCAATGCCCGTTCGCCGCTACTCCGGAATGCTCTTGCTGTTGCTTGCCGGCCCGCTGGCGGCAGATTCGGTCGAGCAGTGGGTGGCTCGCATGGACACGGCCATGGCTTCGATCAGTTATCGCGGCACGATGGTCAGTATTGCCGGCAATCGCGTCGATACACTGAAAGTGGTTCATCGCGTCGATGATCAGGGAGTTCGCGAACGCATTCATGCACTTGACGGGATTCCGCGCGAATTACTGCGTGACCGGGATTCGGTTCTGTGCCTGATCGACGGCCAGGCCTCGCTGCTGGTCGACAATCCTTTCCCGCGCCGATTGCTGGCGCGAATTGCGCTGCAGGAACTGGTTGGCGAAAACTCCGCATATCGTCTGCGCAAGGGCGGTACGGAGCGCATCGCTGGACGCGATACCCGCATTCTCGAGATTGAGCCGCTGGATGATCATCGCTTTGGTCGTCGCCTGTGGCTGGACGAACTCACCGGATTGCCGTTGCGGTCCGTGGCCTATGATCGCGGCGGCAGGGTGGTCGAAAAGCTCTCTTTCGTCGAAATCGAGCTGGACGCCGAGATCAGCGACCAGGAGCTTGCCAGCGAACTTGCCGGAGTTGCCAAGCCGGTGCGCTTGACTGATTCCGATCCCGGCATTGCGGCGAATCCGGCGCCGTCATGGCTTCCCGACCATCTGCCACCTGGATTCCGGCTGGCATCGGTGGGAAGTACCGGCGAGGGCGAACAGCGCGATGAACATCTTCTATTCAGTGATGGGCTGGCCAGCTTCTCGATCTACGTCGAAGTGGCTGCCGACTCGCCTGTGGCCGAGCATCTGGAATCGCGCGGGGCCACGCATCTGTATACCGCCATGCGCGACGGACGAACCGTGACCGTGGTCGGCGAGGTGCCGGCATCGACGGTGCATTTTGTTGGACGTGAGCTACGCCGACTGATGTCGACGCGCTCGCCCATTCGAGACTGAGTCGGGGTCGGCTGATGGGTTCCCGCCTGATCTGGCAACCGGGTGTCGTGCGCGTGTCGGAATCCGGACAGTGCTGGCTGGAATTCTCGGCTACCTCTCCGTGCGCGCGCTGTGCCTCCGGGCAAGGATGTGGCGCGGGCCTGTTTTCCGGGCTGATGCTGGCCTCCCGGCCGGCGCGCCTGCCGCTGTCCGGGCACAGCGGCTATCAGGCAGGCCAATCCCTGCTGGCGGGGATTCGGCCGCACCGCCTTGTAATTGCGGCTGCATTGTTGTACCTGGTCCCGGTGCTGGCCTTCGTCGTCGGTGCGTTGCTGGCCGATCAGTTGCGCCCTGGCAGCGATGCATTCGCGTTGACAGGGGGCGTGCTGGGATGTGTCATGCTGTGGTTTCCTGTCCTGAGACTGGTGCGGACTTGGCCGGTCGACATCGACCAGATCGCGGTGTGTACCGCGTCCTCCCTGGTCCGGGATCCAGGTTGAAGGCACGCCGGGTTGAAACCGGCTTGTCGAGCTGGCATTTCTATGGCCATAGAACGTTTCGGATCTTCCGGGGCCTTAATAAATCAATTCCTTCTAAGGGTATTCACATGCCATTGAAAATCTCTTTCTCAGTTCTGGTCGCAGTTTTCACCGTCGCACTCGTGCGGCCGGTCGATGCCGCACCGGATGACTTTTCCGACATTGTCGACGCCGCGATTCCGGCGGTCGTCAATATCGAGACCACGCGATTCGGGGAACGGCCTGATGAGCAGATCCAGCGTGGCGAATTGCCCGAAGACATGCCGGAATTGTTTCGGCGTTTCTTTGAGCCGTTCGGTGAAGGTGGGCCGCGCCGGCGGCCGGATCGTCGTGGCGGTGGATCGGGATTCATCATCGAAAGCGATGGCCTGATCATGACCAATCATCATGTGATTGACGAGGCTGATGAAATCATCGTTCGATTGGCGGATCGGCGTGAGTTTGTCGCCGAACTGGTGGGTTCCGATCCCGAAACCGACATCGCGCTGGTACGAATCGATGCCGACAACCTTCCGACACTGGAGCTGGGCAGCTCTGACGGGCTTCGTCCCGGTAACTGGGTGATCGCGATCGGTTCGCCGTTTCAGTTCGAGCAAAGCGTAACCGCCGGGATTGTCAGCGCCAAGGGACGCTCGCAGCAGCAGCAGCAGTATGTCCCGTTTATCCAGTCCGACGCGGCCATCAATCGCGGTAACTCCGGCGGTCCACTGCTGGATATCGAAGGTCGCGTGGTTGGGATAAATTCGTGGATCCTGAGTTCTAGCGGGGGCAATATCGGGCTGTCGTTCTCGATTCCGGCCGAGACCGCCCGGAGCACCGCGCGCCAGTTGCTGGAGTTCGGACGGGTTTCGCGCGGTTATCTGGGTGTTGGCATCCAGAATGTCGATCGGGAGCGCGCCGACGCCCTGGGTCTGGAGCGACCGATCGGAGCTTTGGTCAATCAGGTTGAGTCAGGCAGCGCCGCCGAGCGCGCCGGGATCGAGGTCGGTGATGTGATCCTCGAGGTCAACGATCGCACGATTGAGGTATTTTCCGATCTGCCACCGATTGTCGGTTCGGTGCGACCGGGCGAAACGGTCGAATTGCGAGTATCCCGATGGGGTGAAATCAGAACGGTGCAAGTCGAGCTTGACGAGCGCGACGAAGATGCTGAGTCGGACAGCCCGGACGGCCCGCCGGATTCCGAGCCGACCAACGCCCTGGGCCTGACCGTCGAGCCGTTGACTGACGAGCAGCGCCGCCGGACCGAAGGTCTGGAAGGCGGTTTGGTAATCACTTCCCTGGACAGCGACAACGCCTATCGCGCCGGGGTGCGTCGCGGCGATGTCATCCGCATGATCAACAATCGCGAAGTGCGCAACATGGACGATTTCGAAGAAATCGTTGCCGATCTGGAGCCGGGGCGTTCGGTCGCCCTGTTGTTGTGGCGCAACGGTGCAACCCGGTTCGTCGCCTTTACCCCGGATGTTGATTAAATCCGCCGCTGCCGGCCGGGCTGCGGGGGATATAATCCGGTATCGTCGCCATCGGGGCCTCCCGATGGCGATGTCTTGTCCGGTTCGGCAAGCTGGATTTATCCGCGATCTTCTCACGCATGGCGGGACTACGCGAGCCGGCTGGATGAGGCACGCCGGTACCGGTACGTCAATTCATAAACGGCCCCGACCCCTGAAGATCGCTTGATGACCGACTGCGACCATATCCGCAATTTTTCCATCATTGCCCATGTCGATCATGGCAAGTCGACCCTGGCCGACCGGTTCATCCAGGTCTGCGGCGGTCTGACCGAGCGTGAAATGGCCGAGCAGGTGCTCGATTCCATGGATCTGGAGCGCGAGCGGGGGATCACAATCAAGGCCCAGAGTGTCACCCTGGATTACGTGTCGGCCGATGGCCGCACCTATCAACTCAATTTCATTGACACGCCTGGGCATGTCGATTTTTCCTACGAGGTTTCGCGTTCGCTGGCCGCTTGTGAAGGCGCGCTGCTGGTTGTCGATGCCGCCCAGGGCGTCGAAGCGCAAAGCGTGGCCAATTGCTACACCGCAGTCGAGCAGGGCCTTGAAGTCATCCCGGTAATCAACAAGATCGACCTGCCTTCGGCGGATCCCGAGCGGGTCAAGGCACAGATCGAGGATATCATCGGCATCGATGCCAGCGACGCCTTGCTGGTCAGCGCCAAGACCGGCAAGGGCATTGCCGAGGTGCTCGAAGCACTGGTCAGGCGGATACCGCCGCCTGAATTCCGGGACGGGCCGCTCAAGGCCTTGATCATCGATTCCTGGTTCGACAATTACCTGGGGGTCAACTCGCTGATCCGGATCAAGCAGGGTTGTCTGAACAAGGGCGAGAAAATCCGGGTCATGTCCACCGGCGAAGAGCATGATGCGGACCAGATCGGCATCTTCACGCCCAGACGAACGATTCACAAGCGGCTGGATTGCGGCCAGGTCGGTTTCATTTCGGCCGGGATCAAGGAAATCCACGGCGCACCGGTGGGCGATACCCTGACCACGTCGCGAGATGCCGCCGAGAAACCCCTGCCGGGCTTCAAGCCGATTCAGCCGCGCGTGTTCGCTGGCCTGTTCCCGGTCGATTCATCGGATTACCCGGATCTGCGCGAAGCCCTGGACAAGTTGCAACTCAACGATTCGGCATTGCAGTTCGAGCCCGAGACCTCGATGGCGCTGGGTTTCGGCTTTCGTTGCGGTTTTCTGGGCATGCTGCACATGGAAATCGTCCAGGAGCGCCTGGAGCGCGAATATGACCTGGATCTGATCACCACGGCTCCGACCGTGATCTACGAAGTCGAGTTGACCGATGGTTCGGTGATAAAGCTGGACAATCCCGCGCAATTGCCGTCGCTCAACAAGATTGCCGAGATCCGCGAACCGTTGATCCGGGCCAATATTCTGGTCCTGCAGGAGCACCTGGGGGCCGTGATCGGACTATGCGAGGAAAAGCGCGGCATGCAGCTTGACATGCGCTTTCTTGGCGGCCAGGTGCAACTGAGCTACGAATTGCCGCTGGCCGAGGTTGTGGTCGATTTCTTTGACCGGCTGAAATCCTGCAGCCGCGGCTTTGCCTCGTTCGAATATTCATTTGCGCGTCACCAGGCCGGCTCCTTCGTTCGGCTGGATCTACTGATCAACGGCGAAAGGGTCGATGCACTCAGTACCATCGTCCATCATGACCTGGCGCAGCGGCAGGGCCGCGATCTGGCCGAGCGCATGCGCGAGCTGATTCCACGCCAGATGTTCGATATCGCGATCCAGGCCTCGATCGGTTCCAGTATCATTGCCCGGTCCACGGTCAAGGCCTATCGCAAAAATGTCACCGCCAAGTGCTACGGTGGTGATGTCACGCGCAAGCGCAAGCTGCTGGAGAAGCAGAAGGCCGGCAAACGCCGGATGAAGAATGTCGGCAATGTCGAGATTCCCCAGGAAGCGTTCCTGGCGGTACTGCGCAGTGAGCGCGAATAGGTCGCCTCCGACTTCCATCCCAGAGGAAACAACAACCTGCCATGCAATTTGATTTCGCCCTGATCCTGACGCTGCTGACCCTGGTCAGCGGGGTTATCTGGCTGCTGGATAAGATCTGGCTTGGGAAAGCTCGCCGCCGGCGCCTGGCCGGGGGTGAGATCGACAGCGATCAACCGTCCCGAACGGTCGAGTACGCCCGCTCGTTCTTTCCGCTGTTACTGATCGTACTGGTATTTCGCTCGTTTTTGTTCGAGCCGTTCAAGATTCCTTCCGGTTCGATGCAGCCAACCCTGTTGATCGGCGACTTCATCGTTGTATCCAAGTTTTCCTACGGCCTGAGGCTACCCGCAATCAACACCCGAATCCTGGAAACCGGGCGCCCCGAGCGCGGTGAAATCTTTGTCTTCCGCTCGGTCGAGCAGCCGGGTGTGAACATGATCAAGCGCGTGGTCGGACTGCCCGGCGATACCTTGACCTATCGAGACAAGGTGGTGTTCATCAATGGCGAACCTGCCCCGCAGGAAGTGGTGGGGCCATGGACGGGTTCCGGCCTGAACCGCAACCGACCGGGTCAGAATCCGCAGCTTCGGCACGAGATGCTGGACGGGATCGAGCACGAAATCCTGCTTCATTCCAGTCGGCGGATGCGCCACTCCGCAAGCTGGGTGGTACCCGAAGGTCATTATTTTGCGATGGGCGACAATCGTGACCGCTCGCATGACAGCCGCGCTTTCGGTTTCGTGCCGGAGGAGAACCTGGTTGGTCGGGCCGAGCGGATCTGGATGCACTGGGACTGCGCCCGCGGTTTTTGTGTCGACTTCTCCAGAATCGGTGATAAAATCGAATAACCTTCGAGCATAGCGGTGTTCGTCGGCATTGTCGTCAGGTTGCCGAATTGAATGGCAATTGCAAAACGGCAGGGGGCAAATCCAGGGAGACTATCTGATGGCCAACAAGCAACACGGAATGAGTTTGCTGGGATTTCTCATCATCCTCGTTTTGATCTTGTTTTTTGCCTACATCGGCATGAAGCTGGGACCGATCTACATGAATCACTATTCGGTCGTATCCTCGATGAAAAGCCTCAGCGAAGAGCCCGGCGCGGCCAACATGTCCGAGGCCAGGCTGCGCCAGCTGCTGCGACGAAAGTTCGATCTCAGCTATGTCAAGCATATAGAACCGGCCGATATCGAGGTCATACGCAGCAGCGGCACACAAATCCTGGCTGAATACGAAGTACGCGAGACGCTGATCGGCAATGTCGATGCAGTCGTCAGCTTCCGGCGTGTGCAGCAACTCAACTGACCGTCAACCGGACTCAGTCGGGATCCCGGGACTGGCCTACCGGTTTCGCGATTCCCGGTTGCTTGGAAGAGCGCTGACCCACCGCAGCTGGGGGCGCGACAACAACGAGCGACTGGAGTTTCTCGGGGATGCGGTACTCAACCTCGTGGTCGCCGAACTGCTATGCAAGGCATATCCGGAGGTCGACGAGGGAGACCTGTCGCGCATGCGCTCGCGTCTGGTCCGGGAATCAACACTGGCCGATATTGCGCGCGAGCTTGAACTGGGCGAGCATCTTCGGCTGGGTTCCGGAGAACTCAAGAGCGGCGGTTTTCTGCGTTCTTCGATTCTCTCCGATGCGCTTGAGGCTGTCATTGGAGCCGTCTACCTGGATGGCCGATATCCGGCGGCGCAGCATTTGACCGAAGATCTGATGAAAAGGCGAATCGCCGAACTGCCGGATCCGGCCGAACTCAAGGACCCGAAAACCCGCTTGCAGGAAACCCTGCAGGGCCTCGGGCGTGGCTTGCCTGAATATCTCGTGGTTGACCAGAGCGGCGCTGATCATGCACGTCGCTTCACGGTGGTCTGCCGCGTTCCGGATTCGGGCGGGACGCCAACCGAATTCATTGCCATCCAGAGTTCCAGGCGCAAAGCGGAGCAGGCCGCCGCTCGCCAGGCGCTGGAAATGCTCGAAGTGAAACGAACTTCGTGAGCTCTCCCCATATCGATGCGGTGCGCTGCGGCAAGGTGGCGGTAATCGGTCGACCGAATGTCGGGAAATCGACGCTGTTGAACCGGATGGTCGGAGAGCGGGTGTCAATTGTCACGCATAAACCGCAAACGACCCGTCATCGGGTCACCGGAATCGTCATTCGTCGCCATGGGCAGATCGAACTGATCGACACGCCCGGTTTGCATCAAAGATGCGACCACGCATTGAATAGGCACATGAACCGCCTTGCAGCCGAAACCCTTCAGAGCGCCGATCTGGCGCTGCTGGTGCTGGACGCGACGCGCCAGACCGGAGAAGACGAAGTGGCCGCGCGCGCCGTCGCGGACTCCGGTCTGGATACCGTGCTGGTATTCAACAAGATCGATCGCCTGGCCGGGCGCGAGCGCTTGTTGCCGCTGGCCGAACAATGGTCGCTCAAAGCGGCTGCGCCGGAGGTGTTCTTTGTCTCTGCGCTTAAGGGCGAAGCGGTCGAGGAATTGATCGAGGGCCTGATTGTACGCCTGCCGGTTGCCTCGCCCAGGTTCGAAGCTGACGATTTCACCACCGAGTCAATGCGCTTTCTGGCTGCGGAACTGGTGCGCGAGCAGTTGCTGGAAAACCTTCACCAGGAGATCCCCTACGGCACTACCGTGATGATCGAGCGATTCGACGAGCAGCAGCGGGGTGTTTCGGTGTTGGCGACAATACTGGTCGCCGAACAGCGTCACAAGGGCATGGTCATCGGCAAGGCCGGACAGACGCTCAAGCGTGTCGGCACAAGGGCCCGGCATGCAATGCGCGAACTGTTCGCCCGCCCGGTGCACCTGGAGTTGAATGTGCGGGTCGAGTCGGGCTGGATGGATCGTGAACGTGAATTGGGGCGTTTCGGGTACGATCGATGATACGCGTTGACGGTGAACCGGTTTTCGTGCTCCATCGTCGAGCCTGGCGCGATACCAGCCTGATCATGGAACTGTTCAGTGCCGGTCACGGCCGGATCGGTGCCGTGGCACGCAGCGCGCGCAGCCCGAGATCGGGGTTTTTCGGGTTGACCGAGCCGTTTCGCGAGCTTGAAGCGAGCTGGAGTCAGCGGGGTGAAATGGCCACTCTGTCGGCAATGGACAGCGATGGCCCTCCAATTCGACTGTCGGGGCGCGCGCTTTGGTGCGGTCTGTATGCCAACGAACTACTGCTGCGGATGCTGCCCCGCGACGATCCGGAGCCCGAGCTATTCGAGGCCTATCGGAAGCTGCTGCCTTCGCTTGCAAACAGGCAACGGCAGGGTCCGGCATTGAGAACTTTCGAGGTTGCTCTGCTGGGTATCCTGGGCCTGTTGCCGGAACTGGGTTTTTCTACCGATCAAGGGCAGCCGGTGGAGGCGGAGTCTTTTTATCAGGTCGATCCGGTGGCCGGACCGGCGCTCGCTCGTGCAGGGCTGGAAAGCGTGCGAGGTCGGGTATTGCTGGCATTGGCAGGTGGCGGCGAGATCGAGCCTGCCGATGCGCGCGAAGCACGCCTGATCATGCGAAAATTGATTGATTACCATCTAGATGGAAAGGCACTGAAAACCCGTTCCATGTTACGGGAGGAGGCTTACCAATGAGCTCACCATTGCTGGGGATCAACATCGATCATGTGGCCACGTTGCGTCAGGCGCGCGGTACTGAGTACCCAAGTGTGACCAAGGCCGCTCGAATTGCCGAACACAACGGCGCCGATCTGATCACGGTGCATCTGCGCGAGGATCGCAGGCACATTCAGGATCGTGATGTGCCGGCGCTGATTGGCCAGGCGCAAACGCGGGTGAATCTGGAAATGGCCATGACCGACGAAATGCTGGCTTTTGCGCTTTCGCATCGGCCCGGGGATGTCTGCCTGGTGCCGGAACGGCGTGTCGAGCTGACCACCGAAGGCGGGCTGGATGTGGTCGGTGGCATTGAGCGCGTGCACTGGTTCAGCCGCGAACTTACGGCTGCCGGAATCCGCGTGTCACTGTTTATTGATCCCGACCTGGAGCAGGTTCGCGCGGCAGCCGAAAGCGGCGCGCAGGTGATCGAGCTGCATACCGGCTGCTATGCCAACGCCGGAGATGCCGCTGCGGCCCGGGCACAACTGGAACGCATTGCGGAAGCTGCGACCGCTGCTGCCGCGACCGGCCTGGTGGTCAATGCCGGGCATGGCCTGCATTACGGCAATATCGCCGAAATCGTTCAACTGGGCTTGGTGCGGGAGTTCAACATCGGCCATTCCATCATTGCCCGTGCGATCTTCACCGGGCTCGGAGCGGCGGTGGCGGAAATGAAGCAACTGCTGCGCGAACCCAAGTCATGAATCCTGCGGGTTGTTGCTGCTGCCGACTGCCAGCGCAAGCGCCTGGCGGGTGGCTTCGGTGGTACGGATGAAATTCACAAACAGTGTGCCCGGGGAGCTGTCGAGCCCGTGTCGCAGCGATTGTTCAAGCAACGCACTGGCTTGCTCCAGGCGGCTTGCGCCGGCGTAGCCACTGCCTCCCTTCCACTGATGCAGAAATTCCGCTGCCTGGTCGAATGCACCGGACAGCATCAGTCCATCGAGTTCGTCCTTTCTCTGATCCAGTTCCTGCAGCAGCGCGGCCTGCATGCGACGGGCATTGTGCGGGCTGCCACTGGCGCTGCGCGCGCGGTCGTGATCCAGCAGTAAAGAGCGCCTGCAGCCGCCCTCGTCGTCGCCGGATTCGAAACCGTCTCCGCCTGCGGCGATCCGGACCATGGTCCTGAGCAGCCGGTCGATTTCCACCGGCTTGGTCAGGAATCCATGAAAGCCGGCCCGGCGCAGTCGTTCGCGTTCTTCTTCGCGACTGTCGGCGGTCAGTGCGATGACCTTGGCGACTGATTCGGGCCCGCTTTCCTGGAGCATTTTCTGCCACGCGCTCAACCCGTCCATATCGGGCATGTGCAAGTCCATCAGGACCAGGTCGAATTGATGATCGCGGCTGATCTTCACCGCCTGGTATCCGTTGCCGGCAAGCATCAGCGAGCCGACATGAGGGCCCAGACCGGCTTGCAGGAACTGGCGGTTGATTTCATGATCATCAACCGCGAGAACCCGCAGCGTTGACAGGCGCTCGAAAACTGCGCCTTCAGTCCGATTGGCGGGAGATTTGTTCATTCGCTCAATCCAGAACGGCAACCATGTTTATTTCCTGTCATATTGTCGGTCATGTCAATGCTGGAATCAAATTGATGGCAGGCCGAGTGGTGGATCATGGTTTGCTGTTTGCGCTGATGCTGTGCCTGACCGGCTCCGCGGTCGGGCTTGAATTGCGCCTGCATGCCGAAGATCTCGTAATGGGTGACTGGCGAGCCTCAATGCTGACGGCGAAACTGGATCCGGAGCCCGTGATCAGGATCGAAGGGATCCTCCATGCCGGGGGGCTCGAGATCGGTTCCGTGCATCTGCAATGTGATCCAGGATCATCGATTGATGCCCTGGAGTGTGATACCGGCATGTTTGAATGGCGCCAACCGGATTCGCGTCGACTGGAATTTTCGCTGGCCCGGCGATCCGGTGGCTGGTTGATTTCGAGGGACCAGGTGCAGGCCGAAGTGATGCCGGGCGAGGACGGGGCGCTGCGGATCTCGATGCGACGGTTTGCATTGTCCTGGTTGCCACTGGCATGGTTGCACAGTCCAGTGGAACTGACCGGAATCCATGGGGGGCTGGATCTGGACGGACGCATCGACGCAGATCGTGCTGAACTGCGCGCCACGCTTGCCGGCGCCGGATTCGATACCACCAGCGGCGTCTACGCCGGTGACGGAATCGGACTGAATATCGAGCTCGAATGGCGTTCCGACCCTGGCCGGTTTGAATTGCAAGGGGACTGGCATGCCGGAGAGCTGCTGTTCGGCGCGTTGTATTTGCCGCCACCGTCCGATCCGTGGCGATTCGAGGGTCGGGCGCAGACGGAGGAGGCTGCATGGCGCCTGGATCAGCTTGGCCTGGAGCGCGAGGGCGCGCTTGCCCTGAATGGCACCGGACGGATGTTGACGACTGCAACTGCAGGATGGGAACTGGAATATCTGCAGTTGCAACTGTCCGATCTGGATATTGCCTGGCTGTGGCGACAGGGATTGCAGTCGCTCGCCGCGGCCCGTGGCTGGGATGGCCTGCAACCGGCTGGCCGGGCGCAGGCCCGGGTTGAACTGCTGGGAAGGTCGCTGTCGGTACTCGATCTGCGGCTGGAGCGGGTTTCAATGTCCGACCGTTTCGAGCGTCTTGGTCTGGACGGGTTCCAGAGTCGGCTGGAATGGCGGGCGTCGCCGGGGGAGCGTGCCCCGGGGAAACTGGACTTCAGTGCTGCCTGGGATAATGCCGCGTTGCTGGCTCTTCCACTTGGTGCCTCCAGGCTTTCGGCATCCTCGAATGGAGATCGAAACATCCGCCTGGAACAGCCGCTGGAGCTGCCCCTGCTGGACGGGCGTCTGGTGGTCGAGCAATTCGATTGGCGGGACTGGGGCGGGCCCGACAGCGATCTGCGTCTGAGCGCACGCCTGGAACCGGTTGATCTGTCGCGTCTGACCCGAACCCTGGGATGGACCGAATTCGTAGGCACTCTTGCAGGCCATTTCCCGGCGCTGCGCCTGGGCGGCGGGGTATTCGAATTCGAGGGCGGACTGGATGTCAGCCTGTTCGAAGGCAGCGCCCGGGTCGAGAACTTCTCGATCGAGCGGCCCTTCGGCACGCTGCCGGCGCTGGCGGCAGATATCGAGTTCACGGCGCTCAACCTGGAGCAGTTGACCGGCGCATTCGAGTTCGGTCACATGACCGGATTGCTCTCGGGCCACATACGGCAACTCAGGTTGCTGGACTGGCAGCCGGTGCAATTCGATGCCTGGTTCGAAACCCACGAAAACGTGCGTGGGCGAAGGATCAGCCAGCAGGCGATCGATTCGCTGTCCAGCCTGGGAGGAGGCGGCGGTGCGATGCTGTCGGGGACTTTGCTGCGAGTTTTCGAGGACTTCCCATACCGCAGTGTCGGCCTGGGTTGTCGCCTGCACAACAACGTGTGCACGATGCGGGGCCTGGAAAGCGCCGAAGGCGGCGGCTACACGATTCTCGAAGGCCGCGGCCTGCCACGTCTGGACATCATCGGCCACCGCCGTTCGGTGGACTGGCCGCGCCTGATGGCCCAGCTGAAAGCCGCGACTGCTAGTGGGTCAAACAATAACTGATTACGCTGGTCACTCCGCCACTGCCCGGCCCTAACGATTCCTGATCAGGTGGATGACTCCGCCGTCAGCCCCAAGATCACGGTTCTTAATCATGATTTCCAAGCACGATTGCTTGTCCAATCATGGTTTTCTTGCCAGTAGAGGGCTTCGAGCATCCGGTGATGCCGATCCACCCACGACTCGCCAGCAGGCAACGCCGCTCCCGGCCCTGAACGTTGACAGACCAACTGAATCCTAAATTATCAAGTTGAAGGACCACTAGCGTCCTGGCGATAGAGCCGGTTTTGCCTGCAGAGCGTCGCGATGTTCCATTTCATATCCGGGTAAAATCCGATACTGGCACCAGGTGTCAGGATTTACCTTTTCCGGCCTTGGAGAATTGATGATGAAAATTTTTCGCAACCCGATGATAGTGCTGGCGTCCGCCGTTCTGGTTGCCGCCTGCGTGACCATCAATGTCTACTTTCCCGAGGCCGCCGCGGAGCGCGCGGCGGACCGATTTATTCAGGATGTGATCGGCGCAGATGCGGCGCGCGATGGCGAGGAAGTTTCCTATCGGGGCATGCCGAACCGGCTGGATCCAGTCGCCGCGGTTCTTGATTTCCTGATCCCCTCGGCCCAGGCCCAGGACATGGACGTTGATGTCGAAGGTCCGCAGATCAACACCATCAAGCAGCGCATGGCCGAACGTCACCGTCAGCACTTGTGGGGCTGGTTTTCCAGCGGCGCAATCGGCCTGGGCAATGACGGCATGGTCGAAATCCGTGATCGCTCCGCGGTTGGACTCGCCGAGCGCCGTAACCTGGAGCAGGTGATTTCGGCTGAGAACGCCGACCGGCGGGCGGTGTATCGCGAGATCGCGGTCGCCAACGGCCGCCCGGAGTGGGAAGAGCGCATTCGCAAGATCTTTGCCCAGCGCTGGATCGCCAATGCCCGCCCGGGCTGGTATTTCCGTGATGATGACGGCAACTGGCAGCAGAAGTAACGTCTGGTCATGGGTCGACGTTCCCGCCGGCGTCTGCCGGTCGAGCCGGTAGCGATTGAAATCAACGATCTGGCTCATGACGGCCGGGGCGCTGGTCGGTGCGGCGAGAAGGTCACCTTCGTGCACGGCGCATTGCCGGGGGAACAGGTGGATGCGCGCCTGACCGGACGCAATCGTCGTTTCGACGAAGCTGTCGTGGTCGAAGTCGTGCATCCCTCCAGCGATCGGGTGCTACCCCAATGTCCGTGGTTCGGCAACTGCGGGGGGTGTGCACTTCAGCATCTGGATCATGCCGCGCAATTGAAGTGGAAGCAGCAGCGGCTGGACCAGAATTTCCGGCGCATCGGCGAGGTGACACCCCGGCGCTGGCTGGAGCCGCTCGCGGCTTCCCCCTGGAATTACCGTCGCCGGGCGCGCCTGAGCGTGCGCAACGTGCCTGGAAAGGGCCGGGTGCTGGTGGGTTTCCGCGAAATCGGCGGACGCTATGTGGCCGATATTGAAACCTGTCGCATCCTGCATCCGGCCTTCGCCGATCGCCTGATGTCGCTTTCGACACTGATCGGGAATCTAAGCATTCCAGACCGCATTCCGCAGATCGAATGCTCGGCCGGCGACGATGGCGCCGCGATCGTGGTTCGACATCTTGAGCCGCTTGCAGACAATGATCTTGAACTGTTGCGAGACTGGAGCCGCGATCACGGAATTGCCGTATGGATGCAACCGAAAGGGCCGGACAGCGTCCATCGTCTGGCGCCGGAGCGCCATCGGCTGGCTTACCGTCTGGAGTCTTTTGATCTGGAGCTGGAATTCCATCCGCAACAGTTCATCCAGGTCAATGCCGTAATCAACCGCTTGCTGATCGATCGCGCCGTCGATCTGCTGCAGCCGCTGGCCGGTCAGCGAGTGCTGGATCTGTTCTGCGGCCTGGGCAATTTCTCGCTGCCGCTGGCGCGCCATGCCGGCCGGGTGGTTGGGGTGGAGCTGGATTCATCGCTGGTGGATTCGGCGCGATTGAATGCACGCGCCAACGGGCTGGACAATACCGAATTCATCGTCGCCGATCTGCAGCAGCCGGTCGAGCAGTTGCGCTGGATGGCACAACCGTTCGATGCGGTTCTTATCGATCCGCCGCGATCGGGCGCGGCCGAAGTCCTGCCGCTGGTTGCGGCAACCCAGGCATCGCGTATCGTCTATGTTTCCTGTGATCCGGCCACATTGGCGCGTGATGCCGGTGAGCTGGTTCACAAGCATGGGTTCCGTCTTGAAGCCGCCGGTATTGCCGACATGTTTCCACATACCGCGCATGTCGAGTCGATTGCGATGTTCGTCAGGGAAAGCCGATGAGCGCCGGGCTGATCATAGGCGTCGATGGCCTGGAGCTGGACGGTCAGGCGCGTGAGGTGCTCTTGCACCCGGCCGTTGTCGGCGTGATTCTTTTCAGCCGCAATTATGAAACTCCAGACCAGCTTGCCGTGCTGTGCGGTGAACTCCGGGCATTGAAGCAGCCCCGGCTGCTGATCGCGGTCGATCAGGAGGGCGGCCGGGTGCAGCGATTCCGGGACGGTTTCACGGCCTTGCCGCCGCTGCAGACCATCGGGCGCTGGTATCGCACGCATCCGGAACGGGCCCGGGATCTGGCCTATCGGCATGGTCGCATCATGGCCGCCGAGATCCTTGGACATGGTGTCGATGTCAGTCTGGCTCCGGTCCTGGACCTGGCTTGTTGCAGTGAAGTCATCGGAGATCGTGCCTTCAGCAATGATCCCGAGGCGGTTACTGACCTGGCCGGATATTACATCGCCGGCATGCGTGATGCCGGCATGAAGAACTGCGCCAAGCACTTTCCCGGGCATGGCTCGGTGGTCGCCGACACTCACAGCGCGGTCGTGCGTGATCGGCGATCAGTAAAGGAGATCGAACGGGACTTGTTGCCGTACCGGGAATTGTCCGGGCAGATTGATGCGATCATGCCGGCGCACGTGATTTATCCTGAGGTAGACGATTGTCAGGCCGGGTTCTCGCGCATCTGGGTGCAAATGCTGCGACAGCGGATCGGGTTTGCCGGTGTAGTTATTTCCGACGACCTGGATATGGGCGGCGCCGGCAGTGCCGGCGATCTTCCGGCGCGTTGGCAGGCTGCTTCCGCGGCCGGCTGTGACTTGGTGCTGGTGTGTCATCCGCAGTCGGCCCGAACCCTGGCCGGCAATCTGAACGGAAAGCAGCTGGACTCGGCTGCGGTGGCTGCTGCCCGCTTGTATGGCCGGGCGTCTTTCCCCCTGGCCGAACAGCAGCTTGTGCCCGAATTCCGGGCCTGGAAGAAGTCACTGGCCCAACTGGCGGGAGAGAAACTTGATTGAGTGGATTAACCGGATTGCAGCGCTGATCGGCATGAATCCGTGGACGTTGCAGGCATTTGCGATCATCCTGGCCGCGCTGCTGATTGATTTGATGTTGCGCAAGCTCATCAACCGTGTCGAGAAATTGGCCGATCGCAGCTCTCACCTCTGGGACAACGCGGTGGTGTATGCCGGAAAGCGGCCGATCTCGCTGCTGATTCATGGCCAGGGCATCCTGATGGCCGCGCAGGTGCTGGAGCCGCACACCGCGGCAATATTCTTTGATGTATCGGCGTTGCAACTGGCGCAGCAGTTGCTGCTGGTGATTACGGTGACCTGGTTTGCGTTTCGGCTCGTGACCGGGTTCGAAAAGGCTTTCGTCCATCAGCGCCAATTGCGCAACGAAGAATACGACATCACCACCGTGAGCATACTGGGCCGCATCGTGCGCATCGCGGTGGTGCTGACCAGCATCCTGACGGCACTGGGGATTCTCGAAATCCCCATTTCCGGTCTGCTGGCTGCCGGCGGAGTTGGCGGCATCGCGATCGGTCTTGCCGCGCGCGACCTGCTGGCCAATTTCTTTGGTGGCTTCATGGTGTTCATGGATCGCCCATTCTCGGTCGGCGACTGGGTGCGTTCGCCGGACCGAGATATGGAGGGTGTGGTTGAGAAGATCGGCTGGCGCGTCACGACCATCCGAAAGTTCGATCGGCGACCGATGTACGTGCCCAACGCCACGTTCACGACCATCACTGTCGAGAACCCTTCGCGTATGACGCACCGACGGATTTTTGAGCATGTCGGTGTGCGCTACGATGATTTCGGGCAGCTTCGAGCCATCGTCGATGATATTCGCGAGATGCTGATGAACCACGAGGCGCTGGCCATCGGTGAGACGACCACCATGGTGCACTTCAATCATTTCGGCGCCTCGTCGCTGGACATCATGGTCTACTGCTTTACCCGGACCGTGGTCTGGGCCGAATACCATCAGGTCCGCGAAGACGTGCTGATTCGCATCGGCGAGATCATCGAAAGTCATGGTGCTTCGATTGCCTTCCCGACGCGTACGCTCAAGATTGACAGTATGCCAGAGCTGGAAGGTCTGGCAATGCCGGCCGGGGAAAGCAAATCATGATGCCCGGCAATGCCCGTCGACTTCTTTCCGCCAGGCAGATTTCCGAGGCCTGGGACCGGATCGCCGAGGCGTTGAACCATGATTTGCCGGACCAGGAGATCACGCTGTTGCCAGTCATGAATGGAGGGATTTTTCCAGCCTGCGAACTGTCCAGGCGACTCAAGCGACGGATTCGCTTCGATTATGTGCATGCCACCCGCTATCGCGGCGCGACCCGGGGCGGGGAGATCCAGTGGTTGCACTGGCCGGAGCTGCCAGCAAAACCCGAGACGGTGATCCTGGTCGATGACATTTTCGATGAGGGTCACACGCTGGCGGCGATTCGTGACCGGATCGCAGATGATTACCGCGTTGTCACTGCGGTACTGCTGCGCAAGCTGCACCAGCGTGGACTGGATCGTGACTGGGTTGATTATCGTGGCATCGACATTCCCGACATTTACGTGTTCGGTTGTGGCATGGACTATCAGGAAAATTTTCGGGAGTTGCCGGATGTCTGGTATGTTTCCGATTCACAAGAAGTCGAATCGTAATGACGGGCGTACCGGATGCTGCCTTCTTGATGAGGAAGCCTGAACATGCACAGTTGTAGTACTGGCAGAAAGGGAGTTGCAAGATGTCGGCGGTGAAGCTGGGGATCATCGGCGGTACTGGCGCGCTGCGACTGTTCCCGACGCTGCGCAAGATTCCGGTCGGTACGCCATTCGGCGCTCCTTCGGACAAACCCAGTGAACTGGAGATTGACGGCCGAACGATACTGTTCCTGCCGCGCCACGGCGATCCACACAGGATTCCGCCGCACCGGGTGAATTACCGCGCCAACGTGCATTCGCTCAAGACTCTGGGGGTCGGACGCATCCTGGCGCTGAACGCCGTCGGTGGTCTGAAACCCGGAATTGAGGCTGGAGATTTGCTGGTCCCCGACCAATTGATCGATCTGACCTGGGGGCGCGTTCATACTTTCAGCGACGGCGGTTCGGCGCCACTGCGGCACATCGATTTCACATATCCGTTCGATGGTCCCTTGCGCGCCAGCCTGCTGGCCGCGGCGGCCGCCGTGGATCAGCAGGTGGTTGACTCAGGCTGTCATGTCGTGACCCAGGGGCCGCGTCTTGAAACGGCCGCCGAAGTCCGGCGTCTGGCCGCAATGGGCGGGCACGTGGTCGGTATGACGGCGATGCCGGAGGCCGCGCTTGCGCGCGAGGCCGGGCTTGACTATGCAGGCCTGTGTATCGTGGCCAATGCCGGCGCAGGTCTGAAACAGGGCGAGATCAGCGAAGATGACATTCATGCAGTGCTCGCGGATACGATGGAAAAGGTCCGGTCCATTGTGGCCGCGATGATCGCGGCCCTGCCGCCGGATGATTGATCATCCTCCGCTGCGGGGAAAGCGGGCGCCATCCCCGGTCATGCGACGCAGTTCGCGGACTTTCCTGTTGGCGCCTGGGGCTTCGTCCGGTACCATAAGTCAGATGAATTTCAAACCTCCTGGCTGACTCATGTCCGATTCCCTGCGCTTAGGTCTAATGCATGTCAATTCAAAAGACCGGATGGTGCTGAATTCTCTGCTGGAATTGATCGGTGCCCGTGGAGGGCAGTCGTGGTCGCTGGCTGGCGGAACTGACGCACAAGCGGTTATGGTGGACGTGGACAGTCCCGAGGGTCGTCAAATATGGCCGGAACTGGACCAGAACGACATGCCGCGCATTGCGCTGACCCGGCGGCGCGACTTTTCCGCCAGTCTGGTATTGACCAAGCCAATCCGGTCCCAGCCGCTGGTCAGGGTCCTAGAGGATGTCCTCGATGCGCTGGAAAATCCAATCAATACCGCGGATTGGCCGGTGATTGAATTCGATCCCCGTGACGGATTGCCACTTGCCGAATGTCTCAGGCGGCGTGTCTGGGACGGCCCGGTCCTGCTCGGGGGGGGGGATCTGGCCGAATTGAGCATTGATCCAGGTGCCGGAGCCTGGTATTTTGGCGCTTCGGACCGCGAACTGATAATGTTGATTCGAAGAAGTTACGTTGCCGAAGATGGCCATCTGCTTTCCAGTCCCGGGCTTCTTGACCACACTTACGGACTGGAGCCGCGCAAGCTTTCGGATCTTAAATGGCGAACGGGTATTGCACTGTCCAGCCGCGCCTTGCATCCGGAGCTGGTCGGACCGGTGGAGTTCATGTTGCCGCAGATCCCGCTCCAGGCCCTGTCGGATACCGCGTTTTCGCGCCAGGCACGTATTCTGACCCGGCAGCGTCTCGGCGTTGATCAGTTGGTCGATGCCAGTCAGGCCGAACCCGGCGATGTGGTTGCCTTTCTCAATGCCTGTCATATATGCGGTTATCTGGTGGTAATGCGTTCGGAGGCTTTGCGTTAGTGGACCCCGCCGCGATTGGAAACCTTGTGCTAAGGTCTGAAGTTTGGATCCAGAAATTGAATCAGCAAAGTTGAATTTCTCCCCCGGAATCGATGCCTTGGCGTTTGCCGGGCCACAAGGCTATGTCGAGATGACCGACCTGGCGCAGGCGCGCGGAATCGATCCGGCCAAGTTCCTTAAGGGCCTGGGCCAGCGACGCATGGCGATCGCCTCGCCGTGCGAGGATACTGTGACTATGGCGGTCGAGGCCACCGGGCAGGCGCTGCAGGCCTTCGATGTTGATCCGGCCGAGATCGGAACGCTGATCGTGGGCACTGAAACCGGCGTCGATCACAGCAAGCCGGTCGCGGTCTATGTGCATGAGCTGCTGGGGCTCGATCAGCGCTGCCGCACGTTCGAGACCAAGCACGCCTGCTACGGCGCAATGGCGGGCCTGACCGCCTCCATGGACTGGATTGCCTCGGGCCGTGCCCGCGGGCGCAAGGCGCTGGTGATCGCCTCGGATATTGCACGCTATGGACTCAATACCGCCGGCGAGCCGACCCAGGGCGCGGGCGCGGTGGCGATGGTGGTCTCGGATGCACCTCGCTTGCTGTCCATCGATCCGGTCCGAATTGGCGACTATACCCGCCAGGTCATGGATTTCTGGCGTCCGCTGTATTCCAAATACGCATTTGCCGACGGGCATTTTTCGATCCAGTGTTATCTGGACGCGTTGGTTGGAGCGAGGCATGACGCCATCGGCCAACGCGATGATCTGCTCGACGGGCTTGCCGCGTGCCTGTATCACGTGCCGTTTGTCAAGATGGCATTCAAGGCTCACCAGCGCCATCTGGAGATCGAGACCGGGCAAGCCATCTCGCGCGATGACGTCGAAGCCTGGCGCCGGCTGACCGACAGTTATCAACGCCTGGTCTCGCCCTGGCTGGGGCTGAATGCCGAGATCGGCAACATCTATACCGGCTCGCTGTTCCTGGCATTGATCGATCTGCTGCGCCAGTCGGCCGAGGCCAGCGAGGGTCGGGAAATCAGCCTATTTTCGTATGGCAGCGGTTGCGGGGCAACGTTCTGCATGGGGCAGGTTACCGAGGGTGCCGGAAAATGGCGGGAGGCACTGGATCCCGGCAAGCAGCTTGCCGGCCGGCGCAGGCTGGCGATTGATGAATACGAATCCATGCTGACCGAATCCGAGCAGGCCGACCATGCCGGTTCGCTAAATCCGGTCCGTTACGGTCTGAATGGCGGACTGTTCTATGTTGGCACGCGCGATCACTGTCGGCAGTACGTTCGCGCCTGATTCCGGCCCCAACCCTGCATAAATCTTCCTGATTACATAGAAGGCTCAGTTATGGCCTGAGCGGATGACGTTCGGTCAAAAAAGCATTTCCTGATTACGTACATGCCTCAGCCATCGGCCAGTGGTGCCGATTGTCGGGGCAGGCGGGTAGTGGTGTTGCCTGGTGGCGAGTCGCGGGTCGATCGGCATGGCGGTTGGGGCGGAGGTCAAGGGAGCGCTGGTGCCGCTCGAGTGGTTACGGGGCATGTGAAGTTCAATGCTTTCCTGAAAACCCAATGGATGCTGAAACATCATCATCGGACCCACGACCCCCGTATCACCACCAGGCAAAACCACTCCCCGCTGAGAGTTTGGTGGAAAAGGCCGGACGCGGCCGCCGCCAGGCCCGATTCAGCCGGCATCACCCGATGCTCGAAGCCCTGCCCTCTGCGGGTTTGGAAACCTGCGCTGGCATTACGGAATTGGGTATCTTGAGCTCGGGGCCGATGGCTGAGAAATCTACCTGATCAGGAAACTGTTTGAACCGCAAATGAATGCAAATACATGCAAATGGAACAAAATTCAAGCGCCATTCCCACTAGCAGTCGGTTGATCTTTTTCACGCCTTATTTGCGTTCATTTGCGGTTCAATCACATCGAGCACGCGCCGCGGAAACGCTGCCATATCGGGCACGCGAACGGGTCAGCAGAAGTCACGGGAACGGTTCTCCAGCCCGGCCAGCCGATCATCCAGGGACTGGAGATGGCGGGCGACCACGTGCTGGCTGCCGTTGGCATTCTGCAATTTGCCGCAAACGCGCAACAGCCCGGCCTGCAGCACTTCGGCGCGGTAGCGCTCGGCCAGTTTCGGCCACACGATCACGTTGATCAGTCCGGTTTCATCTTCCAGCGACAGAAAGATCACGCCCGAGGCCGTGCCCGGACGCTGCCGATGCGTGACCCGGCCGGCGACCTCGACCCGGCATCCGTCCCGACGGTCGGCCAGTTGCCGCGCCTGGAACAGGCCCGGGCCCAGTCCGCGTCGCAGCAGGCCGATGGGATGATGTTCCAGGCTCAGGCCTGTGGCGGCATGCTCGGCCAGCAATTCATCGCGACGCGATGGCAGCGGCAGCGAGGGTTGCCTTTCTTCCATCGGTGCATCGGCCAGCAGATCGCCCTGGGCATGGGTGCCCAGCACCTGCCAGCGCGCCCGGCGCCGGTGCCCGGCCAGCGCCTTGAGTGCACCGGCCTCGGCTAGCGCATGCAGCGATTTCCGGTCCGGCCGGGCCCGCTCGACCAGATCCCGCACATCGCGAAAAGGAGCCTGCCAGCGTGCCGCAACCAGCCGTTTGGCAGCTTCCCGGCCCATGCCCTTGACCATACGCAGGCCGAGGCGGATGCAGGGTGTCGAAGAGCCGTAAATCGTTGAAAAGCCGTAAATTGTGAATCGTGAATCGTGAATCGGAAAAGCGTTTCTTCCATTCACGATTTCCGATTCACGATTTACGAAAGAATCATCAGCCCGCTTTGTTTGCGAGTGCCTGCGACCTTCGGGTTGCCGGACAAGTTCTAGCGTGCAATCCCAGCCACTGAACCGGACATCCACCGGCGATACCTTGACTCCATGCCGGCGGACGTCGGCGATGAGTTCGGCCGGAGCGTAGAAGCCCATCGGCTGACTGTTGAGCAGGCCGGCGGTGAAGGCGGCCGGGTGATGGTATTTGAGCCAGGCCGAGAACCAGGTCAGCAGGGCGAAGCTGGCGGCATGCGATTCGGGAAAGCCGTAGTCGCCGAAACCCAGGATCTGGCTGTAGATGCGCTCGGCGAATTCGCGCGTGTAGCCGCGCTCGTGCATGCCGGACAGCAGTCGCTCGCGGAACGGTTCCAGCCCGCCGCGGCGCTTCCAGGCCGCCATCGCACGCCTGAGCTGGTCGGCCTCACCGGGCGTGAAGCCGGCCGCGACGATGGCGATTTGCATGACCTGTTCCTGAAAGATCGGCACGCCCAGGGTACGCTCGAGCACTTTCTTCAGGGCCTCGCTGGGGTATTCGACTTTCTCTGGATGTTCGCGCCGCTCCAGGTAGGGATGGACCATGTCGCCCTGGATCGGCCCCGGTCGCACGATCGCGACTTCGACCACCAGATCCTGGAAGCAGCGCGGCTTCAGCCGCGGTAGCATCGCCATCTGGGCACGCGATTCGACCTGGAACACACCGATCGCATCGCCGCGCGAAAGCATCTCCCAGATGGCCGGGTCGTCGCGGGGGATGGTGGCCAGGGTCAGCGGGGTGGGGGTTTCGGGCCGGGTTTGGTGACAAATTCCGGGTCTGGGGAGGTCTGATTGTTTTGAAAGGCCGTAAATAGTAAATAGTGAATCGTGAATAGAAGAAGCGCGGGAGCTTCCTGATTCGGGGCAATTGTTCGGGGCTCGGAGGTTCCAGGCCGCTGATGGTTGACGAACCATGGCAGCACATTCAGAAGATTCCGCATCGTGGATCGAAGCAGGGTTTTTTCTATTTACTATTTTCCGTTTACTATTTACCTGGTCATCGAAGCCACCATCATCCAGTTTGCCCCTTGAACCCCACTGGTTCACCATATCCATGGCTTTCCGAATCACCGTCAACATCCCCAGCGCCAGGCAGTCGACCTTGAGCATTCCCATGCTTTCCAGGTCGTCCTTGTCCCACTGGATGATGGTGCGATCGGCCATGGCGGCGTTTTCCACCGGCACCAGGTGGTGCAGGGGCTGGTCGGAGATGACCATGCCGCCGACATGCTGCGACAGGTGGCGTGGGAAGCCGAGCAGTTCGCGGGTCAGCGCCATCCACTGGCGCACATTGTCGGCTTCGGGGTCGAAACCGCATTGACGCAGACGTTCCGGCCAGCTTTCCTCGCGGTCCCACCAAGCCAGCGAAGCGGTCAGCCGTGCTACCCGGTCGCGATCCAGCCCCAGCGCCCGGGCGACATCGGTCAGCGCGCTTTTCGGCCGGTAACAGATGACGGTTGCGGCCAGCGCGGCGCGCTCACGGCCGTATTTGGAATAGATGTATTGCAGCACTTCCTCGCGCCGCTCGTGCTCGAAGTCGACATCGATGTCCGGCGGCTCGTCGCGCTCCTTGGAAAGGAAACGCTCGAACAGCAATTGCTGTTGGGCCGGGTCGACTTCGGTGATCCTCAAGCAATAGCACACCGCGGAATTGGCAGCCGAGCCCCGGCCCTGGCACAGGATGCCGCGCGAGCGTGCGAAACCGACCACATCGTGCACGGTCAGGAAGAACGCCTCGACGCCCATTTCCCCGATCAGCTTCAATTCACGCGCGACCAGCCGCCGGACTTCGTCGGGCACGCCTTGCGGGAATCGCCGCTGCATGCCCTGCAGGGTCAGGTGACGCAACCAGCGTGCCGGAGAATAAGGCGCCGGGACCAGTTCAGACGGATAGCGGTATTTCAGCCTGCCCGGATCGAAGTCGCAGCGCTCGGCAATGACCAGCGTTTCTGCCAGCCACGCTGCCGGATACAGCCGGGCCAGGCTGGAACGCGGCCGCAGATGGCGCTCGCCGTTGGCCGCCAGTTTCAGCCCGCACTCGGCCAGTGGCCGGCCGTGATCCAGCGCGGTCAGCACATCCAGCAGCGCGCGCCGCGAGCGCCGGTGCATTGCGACCTCACCGCAGGCGACACAGCGCAGGCCGAAGCGGCCTGCCAGGCCTTCCAGGGCGCGGAAATGTTCGCTTTCGCCGGGCCGCAGCAGGCGCGTCGCGCCAATCCACAGCCGCTTGTCGAAGCACCCGGCAAGCCATTCGGCATCGCTTTCATCGGCCGGGCCGACTGGATCGGGCGGCTTCCAGATGGCCAGTACCCGGTCCAGATCCTGCTCCAGATCGCTGCGCTCGAGCCGGTAGCAGCCCTTGCCGGCACGCCGGCGCGCAGTCGTGATCAGCCGGCAGAGCTGGCTCCAGGCGCGCATGTCGGGCGCCAGCAGTACCAGCCGCATGCCGTCGGTGGTGCGCATCTCGCTGCCGGCGATCAGCCGGATGCCGCATTCGCGTGCGGCCTCCCAGGCGCGCACGATGCCGGCCACCGAGCATTCATCGGTGATGGCAATGGCCCGATAGCCAAGCTCATGCGCCCGTCGCACCAGCTCGCCCGGATGCGACGCGCCCCGGCGAAAACTGAAATTGCTGCGCGCATGCAGCTCGGCATATTGTGCAGCGTCGTCAGGAGGCGGCAGATTGCTGTTCATGAATACAGTTTAAGATCTTCGTGTCTTTCGTGGTTAAAAGCTTTCCTGATTAGGTGGGTGACTCAGCCATCGGCCCACGATCACACGCCGTAATTCCAGTGAAGGTTCATGCCAGTAGATGGCTTGGAGCATCCCGTGATGCCGGTGGCTTCGGCCCGACCGGGGCGATCGGTTCTGTCGCAATCGTCTGATTTACGGGAGCTGGCTCCGGTGAATACCGCCTGGTGCAACGGTAGTCGTGCGGGTTTCCTCAACACTGCACGGGTTGGCAAAGATGCTGCCGGTTCCTGGGCGACTTCCGCCGCCCCGGCCGGCCCGAAGCCCCCGACATCGCCCGCTGCAACCATGTTCGAGTCCGGCTGCGGTTCAATTCCCGTTCAGATCGAACAGTTGAGGGAAATACTCGTCTGTGTTCATCACGCAGCGGCGCCGGCCAGGCGCCCGGCCAGCCGGTCGATCCGGGCTTCGGCCTCGTGCAGTGAAGATTCAGTCTGGTCGCGCACCGCCAGGCCCTCGGCCACTACCCATTCAATCTCGTCGATGCCGATGAATCGCAGGAATTTGTTGACGTACGGGGTCTGAAAATCCTCGCCCGTGCCCTGGTATTTTCCGCCACGCGCGCCCGTGATAACCGCGCGCTTGTTGTTCAGCAGGCCTTCCGGACCTTCGCTGGTGTAGCGAAAGGTCACGCCGGCCCGGCCGATATGGTCGAACCAGGCCTTGATCGTCGACGGCACGCCGAAGTTGTACATCGGCAGGCCGAGCACGATCAGGTGGGCCTGCTGCAACTCCTCGATCATTGCGTCGGACAGTCGCAGCAGCTTGCGCTGTGTTTCGCTGCGTTTGCCGGCAAGCACACCGAAAGCAGTGAAAGTGGCTTCGTCCAGATGCGGCACCGTGGCCGGTGAGAGCTCGCGATGCCGCACGCGCGAATCCGGTCTATAGCTCAGAAACCGGTCGATGAAGCGCTGGTTCAGCCGCGTCGAATTGCCGTTGTCACCGAACAGGCTGGAGGTGACCTGCAGGATCTGGAGGGTCATGAATTCGGCTCCTGTTTCAATGCTGTGCCGGCTCATGATCGTACGCGATCACGGCGCAGTTTTCCGGGACGGTGATCCCGGGATGAACATCCGGGATAATGCATCCGGGCCCTCTTGGAGAATTCTCATGCATTGGCTTTTTCTGGCCATCGCAATCGTCAGCGAAGTGATCGGAACCAGCGCGCTCAAGGCCAGCGACGGTTTTACCCGTCTGTGGCCGTCGCTGATCGTGGTCGGCGGCTACGGCACCGCATTTTATTTTCTGGCGCTGTCGCTGCGCGTGCTGCCGGTGGGCATTGCCTACGCGGTCTGGGCTTCGGTGGGGATGGTGCTGATCGCACTGATCGGGTGGCTGATGTTCAACGAACGGCTGGATGTTTGGGCGCTGATCGGCATCATTCTGATCAGCGCTGGCGTGGTGCTGTTGACAGGTGTCTCCGGTACCATTTCGCGGATGAACTGAGCCTTGCGAGATCCGGATGCAGCCTGAGAAACTTCTGATCAGAGGGTTCCCCTGATTTCGGCGTCTCGGGATCAGCCTGAAGCCGGCTCCAGATACTTGAGGTATACGTCGGGATCGGGTCGCAGCCGGTAATTGCTTGCAACTTCGATGAAGCGGATCCTGAGATCGGTGTCAACCACGATGACGGTCGGCAATGCGGCATCGACCGGATAGCCCAGAGCTTCCATGCCCGCCGGTGTTGCACCCGGAGCCTCAATGCCGAGAGTTCCGGCAGCACGATTTTCGCGGTCGCGCAGAAACGAGGCCGGAATATCGAATCTTTCGGCCAGCTGGCGGGTATGTTTCTGCGATTGGCTGCTGATGAACCAGAGTCGGGCGTTATGTTGCTGGATCTTGCGCCAGGCCTCGGCCAGTTCATCAATCTGGGCAGTGCAAAGAGGGCACCAGTTGCCGCGATAAAACAGCAATACGCCGCCATGCCCGCGCAGCGCGCTGCTTGTCAAGATCGTGCCGTCGCCATCGATGAGCTCGATTTCGGGCAGGGTGTCGCCGGGCACCGGCGCACCCCGGGCTTGCGGCTGGCGCGAATACCATTTGACGTAAATCATCCAGCCCGCCACAGCTACCAGGGCGCCCACCAGCCATGCTTGCCAGATTTCGCCGAAACGCCATACCGAAACCATGGCCAGCACCACACCCAGGCCCGAGACCACCGATACCAGCACCGGGTGGGCATTGGTACGAGGCGGTTTTGCAATTGCCAGCCAGGCGAAAAAGACCAGCGGCGCGGCCGCGGCCAAGGCCGTGCCGAATGGAGCCAACCACGGTGCCGGGCCCGTCAGCCCGACCAGACCGGCGATCAACAGAATGGTCAGTGTGACGAGATATAGTGAAATGAAACAGCGTTTCATCGGCCTCATCCCTGCATCGAACTGCCACTATTCTGAACCGGATTTGAACGGAATGTTCAGTTCTGAATGGATGCGGTGACTTTCGGGATCCGCTTGACATATGATCCCGACTGGCTTGATATCATTCAATGCTTTGGAGTGTAGGCATGCACAGACGCTTATTCGGACTTTGCCTGATGCTGTTCGGGTTGCAGGCCGCCCATGCTGATCGGCTGATTCTTGAGGACGGCAGTGTGCTGAATGGTGCCATCGTTTCGGTTGGCGGCGCCGCAGTGGAATTCGAGACCGATTATGCCGGCCTGCTTGAAGTTCGACGCGATCGCATTGCAGGAATGATCAGCGACCGGCCGTTGCTGGTGTTGCTGCAATCCGGTGATCGGTTGAGGGGCATGCTGGGTTGGGATGAAAGCCGCGGCCAGTGGCTGGATAGTGAGCTGGCCGGAATCATCGAGCTGACAGATCGGAAAATTATCGCGATTAATGATCCGGAACATGAATCCAGGCTGGCCGTGGCCGGCGCTGACGAGGTCGAAGCGCACATCGGAGTGCTGGAACAGGCGCATGCTGAAGAAATCGAGGCCGCCGTGGCCAAGGCGCGTCCGACTGCCGAGGCGGTCTGGTCCGGTGACATCTCGATCGCCGTTTCGGGCGCCGACGGCAATACCGAGGAATTCACCGCGCTGCCGAGTTTCTCGGCGCTTCGCGAGACCGAATTCGATCGGCTTGCGCTGGGTCTGCAGGGGCGTTTCGCCAGCCAGGATGGCGAGGAAACCGAAAACGAAATCATCGGCACGGCATCCCTGGAGCGCGATTTCGGTCCGCGCTGGTTCGGGCGCGGCGCGCTGCGACTGGAGCGCGACGAATTCGAGGACCTGGATCTGCGCACCAACATCGATCTGGGCGCCGGTTACTGGGCGATTCGAAAGGATCACCACGAATTCAAACCGCGCGCCGGACTGGGCCTGCAGGTCGAGGCGTTCGATGTAGCAGACAACCAGGAGGACGTGGTTGCGGTGCTGGGCTGGGACTATCGCTACAACCTGGGCAAGCAATGGCGTTTGACTCACGTTCTGGACTACCGCCCGACCTTTTCCGATCCCACCGGCAGCTATCGCGTGGACAGTGAACTGGCCCTGGTCACCCTGGTCAATGACACGGTGCCGTGGGGTTTGAGGTTCCAGTTGCGCAACGAATTCAACGCCGATCCCGCGGCGGGCGTGGACAGGCTCGACACCGTCTATTCCATCGGCATCCAGCGGGCGTTCAAATAGGGTTGAAATTTTTTGAAACCGCAAATGAACGCGGATGAAAAGCTCCTGA
The DNA here is from genome assembly GCA_964453565.1 of uncultured Halomonas sp. Classification (GTDB taxonomy): domain Bacteria; phylum Pseudomonadota; class Gammaproteobacteria; order Xanthomonadales; family Wenzhouxiangellaceae. Next base: position 57,498 of record CAYVPB010000004.1, read on the forward strand.
AAAGGCAATTTGAACCGCAGATGGACGCAGATGAACGCAGATTTAAAACATAATAAAATCAGTAATCTGTGTAAATCTGTGTAATCTGTGGGTTGCTTTTGAGAAGGCTTTCATCTGCGGTTCAATCGCTGACGGAAAACGAACTTCAATGGTCAACCTGGCCAACCACCAACTTGGTCTTGACTTTTCGATCCGGATCCGGTATGTATGGAAGTCCGTTTGGCTAGGAGGAACAATCAATGAACAATATCAACGGAATCAGCAGTGCAGTGAAAGCATTTGGTCTTGGCGTGGCCTGCTTGGTCGCATTGCCTTGCCAGGCTGCGGGGGGGGGGGATGAGTCCTTGCCCCGGGATCCAGGTGTTCTGGCAGCGCTGACTGCATATTACGGAGTCAGCGAATCTGAGGTAATCGACCGCCTCGCGCACGAAGCCGAGGCCGCTCGCATTCACGAACCCGCCCGACAACTTTTGGGCGACGCATATGCCGGCGCGTGGTTTGATGCCGATTCAATGCAATTGGCGGTTGCCCTGACCGATCCGGCGCAGAGCGAGGCGGTGCGGCGTCTCGGTGCGCAGCCGATAATGGTTGAACGCAGTCTCGCCGATCTGAATGCCATTCTTGAAAGAATCGAGGCGCACGCTGCGCACGATCCCGAGTTGGCGCGGGGCATGACCGCGCGATACATCGACTATGCCACGAATCGGGTCATCATCGAGGCGCCGGATGAGCGTAAGGAAGGGATTGCGGCACGATTGGAAAGTGTGCCGGTCGATCCATCTGCAATCGGAGTACGCGTTTCCAAGGGTGTGCCGCGGTTGGCCAACCAGGTCCGGGGTGCTGAGTGTTACAAGAACAATGATCTAGGTTTTGAGTGCTCCATTGGATTCGCGGTGGGCGATGGCTTTGTTACGGCCGGGCATTGTGGAGATGTGAACAATTCCGTCAGCGACTGTGATCAGACGTCCCTGGGAGTGTTTCGTGGGTCGACATGGTTCTCCGCCCCTTCGCTTGCGGAAATTGATCATGATTCGGGCTGGGTCGAGGCGTTCATGTCCTGGCAGCCGGTTCCGAAGGTCAACGGCTATAACGACGGGATTCTGGACGTGCCGGCCGACAGCGGCGGTTACCGGGAAGCACCGGTAAACACGACCGTATGCCGGTATGGTCGAACCACCATGGGACCGCACTGCGGCCAGATTCTGGCCCGGAACCAGACGGTGGAATTTTGCACCACGAGCGAAAACCCGTGCCCTGACAGTTCCAGAGTTACATTGAAAGGCACCACGAAGACCGACACCTGTGTTGCGGGCGGTGATTCGGGTGGCCCGTTTATTGCTGCCGACGGCCAGGCGCAGGGGACGACCATAGGCGGGTTTCAAGGTACCTGCCCCGACCCCAGTGAAACCTGGTTTCAGCCCTTGGCCGTCGCATTTAACGAGTTTGACGTAACGCTATTGACCGTCCACGGCGCCAACCCGCCAGTCATTACCAACTTCAACTGCCCCGATCTTGGAAGCAGCGGCGGTGGCCTGTATTTCTGCAATATGTTCTACGATACCCAGGGCAGCACGCCCATTCAGTGGCTGAGCAATACCGGCAACAGCAGCACCTCGGACTGGCTGGTCGGGCAGTGTGATCCGCAGCAGTCGGTCGAGGTGAATCTGACAGTCGACAACGCCTGGGGAACTGACAGCAAGTGGACCAGTTTCCCGTGTCCCGACTGAGGTTGGCAATGATGATGATCAGTACTGCTCTACCGCGATGGGCTCAACGACGATTTTGCCTGTTCTGTCTGGCCATGGCCTCGGGGCTATTCGTACTGCCTGCGGCAAGTGTTGGCCAGATTCCTTCAATCCCCACACCCCCGCCCGGCCACGTGGTCGGTGCCGGCCATACCGCGCACTGGTACGACCCGGAGCGCTCCGGCGAGGGTCTGGCACTGGAAATCCTGGATGAGGTGCGCGCGCTGGTCTACTGGTTCACCTACGATGAGGAAGGCAATCAGCGCTGGCTGACCGGCGTCGGCGACATTGTTTCGGAAGATGGGGACCAGTGGATCGAGTTTCCGGAGCTGATCGTGACCCGTGGCGGCGAGTTCGGTGCGGGATTCGACCCGGAACAGGTGGTGCGCGAGTTCGCCGGCCAGGCGACGATCCGTTTTTCCGGCTGTGACCGGGGTTCGTGGCACTACCAGGCCTTCGGCCAGGAACAGACCATCGCGCTGACCCGGCTGAGCCGGACCATGGGCGCCGACTGTGTGGCGCCCATCCACGGCCGGCCGCTGATGCTGTTGACCGATGACGCGGGACTGAGCGGGTCCTGGTATGACCCGGCCCGCTCCGGCGAGGGCTTCTCGCTGCAATGGCTGGACCGCGACGAGGCGGTAATCACCTGGTACACCTATGACCTGGAAGGCAACCAGCAATGGATACTGGGCCTGGGCCGCCGCGAAGGCGACCAGATCGTATTCCCGCAACTGATCAACACCCGCGGCGGGCGTTTCGGGGTGGAGTTCGATCCGGAGCAGGTGGAACGGCTGCCGTGGGGGCAGTTGGTGCTGGATCTGGGCTGCAATGCCGGGGCGATGGAATACTCGGCCCTGTCGGAAGAATTCGGCGAGGGCGGCATGAATCTAAGCCGGCTGACGCGGCTGGAGCGTCCCGATTGCCCGCTGACCCGGCCGAAGCTGACCGATCTGTATGATCTCGATCTGCTGCACGAGATTCCGATCACGGAGTCCGGTTCCAACAACCTCCCGGTGGCCATGGCATCCGACGGGACAGTGGTAGGCCGCAGACCCGAGCAAGGCAGAACGCGGGCATGGCGTTGGCACCCCGGCGAGCCTGAAGTCGAAGAACTGCCAGGTCGTGTTGAGTTTAATTTGGTGTTCATGGCGCCCGATGCTGAATCGATCTATGCCGTTCAGAGATTCCCCGAGGACGGGGATTTGTCCAGTCCAGAATATGTTGTAGTCTGGCGTGATGGTGCTGGCTGGCAGATACTGCCCGGGACTTTTTTGCCAAGACCGGTGTTGCGGGGGATTTCGCGCAACGGTGAGTATCTAGTGGGACGGGCCCGCCAAGTTGATGACGACACTCGATCGGTGTTATGGACATGGAATGCAGACCATGGGCAGCAGATAATTACGGTCCAGGATGAATTCACGTTCGACTTCTCCGGCATTTCCGACGATGGCCGGATTGTGTTTGGCATCCGCACCGATTTAGGCGGCCCATCGTTCTTCCCCCGACGCGACCGGGCCACGCGATGGGTGGATGGCGAAGCCGAGTTTCTGCAAGATGAATTTGGCGCATGGTTGGCCTTTCCGTTCGGATGTGCGGCTGAGTGCCGGATCATCTATGGACGCGGTCAGAGTGTCGATGTCGATCCCGGGCATCCACACCTCAATCAGGCATGGTTCTGGACCGAGGATCGCGGCGCGGAATACGTGGATATGCTGCCCGGGGCGCGCGAGAACGGCACCAGCAGCCTCTCCAGAGCAAGCGAAGACGGCAGCCTGATGACCGGTTCCTTCGGTATCGACAGGCCCAACGGCGGCCGCGGTGCGCGCGGTTTTGTCTGGACCCGGGCGACCGGATCCCAGCCGCTGGTCGATATCCTGGACGCCATCGGGGTTAGCGATGCTGCCTGGGACGCGACTGCGGTTTCGGTTATCAGCCCCGACGGCCGCAGGCTGTTGGTGGTGATGCAGCGCTTCAATTTGTTTAGCAGCTTGCCCGGAAGCGTCTGGGCCGGCGTTGTTGAATTGACCCCGCGCCGCAAGCCGCACGAGTAAACGGCAATCGACCAGTCGAAGGTGATGCTTGCCCGGGCCGGTTTTTAGCCGGCCCGGGTTTGTACCATGGATTATTCCGGCGGTTTAATCACATCAGCCGAACAGGCCGTGGACGAACCAGCCGGTGCGTGGTTTGTATTCGCGGAAGATCCACAGCCGGTTGCCGTGCCGGTCGTGCGCGATCCAGTAGTCACGCCGGCAGTCGTGGCTGTCCCACCAGCCGGTTTCGATGCGTTCCGGGCCGTCGAGCAGGCGTAGCCGTTCGATCCGGCAGGGGCGCGGCGCGGGCAGCAGCCAGTTGGGGCGCGGCGGGCATTTTTTCGATAACGCCGTGCTTGTTCCCGGTTCGCTCCAGCGCCAGGCGCGTTCCGGGCGGTGGTCGGGGCAGGGTGCGATGCCGGCCAGACCCTGGTTGCCGACTCTCGCGCGCAGGCGGTCCAGCAGGGCCTGCCAGTCATCGTTGCCGTTGTTGCCGGTCCACAGGTCAGTCTGCGGCGGCCGGTGCTCGACCGTGTCCTCGGCGCACACAAGCAGCGATTCGATGTCCGAGGTCAGCCTCAGCGGTTCAAGCTTGAGACGCAGGATTTCCAGCAGCCGCTCGCGCCGGAAGCCGGCCTGGCCCAGCCCGGCATGCAACTCGATGATCCGGTCGCCGTCTTCAGGATGCAGTTCCACCCGCAGTGCGCTCAGCGCGCGGTCGCGTGCCTGTAACCATTGCCCGAGATGCCCCAGCACGCGGTTGAGCGCAAACAGCAGCGCTTCACGGCGGTGAGTGGGGACGGGCAATTCGAGATGTTGCCGGAAATGCTCAGGCGGTTGCCAGTAATTCAACGGCGTCGGGCGTTGACCGTACAACTGTTCCAGGTACAGCCGGATCGGAGCGCCCAGCCGCCGTTCGCGCTCGAAACCCGGCAGCGCCCGGACCTGGCAAACCCGCTCCAGGCCCAGTCCGGCCAGGCGGTGCCGATCGGCTTCGGGCAGTTCCAGCCGGCTTAACGGCCAGTCGGCCAGAATTCGGTGCAGGGTTTGCGGATCGTCGGCACGTCGTCCGTAGCGGGCCAGCAGGCAGGCTGCGGCCGCTACCGGAGCTGTGCCCGGGCGTGTATACAGCCCGGCAGCACGCAGGTCGGCCGCAAGCCGCTTCAGCAGGGCTTCCATGCCGCCGTGCAGGCGCCGGCTGCCGCCGGTTTCCAGCACCACGCTATCGCCGGCGATTGCAGCGGTAATCGCCACCTGGTGGCTGTAGCGCCAGGCAATCAGCGCAATTTCCTCAAGCAATGCGTGCTCGACGGCCGGATTGCGCGGCCAGACCCTGAGTGACGGCGCAATGGCCAGCGCATCAGCCAGCAACTGGCCCGGGATCACGCCGAGTTCACGTGCCGCGCGGCTGACGGTGACAATGGTTGCACGCCCGTTTCGAGGCTCGTGAATCGCCAGCGGCTGACCGGGCGCATCCTGTGTGGTCAGGCGCAATATCGCCTGCAAAGGCTTGTGCAGACAGAAAACCGCGGTCCAGAGCGTGCTCATGTAGACTCGCCCGCGGCCCGGGGACGGAAGCCACCGTGCGGCATCGTGACGACATTGTTCTGACGCAGCCGGACCTTGCCGCCGGCATGACCCAGCCGGTTGCGCAGAATTTCGATATCGCCGCCGGCGTGTACCGCCAGCCGCAGGGTGGCCGGCGTGGGCGTTGGCTTCGCGCCCGGCGGATGCAGCAGGAACAGGCTGCTGTCGCTTTCGCCGGCAGCCAGTTGCAGGCGGCGCAGGGTACGTGCGTTGGCCTGCCCGGGTTGCGGCCAGAGCACCACGGCACCGCACAGGCCGCTTTTCAGGCATTGCTCGGCACACCACGACGCATGCTTGCAGTCGCGCACGATCAGCAGCCGGGACAGATCCAGCCCGGCAGCCTGCAAAGCCTGCGGGCAGGGCACCAGCGGCGGTGCGATGAACGGCACCATGCGGTCGTGCCGGGTCAGCCCGGCCAGCGCGGGCAGCAACAACTCCAGTTCCCCCGAGCCGGATCGTTCGGGCAAAAGCTCGATCAGTCCGTGACGCGGCCAGCCGCCGGCCAGACAACGGTCCAGCGCCGTGCGCCCGGTTGACAGCACGTCACCGCGCCGCACCCTGTCGCCACGCCACAGGTCGGAGCGTTCGGCCAGCAGTTTGTCGATTGCATTCGGCATCGTATTCCGGGCTTCCGTCGGGGAGTCAGAATACTATATCTTAATACAGCTTTCACTGATTACGTGAATGACTCGGCACGGGGCGGGCGGGGAGCGGCGTTGCCTGCTGGCGAGCCGTGGATCGATCGGCCTTGGGGGAACGGCGGGGTTCACTGGAGCTTTGGTGCCACTGAACTTGATTCGAGGGAATCCGAGCCTGATTGCCTTCCTGAAACCCTACAGATGCGGATGGATGCTGAAAGATCGTCCTCTGATCCCGCGACCGCCGGTTCGCCATCAGGCAACACCACTCCCCGCTGAAAGTTTCGTGCAACGAGCCGGATTCGCCCCCAACGAATCTGGAATCTGCTGCATCGGGGGGTGTCGGGGGCTTCGGGCCGGCCGGGGCGCGGAAGTCGCCCCGGAACGATCAGCATTTTCGCCAACCCGTGAAATGCTGAAAAAACCCGCACTACAACCAGTTTGACCAAGAGCTATTCATCGTAACCAACTCCCGGAAACCGGACGATTGCGACCAGGCCGATTGCCCCGGCCGGCCCGAAGCGGCCGGCATCACCCGATGCTCGGGACTATCGACAGGCAAGAAGGTCTGAACTTGAACTACGGAGTCGTGATCGTAATCCTGATCCTGATCACATGCAGTAGCGGAGCTATCTGCGTAATCAGCAGGGACTAACTGCCCCCGCCTTTCTTGCGAAGCTGCTCAACCATGCCCTTGAGGGTGGCCTGGGTGTCTTCGCGGAACCAGAAATCGGCGAATGCGTCGACATCCAGGGCTTCCCGGTCATCGAACAGGGCGGCCAGGTCGGCGCGGCACAGTTCGCGCGTGGCCTGCATGGAATGCTGCGGCAGCGCCAGATGGGTATTGCACCATTCGATGGCACGCGGCACCACCTGTTCGGGCGGTTGCAGCTCATCGACCAGGCCGATTTCGCATGCGTGGTCGGCCGGGATCATCTGGCCGGCAACCAGATGCCGTTCGGCCGGGTAGGTGCCGATCAAGCGCACCAGCGCCTGGTGAATGACCGGCGGCACCACCAGCCCGACCTGGACTTCATTCAGGCCCAGCCGGAAATCGCCCTTGGCCTGGATGCGATAGTCGCTGAACAAGGCGATCACAGTGCCGCCGGCCGGGCTGTGGCCGGTCAGCGCGGTGACGACCGGGACAGGCGAGCGGGCCAGATTTTCCAGCAGCTCGAACAATTGACCCCAGAAGCGCTGCATGCCGCCCCGATCCAGCGTGAGCAGTTCCGGTACGTCCAGACCGGCAGAGAACAGTCCCGGGCTGCCGGAAAGAATCAGTGCGCTGGACTCGTCGTCCCATGCCGAGCGGACCGCTTCGTTCAGGGTCTCGATCATTTCCGGGTTGAGTGCGTTGACCGGTGGCCGGGCCAGTTTCAGTTCGCGGATGTGATTTTCGTGATTGTGAATTTCCAGCATGGGATTCAGTCCGTGTTCAGGCGGGATCGCTACAGTGTAGTCGTCATCAACGACGATCAGGAGTTCGACATGAGAAACAGATGGCTTGCTTTGTTGATTCCGGCCGCGGCGATGCTGGCGTTTTCAGCCACCGCCGATGCCCACGGCTACGGTCACAAGCATGGCTACAAGGACAGCGGATATGCTCCTGCCTACCATGCCTACGGATCGCGTCACCATGCCCCGCGCCATCGGGGCCATCGCGCGCCACATTATCGCGGCTCGCGCCATGCGGTTTATCCACCATTCCATCATCCTCGCACAAAGTACAGGTATCGTGGTTACCGCCATGGTTACAAGCCGCGCTATGGAACCCGTTACCGTGGATACAGCCCGCGGAATCACCACTACAGACCGCATCGTGGCGGCATCACGCTGCATTTCGGCTACTGAATGAAGAGGTCCGTGGAAATGACCACGCCGGATCAGACCTCGATGTCAGCCAGATTGCCCTTCTCTTCCAGCCAGGCGCGGCGGTCGGCGGCGCGCTTTCTGGCCAGCAGCATGTCCATCAGTTCGGTGGTGCCGGCGTCGTCGTCGACGGTCAGTTGCAGCAGCCGGCGCGAGTCCGGATCGATCGTGGACTCCCGAAGCTGCAGCGGATTCATCTCGCCCAGACCCTTGAAGCGGGTCTCGGCGATCTTGCCCTTCAGCCCTTCGGCCTGCACCCGGGCCAGGATGCCGTTGCGTTCGGCCGCATCCAGCGCGTAGAAGGTCTGCTTGCCGACATCGACCCGATACAGCGGCGGCATGGCGATGAAGATCCGGCCGGCATCGACCAGCGCGCGGAAATGCTTCAGGAACAGGGCCGACAGCAGGGTGGCGATATGCAGGCCGTCGGAATCGGCATCGGCCAGCACGATGATCTTGCCGTATCTGAGTTTCGACAGATCCCCGGAGCAAGGGTCGACGCCAATGGCGATGGACAGGTCGTTGATTTCGTTGGATGCCAGAATCTGGTCGGGGTCGGACTCCCAGGTGTTCAGAATTTTGCCCCGAAGCGGCAAGATGGCCTGGAACTCGCGATTGCGCGCCTGCTTGGCGCTGCCGCCGGCCGAGTCGCCCTCGACCAGAAAAAGTTCGGTTTCCTCCAGATCCGTGGAAGCGCAATCGGCCAGTTTACCGGGCAGTGCCGGCCCGGCTGTGACCTTGCGCCGCGCGACCTGCTTGCGCTGCTTCGACCGCCTCAAAGCGTTGTCGATGGCAAGCCGGGCGATCACTTCGCCATCTGCGATGTGTCGGTTCAGCCACAGCGAAAAGGCATCCTTGACCAGCCCGGAGACGAAACTCGAAGCTTCGCGCGAGGACAACCGCTCCTTGGTTTGGCCCGAAAACTGCGGTTCGGCCAGTTTGACCGAAAGCACAAAGGCCAGCCGTTCCCAGGCATCTTCAGGGGTCAGGCGGATGCCGCGCGGCAGCAGGTTTCGGATTTCGCAGAATTCACGCAGCGCCTCGATCAGGCCGGTGCGCAAGCCATTGACATGGGTGCCGCCCTGCGGGGTCGGGATCAGGTTGACATAGCTCTCGGTGACCAGTTCGCCCTCGGGCACCCAGCTCAGCGCCCACGAGGCTTGCGTGCTTTCGCCTTTGAAGTCGCCGGTGAACGGCATTTCCGGAATCCTTTCCAGCCCCTCCAGTGCATCGGTCAGGTAGTCGGTCAGGCCATCCTCGAAATGCCATTGCTCGTGCTCGTCGCGCTCTTCGTCGGTCAATGTGACGGTCAGCCCAGGGCACAGGATGGCCTTGGCCTTGAGCAGGTGTTTGAGCCGCGGCCGCGAGATGTTGGCCGAGTCGAAATATTTCTGGTCCGGCCAGAACTGCAGCCAGGTGCCGGTATTGCGCTTGCCGACATCGCAGGTGCGGGCCAGCGCCTCGACCGTATCGCCATTCTCGAAGGCGATGGAATATTCCCCGCCGCCTCTGTGGATGCGACACTCCAGTCGCTTCGACAGCGCATTGACCACCGACACGCCGACCCCGTGCAGGCCGCCGGAAAAGGCGTAATTTTTGCCTGAGAACTTGCCGCCGGCATGCAGTCGGGTCAGGATCAGCTCGACCCCGGACAGCTTGTGTTCAGGGTGTGGGTCCACCGGCATGCCCCGGCCGTCGTCGGCGACCGAGACCGAGCCGTCGGCGTGCAGCGTGACCTCGATCTTTCTGGCAAAACCTGCCAGCGCCTCGTCGACGGAGTTGTCCACGACCTCGGCAACCAGATGATTGGGGCGGGTGGTGTCGGTGTACATGCCGGGACGCCGGCGCACCGGCTCCAGCCCCTGCAGCACCTCGATATCGGCAGCCTGGTAGTTGGACATGAGAAATGGCGATATTTCGGTTTGTGGTCAGTCGCTGCTGATGATACCCGGCCCCTTGCCGGCGGTTTTCTCGTATACACCCTTGCCGATTTTCTTGTACTGGGTAAATCCGGCTTTTTCAATGCTCGATTCCTTGAGCATGTGGGTCTTCCCGGAGACCACGTTGGGCGGCGAGATGAGCCGCTTGACCGGACTTCCGCACTCCGGGCAATGCTGCAGCGATGGGTCCGAAATTTTTTGCAGCCGGGTGAATCGCCCGCGACAAAGCGGGCAGCCCGATCCTCCGGCATGGATGTATTCGTATATCGGCACAGGGTTTAAGGTTCGTTTTCGGTCATCGGGAAGATGCGCCATGATGACCGATTCGGGACCGTATGTGGGTTGCAGGGGAGAATTTCCATGGTCCGGAAGCGGCAGGCGGTGGATAATGCCGGGTTTTGGAAGAAGCTGCGGTGAGCATGGAAAAAAGCGCGAACAAGGTGGCGCTGATTACCGGCGCGTCCGGTGCGCTGGGTACGGCGCTGGTCGAGCAATTGATGTTGCAGGGATGGGACTGTGTCGCGGTTGATCGAAACCGGCGAGGTCTGGAGCGAACGCATGACCGGATGGCCGAAGCGGGCCGGGCTCCGCTGGTCGTGCCGATGGATCTGGCCGGCTGCGGGCCGGATTCATTCGCTGAACTGGCCGGGCATTTGCAGCGCGACTTCGGTCGTCTGGATCTTCTGCTGCATGCCGCCGCCGAGTTCAATGCCCTGACCCCGCTGGAGCATTTGGCTCCGGAAGACTGGATGCTATGTATGCAGGCGGGTCTGACCGGTTCGCTGCTTTTGTCCCAGGCGCTACTGCCGATGATGCGCGCAACCGTCCACAGCCGAATGGTCTGGATCGTGGATTCGCCTGACGAAAGGGCGGCCGCCTACTGGGGTGCCTACGGCGTGGTTCAATCCGGGCGGGTGGCGCTGGCCCGGATTCTGGCCGCCGAGTGCAGAGTTGATGGCCCGCGGGTTCGGGTTTGCGATCCCGGGCCGTTCTACAGCCCGCTGCGCTCGAAAGCCTGGCCGGCCGAGGATCCCTCCTCGTTGCCGACCGCCGAGACGGCGGCCGGCAAGGTTCTGGAGGCCGCTGGTATTTTTGCCTGACCGGCGGTTGGCAAATCGCGCAGGCTCCCGGAATTTTCAGTCGTCCTGGCGGACACCTTCGATCGCCAGGGTCAATTCAACTTCACGTGCAGACGGGCCGAGGTCGTAATCGATGCCCCAGTTGGCCAGTGCCAGGCTGGTTGTGCCTTCGAACCCGCGCCGGAATCCACCCCAGGGATCCTGGCCAGCTCCGATCTGCTCTACATCGATTGAGATGTTGCGGGTGTGGCCCATGAGAGTCAGATCGCCTTCAAGGCGATAACGGTCGTCCCCCAGGGGCTCAAAAGCGGTGGAGGCGAATTCAGCCACCGGGTGTTTTTCAATCGTCAGGAAATCCTCGTTGCGCAGGTGATCGTCGCGACGGTCATGGTTGGTGTCGATGCTGGCGGTGTTGACGCTGACCCGGACCATGGAATTGGAGGGTTGCTCCGGATCGAAGGTGAATTCGCCGTTGAAATCGTTGAAGCGCCCGTAAAGCCATGAAAACCCCAGATGCGGAATCCGGAACTGGATGAAGGCATGCTGGCCGCGCGTGTCGATCTGGTAGCGCTCCACGGCGCCAGCGTGGCCGGTGGTCAGGATTGCGCCGAGGAAAATGAGTGTCAGCATCAGGTTTTTCATCGATATACTCCTTTGAGTCTGGTTGAATTTCAAGTTTGCGCGATGGGGTGTGAAATCCGTTTCGGATTATTCGAGCGATCCACCCGAATCGTCGGGAAAACCAGCTTGTTCAGCGAGGATACAACCGGAGACAGTTGTGATGATAGATCAAAAGCGAAGACCGCTGATTGCGGGCAACTGGAAGATGAACGGAACTGTCGAGTCGAGCTTGAGCCTTGCCGCCCAAGTGATCGACGGGTGTCCGCAAGACACCGCAGAAGTGGTGCTGATGCCGGCAGTTGCCCATCTGGCGCCGGTCGCGCGGCTGCTTGACGGCGCGATTCCCGAATTGGGCGCTCAGGATCTGAGTCCCGATCCGAACGGGGCTCGAACCGGCGATGTTTCGGCCAGTATGCTGGCCGATCTCGGTGTTCGCTATGTTCTGGTCGGACATTCGGAGCGCCGTCATTATCATGCCGAGGATGACGCATGCGTGGCGGCCAAGTTCGTGGCGGCCCGGGGCGCCGGTCTGATTCCCGTGGTGTGCGTCGGCGAGACGCTTGAGCAGCGTGAAAGCGGTCGCACCGAGGCGGTTGTCGGTGCACAGTTCGATGTCGTGGCGGAAATGGCGGGAATTGCCGCTTTTGCCCATGCGGTCATTGCCTACGAGCCGGTCTGGGCCATCGGTACCGGCCGGACGGCCAGCCCGGACCAGGCGCAGGCGGTTCATGCCTTCATCCGGTCACGTGTCGCTCAACTGGATGCTACAATATCGAGAGAAATCCGGATTCTCTATGGCGGCAGCATGAAGCCGCAAAATGCCTCTGACCTGTTGGCCTGCGACGACATTGATGGCGGTCTGATCGGAGGCGCTTCGCTTGTGGCCGGCGACTTCCTGGCCATCGTGGGAGCGGCTTAGAGCCGCTGAGAGGTCGGCGGCGAGCCGCAAAAGATCCCGGGTTGTGGGAAGAAACAACGTGATGGCCTGGTCCGTACCCGGACCAGAAATTGATTATGGAAGGGAAATGTTTACTACGCTGATCGTTTTTCAGGTTTTGCTGGCCGCGGGGCTGATTGCCATCGTGCTGGTCCAGCGTGGTCCGGGTGCGACCATGGGTGCGGCATTTGGTGCCGGTGCCTCGGGCACTGTATTCGGCTCCCGCGGTGCGGGTAATTTCCTGACCCGCACCACGAGCTGGCTGGCAGCCGGATTTTTCGGCATCAGTCTTGCACTGGCAGTGCTGGCGACTGGTGTCGGCAGTCAGGATGCTGAATCTTCGCTGGCGGGCTCTGTAGTTGAATCCGAGCCGGTGCAGCAGTCCGAATCCGATGCCGATGTTCAGGCGCTGGATGCAATGATCGACAGTCTCGACGTGGCCGATGCCCCCCGGAGCGGAGACGATGCGAGCGATGTAGGGGGCGATGCCGAGGATGCTGGAGAGGCGCCCGAAGAGCCGCCTTCATCGATCTGAGCGGATACAATATTTTTATTCGAGTTCCTGCCGAAGTGGTGGAATTGGTAGACACGCTGTCTTGAGGGGGCAGTGGCCATAGGCCGTGCCGGTTCGAGTCCGGCCTTCGGCACCAGGTTCTCGAAAATAAATCGCTGGCCATGTCGTTGACGGCATGTGGTTACCATAACGGATGGTATTCGGCATGACGAAATCTTCGACGGTACGCGCCAATTCAAACAGGAGTGACCATCGGCGATGCTGACTGAATATTTTCCAATCCTGATATTTCTTGGGGTCGCCGTCGGCATGGGCGCAGTCCTGATTCTCGCAGGCGGCATTCTTGGACCCCGGCGACCCAATAGTGAAAAGCTCTCGCCCTACGAATGCGGTTTCGAGTCATTCGAGGATGCGCGCATGAAATTTGATGTGCGTTTTTATCTGGTGGCCATCCTGTTCATCATTTTCGATCTCGAGATCGCGTTCCTGTTTCCTTGGGCGGTAGCGCTGGACAGCATCGGTGTAACGGGATTGATCGCGATGTCGATTTTTCTGGCTTTGCTGGTGGTCGGTTTCATTTACGAGTGGAAAAAAGGTGCGCTGGAATGGGAATAAGCGTGGAACTTAACCAGGTCGACGATATCCTGCGGCCCGATGCCGATGACAACCCGTTGGTCGGGCGCGGCTGGGCGGTGACCAGCGTCGATGCCTTGTTCAACTGGGCCCGTACCGGGAGCATGTGGCCGATGACCTTCGGTCTGGCATGTTGTGCGATCGAGATGATGCACGCCGGTGCCGCGCGCTACGACCTCGACCGTTTCGGCGTCGTGTTTCGCCCCAGTCCGCGCCAGTCCGATGTCATGATCGTTGCCGGAACTCTGTGCAACAAGATGGCGCCTGCGCTGCGTAAGGTCTATGATCAGATGCCCGATCCCAAGTGGGTGATTTCGATGGGGTCGTGTGCCAATGGCGGCGGCTATTATCATTATTCCTACTCGGTCACGCGCGGTTGCGATCGCATCGTGCCGGTCGATATCTACGTGCCTGGATGCCCGCCGTCCGCGGAGCAGTTGGTCTACGGCATCCTTCAATTGCAGAAGAAGATCCGCCGCACCAACACAATTATGGCCGCGGTATGAGCGACTTCAGTAAGCGCAACCAGAGTCTGGCGCGCGATGTCGAGCAGGCGCTCGGCGACAAGCTGGTGAACCTGCGCGAGGCTTGCGGCCAGTTGATCGCTGAAATTTCTCCGGCCAACTGGATCGAGGCAGGTGAGTGCCTGCGAGACACCGATCCGCTGGACTTTGACACCCTGATCGATCTGTGCGGTGTTGATTATCTGGGATATGGCGACGATGAGTGGGAGACCGCTGAAGCGACTGGAAGCGGCTTTTCGCGTGGAGTCGATGAATTGGGCCCGGGTCGCTTCGATTGGGCAAGCCGCCCGGAGGCCGAGGATATTCCGAACCGATTCGCGGTGGTCGTGCAGTTACTTTCGACCCGGCACAATCATCGGTTGCGTCTGCGCTGCTATCCGGGGCAGTCTGATTTTCCGATGATGCCCTCGATCGTGGAGATCTGGAACTCGGCCAACTGGTACGAGCGCGAAGCATTCGATCTGTTCGGCGTCGTCTTCGAGGGTCATCCGGATCTGCGCCGCATCATGACCGACTACGGATTCATTGGTCATCCGTTTCGCAAGGACTTCCCCCTGATCGGCAACGTCACCGTTCGTTACGACGAGGACAAGGGCAGGGTGATCTACGAACCGGCTGAAATCGAACCGCGGGTGCTGGTGCCGCGGGTGATCCGTCGCGATTCGCGTTATGTCGGCGATGAAATGGATCCGGGGGAAGCGCCGAATGTCTGAAATTCGCAACTACACGTTGAACTTCGGTCCGCAGCATCCGTCCGCGCACGGGGTGTTGCGGCTAATTCTGGAAATGGACGGCGAGGTCGTGCAGCGTGCCGACCCCCACGTCGGCCTGTTGCACCGGGCGACCGAGAAGCTGGCCGAGTCCAAGCCCTACAACCAGTCGATCGGTTACATGGACCGTCTCGACTATCTGTCGATGATGTGCAACGAGCATGCCTACGTGCGGGCCATCGAGCAGCTTCTGGAGATCGAACCGCCCGAGCGTGCTCAATGGATCCGGACCCTGTACGATGAAGTCACGCGCATCATGAACCACTTGATGTGGCTGGCGGCCAACGCGCTGGATCTTGGTGCCATGACAGTATTCCTGTACTGCTTCCGCGAACGGGAGCAATTGCTGGATGCATACGAGGCGGTCAGTGGTGCTCGCATGCACGCGACTTACTATCGACCGGGCGGGGTTTATCGAGACCTTCCGGACGAAATGCCGAAGCTGGCCGAGAGCCCGTTTCGCAAGCCTGAGGACGTCAAGCGCATGAACGAGTGGCGCGAGGGTTCGCTGCTGGACTTTCTCGACGCGTTCATGACCGATTTCTTCGACCGCGTTGATGACATCGAAACGCTTCTGACCGACAACCGGATCTGGAAACAGCGCAACGTGGGAATCGGCGTGGTATCGCCCGAGCGGGCCAGACAGCTTGGGTTTACCGGCCCAATGATGCGTGGCTCCGGGGTGGCATGGGATTTGCGCAAGAAGCAGCCGTATGAAAAGTATGCTGAAGTGGATTTTGACATTCCGGTCGGTGTCAACGGCGATTGTTATGATCGTTATCTGGTGCGAGTCGAGGAAATGCGGCAGTCGGCCAGAATCTGTCAGCAGTGTATTCGCTGGTTGCGTGACAACCCGGGTTCGGTCATGGTCGGCAACTACAAGGTGGCGCCGCCCTCGCGCAGGGAAATGAAGGATGACATGGAAGCGCTCATCCATCATTTCAAACTGTTTACCGAAGGCTACTGTGTTCCTGAAGGCGAGACTTATGCCGCGGTCGAGGCATCCAAGGGTGAGTTCGGCTGCTACCTGATTTCCGATGGCGCCAACAAGCCTTTCCGCGTACATTTGCGCTCGGCTGCATTCCCGCACCTCTCGGCGATGAATGAAATGACCGAGGGCCATATGCTGTCCGATGTGGTCGCGGTCATCGGAACTCTGGATATCGTGTTCGGCGAGATCGACAGGTAGAAATGTCAATGCAGTTATACCAATCACCAGCATCAGGAAAGGCCGGCTTGCTCAGCGAGGAGACGCGCGCTGCCATTGATCACTGGCGCGCAAAGTTTCCGCAAGGGAAAGAAGGCAGGCGCTCGGCCGTGATTCAGGCCCTGGTCGCCGTTCAGCATCAGAGCGGCGGTTATCTGAGTGAAGAGTTGATGGATGCCGTGGCCGATTATCTTGAGCTGCCGCCGGTCTGGGTCTACGAGGTCGCGACTTTCTACTCGATGCTTGAAACGAAGCCGGTGGGACGCAATTCGATTTCGATCTGCACCAACATTTCATGCATGCTGTGTGGTGCCGACAAGGTGGTGAAGCATGTTGAGGACAAGCTCGGCATCAGGATGGGAGAGTCGACTCCGGATGGGCGCATATTTCTGAAGGTCGAGGAAGAATGTGTCGCCGCCTGCACCGGCGCGCCAATGATGATCGTCAACGGCCACTACCACGAAAACCTGACCGAGGAAAAGATCGACCAGATCCTTGACGGTCTTGAATGACTCTGAATTGTTTACCGCCGATGAACGCGGATGAACGCAGATAAAACGTAAGACAGATAGAAAAGACAAAACAGATAATTGAAACCACGAAGGACACGAAGAGCACGAAGGAATGAAAAAAGTACGCCAGCATAAAAATACTGAAGTGAATTTGAGTCTGTTTTCAAGCCTTTGTTGTGAGATTTTGGCCTCTCTTTGCGTTCTTAGTACCCTTCGTGTTGGAAGACCGATATTCGATTTTCATCTGCGTTCATCTGCGTTCATCTGCGGTAATCCCATACAGGAAGGCGCGCCCAATGGCTGAACACAACGTATGCTTTACTCATCTTGACGAGCCGGAATGCTGGTCTCTGGAAGCCTACAGGCGCTACGGTGGCTATCAGGCCTGGGGGAAGATCCTGTTGGAAAAGATGCCGCGCGAGGACATCATCGAGGAGGTCAAGAAGTCCTCGCTTCGTGGCCGTGGCGGTGCCGGTTTTCCAACTGGGTTGAAATGGTCGTTCATGCCGCGTTCGGCGCCGGTTCAGAAGTATCTGCTGTGCAACTCGGATGAATCGGAACCCGGTACCTGCCACGATCGCGATATCTTGCGCTTCAATCCGCATGCTTTGATCGAGGGCATGGCCATTGGCTGTTATGCCATGGGTGCAACGATCGGCTACAACTATCTCCGCGGTGAGTTCCATCACGAGCCGTTCGAGCGCTTCGAGGCAGCACTGAAGGAAGCCTATGAAGCCGGGTATCTGGGCAAGGACATCCGCGGCTCGGGGATTGATGTTGATATTCATTCCGTGCTTGGGGCTGGCGCCTATATCTGCGGCGAAGAGACGGCACTGATGGAGTCTCTGGAAGGAAAGAAGGGACAGCCGCGCTTCAAGCCTCCGTTTCCGGCGAATTTCGGGATTTATGGCAAACCAACAACGATCAATAACACCGAAACGCTGGCTTCGGTACCGGCTATCATCCGGAATGGTGCCGAATGGTTCCTGGAGATCGGCAAGCCGAACAACGGCGGACCGAAGATCTTTTCAGTTTCCGGTCATGTCAACAACCCCGGCAACTTCGAAGTGCCGCTGGGTACATCTTTTGCCAAACTGCTGGAAATGGCCGGCGGCATGCGCAAGGGTCATGAGCTCAAGGGCGTGATCCCGGGCGGTTCTTCCATGCCGGTGTTGCCGGCCGAGACCATGATGGATATCAGCATGGATTACGACGCGTTGCAGAAGGCCGGGTCCGGTCTCGGCTCCGGTGCCGTGATCGTGATGGACGAAACGACCTGCATGGTAAGAGCCTGTATGCGCATTGCGCGCTTTTACTATGCTGAATCCTGCGGTCAATGCACGCCGTGTCGCGAAGGTACCGGCTGGATGTATCGGGTACTCAAGCGCATTACCGAAGGGCAGGGCCGGCCAGAAGATATCGGCCTCCTGGAATCGGCTGCCGGCCAGATCGAAGGTCATACCATCTGTGCCTTCGGCGAGGCCGCCGCCTGGCCGGTGCAGGGATTCCTGCGCCATTTCCGGCATGAATTCGAATACTACGTAGAACACGCCCGATCCATCGTCGACGAAAAACTCGGCGCGGCGGCTTGAATCTCAAAGCATTAAAGAAACCGCAGATGAACGCGGATGAACGCAGATAAAGAAACGTAAAACAGACAACAGATCAAACCAGGGAAACCACGAAGGACACGAAGAGCACGAAGGAATGAAAGGAAAATTTCAGCAAAGAAATACCGCAGTGGCTTCGGATCTGTTTTCGGACCGTGCCTGCAAGTCTGCGGTCGGAATTCGTGTTCTTGGTGCTCTTTGTGTTGGAAGACCTATGTTCGATTTTCATCTGCGTTCATCTGCGGTTAAGAGACTTTTTACTGGAATCGAACATGGCAACAGTTGAGAAACAGGATGTGGATCTGGTCACCATCGAGGTCGATGGTCGCAAGATCGAGGCGCGCAAGGGCGAGATGCTGATTCAGGCCACGGATCGGGCCAACATCGAGATTCCGCGCTTCTGCTACCACCACAAGCTGTCGGTTGCAGCCAACTGCCGGATGTGCCTGGTCGATGTGGAAAAGGCCCCCAAGCCCCTGCCTGCATGCGCCACGCCGGTAACGGAGGGCATGAAAGTCTTTTCCCGCTCCAGGCGCGCCCGGGATGCCCAGCGGGGAGTGATGGAGTTCCTGCTGATCAATCACCCGCTGGACTGTCCGATTTGTGACCAGGGAGGGGAATGTGAATTGCAGGACCTGGCGATGGGCTACGGTCGATCCATCTCCCGCTTTACCGAGCGCAAGCGGGTGGTCCAGGACAAGAATCTCGGTCCTCTTGTTTCAACCGACATGACTCGCTGCATTCACTGCACGCGCTGCGTGCGGTTTCTTGAGGAAATCGCCGGCACGGCGGAGCTTGGTGGCGTAGGGCGGGGCGAACATACTGAAATCTCGACCTTTATCGAGCGTAATATCGACTCGGAACTGTCCGGAAACATCATCGATCTCTGCCCGGTGGGTGCGCTGACCAACAAGCCTTTCAGGTTTTCGGCGCGGGCCTGGGAAATGAGTGCGCGGCCTTACGTAGGCAGTCACGATTGCATCGGGTCCAATCTTTTCTATCATGTGCGCGGCCGACGCATCATGCGTACCGTGCCGAGTGAGAACGAATCGATCAACGAGTGCTGGATCTCGGATCGTGATCGTTACAGTCATTTCGGTCTGCAGGCCGAAGATCGTGTGACGCGGCCGCGAATCAAGCGGGACGGCCAGTGGCAGGAGGTCGATTGGGATTCAGCGTTCGAACATGCCGCAAGGCTGCTTGGTGCGACGATCTCGGAACATGGTGCCGAGCAGATCGGGATTCTGGCATCACCGCGCGCAACCAGCGAAGAGCATTTTCTGCTGCGAACCTTGGCAGAAGACATTGAAACGCCGCATCGCGATCACCGTCTGCGCGTCATTGATTCGCGCGATCCGTCACTCGGTCGAGCATGGCTGGATCGTTCGACCCGTGATCTTGCTTGCGCGGACAGCGTCGTGATGATCGGCAGTTATCTGCGTCATGACCAACCAATCCTCAATCAGCGGGTACGCACTGCCTGGCGCAGCAATTCCGCCACGGTCATGGATATCAATCCGATTGCATGGCGTTTTCCATTCGACATGCATGAGCGTCTGATTGTCGCGCCGCAGCACATGCTCGAAACCCTGGCCAGGGTTGCCAGGGCGGCTTTTGATCAGGCCGCTGAGACACTGCCGGACACGCCGCTGGGAGAATTCATCGCTGCACGTGAGGTGGAGCCTGCCGCACGCAACATGGCCAGGGCGTTGGCCGAATCAGACAATGGTTTCGTGATTGTCGGGGATCAGGCCCTGTTTCATCCCCAGGCCGCGGACCTGCGCGCGCTTGCCGCGGAAATCGCACGCGTCACCGAGACGGCATTGATGGTGCTGCCGGGCCCTGCCAACAGCCAGGGTGCCTGGCAGGCGGGACTGGTGCCGACCGAAAAGGGATTGTCGGCGCATCAGCAGTTGACCACGGGCCTGAAGGCCTATGTTCTGTTCGATCTGGAGCCGGAGTTCGATACTGCAGATCCGGGCGTTGCCCGCCAGGCCCTTAAGCAGGCCGAGGCTGTGGTGGCCGTGACCACTTTTGCCGGTAGCGATCTGCTGGAAACCGCCGATGTGTTGCTGCCGCTGGCCCCCATGCCCGAGGCCGAGGGCAGTTTCGTCAATGCCGACGGGCAACGGCATCTGCTCAGGCCTGCCGGTCGCGGACCGGAGAGCGCGCGGGCCGGCTGGAAGATTGTTCGGGTCCTGGGCGAACGACTGGGTCTGCCGAGTTTCGACTTCAATCTTCTCTCCGAAGTGCAGCAGCGACTCGATACGCTTGAAATGCCGTCGATGAATGTGTATGCGCCGGAGCGTCTGGAAATCTGGTCCGGCAATGGATTGTGGCGGGCCGGCCCGGTTCCGATATATGCCGGTGACTCGCTTGTTCGTCGCTCGCAGGCACTCCAACGGACTCACCACGCAGATACAGGCTGGGTTGCGGTCCATCCTTCCACCGCCGAAGACGCCGGGCTGAAGGACGCTGGCAAGGTGCGACTGCGGCAGTCCGGACAGACCCTGGATGCTGATTTGCGAGTTGTCGATTGGGTTCCGCCGGGCACTGTCTGGGCTGCGGCTGCGACCTGTCTGGCCACTCGACTCGGGCCGGTCTGGGGTCCTATCGAACTGGAGCACAGCCAATGATCGAACAACTGCTGGTACTGGGCTGGACCATGGTCAAGATCATGGCCATCGTGATGCCGCTGGTGCTTCTGGTCGCCTACTACACCTACGCCGAACGCAAGGTGATCGGCTACATGCAGTCGCGGGTGGGCCCGAACCGGGTAGGACCGAAGGGTCTGCTGCAACCGTTCGCCGATGTTTTCAAGCTACTGTTCAAGGAAATCATCGTACCGAGCAACGCCAACAAAGTACTGTTCATCATTGCGCCAATGCTGACCCTGGTTCCGGCATTCGTGGCCTGGGCTGTGGTGCCATTTTCGGACTGGATGGTTCTGGCAGATATCGATGCGGGTCTTCTGTATATTCTTGCGATGACTTCGATCGGCGTGTACGGGGTCATCATCGGTGGGTGGGCCTCGAATTCAAAGTATGCATTTCTCGGATCGCTGCGTTCGGCGGCGCAGATCGTAAGTTACGAGATCGCAATGGGTTTTGCCCTGGTCGGGGTGATCATTCTCTCGGGTTCGCTCAATCTGACCCGGATCGTGGAAGCCCAGGGCGGCGGTCTTTTCAGTTGGTTCTGGCTGCCGCTGCTGCCGTTGTTCGTGATCTACTTCATATCTGGTATGGCTGAAACCAATCGGGCGCCGTTTGACGTCGCCGAAGGCGAATCGGAAATCGTGGCCGGCTTTCATGTTGACTACTCGGGTGCGGTGTTTTCGCTGTTCTTTCTTGCCGAGTACGCCAACATGATCCTGATTTCGGCGCTTGCCTCGTTGCTGTTCTTTGGTGGCTGGCTGAGTCCGGTTGCCGGAATCCCCGTGATTGGAGAGCCGGGAGTGCACTGGTTCCTGATCAAGACTTTCGGCTTCATGTTCCTGTTTTTGTGGTTTCGCGCCACTTTTCCCCGTTATCGCTATGACCAGATCATGCGGCTGGGGTGGAAAGTCTTTATTCCGATTACAATTGTTTGGATCCTGGTTGCCGCGGTGTTTCGCGTAAACGGTCTTTATGGAGGTGGAATATGAACGCCGCGCGCCGATACTTTCAATCCCTCATGTTGCTGGAGCTGTTCAAGGGTCTGGCGGTAACCTTCCGCCACTTCAGACAGCCCAAGTTCACGCTGAATTATCCGGAAGAAAAGGCGCCGAAGTCGCCCCGTTACCGCGGCCTCCACGCCCTGCGGCGTTACCCGAACGGGGAAGAGCGCTGTATCGCCTGCAAACTTTGCGAGGCGGTCTGCCCGGCGCTCGCGATCACAATCGAGTCCACTCAGCGTGACGACGGGACGCGCCGGACGACACGATACGATATTGATATGTTCAAATGCATTTACTGCGGATTTTGCGAGGAGTCCTGTCCGGTTGACTCGATTGTAGAGACCGATTTCACCGAGTATCACTTCGAGCAGCGTGGCGAACATATCGTCGACAAACGGCAGTTGCTGGCACTCGGCGACCGGTTTGAACAACAGATCGCCGCGGCCCGTGCCAAGGACGCGCCTTATCGCTAGATACGGCGAAAGAACTGAAACCGCAGATTAGGCAGATTGGAAAAAGCAAGAGATAAAGAGAAAAGTCATTGAAAAGTAAAATGGACCAACAGCGAGAGTGACTCACCTGAATTTCCTGAAATAAGAAAGCTTTTTTAGAATCTGCGTGAATCTGTGCAATCTGCAGTTTCACTTGCATTAATGAGTAAAAAACAAGAGCTGAATTCAATGCCGATTGTCGAAATAGTCTTCTACCTGTTTAGCGGTATCGCCACGCTGGCGGCGCTGGGTGTGATTACGTCCCGCAACCCGGTGTATTCAGTCCTGCTGCTGGTGCTGGCATTCTTTTCCTCGGCTTGCATCTGGTTGCTGCTGGGAGCCGAGTTTCTGGCCATCACGCTGGTGCTGGTGTATGTCGGTGCGGTCATGGTTCTGTTTCTTTTCGTCGTTATGATGCTGGATATCAACCTGGAAAAACTCAAGTCCGGTTTTGCCAGTTATCTTCCGGTCGGCGTACTTGTGGCCCTGGCAATGGCCGCCCAGTTGATGATTCTGATCTGGGCGCGCGGCAGCCAGGATGCGCCGCTGGTCGAGGCTTCGGTCGGCGAGGGCAGCAACACCCGATTACTGGGTGACTGGCTGTATACCGAGTTTCTTTATCCATTCGAAATCGCGGGCGTCATTCTGCTCGTGGCCATTGTTGCGGCGATCATGCTCACCCACAGACGGCGTGAGCAGACCAAGTACCAGGATCCCTCCCGGCAGGTCCGCATCCGGCGTGAAGAGAGAATTCGGCTGGTGCGCATGGAATCTGAGAAGGGAGGCCAATAGTCATGCTGTCTCTGGCACATTTCCTGACCCTTGGTGCGATTCTTTTTTCTATTGGCGTGGCCGGGATCTTTCTTAACCGCAAGAACATTATCATCCTGCTGATGTCGATCGAGTTGATGCTGTTGGCGGTCAATATGAATTTCGTCGCCTTTTCGCGCTTTCTCGACAACATGGACGGACAGATATTCGTGTTTTTCATACTCACCGTTGCGGCTGCGGAAGCGGCAATCGGTCTGGCCATCCTGGTGGCATTGTTCCGCAATCGCCAGACCATCGATGTCGAGGATATTGATGAGTTGAGGGGGTGAGGAGGTGGCTCGTCAAGGTTTGTGCCAAGCGTTAATGGTTGATGCTTCTTTTTTCTTTCGTGAATCGAAAATGGTAAATCGTGAATGGAAAAGTCAAAAGTGTTCCGTGCGCCGGGTTTTCTGTATTCACGATTAACGATTTCCGAAGGGTTTGGTGGCCAGAGGGCACTTGAAAAGTCGGGAATTCAAAAGGCATAACATAGAGTGGACATAAAAACAATCTTATTGCTCATCCCATTGCTGCCGCTGATCGGCAGCATCGTGGCCGGTTTACTGCGGCATCAGGTGGGTCGTGGCGGGGCTCATTCAGTTACGATTCTGGCCGTTGCCGGGTCGTTCGCGCTGTCGGCATATGTTGCCTGGCAGGTGTTCATGACCGATTGGACGGTTCTGAACTATACCGTTTACAAATGGGCGGTAGTTGATGGCCTCGACATGGAAGTCGGCTTCCTGATTGATTCGCTGACTGCGCTGATGATGGTGGTGGTGACTTTTGTTTCGTTCATGGTGCATGTCTACACCATCGGTTACATGAAAGACGACCCCGGCTACCAGCGGTTCTTTTCCTATATCAATCTGTTTACTTTCGCCATGCTGATGCTGGTGATGGCCAACAATTTCCTGCAGCTGTTCTTTGGCTGGGAGGCGGTTGGGCTTGTTTCGTATCTGCTGATCGGGTTTTGGTTTGAAAAGGAATCAGCAGTCAAGGCCAACCTCAAGGCCTTTCTGGTTAATCGCGGCGGCGATTTCGGTCTGTTGCTGGGCGTTGCCGCGGTGTTGATGTTCATGGGGTCGCTTGACTATTATGAGGTCTTTGCCGCGGCTCCGGATGCCGCCAATGAAACCATTAAGATTTTCGGCGGTGCCGAATGGTCGGTCATGACCTTCATCTGTATCTGTCTGTTCATCGGCGCCATGGGCAAGTCGGCCCAGGTGCCGCTGCATGTGTGGCTGCCGGATTCCATGGAAGGCCCGACCCCGATCTCGGCGCTGATCCATGCCGCGACCATGGTGACGGCCGGCATCTTCATGGTTGCGCGTCTCTCTCCGCTGTATGAGCTTTCGACTACCGCGCTCAGCTTCATCCTGGTCATCGGCGCGATTACGGCATTGTTTATGGGGCTGGTGGGTATTGTCCAGAATGACATCAAGCGCGTGGTCGCTTACTCCACGCTATCACAGCTCGGCTATATGACTGTGGCACTGGGTGCATCGGCCTATTCCGTGGCCATGTTCCATCTCATGACCCACGCTTTTTTCAAGGCGCTGCTGTTTCTGGCCGCCGGTTCGGTCATCATCGCGCTGCATCACAAGCAGGACATGCGTGAGATGGGCGGGCTGGGAAGGATCATGCCGATCACTGCGGCAACCGCCTGGATCGGCTCGCTGGCGCTGATCGGGTTTCCGTTCACATCCGGATTCTTCTCCAAGGACCTGATCATTGAGTCGGTCAGGATTTCGGATCGGGCAGGCGCCGGTTTCGCGACATTCGCGGTGTATGCAGGTGTCGTGGTAACCGCGTTGTATACCTTCCGAATGCTGTATCTGACCTTCCACGGCCGGTCGCGAACGGATCAGAAAACACTTTCCCATGCCGATGAATCGCCCTGGGTCGTGACCCTGCCCCTGATTCTGCTGGCGATCCCTTCGCTGTTGATCGGCTGGATGACCGTGCAACCGTTGCTTTTTGGCGGTGCGCTCTCGGACGCAATCCATGTTTTGCCCGAGGCCGATCCGCTGTTGGTTCTGGCTGACAGGTTCCATGGTGCAACGGCATTCGCGCTGCATGGTTTTGTCACTCCGGTCTTCTGGCTGGTGATGCTCGGGGTTGCGCTGGCGACATGGATTTACCTTTTCCAGCCTTCCGTGGCCGGGGCCATGAAGCAGCGTTTGCATCTGCTCTGGCTCATCCTGGATCGCAAATACGGTTTTGACGAGTTTTATCAGAAGGCCGTGGCGGGAGGTGGACTGAAACTGGCCGGCTTCCTTTCGGAGCGCGGCGATCGACGTTTGATCGATGGCCGGATCGTGCATGGATCGGCAAGACTTGTGGGCGCAATATCAGGTCGCCTGCGCAGGATTCAGACCGGATTTCTGTATCACTACGCTTTCGCCATGATCGTCGGTCTGGTGGCTCTGGTATTTGCATTCGTTCTGGTAAGGGGGTGAAGAAATGAATGCGATGACCTGGCCGATTCTGAGTCTGATTGTCTGGTTGCCGGTGATTTCCGGGGTGGCGCTTGTTTTCGTTTCCGAATCGCGTGCGGCGTTCGGGAAGGTCATGGCTTTGTTGGCCAGTCTGATTGCGCTGCTGTTGACTGCAGTCGCGATCGTGGCTTTCGAGCCGAATACCGCTGTCATGCAGTTCGAGGAACGCGCAGTATGGATCGAGGCCTTTTCGATCCACTATCATCTTGGAGTCGACGGACTCTCGTTACCCCTGATCGCGCTGACTGCGCTGACTACGGTTATTGTCGTGGTCGCGGGCTGGAACATTACCAATCGCGTCAGTCAGTACATGGGTGCATTCCTGATTCTGTCCGGGCTGATGTCGGGCATGTTCGCCGCGCTTGATGCCATGCTGTTTTACGTGTTTTTCGAAGCTATGCTGGTGCCGATGTTCCTGATCATCGGGATCTGGGGCGGCCCGAACAGGATTTTTGCCACGATCAAGTTTTTCCTTTTCACGTTCTTTGGCTCAGTATTCATGCTGATTGCGTTGATCTGGCTCTACCTCGAGGGTGGGAGTTTCGCGATTCTCGACCTGCATGCACTGCCTTTGAGTCTGACCGCGCAGATCTGGCTGTTTCTGGCATTCCTGACCGCCTTTGCGGTCAAGGTGCCGATGTGGCCGGTACATACATGGCTGCCGGATGCACATGTCGAGGCGCCTACCGGTGGCTCGGTGGTACTGGCGGCGGTGATGCTCAAGATCGGCGGATATGGTCTGGTTCGCTTGTCATTGCCTACAGCGCCGGATGGGGCAGCGGTGCTGGACTGGCTGGTGATCGGTTTGTCTCTGGTTGCGATCGTCTACATCGGCTTTGTGGCATTGGCGCAGAAAGACATGAAGAAGCTGATTGCCTACAGCTCCATTTCGCACATGGGCTTTGTTACGCTGGGCCTGTTTCTGACTTTTGCAATTTTCCGCAATACCGGCTCGCTGGACGGTGCTGTCCTCGGGATCTCCGGGGGAATGGTCCAGATGATTTCGCACGGTTTTATCTCCGGTGCGATGTTTCTTGCAGTCGGTGTCCTCTATGACCGCGTTCACTCGCGCGAAATTTCGGCCTACGGCGGGGTGGCCAATACCATGCCGTGGTTTGCGATGTTCGCGGTGCTTTTTTTCATGGCAAATTCCGGCCTGCCCGGTACCAGTGGTTTCGTCGGTGAATTCATGGTGATCGTGGCCGCGTTCAAAGCCAACTTCTGGTTTGCTTTTCTGGCTGCGATGTCGCTGATCCTCGGTGCAGCCTACAGTCTGTGGCTGGTCAAGCGCGTGTTCTATGGTGAGGTGGCGAACGAGAATGTTGCAGGACTACGCGATCTGACTGCCCGTGAATGGTCGGTGATGGTGGTTCTGGCACTGTTTACACTGGGGCTGGGATTATGGCCGTACCCGCTGATTGAAATGATGGAACCGTCGGTCGCCCACCTGGTGGATCACATTACAACAACGAAGATCGTCCCATGAGCTTCTCGGAACTGCAACTGGCCTTGCCGGAAATACTGATCGCGATCACCGCCTGTGTGGTGCTGATTACCGATTTGTTCATTTCTGAAAAACGTCGTGGCCTGACCCACATGCTGGCGCTGACCGGACTGGTGTTTGCCGTCATCGTCACTTTTCGCCTGATTCAGGAACCGGGCCAGGCGCTTACCGTCTTCAGTGAGACCTTCGTGAAAGACCGGTTTGGCGATGTAGTCAAGCTGTTTGCATATCTCCTGACAGCCGCGATTTTTGTTTACGCCAAGCACTTTCTGCGCGTGGCCGGACTGTTCAGGGGTGAATTTTATGCGCTCGGCCTGTTCGCATTGCTGGGCGTGATGATCATGGTATCGGCGGCGAGCATGCTGACGCTGTACCTGGGTCTCGAATTACTGGCGCTGTGCAGTTATGCGCTGGTGGCGATGGACCGGGATTCGGCTGCCAGTTCCGAAGCCGGGATGAAATATTTCATTCTGGGCTCGCTGGCCTCCGGAATTCTGCTGTACGGGATGAGCCTGATCTATGGCGCGACCGGGACGCTGGAGCTGGCCGCGATCAGCGCGGAGCTTTCCGGGAGACTCGCGGACAGTCCGATGCTCGCCTTCGGTCTTGCATTCATCGTCGTCGGTATTGCATTCAAGCTTGGCGCGGTGCCGTTCCATATGTGGCTGCCCGACGTTTATCAGGGTGCTCCGGCGGCGGTGACCCTGCTGATATCGTCACTGCCCAAACTGGGTTACCTGGCGCTGGCGATTCGGCTGCTTCAGGATGGTCTGGGCGGGCTGCATGATGACTGGCAGGCGATGCTGGTGGTGCTGGCCGGGTTGTCGCTGGTGCTTGGCAACATCGTCGCGATTGCACAAAGCAATATCAAGCGCATGCTGGCCTATTCAACCATCTCTCATATTGGTTTCATCCTGCTGGGCGTGCTCTCTGGCACTGCGGCGGGCTATGCCGCGGCGATGTTTTACACCATTGTCTATGCACTGACTTCGGCAGGCGCTTTTGCCGTCATCATTCTGTTATCGAGAGAAGGGGTCGAGGCAGAGAATCTTGAAGACTTCAAGGGCTTGAGCCGCAGAAGCCCCTGGTATGCGCTGATGATGCTGATGATCATGTTTTCGCTGGCCGGGATTCCGGTTTTCGTCGGATTCTTCGCCAAGTGGCAGGTGATTGCCGCGGCCATCGGTGCCGGCTTTATCGGCTTGTCGATCCTGGCCGTGGTCACGGCGGTGATCGGTGCGTTCTACTACCTGCGCGTGGTCAAGCTGATGTATTTCGATGAGCCGGAAAGCACCGAGCCGATCACCGCGCCGACCGACTTTCGCGCTGTGCTGACCGTCAACGGCCTGGCCATGCTCGGCCTGGGTATTTTCTCCGGCGGCCTGATCGGCGTCTGCGTACGGGCGTTTGGGGGTTAGTTCGAGCGGGTTGCGACGACCTGATTGTGGGCATGTTTCAGACGTCCGTGGGATATGGAATCGCGGATGAACGCAGATGGACGCAGAAAAAGGAAAAGCAGTTACAAGCTTTCCTGATTATTTACATTTCCCGGCCATTGGCCCACGATCACACACCCTGACCCGATTTTGCGGATTTCAAGGCAATAGATGGCTTCGAGCATCCGGTGATGTCGGGGGCCTTAAACCGGCCGGGTCTATCGGCGTGGTTGCAATCGTCTGGTTTCCGGGAGCTGGTGAATCCTTGAATGCCCACCGGGGAAAGCGGAAGTCTTGCGGGTTTTTTGAAAATGTCCCGGGTTGGCCAGGATGCTGATGGCTTCCGGGGACTTCCGCCGCCGCGGCCGGTTTAAGGCCCCCGACATTCCCCGCTGCACCAATGTCCGGTTATCGCTGCGGGCGAGTCCGGCGCGTTGCACGAAACTTTCGAGCGGGGAGTGGGGTTGGCTGCCGGCAAGGCGTGGGTCGCGGGGCAGATGATGATCGTTCAGCATCCATCCGCATCTGTCGGGTTTGACGGAAGGCATTGAACTTCAGGAGCCCTGGCACCTGTTCGACTGGCACCAGAGCTCCCTTGAACCCCGCCCAACCGCAATGCCGATCGACCGACGCCTTGCCGGCAGGCAACGCCGCTCCCCGCCGGTCCGGCATCCCGCCTCGCTGGCCGATGGCTGAGCATATACCTGATCAGGCAAGCTTTTGGCCTGGCGCTTCAGTCCGCGTTCTCCAGTCGAATCTCGTAGCTGCAAATACGGGGTCTATCGTCTTCCCGCACAGATCCGCCGGATGCCGGCCAGGTCTCGGATCTGGTGGAGGTCGTGGTATTCGTTTTGGGCGAAGAGTTCTCGGACCTGATCGGCCTGGTCATGGCCATGTTCGACTGCCAGCCAGCCACCGGGAGCGAGGCGGGCAGGGCAACCGCTGATCAGATGCCGGAGCATGTCCAGACCGTCGCCCTGTGTGGCCAGGGCTATTTTGGGTTCATGACGCAGATCTCCCTGTCGAAGGTGCGGGTCATCGGGCTCGATATAGGGCGGGTTGCTGACAATCAGATCGAACCGACTGTCGGCCAGGGGTGCCAGGGAGTTGCCGGCCCGCAGCGCGACCCGATCCAGATTCAGGCGTTGCCGGTTTCGCCGGGTCATACTCAGTGCATCCGGGCTGATATCGGTGCCAAGACAATGCCAGTCAGGCCGTTCGGCGGCAAGTGTCAGGATGATGCAGCCTGAGCCGGTTCCAATATCGGCGACGCGTGCAGCTTCGGGAAGATCCAGTTCCAATGCAAAATCAATCAGATGTTCTGTTTCCGGGCGCGGGATCAGCACAGACGGATCGACTGCGAAGTCACGGCCGTAAAACTCCCGCCGGCCCGTGATGTAGGCCAGCGGTTCGCCGGCCTGGCGACGCTGCAGCATGCCCTGCATGAGCGCCATCGCCTCCGGTTCAGGTCGCACTTCGCCATGCGCGAGCAACCATGCGCGGGATTGGCCCATGGCGTTTTCGGCGATCAGGTCGGCCTCCAGCGCACTTCGAAGTCTGTTGGTGGCCGATCGCCGCCAGGAGGCCAGATCCATCGCTGCAACGGGGTGGCTCACGATTCGCTTTTGATCACGAGGCCAGCGTCTGCCCGGAGTGGCTACTCATGCCCTGCGGATCACGATGACCCAGCAGCCGCTGTGCAAACCGGGTGATATCGTCCCCAATCAGGTACAGCGTCGGGATTAGGGCCAGGGTGATGATGGTCGCGAACAAGATGCCGAATGCAAGCGAGGCTGCCATCGGTACCACCAGTTGCGCCTGCAGGCTTTTCTCGAAGAACACGATGGGCGCCAGCCCCAGGAAGGTCGTGGCCGAGGTCAGCACGATCGGTCTGAAGCGCGCACGGGCGGCCTTGAGCGCGGCATCGATGCGCGACTGACCATGTTTTCGATGGTGATTGACGAAGTCGACCAGAATCAGGCTGTCATTGACCACTACTCCGGCCAGCGCGATGATGCCGAACATCGACAGCAGACTGACTGGAATCCCCAGAATCCAGTGGCCGATCACCGCGCCGATGGTGCCGAACGGGATCACCGACATGATCAGCAGAGGTTGCAGATAGGAGCGCAGCGGAACCGCGATCAGCGCATAGATCAGAAACAGCGCGAAAATAGTTCCCGCGAGCAGTTCGGCGGTGAGTTCCTGAGAATCCCGGGATTGTCCGGCCAGGCGATAATTGATGCCGCTGTGATTGGCGATGATGCGTGGCATGATTTCGCTGATCATTTGCCGGCTGATTTCGCCGGGCTCGGCAATATCCTTGTCGATCCGGGCCGATACACTGATCGAGCGCTCACGGTTGTAACGCCGTATCGACGACGGACTTTGACCCATCTCGATATCTGCAACGGCACGGAATGGAATCTCTTCGCCGGCCGGCGTTCGGATGCGCATTTCCTCCAGATAGCCTTGGGAAGTCCGCTGCTCGCGCGGATAACGGACCATGACGCGCACATCATCCTGACCCCGCTGGATGCGCTGGACTTCCTCGCCAAAGAATGCCTGCCTGACCTGTCGCGCAAGATCCTGCTGGCTCAAACCAATTGCCTCCGCTTCGGGACGGATCTGAAGCTGAAGTTCACGAATCCCTCCGTCATAAGAATTGCGCACGTCGTAGACCCCCTCGAAGCGGCGAACGGCATTTTCGAGTTCGGTGGCGGCCGATTCGAGTTGAACGAGATTTTTGCCGACCAGTTGAAAGGACAGATCAGGCCCGTCTCCGCCGGGGCCACCGGCGCCGCCGATGCGCAAGCCCCGGGCGCCGGCAATCTGGCCTACACGCTCTCGCCAGCGGCGTTCCAGCTCCTGGG
The DNA here is from genome assembly GCA_964453565.1 of uncultured Halomonas sp. Taxonomy (GTDB): domain Bacteria; phylum Pseudomonadota; class Gammaproteobacteria; order Xanthomonadales; family Wenzhouxiangellaceae. The sequence goes on from CAYVPB010000004.1 coordinate 88,984, forward strand.
TGCCCAGACGCGGGTCGTCGGTCTTGTGCAGTTCGACCAGCATTTCGCCGCTGGTATCGGAACCGGACCAGGCGAACACGACGCGCACGATCGGGCCCTCCAGATCGAGCTCCTGCTGCATTTCCTCGTCCACTTCCGCCAGCGAAGTTCTGAGGTGATCGAGCGCGTTATGGGTCACGTAAGCCGGCGTGCCTTCGTTCATTTCCAGATTGGCGCGCATGAAGTCTCCGGCAATGTCCGGAAACATGACCACTCGCATGTACGGGCCAACAATGAATCCGATCGAAAGAACAAGCGCGCCAACGAAACCGGCCAGAGTGATGTAGCGATTGCGCAGCATGACTTGCAGCGAGGGCAGGTAGATTCTGTCGACAAAGCGAAACAGGTTGTCGGAGAAACCGCGCTGGAATCGAATCAACCGATTATGCGTATCCGGCTCGTACTGTTTAACCCGCATGTGCGCAAGATGGGCAGGCAGGATCAGCTTTGATTCAAGCAGCGACATCACAAGCGCGAGCACCACGACCCAGCCGATGGGGGCGAAGAACTGGCCGGAAATTCCGGAAACCATCAAAATGGGCACGAATGCGGCAATAGTGGTGAGTACGCCGAAGGTGGCCGGAATCGCGACCTTCATGACGCCGTCGACGACGTGATCGGCCGAATGCCCCTTTTCGCGGATTTCGGTATAGGCCGACTCGCCCATGATGATGGCATCATCCACGACAATGCCCAACACCACCAGGAAGCCGAACAGACTGATCAGGTTGATGGTGACACCAACCACCGGCAGCAGGAAAAGTGTGCCTGCAAAGGCCACCAGCAGACCGACCATGACCCAGAATGCCAGTTTAAGGCGCAAGAACAGGGTCAGGATCAGAAACACAAGGACCGCGCCGACGACCAGATTCTTGGACATCATGGTCAGTCGGTCCTGCAGATAAAAGGAAGAGTCTCCCCACCATTCGATGCTGATTCCCTCGGGTAGAGTCCGGGTTCGCTCGGTAATGAATTCGCGTACGTCCCGGGCCGCCGCCAGGGCATCCTGTTCACCGATGCTGAGAACGCGAATGGCGACGGTGGGTCTGCCGTTATGGCGTGCATAACGATCACGTTCAACGAAACCGTCGTTGATTTCGGCGATGTCGGAAAGCACGATCCGGGAACCGTCGGGGTTGCTGCGGATTACGATGTCGGAGAAGTCCCGGCCGACATAGGCCTGTCCCATGGTACGCAGCAGGATGTCGCCTCCGGAGGCCTCGATTCTCCCGCCGGGCAGGTCCATCGAGGATTGACGCACGGCGCTGGCTACTTCGGCCAGGGTAAGACCGTAGGCGCGCAGCGTCTCTTCCCGGACCTCGATGCCGATCTCGTAGGCCCGGTCTCCTACAAGATTGGCCTGGGTGACATGGGGCAGCGCAATGATCTCGTCTCGAATCTGCCGGCCAATCTCCTTGAGCGTGCGTTCGGGAACGTCGCCGAACACGCTGACCCACATCACCTCCTGGGTCCAGACATTGCGCCGGTAGCTGGGCTGTTCGGTTTCGGCCGGAAAGGTGGCGATGGCGTCGACCCGGTTCTTGATGTTGTCCAGTGCCTCGCTGATGTCGAATTCGGGTTCGATTTCCACCGTAACCGTGCCCGAACCCTCGCGCGCAGTGGAAATGATCTCGCGTATGCCCTCCAGATCCTGAATTGCTTCCTCGATCTTGATCAGCACGCCTTGTTCGACGTCCCTGGGCGTAGCGCCACGATAAGGCACACTGACGGTGACATAGCTGGTTTCAATACGGGGCTGGACTTCCTTGGTAATGGTCCATGCCGTGAAAGCGCCCCCCACGATCAACGACCACATCAGCAGGTTGGCCGCGACCGAGTTGCGGGCGAACCAGCCGATGATTCCGCCGTACCATCCGTGCCTTGTGTCTTGTGTGCCTTGCGTCGTCATGCGCTACCTCAGCCTTGTTCGCCGGTCGCGGCGAGCTCGCCTTCCGGTGGAAGAATCCGAAGCCGGGGCCCGGTCTCGATGTCGGACTCGCGGACATTCAGGCGCAGCCCCGGGACCGGCGCCGGAATCGCGGTCGTGATCACCCTGGCGTCGTCGGCCAGCTCGCCGCGGACGTAGACCTCGCGCGGGGTCGAGCGCACGATCTCCACGCTGATGACCTCAAGCTGATCATCGGGTCCGGCCAGATAAACCTGATTGCCATCATGGATCGCCTCACTCGGCAGCAGCACCAGGCCACTGGCGTCGCGACCGGGAATCGAGGCTTCAACAAACGTGCCGATTGGCAGGGCGCGTTGCTGATTGCGCGCGGAAAGCGAATAGGGGTCGCGAATTTCGCCGACCAGGTAGGTCAGGCGCGTATTGCGATCGAACACTCCTTCGGTTCGAACCAGGCGGGCTGTCCAGCGCGACTGCTGGCCGGAAACGATGGCAAGCAGTTTGATTTCGCGATCAAGATCCTGGCCGTCCTGACCGGGAGTGATGCCCAGAAATGCCAGATCGTTGTCCGAAACGGGCAGGCGAACTTCGGCGCGGGCGGTGCCGAATGCGCGTCCCATGCTGCTACCGGTTGCCACGTACTGTCCAGGGTTGACGCTGCGCTCGGTCACCATGCCGTCGAAAGGAAGGCTCAGCCGGGTGCGCTCCAGATTGCGCTGGGCCCTTGCCACTGCTGCTTCCTGGGCCTGCACCGCAGCCCGGGCGCGGGCCACCTGGGGCAGGCGCAGGGCCAGGTCGGAAGGCTTGCGGTTGTCGCCATACAGTCGCCTGAAATCCTCGCGCGCGGCATCCGAGCGTGCCTGTTCGTCGGCCAGGGTGGCACGCGCCGAGGACAGCTCGGCTTCGGCTGCCAGCATCGCGGTCTGGTAGTCGCTGGGATCGATCCGGACCAGCTCCTGGCCGGCCGTGAAAATGCCGCCGGCGACGAACTGTTCGGAGATCCAGATGACCTTGCCCGACACTTCACTTACCAGACTGGTCTGGTCGCGCGGTGTCACCGTGCCCTGGGCGCGGATGGTGAAATTGCCTTGCTTGATCTCCGGTTGAACCACATCCACGAGCAGGGCAGCGGTGACAGGCTCGCGCACCGGCGGCTCCTTGCCCATGCTGCCCATAATCACCGCGCCGACGATGCATGCGACGATAATTCCGATGGCCACCAGGATTTTTACGAAATTGGTCATAGTTGAAGTCTAAAGCTGAGGCAGTCAAGGATATGCCAATCATCCGGAAATTCAGGCCGGGATGCCAGTGCCGGAAGACATGGATCGCAGCTCAACCTATGGCGCGGGAGGGGAGCGAAGCGGCTCACCTGGATGAATCGGTTAGACTAGGATATTCCCAATTTATTGTGTCCAAACCATGCACAGCCGCCCCGCACCCGACGGCATTCACATCAAAACGCACGAGGAAATCGAGGCCATGCGAGTGGCCGGCCGGCAGGCGGCCAGCGTGTTGCGGATGATCAGGCCGCATGTCAAGCCGGGCATCAGCACCGGTGAGCTGGATCGCATCTGCCATGAATACATCATTGATGAACTCAGGGCGATCCCGGCGCCCTTGAACTATCGCGGATTTCCCAAATCCATCTGCACCTCCGTCAATCATGTGGTTTGTCACGGGATTCCCGGCGACCGGGTTCTCAAAGAAGGTGACATTGTCAATATCGATATCACAGTGATCCAGGACGGCTGGCACGGCGATACCAGCAAGATGTTCATGGTCGGCGAACCCTCGATCAAGGCCAGACGGGTTTGCGATGTCGCGCATCAGGCCATGATTACCGGAATCGAAGCCGTTCGGCCCGGCGTGACCCTGGGGGATATTGGTCATGCCATCCAGCGCTATGTTGAGAGCAAGCGCTGTTCGGTGGTGCGCGAATACTGCGGTCATGGCATCGGGCGGGTGTTCCACGAACCGCCGCAGGTCCTGCACTATGGGCAGCCCGGAACCGGTCTCACACTGGAGCCGGGCATGACCTTCACAATTGAGCCCATGGTCAATCTGGGCAAGCCCGGCACGCGTCTTCTGGCGGATGGTTGGACGGTCCTGACTCGTGATCGCAGCCTTTCGGCCCAGTGGGAGCACACCATGGCCGTGACCGAAGGCGGCGTTGATGTGCTGACTCGGCTGCCGGAAGACACTTTGTAGGCATGCTTTCTAGACTGCTGGCACCGCCGGCATCCCGCAATTGTCTGGATCTCAATGCCCTGCAGTCACTTGCCGGGCGTCCGGATTCCCTGTCGCTGGAACTGGGCAGGGCCCGGCGTCATGCTGATGCGGTGCTGGCACAGGGATTCGAGCGGGAAGTTGCCATTCGGGACCTTGTTCAGGCCCGTGCCTGGGTGATCGAACAACTGGTTTTGACCGCCTGGGCCGCGTTGGTGCCGGCCGATACCAGTGTCGAACTGGTAGCCGTGGGCGGTTTTGGTCGAGGCGAGATGCATCCGCATTCAGACGCTGATCTGCTGGTGTTGTGTGACGATAATGAGGAGCCTCCCCTGGACGCACTGGAAACCTTTGTGCGCGTGCTGTGGGACGCCGATTTACATCCCGGCCATGGCGTACGCACGGTTGGGGAATGTACCGGCCAGGCCGCCGACGATGTCGGCATCGTAACCAACCTGATGGAATCGCGCCTGATCTTTGGTGACGGAGAGTTGTTCGCCGAAATGCGCGAGCGCACCGATCCGCCCGCGCTATGGCCGGCGGCGGAGTTCTTTGCCGCCAAGTCCGACGAACAGCAGCGACGGCATGATCAGTTCGAAGATACGATCTACAATCTCGAGCCCGATCTCAAGAACGGCCCCGGCGGCCTGCGCGACGTGCAGATGATTGCCTGGGTCGCGCAGCGGCATTTCGGTACCTCGACGCTTCATGGCCTGGTCGAGCACGATTTTCTGAGCGAGCGTGAACTCGAGCAGCTTGTCGCTGCGCGTGACTGGTTGTGGAAGGTTCGCTGGGCCCTGCATCAGATTTCCGACCGGGCCGAGGAACGCCTCCTGTTCGACTACCAGCGCAAGATGGCTGAAATCTTCGGATTTCAGGGCGAGGATCGCAACGCTGCGGTCGAAGCCTTCATGCAGTGCTTCTATCGCACCGTGATGGGGATCGAGCGGCTCAACGAGCAGTTGATGCAGATCTTCGAGGAAGAACTGCTTGCCGGTCGCCGACATCTGCCCTCGGGCGAGATCGATGACAACTTCCGTTTTCATCACGGATATCTGGAAGTGATCGATGACCAGGCCTTCGTCCGTCAGCCGGACCTGCTGCTCAGACTTTTTCTGGTGCTGGCCGACAATCCCGACATTCTCGGTGTGCGTGCCTCGACCATTCGCCTGATTCGCGAGCACTCCTACCTGATTGACGAGGACTTCCGCTCTCGGCCCGAGCACCTGGCGTTGTTCCTGGACTTGCTCAGGCGCCCGCGCAAGGTCTATTCGCAACTCGAGCGCATGAGCCGCTATGGCATCCTGGCGCGCCTGCTGCCGGCCTTTGGAAAAGTCACGGGGCGAATGCAGTTTGACTTGTTTCATGTCTATACGGTCGATCAGCATATTCTGTTCGTGATCCGGAACCTGAGACGGATTGCCAATGGACGCTACCCGGACCAATTCGGGCGCGGCATCGAAGTCTTCAAGCGTATCGAGCGGCCGGAGGTGCTGTATCTGGGGGCACTTTTCCACGATATTGCCAAGGGCCGTGGTGGCGATCATTCCGAACTTGGGGCTGCCGATGCGCGGCAGTTCATGGACCGGCTGGAGATGCCGGAGTCCGATCGTGAACTGGTCTGTTGGCTGGTCAAGCAGCACCTGCTGATGTCGATGACCGCGCAGCGTCGGGACATTTCAGACCCGGACGTGATCGCTGAATTCGCCGACAAGGTGGGAACCAGGCGCAGACTGGACCACCTGTATGTGCTGACCATGGCCGACATCGCGGCAACGCGGCCCAAGCTCTGGAATTCCTGGAAAGACTCGCTTTTGCATGAGTTGTATCAGGGCACGGTGCGGTATTTCGACCGCGATGCAGCCGCGCTCCCGGACCGCGCTGAAATCGCCGCGGGTATGCGCGAGGAAGTTGCACGACGGCTGCGCGACCATGGCCACGCCCGGGCGGACGTGAATCGGGTGACCGAAGGCATTCCCGACCTTGTTCTGGTTCGACTGGATTCCGATCAGCTCGCCTGGACGGTACATGCTGTACTGGAGCATCCCGAACTCCCGCTGGTGGTTTGTCGCAACCTCAGAGAAAAGGGTATCAGCGAGGTGTTCGTGCACGCCGACGACTTCGACGGGCTGTTCGCCCTGAATGCGCGCGAGTTCGACCGCATGGAACTCAACGTGCTTTCTGCCCGGGTGGCCACGACCTCGGCGGCGCGCAGTTGGAACCTGTTTGAGATCATGGATGCAAACGGCCGGGCACTGCATGGCTCGGACCGGCAGCGGCTGCGTGAGGCACTTGCCGAGCAGCTCGGTCAGCGCAACATCCGACCATTGCCCGGCCGGCCCATCCCGCGCCGCTTGCGGCATTTCATGCGACCGGCCGAGATTTCGTTCGAGACCACAGCCGAAGGCCAGACCCGGCTTGAAATTGCAACCACCGACCGCCCGGGGCTGCTGTCGCAAATCGCCGAAAGCCTGCTGGCGCTGGAGATCCGCCTGCACGATGCCCGGATCGCCACCTTCGGCCAGCGCGTGGAGGACAGCTTCCTGATCTCGAACCGATCCGGACAGGGACTGGATGATTCCGCACGCGATGCGTTGGAGCAGGAACTGCGCCCGCGGCTGGATCCCTGATCGGTTTTTTTCCAGCTTCGCTGCCGGGTCCATTACCATCTGACTTGACCAGACTAGAAGAGCACTCCGATGAGCATGACCAGCGACCAGCTACGAGACACAGTGGACAATGCCTGGGAAGATCGCCAGGATCTGGCGCCCGGGCGTTACGATCCCGAGTTGCGCGAGGCGATATACGAGGTGTTGACGCGCCTGGAAGAGGGGCTGCTGCGGGTGGCAGAACCCGCGGATGAGGGCTGGCGGGTGCATGCCTGGATCAGGCAGGCGATTCTGTTGCACTTTCGCATTACCGACAACCGCGTCACGCAAGGCGCGGGCCGGAACTGGTTCGACAAGGTCGCGCTCCGGTTTTCCGATGCGGGAGATGCCGTGGAGCGCTGCGGCGCGCGCATCGTGCCGCCGGCAACAGTGCGCCAGGGGGCATACATCGGCAAGGATGCCGTGGTCATGCCCAGCTATATCAATATCGGCGCCTGGGTCGGCCCGGGCAGCATGATCGATACCTGGGCCACGGTCGGCTCCTGCGCCCAGATCGGCGCCAACGTTCACCTGTCCGGCGGTGCGGGTATCGGCGGTGTGCTGGAGCCGCTGCAGGCCAACCCGACCATCATTGAGGACGGCTGTTTCATCGGTGCGCGCTCCGAGGTTGTCGAGGGTGTGATCGTCGAAAAGGGCGCGGTGATCGGCATGGGCGTGTTTATCGGCCAGTCCACCCGCATCTACAATCGCGAGACCGGTGAAATCACCACCGGCCGAGTTCCGGCCGGTTCCGTCGTCCTCGCCGGCAGCCTGCCGGCGAAAGACGGCAGCCACAGCCTGAATGCCGCGATCATCGTTAAGCAGGTCGACGAACGGACCCGCGCCAAAACCTCGGTCAACGAGCTGCTGCGCGCGGGGACATAGATAAGCCCGGTTTGGCGGTTGCGGCTGGTGGCCGAAATCAAAATCTTGCTGATTGCGTAATTGCAGTCCAGGCTTTCGTGCTGGTAGACCGCTTCGAGCATCGGGTGATGCCGGCTGCTTCGGGTCGGTCGAGGCGGCCGACACCCCCCGCTGCAGCAATGTTCGAGTCTCGCGGCGGGCGAGTCCGGATCGTTGCACCAAACTCTCAGCAGGCAACACCGCTCCCCGCCTGCCCCGGCAGCCCAGCCGCACTGGCCGATGGCTGACTGTGGTGCAAACCACTTTTTGTCAGGCAGCTTCCTCGACCTGTTTGCGTGGGCCGTTGAGCAGGGCGTCGCGGGTGGATTCGACAATCAGGTCGACCTCGGCCGAAGTGATGTCGAACGTCGGTGTGAAGCGTAGCGAGTTCTCACCGCCGTGGATGACGTTGATACCGTTGAGCCTGAGATATTCCTCGGTCGATCCGGCGCCGTAGGCCTTGAAGCGCTGGCCGTCCAGTTCAACCGAAAACAGCAGGCCGCTGCCCTGAACGCCGGTGATCCGGCCGTCCAGTTCATTTTTCAGCCGATCGAACTTGTCCTGAAACTCGGCACCGCGTTCGACGATGTTGGCGCGCAGTTCCGGGGTGATCTGGCCGAGCATGGCGGTGGCCACGTCCAGCGCGCGCGGGTTGGTGGTCATGGTGTTGCCATAGACACCCTTGCGGTAGATGCTTGCCGCGCGCTTTGTCATGCCCAACACCGACAGCGGATATTGCCCGGCATTCAGCGCCTTGGACCAGGTTTCCATGTCCGGCGGCGACAGCTCCTCGAAACCGGGGTAGTCGGCCAGCGACAGCACGCCCCGGGCACGCAGCCCGGCCTGGATGGAATCCACCAGCAGCAGCGTGCCGTGTTCGCTGGCAAGTTCGCGCGCCCGCGCGTAGAAAGCCGGCTCCAGCGCAGCGCCGGGGTTGCCTTCGCCCATCACCGGTTCCATGAACACGGCCTCGAAGAACACGTTGTCGCGTTCGGCCTGTCGGAACACCTGTTCGAGCTGGGCCACGTTGTTGGGCTCGATGGTGATCAGGCTGTCGTCATCGCGGAACGAAGCGAGATGCTTGCGGTAGGTCTTGCGGGTGGAATCCGAGTAGCGCGCCGGTTTGTCGGTACGGCCGTGGAAGCCGCCGGTCAGCGACAGCCGCTTGATGGTGGCATCCTCGCGCGGGCCGCCGGGGCCGGTCATGTCCAGCGCGTTGATGTCGGCAATCCGGCCGGCTACGGTCACGGCCTCGGAGCCGGAATTCATGCACAAAAAGCGGTCAAATGGACAACCACCGTCGCGATTTCGGCCCAGTTCGGCGCGCAGCGCGTCGACGAATCTCTGATGGGTGAAGCTGGGCGTCATGACATTGGCCATGACGTGCGGCTGATTCATCGCCGCCAGCACCGCATCGGGAGCATGGCCCAGGCCGAGCATGCCGTAACCGCCGGAATCGTGCAGCACCGCGCCCTTGCTGGTGATGATCCAGGGGCCTTTGGCAGCCAGTGCGACGTACGGATTGACCGCGTCATCGGCATAGAAATTGACGTAGGCCGATTGCAGTCGGGTCTGCTGCTCGGAATCGTCGGCCGCCCACAGTTCCGGATAGGCCGAGCGCCAGCATTCAGCCACCCCCAGCGCCTGTTCCACGGCCTGCTCCAGGCGCGGGTCAGTGGCCGCGAAACGCTCGATGATTTCGTCGGCCAGCCCATGAGTGCGGATGGTGCCGCCGAAAGTGCGCAAACGCTCCAGTTTCTCGACAATGGTCATGGCAAAGCCTCAATGGAAACCGCCGGCCCGGGGCCGGCGGATTGGATCAAACTCCCATTGTATCTCGAAGTCCGGGCAGGCGCGTGAGACCGCGGTTGTACCGGTGACGCGGCCCCGGCCTGTTCGGAGCCGCCCGAAATGCGCAGGCCGGCCCCACGCGGCCGGCGTTGTGATTCCAGGCGAGGCAGCCAACTCATCCAAACCGCCAGGTGAATGTCGAATCACTTCACCGCATCTGTTACCTTTTGTGCATCTGGATGTTTACTCAAGTTTCGATCGAATGTACCAAGTGGCAGGTGGCCGGTCTTGCGTGCCGTTTCCAGCACCAGGCAATCGGAGAAACCGATAGCCGGTTTGTGCCGGAAGCGTTTCAGGGCCGCGCTGACAATGTTCGACTCCTGCATGACCAGTTGCTTGTGCGCCAGCAGCATTTCCACTGCCAGGCCGATGCCCGACCGATTGATTTCGTAGACGGATTCGAGCACCCACATGGTTTCGGCAAGCACCAGGTGTGAAACCCATGCGCCATCGGCGACAAACTGATCGGCAGCCTCGGCTTGTCGAGGGTCGTCGCGCGTGATCAGGCGGACCAGGACGTTGGTGTCAATCGCGCGCATGCCGGGTGCGCATCAGCTTGCGAATCCCGGCCTTCATGTCGTCCGGACTGCGTGCGGGCGGCGCCGTGGAAAACAGCGCCTCGTGTATCTGCCTTGACGAGTACTGCGTCGCCCG
>CAYVPB010000005.1:0-92737 GCA_964453565.1 uncultured Halomonas sp.
CTCCTCGGCATGCCCCAGGGTACGTCCGATCCACGTCGAAGCCAGAACGCCCCCGTTGGGTCAAGAGTATACCCCAACGTTGCATAAACTTTCGGGCCGGAATCGCTGCGCTGCCCGGTTTAGCAGCATTGCCGCGGCCTATACTCGCGTTGTCAATCCTCACGTAGGGCGAAGCTACGCTCCGGTTGGCAACATTCCGCGCAGGCCTCGGAAATATTACTCTCCGGGCTTCCATCTCCGGAAATTGATGCGACGTTGGAATATTATGACGGCTGGGAGGCGCGTGAGTTCCGTCGGCCGGCAACTCCGGGTCTTGTTCATCGCGGCGTGCACGCCATTCCTGCAGCCGGGTGATGAGGCCGAAGCTTTGTTGTAGGAGCGAAATCTGTTTGCGATCGGAGCGGCGATACCAGGTCGTGACATGGACGCTGCTCCTGCACCAGGGTGTCGGGGCCTGCAGGCGCTCAGCGCTGCTTGAGGATGCGGCCTTTTTCGCGTTCCCAGTCGCGATCTTTCTCGGTGCGGCGCTTGTCGTGTTGTTTCTTGCCCTTGGCCAGCGCAATCTCGACCTTGACCTTGCCCTGTTTCCAGTACATTGCGGTCGGGATCAGGGTGTAGCCCTTGCGCTCGACCTGGCCGACCAGGCGGGCGAGTTCCTGCTTGTGCAGCAGCAGTCGGCGGGTGCGCATGGGGTCAGTGTCCACGTGCGTGGAGGCCGAGGTGAGCGGATTGATGTTGCAGCCGAACAGGAAGGCTTGTCTGCCCCGGACCAGAACGTGCGATTCGCCAAACTGAATGTTGCCGGCTCGCAATGCCTTGACCTCCCAACCCAGAAGCGAGATGCCAGCCTCGATTCTTTCCTCGAGGTGGTATTCGAATCGTGCGCGCTTGTTCAGCGCGATAGTGGATTGTCCTTCGGCCACGGGGAGGCGGATCCTGTTGCGGGAAATTCACCAGTTTAGCGCACGGAGCGGGAGGTTGGAGTCGGGTGTCGGTTATCCGACCACTGACCACCAACCAGCCAACCACCGATTCCGCTACCATTCCCGGCATGCATGAAGTTCACCGGTCTGCGCTGATTCCCTATACGCCGATGCAGATGTTCGATCTGGTGCGCGATGCTGAGCGCTATCCGCAATTTCTGTCCTGGGTGACCGGCGCGGAAATTTACGAGGAATCCGAAACGCACCAGTACGCTGCCCTTGAATTATCGGTGGCCGGAATTCGGCGCAAGATCACGACTCGAAACGATCTCGTGCTCGGGAAGCTCCTGCGTTTGCACCTGGATGAAGGGCCGTTCCGGCATTTTTACGGAGAATGGAAGTTTGTCGATCTAGGTCTTGGCAGCCGGGTGGAGCTGTCGCTGGGGTTCGAGTTCGACAACCCGGTGCTGGTGGCAACTTTCAGCCGCGGTTTTGTCAGCGTGACCAACCGGATGGTCGATGATTTTTGCCTTCGGGCCGATCGGCTCTATGGTGATGATTGAAACCGGTGCCGGCAAGCTGTTGATTGAAGTCGCGGTGGCCTGGCCTGAGTTCCAGGTCGTGATTCCAATTCGATTGCCGGAGGGCGCCACGGTTGCGGATGCATTGACCGCCGCGGGAATGGATGAGAGATTTCCGCAGTTGGAACTGCATCCCGATCGGCTCGGTGTTTTCGGCGAGAAAAGAAAGCCGACCGATGTGCTCAAGTATGGGGACCGGGTCGAGGTCTATCGACCGCTGAAAGTGGATCCGAAACAAGCGCGTCGTCTGGCCGCCGAGGCGCGGAAGCTTGTCGGAAACGGCTGAAAGGCGTTTTAATGTCTTCCTGTCTCTAAATCGAGATGGCTCAGGGAGTCCCGCTTCCGTCCGGGGGATTGGTGCTTGGGTCTTCTCCGGTGGGAGTCGGGCTCTCGCGTTCAGTCCTCGGTAGCACCGGCTGGTTGGTGTTCGGGTCGATGATTTCCAGTTCTTCGAGATCGGCGCCGGTGATTTCGGCATCCCCGAGGTAGCTGCCATGAAATTCGGCCACGAGATCATCTTCGAAAAGAATGGTCAGGGAACGGGTTTCGGCATCCCCGCCGCGCAGGGCCAGGGAGTTGAAATAGTCCCAGCGATCGGCATGAAAGGGACTGCGAACCGCGGGCGAACCCAGCAGAACCATGACCTGACGCTTGGTCATGCCGGTTTCCAGCCGCTCCAGATCTTCGTTGTCAAGCACATTGCCCTGCTGGATGTTCTGCTTGTGGACAATCTGACAGCCTCCCAGGGCCAGAAAAGCCATCAGGACCAGCAAGATGAGGCGATGTATTCGGTTTGAGACAGGTGCGTTGGGATTCATCGATGCTAGTATAACGTCCAGGTGATCTGGAGTGCATCGGATGTCGGAAGAAACGCGTGAATTGCGTCGGGCTGGACTGAAGGTGACGCTGCCGCGGCTGCGCATTATGCAACTGCTGGATGGCGCGCCGAAAAAGCACATGACGGCCGACGATGTCCATCGAATGCTGATTGACAGCGGCGAGGAAATCGGGCTTGCGACGGTTTATCGCGTGCTGAATCAGTTCGAGTCTGCCGGCCTGCTGCGCAAACACATGTTCGACGACGGTTCAGGCCGACCTCCGCAAGCATGCTACGAGTTGGACGAGGGAGAACATCACGACCATATGGTTGATCTTGAAACCGGTGAGGTTGTCGAATTTTTCGACGAGCAGATCGAAAAGCTGCAGGAGGAGATTGCCAACCGGAATGGTTACGAGATCATCGACCACTCGATGGTGCTGTATGTGCGCAGACGAAAAGGTGATGCTTCCGCCTGATCCCCCGTCATGTGCCAGCCACCTGGTTCAGCGCCCGTCGTGAGCAGGCACAGTCGGTTCCGCTTGTCTGAATTTCCTCAGTCTCCGGCTTCGACCAGCATGGCTTCGGCGTGACGCCGGCCGGCGCCGGAATTTTCCGAGCCCAGCATCCTGGCAAGTTCCTGGATTCGCGCTTCGCGGTCCAGATGCTGAATGCTGACTGATGTATCGCTTTTGGTCCGATTTTTGACCACCCGCCATTGCTGGTCGGCACATGCGGCCACCTGCGCCAGATGAGTCACGCAAAAGGCCTGCCCGCCCCGGCTGGCCTTGCGCAGAAAACGCCCGACCGCGTGAGCGGTCTGGCCGCCGACGCCGGCATCAATTTCGTCAAACAGTCTGAGTCGGTCGCTGCCGTCTTCGGAGCCGGCAATGATCATTGCTAGGCTGAACCGGGACAGCTCGCCTCCCGAGGCGATTCGGGAAAGCGGCCGCGGCGGCTGGCCGGGATTGGCTGAAAACAGGATTTCAATGCGGTCGGCGCCGGAAGGCGAGACCTCGGCATCCTGGTCATGATCGATCCTGAACTCAACAGCGGCCTCGCCCATGCCGAGTTCCTCGAGGGTCTGGCGCATGCCGTGTGCGAGAACCGGCGAGATTTCGCAACGAGCCCGATTAAGATCGATTGCAGCTTCACGCCAGACTCCGAGTGCTGTTTCCAGGGTCTTGGAAAGTGCCTCGCGTCGGGTCGCGTAGCCTTCGATGGCTTCGAGCCGCTCGCGGAGCTGCCGATGGACCGCGGGGAGTTGTTCGGCCCGAACCTGATGTTTGCGGGCCAGTTCGCCAGCGCGGCCCAGGCGCTGTTCGAGCTCGGCCAGGCGTGCTGGATCGTGCTCCAGGTCGTCGTACAGGCGCTGCAGGGTGCGACCGGCTTCTTCGATATTGACCGAGGCGGATGTGATCATTTCGGCGACTTCTGGAAGGCCCGGGTCGCGCTCCAGCAGCGGTTCCAGCGACCGTGCAGCCTCCCGGACAAGTTGTGTGGCCGAGACCTGCTGGTCGTCGTGCAGTGCCTTCAGTGCCGTTGCGATGCCGTGTTTGAGGTCCTCGAACGAGCCGAGTCTGCGCTGTTCGATCTCGATCTGCTCGATCTCGCCATCGGCCAGTGCCAGTCGATCGAGTTCACCGACCTGCCAGGTCAGTAACTCCTGTTGCTGTTGATCTCCCGCTTCGTTCTCCAGTGCTTCCAGGGCTCTTTGCGCCTGGCGCCACTCTTGGGCCCGGGTTTCGATTCGGGCAATCAGTTCGGGATCGACGTGGCGATCCAGCCAGCGTCGCTGCCATTGCCGGTCGGTCAGTCGCTGGTGCTCGTGCTGGCCGTGAATTTCAACCAGCAGCGCACCCAGTTCGCGCAGTTGGCTGACGGTTGCCGGTTGACCGGCGATCCAGGCCCTTGACGAGCCGTTGACCGGAATGACCCGGCGCAGCAGGAGCGGCATTTCGTCGGGGAGTTCCTGATCGCGCAGCCAGGCGCATGCCGGATGATCCGGCGCCAGTTCGAATGCGGCTGTCAGGTCCGCGCGCTCGGCATCCGCAGCGACCAGTGAGGTGTTGCCGCGTTCACCCAGCAGTTGCGCCAGGGCATCAATCAGGATGGACTTGCCGGCGCCGGTTTCTCCGGTAATCGCGCCAAAACCCGCCTCCAGCTCCAGTTCGAGCCGGTCGATGATGGTGAAGTCCCGAATGGTGATCGAGCGCAGCATGCTTTAAGAGGTTTCCAGGTGTCGGTTTTGCGCGAATCCGCGACCGGCCTATTGTATCGGTTGCATTCGGCCGGACCGGGCCCCATGTTCGCCGGAAACCAGGATTTGTGATCCGCGTGCCGATCAGGCCCGCGGGTCAGTCAGCAAGGAGTCATACAGGCAATGAGTCAAGACCATTCCGAGCAACATCCGGCGCGTGACGGCGAGAAACCATCCGCGGCAAAGGCGCAAGCTTCGTCGCAGGATAACGATTCGGAGCAGGTTGACGAATCGGGTTTCGATCAACGTAAGCGCCCGGATGCCGAGCCGCTGCAGGCGCCTGCCGGCGATGAGCTTGCGCAATTGCGCGAAACCATGCTGCGCATGCGCGCGGATATGGAAAACCGCGAGAAGCGGCTGCAGCGTGAAATGGACCGTTCGCGCAAGTTTGCAATCGACAGTCTGCTGCGCGACCTGGTGCCGGCCCTGGATTCCCTGGATCAGGCCCTGGCCGTGGCAGCGGATTCGCCGGACCCGACATCTAGCGAGGGTCTGGAATTGACCAGGAAACAGTTGCTGGTCGTACTTGAAAAGCACGGACTGAAAGTGCTCGATCCGATCGGCGAGAAATTCGATCCGAGTTGGCACGAGGCCATGACCATGCGTCCGGCGGGCGAAGGTGAGGAGGCCGATACCGTTGCCGAAGTATTGCAGAAGGGCTACCTGCTGAATGAACGGCTGATTCGCCCGGCGCGTGTGATCGTGGTCAGGTGATTGAAAACAGGGGCATCGGCAAAGGGTGGCGATTGAAAATCCAGCCGCCAAGCCCCACTAGACAATCAGGTTCGCGGCAACAGCCGCAGATGAAATGAATACACGTTTGGGGTTCAAACAATGAGCAAGATTATCGGAATTGACCTGGGAACCACGAATTCCTGTGTGGCGGTAATGGATGCGGGCAAGACGCGCGTGATCGAAAACGCCGAGGGCGATCGCACCACGCCGTCGATCGTGGCTTTTACCAAGGATGACGAAGTGCTGGTCGGGCAGCCGGCCAAGCGCCAGGCAGTGACCAATCCGGATCGTACGCTGTATGCGGTCAAGCGCCTGATCGGGCGCAAATTCAGCGAGGACGTGGTCCAGAAAGACAAGGATCTGGTCGGCTATAGCATCGTCAAGGCCGACAACGGCGATGCGTGGGTGGAAGTCGACGGCAAGAAGATTGCACCGCCTGAAATTTCCGCCCGAGTGTTGATGAAGATGAAAAAGACCGCCGAGGATTTTCTTGGCGACGAAGTCAGCGAAGCCGTCATTACTGTTCCGGCCTACTTCAACGACTCGCAGCGCCAGGCGACCAAGGATGCCGGCAAGATCGCGGGCCTGAACGTGCGCCGCATCATCAACGAGCCGACCGCGGCGGCGCTGGCCTACGGCCTCGACAAGAAGGGCGTGGACCGCAAGGTTGCAGTCTACGACCTGGGCGGCGGTACGTTTGATATCTCCATTATCGAGATTGCCGATGTCGACGGCGAAAAACAGTTCGAGGTGCTGGCCACCAACGGTGATACCTTTCTTGGCGGCGAGGACTTCGACAATCGTCTTCAGGATTATCTGATTAACGAGTTCAAGAAGGATCAGGGCGTGGATCTGAAAAAGGATCCGCTTGCCCTGCAGCGGCTGCGAGAAGCGGCCGAACGGGCCAAGATCGAGCTTTCCTCGGCCCAGCAGACCGAGGTCAATCTGCCCTACATCACAGCCGATCAGTCCGGACCCAAGCATCTCAACATCAAGGTTTCGCGGGCCAAGCTCGAGTCATTGGTCGAGGAACTGGTCAAGCGATCTATCGAGCCGTGCAAGACCGCGGTCAATGATGCCGGCCTCAAGATCGGTGAGATCGACGAAGTGATCCTGGTCGGGGGACAAACGCGCATGCCGATGGTGCAAAAGGCCGTTCAGGACTTTTTCGGCCGTGAACCGCGACGCGATGTCAATCCCGACGAGGCCGTGGCCGTGGGTGCCGCGATTCAGGGCGGTGTGCTGCAGGGCGATGTCAAGGACGTGCTGCTGCTCGACGTCACGCCGTTGTCTCTGGGAATCGAAACCCTGGGCGGGGTGTTCACCAAGCTGATCGAGAAAAACACCACCATTCCGACCAAGGCGTCGCAGACATTCTCGACTGCCGAGGACAATCAGAGTGCGGTCACGGTGCATGTGCTGCAGGGCGAGCGCGAGCAGGCCGCGGCCAACAAGTCGCTGGCACGCTTCGACCTGGCGGGGATCCCGCCCAAGCCCCGTGGCATGCCGCAGGTCGAGGTGACCTTCGATATCGATGCCAACGGCATTCTGCATGTGTCGGCCAAGGACAAGGAAACTGGTAAGGAACAGCGCATCGAGATCAAGGCCGGGTCGGGTCTGAGCGAGGATGAAATCGAAAAGATGGTTTCCGATGCCGAGGCGCATCGCGAGGAGGACAAGCGTTTCCACGAACTGGTCACCACGCGCAACAACGCCGAAGCGCTGGCGCACTCGACCCGTTCGATGCTCAAGGAGCATGAGGGCAAGCTTGACGAAGCCGCACGCAAGCCGGTCGAGCAGGCCATTGAAAAGGTCGAGGAGGCGATCAAGAGCGACGACAAGGATGCCATCGAGGCGGCTGTCAATGAGTTGCAGCAGGCTTCGACTACCCTGTACCAGGCCGCTGCGCAGGCGGATGCGGAGTCTTCTGGCGGTGAATCCGGACAGGCTCCAGACGGTCAGGAGGCCTCGTCGCAATCGGCCGAGCAATCGGCTGAGGATGTGGTGGATGCTGAGTTCACCGAGGTCGACGACGAAGACAAGAAGTAAAGCGGTTGCCATAATGGCAAAACGTGATGCAATCTGCCGCCGACCGGGCGGCAGTTTGCTTTGCGGGAAGCTCCAACCCGATCAGACAAGAGCAGTTGAATGAGCCAGAGAGACTACTATGAAGTTCTGGGCGTAAAGCGCAACGCTTCGGCCGATGAGCTGAAGAAGGCGTATCGCCGCCAGGCAATGAAATTTCATCCGGACCGCAATCCGGATGATGCCAGCGCCCAGGATCGCTTCAAGGAAGTCAAGCAGGCCTACGAGGTGCTCAAGGATGATCAGAAACGCGCCGCCTACGATCGTTTTGGCCATGATGCGGTCAATGGTCAGGCCGGTGGCTTCGGTGGTGCCGGTGCGGCCGGTTTCGGCGATATCAACGACATTTTCGGCGACATTTTCGGCGACATTTTCGGCGCCGGTCGTCGCCGTGGCGGTCGCGCACGTTCCAATCGGGGCCACGATCTGCGCTACACGCTGGAGCTTGACCTGGAGGAGGCGGTTCAGGGAATTACCCGGGAAATCCGGGTTCCCGGGATCGGCAAGTGTTCAAACTGCTCCGGCACCGGTTCGACCAGCGGCAAGCAGAAGGTCTGCTCGACTTGCGGGGGTGCCGGTCAGGTGCGAATGCAGCAGGGTATTTTTTCGGTCCAGCAGACCTGTCCGACCTGTGGTGGTTCCGGGCGCGAGATCAGCGACCCGTGCAATGTCTGCGACGGCACAGGCCAGGTCCGCGAAACCCGCACGCTGCAGGTCAAGGTGCCGGCCGGGGTTGACGAGGGCGACCGCATTCGCCTTTCCGGTGAAGGCGGTGCCGGAGCCCAGGGAGGCATGGCCGGCGACCTGTATGTGGATATACGGATCCGTACGCACGAAATATTTCAGCGCGATGGCGATCAGCTCTTCGCTGAAATCCCGATTCCGGTCACTACAGCGATTCTCGGTGGGCAGATCAAGGTCCCGACCCTGGAAGGATCAGTCATGCTCAAAATCCCGGACGGGACTCAGAGCGGCAGGACCTTTCGGCTCAAGGGCAAAGGGGTGCAGTCGGTCAGGAGTCAGCGACCCGGCGACCTGATGGTCCGGGTGGAGGTCGAAACACCGGTCAACCTGACCCGCAAGCAGAAGGATCTGCTCAAGGAACTGCGCGAAAGCCTGGAAGGCGAGCAGGCCAGCGATCATAGTCCGCAAAGTGGCGGATGGACAGATTCGGTCAAAGGGTTCTTCGAACGTATGGGGTTTTGATCGGAATCAGACTCCTGGGAGGCTGGCGAATTTAACGCCGACCTACTGCGGAAAAGCCGGATTGGGCCAGATTCTCCGCTCGTTTTCGTTAAATAGGCCCACTATTCGCCTCAAAAGATCGAAGAATCCTACTCCAACCGGCTTCCCCTCGTTACGACCGGTCAAATCCGACGGGCTCCTATAGTCGATTGCGCCAGTGGCGAGGTGAGGTCCCCATCTTTTTCGAGAATGCACGGGAAAAGGACGATACGCTGCGAAAACCGGTCGCGTAGGCAATGGTGGAGATCTGTTCGTCGGACTCGCTCAGCAGTCGGGCCGCCTGTTCCAGGCGCAGGTCGCGAATCAATTCGGCCGGGCTGGCGCCGTGAAATCCGGCAACCCGGCGATATAGTACGCTTCGACTCATGCCCAGCCGCCTTGCCAGTGCGTCCACGGAAAAATCAGGATCGCCCAGGTGCAGCAGAACTTCCATCCGGACTCGCGCGCCCAAATCGCCCGATTCTGCGCCGGCAGGTCGGTCGTTGTTCGGTTGAGTCGACATTTCCGCTGGCATAGTGCTGATGGGTGACGCATTGTGTTGATGGGTGTCTGCCTCAGAGAAACTGGTTTCAGTCAGGCTGTCGATTTGCGCGATCAGTGCATTCAGTGTCCGGGTCTGGTCATCGAGCTTTTCGGCCTGCCGGGGGGATAGAGGCCGTTCGCTTCGGTATAGGACGGACGAAAGGATAGCGCTCAGCGCCGCCTTGAACTCGCGGCCTACAGCCTGCAACGCGGCCCTGTGCTGGAGGTCGACGCGCTGCAGCGAATCGTTCAGATGTTCGAGTTGTTTTGTTGCCTGGGCGAGCTGGAGCGAGCGTTTATGCACGGATTGTTCCAGCGCCTGCCGGCGACGCCGGCCCCATTGCCAAAGGCCGAACAGGCCGGTTGCGAGGATCGCCAGCAGCAGCCCGCGAACCGCTGGATGTTCCTGCAGTCGATAGTCGGCTGTAAATTCCAGCACTGCCGGTGGGCCGAGCCAGTCGGTATGCGGATAGCGTGCTTCGACCTCTAGACGCTGCCGGCCCGGTGGCAGATCGCGGAAATTGAGCCGGCGCTTTCGTCCCAGCGCTTGCCATTCTGAATCGGAGCCGAGTCGGTAACGAAACTGAACATTCTGTGGCTCGGCCAGAGCAACGGCGGTCAATTCCAGGTCCAGGTGGCGGGCGTGGCTTGTCAGATGCACCGGCCCGTTGCCGGGTTTTCCGAGGGTGCGGATGCGGCTGGACAGGGGAACGTCCGGGCGCAGGGTTTCCCGCTCGCTTCGGACAGTGACGAGTCCGGCCTGATTCGGAAACCAGATGCGGCCATCGGAAGTGATCGCGCCGGCCTGATGCACGCCGCCATTGCCCTCCACACTGCGCAGGCCCTGGCGCTCGCCAAATCGCGAAAACGCCGGAACACGGTCGCTTTCACCGCGCAGAAACGCCAGCAGCAAAGCCATCTCGACGTGGTAGATTCCGCCATTGGTGTTCACCCACAGCCGTTTCAGCCGGTCGACCAGCATGTAATGAACGCTGTGGTGGGGCAGGTCATCGGCGGTGGACAGGCAGCGGGCCACGTTCAGGCGCGAGTCGACCAGACACATGCCGGCATCTTCGGTGCCCACCAGTACGGCGCCGCCCGGCACAGGCAGCAGCGCACGCACGAATGCGCTTTCAAGGCCTTGCCGGGGGCCGATTCGAAGCGGCGGCTGGCGCAAGTCTGCGTGCCCGGCAAGCACCAGCAAGCCGTCGCCGTTTGTACCGAACCACAGCCGGCCCGATGCGTCTTCCAGCACGGTCCGGGCAATGGCTGGATCAATGGGCTCAGGCGACCAGCGACCGTCGGGCGCGCGTCGGTACAGGCCGGAATCGGTACCCGCCCAGACCGTACCGCGGGCATCCCGATGCAGCAGCAGCACTTCGGCCGAGCCGCCCGGAAAGTCCGGCATTGCGGCGCAATGCCCCGGTGCCTCCAGCCGGCACAGCCCCTGGCCGCCGACCAGCAGACCCGCTCCGTCCGGCAATGCGGCACGTGCCGCGCGCGGCAGCAGTTGTTCCCATTGCCCGGTGGCCGGATCAAGGCGCGACAGCGCCACCCAGCTCCCGACCAGAATGCGACCCTTCAGTTCGGTCACAAGCGTGATGTTGGGGTCGGGCAATTCACCGGTGTTACGGCCCAGCGTTTCGATCATGCTTTGCTTGAGAAGCCGCAGACCGCGCGCAGGCTGGGCGATCCAGATCTGGCCTGACGGGTCGACCACGAAATCCCGGATCCGCTCGTCAGCGCGAAACATCAGTTTTCCGTTACGGAACAGATTCAGACCGTCATTGACCCAGCGATGACCGTGTGCATCCAGGTATTGGATACCCGTCGGGCTGCGATCGGTATCGATGCTGGTGGCATCGGCCACCGCCAGCGACTGGATGCCCGAGTAGTCGAGTCGGTGCGGTCCGGTTCCTTCCGGCGTGAACAGATTGGCCAGCAGCCATCCGGTTTTGGTCCAGGTGGCGCGTAGTGTTTTCTGCTGTGGAATTTCCCAGCGAATGATCGGCCCGGCCCCGCTGCTGTCAACACCAGGCTCGCTCACGCGCGCCCCCCGCGTATCCAGAATCAGCAGCTCGCCGTCCGGACTTGCGGCCAGGCCCAGGATTGGATCATCTCCAGCCTGGAGCAGTTCAGTCACCGGGGAATCGTGCGCGGATAATGCCAGCACCCGACCATTGCGCCTGCCCAGCAGCAGTCGCCCGGCGAAGCGATCGCGGGTCAGCGCGGTTGGCGCCAGGCCGCTTTGCGTGCGCAGCCCGTCGGTTGCGGCCCAGGACACCAGATCTCCGCGATCAGCATCGATAAACCAGACGCGCCCGTCAAAAACCACCACCTGGCCGAAATCGGCGCGACCGATGTCAGCGTAGGCGCGTTCGTTGAGGTGACCCAGGCGACCATCCTCGAAATGCACGATCACGCCGCCGTCGGGCGCGGCATGAATAGCCATCAGGCGGTTGCCGGGCAAGGCAGGATCGCTGTCGCGGTTAAAGTGCTGAAAATCAAAGCCCTGATAGCGCACTACACCGTCGTAAGTCGCCATCCACAACTGGCGGTCTCGGTCAATGGCAAGACCTGCCACCGTCTCGGCCGGCAGCCCGTCCGCGGCGGTCCACTGCTGCACGATCCGGTAGGATGGTGCGTCGCTCGTGTCAACGGGGAGCGCCAGGGACAGCAATGCCAGCACGGAAACAATAACTTGGGCCACAGCGGGTTTCCCAGAAAACCAAGAATATTATGACTGATTACAGCGTGAGCCTTAGTCGCCGACTAATTTGGGACGATGGAGCAAGAGCCCGGGACGAAAAGTCAAATGTTTTGCTGAGCAGATCGTCTGCAGTCGGCGATAATGGGCAGCGGGATTGATCCGATTCCTTGTGCCGTGCCTTCAGGCCAACACCATGTTAAATCAATAACTGAAAAATCAAGGGGAGTTAAAAAATGGTTCGCTCGACGAAATACACAGCTTTTTGTATGGGCGTTCAGCGGGTTGCGATATTTCTAGCGCTGGCATGCGGGTTCTGGTTCCAGTCAGCGTTGGCGGATCCTGAAGCAACTGTGTCGCTGGATGTGGCCGATACAAACCCCTTTATTGGCGAGGGGTTTTCTTTTGACGCGGTGTTTGACAATACCGGGCCGGCCGGTGATACGGGCTTCGGGCCGTTTATTGATTTGATCATTCCCAGTCGCGGTGTTGACGGTGATCCCGGCATCGGTGAGCCGCTGGATGGTATCGATTTCGTCTCTGCCAGCTTTGCCGGATTCCCGATTGATTTCTTCACCCTGACCTTCCCGGATGCCGATGGCGCCGGTGCGGGCATCACCGGCTGTGTCGAGCACCCCCTGGCTGTGGACACCAGCGGTGATCCGCTCGAGGTGTGCGGTCTTGCCGGCGATACGCTGGTGGTCGCACGCCTGCCGTTTGGTTCGTTTGTCACCGACCAGCCGCCGGCGCGTATCACCATCGATGCCCAGGTCAGCAACCTGGCCGATGTTGGTGCGTCCGTGGCCATTACCGCGCGTGGTGGTTTTCAGTTTGGCGCCGATGAGTTGGACAACCCGTCCACCGACCCGAGCATCCTCAGCCAGGCCAGCACCGACAGCACCACGTGGGCGCCCAATCAGGATGTCACACCGCAGATCGTTACGGTCGAGAAGACCGCGCCGGAGGGCCTGACTGGTGAGAACTACCCGCGCCAGTACCAGATTGAGGTGGAAATCGCGCCCGGCCAGACCATCGACGATCTTGTTATCAGCGACTTGCTACCATCGGACGTGGTTTATTTGGGCGCCACGCCGTCGCAGGGCTCGGTCACCGTTGAGCCGGTGCTTGGCGAAGTGGTTGACCCCCTGGCCAACGAGGTCAGGATCGAACTCGCCGGCGGCGCCAGCGGCATCGTCACGCTGGCGATTGATTTCTATGTACCCGAGGCGGATTTCTCGCTGACGCCGACCATTCCCCGCGACACGGCAGACGGCCAGACTTCGGACCCCAATGAGGTCACCGTCACTGGCGACTGGGCCAATCCGATCGATACCCGTGATACCGGCGGGCCTTTCTCGATCGATGTCAACAATGTGGTGCGTCAGGACATCGCCCTCGACCTGGACAAGACCATTGATACCGGTTCGGCGCTGCCGGGTGAGGTGGTGGAATACACCCTGCAGATTCGCCCTTCGGACTACTTCGCGTTTGATCAGCTCAACATCGATGACGTTCTGGCCGATGGCCACCGTTGGTTCACCGATGTCACACGTGTACCCACCCTGGCCCTGAGTGGCCACCAGGGCAGCTTGCCTGCCGCTGAAATCGATGCATCCAACATCGCGATCACGCCCAACTACAGCGCGTTTGGCGACGATGCTACTGGCGATGGCAATACCGGTGACGGCACCGATGGCACCACGCTGATCGAGTTTGCCGTATCCGATGAGCTGATCCGTCGCGGCCAAAGTGGCCAGTTGCTGGGCGGTTGCTTTCCGAACGGCACCGGTGGTAACGGCGTGGCTGATTGCGATCGCGCCGGAAATGCGCAGCTACAAAGTCCGGATGCGGTGAGTGTCATCACGATCACGTTCTATGCCGAGGTCCAGCAGTTCTTCAGCGATGATCTCCCATCTGGCAACCGGGCCGTGGTGCAGGGTGACAATATCGGCAATACCGCCAGTGTGGATGCGCGCGTGCTGCAAGACGACACTCTGGCGCCAACGGGCTTCCAGGAGGCCAGTGGCGATGGTGCCGGATTCAATATTCCGGTCGGCGCGCTGAGCAAGGAGTTGTATCGGATCAACGATGCGCCGCCGCCCAGCCCGGCTACCATGCGCCCGGGCGATGCGGTCACCTACCGCATCACCTACAACTTGCCGACGCACAACTTCGAGCAGTTCCGACTGATCGATTATCTGCCCTTGCCGGTGTTCTCCGCCACCACGGTGAACACATTCCAGGATGAGGTTTCCGCTGCCTCGCCCGCTGTCGGTGTGGCAAAGTTCGGCCCGGCAGATACGCTACGCGATTTTCTCAACAGCAACGGCCTGAACCTGCCGATCAATGGCGGGCGGGTGCCGGTATTGACCAGCGACGCCAGCGGCAACCTGATCCAGTTCAACTACGGCGATTTTGACACCGATGGCGGCATTCCTGACGCCCCCGAAACGGTCGATATTCTGTTTACCGTGGAGGTCAGTGATGCGCCCTTTGCCAACGGCCTGCTGCTGACCAACCAGGCCCAGGCGCTGGAAAGCACCACCTCGCAGGAGGCCTCCACCTCGGATGCCATCAACCAGATCACGCTGAATGAGCCTGAGCTGGTGATTACCAAGGGCATTGAATCCAGCAGCAACCCCAGCGCCAGTATCGATCCGGACCCGGTCGGTGACCCGGTCGACAACAATCTGCTCGACGCCGATGCCGGCGATGTGGTCCGTTTTGTCATCACGCTGGACAACGAGGGCGACGCTTCGGCCTTTGATGTCAACGTATGGGACAGTGCACCTGCCGAGTTGACCGCTTGCAGCATCAACGCCGTGACCATCGATGGTGTGGGTGCGACGTTCAGTGGTGATCTTTTCGATGTTGCCAACCCGCTGATACTCGACGACGCCATCCCCGAGGGCCAGCGCGCACTTATCGAATACGATTGCACGCTGGCAGCCGGTGTTGCGCCGCGGCAGCTTATTGACAACCTCGCCACGGCGAACTGGACCGCCGCTGCCGGCGCCAGCCAGGCCTTTGCCGATATCAGCGATGATGCCGAGATCACCGTGGCCGATCCCGAGCTGAGCAAGACCGCGGTGGCGGTCAACCCGGGCCCTGCCGGCAGTGATGTGGTACCCGGCGATGTGATTACCTATCAATTGACCGTGACACTGCCCGAGGGCAATATCCCGGGCGTGACGATTGAGGATGCATTGCCGTCCGGTTTCAGTTACGTCGGCGGCTCGGTGGCGATCAACAGCGCCGGTTTTACCGGCACCATCAGCAATGACCCGCCGACCGTGGGCGGCAGCGCTCAAACACCGCTGTTCAGTTTCGGTGATATCACCGCCACCGGCACTGCCGGCACGTCGGAGAACGGTTTTCTGCTGACCTACGACGTGTTGGTGTTGGATGATGTCGCCAACGCGGCGCTCAACAGCCCGCAGAACAAAACCAACACGGCAACGCTGGACTACAGCGGTAACCCGGGCGGTGGTATCAGCGACAATCACACTGTGCAGTTTCGCGAGCCGGAGTTGACGCTGGGCAAGAGTGTCAACCCGTCCACTGGCCTGCAGGGCGGGGATACGGTCACCGTCACACTGACCCTGGAAAATACTGGCACGGCCGATGCACTCGACATCACGGTCTCCGACGTGCTCGACAACACGGTTTTCAACACCGCGACAGTGACCAATCTGAGCACGCCGGCCGGCTTTACCAACACCGCCTCTGGCGCGACCAACAGCTGGGATTCCACGGCCGCCCTGGCGGCAGGCGCCAGCCAAGTGTTTTCGTTTGATGTTGAGCTTCAGGACGATGTGTTGACCGGCTCTACGTTTACCAATACCGCCGATGTGGTCGGCTTCTCGCAGCTTAGCGGAGTGCCCGAGCGTCGTCAGACCGACGACAATGGCTCCGATGACCTGAGCACCACGGCGGTTGCCACGTCCAAGACGCTGATCGACGACAGCGAGCCTTCCACGGCCAACCCAGCCGAGTCGGTGATCGGGGAAGTGGTGCGTTTCCAGTTGGCCTTTACCATGCCCACCGGCATCACGCTGGATGGCAGCGGTGGCGACAACGCCATCATCCGCGACATTCTGCCGACCGGTCTTGCCTACCAGACGGGTACGGCGACGATTCAGTCCACGGCGGCCAGCGACCCGGTACTGTCCGGCAGCGTTTCCGGCAATATCGCCACGACCGAAACTGCCATCTCACCGACGATCGCCGGCAACGAGCTGCGCTTCAACCTCGGCGATATCACCAACACCGGGGATGGCAGCGAACAGATAGTGATTCGTTTCGACGCTCTGGTGCAAAACATCGCCGGAAATGATTTGGGCGTCGTGCGCACCAACCGAGGCCGTCTGCGCTACCGCGACAGCGACGGCAGCAATATCGACATCGACGACACCCAGAATCTTCGGATTCTTGAGCCGCAGTTTTCCACATTCACCAAGACTGCTGCGCCTGCCACAGGCCAGGCCGGCGACACCATCGACTACGAGGTGGTGTTCCAGGCCTCCAATGCCGCTGATACCGCCACCGCGTTTGACGTGGTGGTGAGCGATCAGCTCCCTGCTGATATGAGTCTGGATGTGAGCTCGATTTCGGCGATGTTCGCACCGGCTGCCTGCAGCGCGATCAGCGCTGACAACAGCGATGGGCCGACGCGCCTGGTCGAACTGGAGTTTGCCGGCATCCCGCAGGGCTGTGAGGTCACCGTCAGTTACCAGGCTGATCTGCTGGTGGGGGTATCGCCCGGTGACGTGTTGACCAATGATGCCGATCTGGTCTGGACCAGCGTACCTGGATCGAATGGCACCGGCGCCGGTACACCCGGCGCCCCGGGTGATCCAGACGGAGAGCGCACCGGTAGCGGTGGCGTCAACGATTATGCCTCCAGCACCACGGCAGACGTGGAGATCGAGCCGGGTGAACTGGCCAAGGTTGTCTTCGACAGCTCCAACGCCTTTACCGTCGATGGCCAATTGCGCGCCGGTGTTGACGATCTTGCGATCGGTGAGACAGCAACGTTCAACATCACTGCAACGATTCCTTTCGGGACGACAACACCGGTGGTGATCAATGACACTTTGCCCTACACCAACGGTGTCATGGCATACCAAAGCGCGCAGCTGATCAGTGTCGGTGACAACCTTGTCGCGGATAACAATCCTCCAACTATTACCGTCAGCGACGCGCAACTCGGTGATGGCATCAACGATACCGTATCTTTTGACTTCGGTGAAGTCGTCAACGACCCAGCAACCTTTGATGAGGACACGGATCCGCAAAGTGACATCCAGATCGTGGTGGAAGTGGTCGGCCTGATCCTTGACCTGTCAGCCAATGCCAACAGCGATGAACTGACCAATACTGCTCTGTTGAGTTTTGGCGGACTGGATGCTTCGGCCAATGCCGAAGTCGATGTGGTCGAGCCGTCATTGACGCTGGACAAGACCGGCGATATCAACACTGGCCAGGGTGGTGATGTTGTCACCTTCACCCTGACTCTCGGCCATGACGGAACCTCCAACGCCGACGCACACGACGCGGTGCTGATTGACAACCTGCCTACCGGCATGCAATTGGTGCCGGACTCGTTAAGCCAGACCAGTGGTCCGCCTGCCGGTACGCTCAGCGAGACAGCCAACGGCATCGATGTGCGTTGGGATCGTCTGGCGCTGGGGCAGACGGCTGTTGTCAGCTTCCAGGCCGCATTGACCATTGATGTTGTCTCCGGCGAGACGGTCACCAATACCAGCGATCTGGACTGGACCTCGATGCCGGGCAGCCCGGTCGAGGAGCGCAGCTACGCCACCGATGCCAACCACGGCGTGATGATTACCGAGCCGGGCGTGACGAAAGTGGTGGCCAGCAGCAGCAATGCAGACACTGCCAGCGACCAATTCGGCGCTGGCGTGCCGGACCTGACCATTGGCGAGGAGGTGACCTACACCGTCACCGTTGAATTGCCCAAAGGCACCAGCCGTAATGTGCAGGTGGTGGATACACTGCCGGGTGGCAGTGTGGCGTTCGAGATCGTCTCCTCCGAGCTGGTGACGGTCGGCGTCAATATCGCCGGTGTCTCGGCGGGCCTGGCAGGTACAGCCAATGTTGATAACGATGAGGTCAGCTGGAACCTTGGGGATCTCACCAATGACCCAGCCGGTGCGCCAGGCCCAGATGATCTGCTGACCTTCGAAGTTGTGGCCGTGGTGATGGATGACCCGCTCAATCAGAGCGGCGCGGTCAACCAGCTCAATACCGCCACATTGACTACCGACAGCACCGGTCCTGGCAGCGCCACGGCACCGGTCGACGTGGTGGCACCGACGATCGAGGTGAGCAAGGAGGTTATCAACCCGGCCGACGGCTTTGTCGAAGGCGACGAGGTGGTCGACTACACGCTGACAGTGCGCCATACCGGCGTGTCCACCGCGCCTGGCTATAATCTGGAAATCACCGATACGCTTCCGACTGACCTTGCCTGGGAAGGCGATGGCACGGTGTCGAGCACCTGCCCGGGATTTTCCTTTGATTCCTCGGCTGACCCAGACGTGGTGTTTGAAGTCAATCGCTTGCTACTGGATGACGGCCCGGCCACTGATGGCGAATGCACCATCAGCTTCCAGGGCCGCACGGCCGTGGATGTGCAGCCCAACCAATCGCTGCTCAATATGGTGGCGCTTGATTACGACTCAATGCCCAACAACGATTCGGGCCAGAACCGTACGCGCAGCGATTCCGATACCGCGGGTGTCACCGTCAATGCGCCCGGCATCACCAAAGAGGTGGTTTCCACCACCCTGGCCGATACCGGCATGGGTCAGCATGACCCGACCCTGACGGATCTGGCAATCGGCGAGGAGGTGAGCTATCAGATTACCGTCACCTTCCCCGAGGGGGTGACCAACGACGCCTTGATCGTCGATATGCTGCCGGTCGATGGCAGCAATAACACACGGCTTGAAGCCGTGGGTGCCTCGGTGGTCAGCCTGGGGGCGCGTATTTCCACCAGCTTGACGGGCGCGCCCTTGTTCAGCGACGCCTCGGGTGATGGCGTTGATGACACGGTCAATTTCGACTTCGGCAGCGTAACCAATAACCCCGATGGCGTGACCGATGCGGGCGATCGTATCGTGGTGCAGGTCACGGCCCGGCTGACCGACATCGCCAGCAACGTGGATGCCGAGCTGCTGGTCAATGAGGCTACCTTCAGTTTTGACGGCGGTGCGGCCAGCGATACGGCGGATGTTGAAATCGTCGAGCCGGATCTTGCTGTGAGCAAAGCAATGGCGCTCGCCGGTAACGGTGAAATCACCATCACGCTTGGCGTGACCAACACGGGTACCGCACCGGCGTTTGCCATTAACGTCAGCGATGTGCTGGACGAGGCCGTATGGGATCTTTCCAGCCTGGCGTTTGGCAGCGTGTCCAGCGGCTATGAGCTGGTCAGCGAGGCCGGCCCCGGGGCAGGTGAAAGCACCGTGCGCCTGCGCAGCGTTGGTGCAACTGCGTTGCCGGCCGGTGGCTCGATCAGCGGCCAGTTCAGCCTGGCGCTGGCGGTGTTGCCACCGGTGGACAACCCCTTGCCCAACCAGGCCGATCTCACCGAGGCCTGCAGCCTGCCGGGTGATTGTGCCGCAGGCCCTGGCCGCGAACAGACGCCGGATAACGACGTTGACAACATCGCCGTGCCAGACCTGAGCGTGGACAAGACGGCTGCTCTGCAGGTGGATGCCGATGGTTCGACCGATGTTTCTCCGGGCGATACCTTGCGCTACACGTTGACCATCCGAAATGATGGCGCCGCCGCAGCAACCAATCTGCTGCTGGTCGACACACCTGATATGCACACGGCCTTGGTCAATGGCAGCGTTACCGCCTCCTCGGGCACGGTGCTGGAGGGCAATACGGCCGGTGATAATGTGATCCGCGTCTCTGTGGCCAGCCTGGCAGCGGCCTCGGACGTGACCATCAACTATGACGTGGTCATCGATAATCCCTTGCCAGCCGGCGTGGAAGAGGCGGTCAACCAGGCCTTGCTGAGCAGTGATGAACTGCCCCCTGTGGTCAGTGATGACCCGGACCCGCCCGGTGACGACGACGAGACGATTGTGCCCATCAACGCCGCACCTGATTTGCTGGTGATTAAGGACGACGGTGGCGTCACCGCCGTGCCCGGTGGCAGCATTGTCTACACTCTGGATTACGAGAACGTTGGTAACCAGGACGCCACCGGGGTCGTGTTGACGGACACGGTGCCGGTCAATACGCGTTTCAATGCCGCGCTCAGCGATGCGGGCTGGAGCTGTTTGCCGGATGTCAACGCAGGTAGCACCTGCAGCCTCAACATTGGTGATCTGGACGCCGGCGATGTCGGCTTGGCTTCGTTTGTGCTTGATCTGGATAATCCCTTGTCCGACGGCGTTACCCAGATCATTAATACGGCGGTCATTGCCGACGATGGCAGCAATGGCCCTGATCCGACCCTAGACAACAACAGTGATGACGAAACCACGCCGGTCGATGCTGCGCCTGATCTAGCCATCGTAAAGAGCGACGGAGATATCAATGCAGAGCCTGGTGGTGTGGTCGTGTACACACTGGACTATGTCAACAATGGTGATCAGGAAGCAACAGGCATTGAAATAACCGAAACAGTACCGCCGAACACCACCTTCCTTGCCAGCGCCAGCATGTCCGGATGGATTTGCACGCCGGATGGTTCAGCGGGCAATACGTGCGTGCTCGATATCGGCTTGCTTGCCGGTGGTGCTTCAGGCTCAGCGTTGTTCGCGATTGCGCTCGACGATCCGGTTCCTCTGACTTACGAACAGATCCCGAATAATGTCAGCATCGCTGACGACGGCACGAACGGCCCTGATCCGACGCCGGACGATAATGTCTCCAGTACGCTCACGCCGGTCCTGCTTGAGCCGGCGCTGGAACTGGTCAAGGTACTTAGCGATGCACCGGACCCGATCATGCTTGGAAGCTTGCTGGAGTTCACCATCGTTGCCACCAATAGCGGCAACGTGACGCTGTCCAACGTTTTGGTGACCGATTCGCTGGTGACGCCCATCGGAGGAACCACCCCGTGTGCCAGCGTTGCTCCCGGTGGGATCTGCACCCTGGTTGGCACTTACGAAGTCACGCAACTGGATGTCGATAACGGCAGGGTATTCAACACCGCTGGTGTCGACAGCGATCAGACCGATCCGATCGAGACCTCGCTGTTGACTCCAGTGCCGCAGAATCCGGCAATCGATCTGGTCAAGGAGGCGGTGCTCAATGACATCAATAGCAATGGGCTGGGGGATGACGGTGAGGTCATCGACTACACCATTACCGCAACCAACACCGGTGATGTGACATTGAGTAATGTCGAGATTGTCGATTCCCTGCTGGAAGACCTGGTCTGTGCCCCATCGAATCCCATGCCCTTGCTTGCGCCCGGCGCGAGTTTCGAATGCACGGGCAGTCTGGAAATCGAGTTTTTCCATTTGACCGGAGGTCCAATCGTCAACATCGCCTCGGTACTCGGATTCAGGCCCGACAATGAACCCGTGGAAGCCGCCGACGATGTTGCAACGCCGGTCAATCCGCCGTTGGCGGTGCCGATGCTGGACCGCTGGTCGCTGCTGTTGCTGGCGTTGCTGATGTTGGGCGGTGCCGGTCTCGTTGTCCGGCGCTATGGAGCCGCGGCATGAGGGATGAGTCAGGACCGCGGCCATGTTCGCGGCCCTGATTATATTTGTCTCGCGGTGTCAGAAAAGCGGGGAGTCTGCTGACGAAATCGCCTGGTATTCGGCGCCACGTGGGGTTTCTGGAGGTTTATCCTGCAGAATTGAGTTCCACAGGAAAACCAGTTGCTGAAGATTCTCTTAAGTGGCGCGACCGGCAGGGTTGGACGGGAAATCCGGAGGCTGGCCGAACAAGAAGGTCTTGCGGAGATCGCCGGCCGTGCTTCGCGTGAGCGGTTTTTTGCCACCGAAGCCGCGGGCGATGTGCTGATTGATTTTTCGCGGCCGGAGCTGACCGATCGTGCTCTGGCGTTCGCGGCCAAGCACGCCGTCCCGATGGTGATCGGCACCACGGGGCTGGATGACGGGGTTCAGGGCCGGATTAATCAGGCGGCCAGCAGCATCGCGATCTGCCAGGCGGCGAATTTCTCGATTGGCGTCAATCTGCTGCTGGATCTGGTCGGTCGGGCCGCTGCGGGCTTGCCGGAGGCATTCGAAGTCGAAATTGCCGAATTGCACCATCGCTGGAAGACTGATGCGCCGTCCGGAACAGCGTTGGCACTGGGACGGGCCGCCGCCGAGGCGCGCGGTGCCGAACCTGACGCCGTCGGCCGGGTGCGTGGTGACGGAAAGCGCCAATCCGGCAAGATCGGATATCAGGTCGCGCGCGGCGGCGATGTGGTCGGGGAACACACGATCTTTTTTCTCGGCGACGGAGAGCGCCTGGAGTTGACCCATCGCGCCTCGGACCGTGCCATCTTCGCCAGAGGTGCGCTGCATGCCGCCCGATGGCTGGTCAATCAGCCCCCGGGGATGTATTCGATGTATGACGTACTGGGCGAAGCAGCGGATGGTTCGCCCGCAAGCAGGCTCCTACGGCGGGATTGAGCCGGCCCGGACGCTGAAGTCCCGAGTCCTGCTGATTTCAATTACAATTCCCGTTCGAGCCCCGGGGCATCGGGTCCGGGATTCGACGAACGGGGCGTCCGTGCGTCCCGTTTTGCACGTCTGGAGAGCGACTTGTCCCATTTGAAAGCAATTCTGGCACTGGAAGACGGTACGCTGTTCTCCGGGCTCGGTTTTGGCGCGCCCGGAGTGGCGGTGGGCGAGGTCGTGTTCAACACCGCGATGACCGGATACCAGGAGATCCTGACCGATCCCAGCTATGCCGGTCAACTGGTGACGCTGACCATGCCGCATATCGGCAATACCGGCATCAACCCCGAGGACATGGAGTCCGATCGCGCCCGCGCCGGCGGACTGATCGTGCGTGATTGCCCGCGCCGGATGAGTTCATGGCGCGCCACGCAGAGTCTGCCGGAGTGGCTGGAGGCGCAGAATCTGGTCGCGATCGCGGACATCGACACTCGTGCCTTGACCATACGATTGCGCGAAACTGGCGCGCAGAATGGCTGCATTCTGACTGGTCACGCGGTGGATCCGGCCGAAGCACTTGATAAAGCAAGATCCTGCCGGCCGATGGTCGGCCAGGATCTGGCAAAACCCAATTCATGCGCGGAACCATATGAGTGGGCCGAGGCTTCCCCGGCCATCGAGTCCCGAGACCCGAGTGCCGAGTCCCGACATGTGGTCGTTTACGATTTCGGCGCCAAGTACAACATTCTGCGCATGCTGGTGGATGCCGGCTGCCGGCTGACCGTGGTGCCGGCCGACTTTCGGCTGGACAAGGCGTTGGCGCTGCAGCCTGATGGCATGATGCTTTCCAATGGCCCTGGCGATCCCGAGCCGTGCGGTTACGCGGTCGAGACCATCCGGGAGATGCTCGAACGAAATATTCCGACCTTCGGCATCTGTCTCGGTCATCAGTTGCTGGCGCTGGCGGCCGGTGCAAAGACGATCAAGATGAAGTTCGGTCATCATGGTGCAAACCATCCCGTACAGGACCTGGCAACCGGGCAAGTGATGATTACCAGCCAGAATCACGGCTTCGCGGTCGATGAATCCACCCTGCCGGGTCATGTCCAGGCCACCCACCGCTCGCTGTTCGACGGCAGCCTCCAGGGCGTCCGACTCACCAACGCCCCGGCCTTCGGCTTCCAGGGCCATCCCGAAGCCAGCCCCGGGCCGCATGATCCGCGGGGGCTGTTTGAGCAGTTTGTGGCACTGATGGGTTGATTCTCGAGATAAAAGCAGTTTCCAGATTGCTGGCTGAGCACTAGGCACAACTGTTGAATTATCTGAAAGCTGCTAATTTCGATATTGGGTTGCTGATCAATTTTGGCCGTGCCCGTTTGGAAATCAAGCGCATGGTTTTATGAATATTTGGAGCTTCATCCGTGTTCATCTGTGGATAAAAAATGCCTAAACGTACGGATATTCAATCCATCCTGATCATCGGCGCCGGGCCGATTGTGATCGGGCAAGCCTGTGAGTTCGACTATTCCGGCGTGCAGGCGGTCAAGGCATTGCGTGCCGAAGGCTACCGGGTGATTCTGGTCAACTCCAACCCGGCCACGATCATGACTGATCCCGAGATTGCCGATGCGGTGTATGTCGAGCCGGTCAAGTGGGAGTATGTGCGCGAGGTGATCGCGCGTGAGCGGCCGGATGCGCTGCTGCCGACCATGGGCGGGCAGACGGCGCTCAACTGCGCGCTGGACCTGGTGCGCGAAGGGGTGTTGGAGGAGTTCGGTGTTGAAATGATCGGTGCTTCCAGAGACGCCATCGACATGGCCGAGGATCGCGAGCGGTTCAAAAATGCGATGACCGACATTGGTCTGGAATCGCCTTTTTCGGAAATGGCGCACACCCTGGATCAGGCGATCGAGATCCAGAAGCGTATCGGTTTTCCGACCATTATCCGGCCTTCGTTCACGCTCGGCGGTTCAGGTGGCGGCATTGCCTACAACCACGAGGAATTCATGGAGATCGTTTCCCACGGCCTGGAGCTTTCCCCGACCAATGAGGTTTTGCTGGAAGAGTCGGTGCTGGGCTGGAAGGAATTCGAGATGGAGGTGGTGCGTGATCGCGCCGACAACTGCGTCATCATCTGCTCGATCGAGAATTTCGACCCCATGGGCATCCATACCGGAGATTCGATCACGGTTGCGCCGGCCCAGACGCTTACCGATCGCGAATATCAGCGCATGCGCGATGCCTCGATCGCGGTACTGAGAAAGATTGGGGTCGAAACCGGCGGTTCCAACGTGCAGTTCGCGGTCAACCCCGAAGACGGCCGGATGGTGGTGATCGAGATGAACCCGCGTGTGTCGCGCTCCTCGGCGCTGGCTTCCAAGGCGACTGGCTTTCCGATCGCCAAGGTCGCGGCCAGGCTGGCCGTCGGCTACACCCTGGATGAGCTGGAAAATGAGATTACCGGCGGCGCCACACCGGCCTCGTTCGAGCCTTCCATCGACTATATCGTGACCAAGATTCCCAGATTCGCGTTCGAGAAATTCCCGGCCGCCAGTCGCCGCCTGACCACCCAGATGAAGTCGGTGGGCGAGGCCATGGCAATCGGGCGCACTTTCTGTGAGTCGCTGCAAAAGGCATTGCGCAGCCTGGAAACCGGCCTGGACGGCTTCAATGATCTGGCGCCGGAGGAGGATTCCGACCTGGATTCCGCAACGCGGATCCGGCGTGAGCTTCGCGAGGCCGGACCGGAACGCATTGTGTGGGTTGCCGAAGCCTTCCGGCGTGGGCTCGAGTTCGAGGAGGTCCAGCGCTTGTCACGCATTGATGCATGGTTTCTCGACCAGATTTTCGAACTGGTTGAACAGGAAAACCGCGTGCGCCGGGAAGGTTTCGAAGCGCTGGATGCCGATCGCCTGTGCGAGCTCAAGCGGTTTGGCTTCTCCGATGCCCGTCTGGCCGTGTTGCTGGGCATGCCGGAAAAGGCTGTGCGCCACCTGCGCCAGACGCTGGACGTGGCACGGGTCTACAAGCGCGTCGACACTTGTGCCGCCGAGTTCGCGACCACCACGGCCTACATGTACGCTACCTGGGAGCACGACTGCGAGGCGCGGCCTACCGACAGGCGCAAGATCATGGTGCTGGGTGGCGGACCGAATCGTATCGGCCAGGGCATCGAGTTCGACTACTGCTGCGTGCACGCCGCCCAGGCGATGCGCGAACTGGGCTTCGAGACCATCATGGTCAATTGCAACCCCGAAACGGTCTCGACCGACTATGACACCTCCGACCGTCTGTACTTCGAGCCGCTGACGCTGGAAGACGTGCTGGCGATCGTCAGGGTCGAGCGTCCCGAGGGCGTGATCGTGCAATTCGGTGGCCAGACCCCCTTGAAACTGGCGCGCGATCTGGAGGCCGCGGGCGTTCCAATCATCGGTACCAGCCCCGATTGCATCGATCTGGCCGAGGATCGTCAGCGCTTTCATGACCTGATCCAGCAACTCGGTCTGAGACAGCCCCCCAACCGAACTGCGCGCACGCCTGACGAGGCAGTGGCGCTGGCGCGCGAGGTCGGTTTCCCGCTGGTGGTTCGGCCATCCTATGTGCTGGGCGGGCGGGCTATGGATATCGTGCATTCGGTCGATGAATTGAAGCGCTACATTCGCGAGGCCGTGAGCGTGTCAAACGACTCGCCGGTCTTGCTTGACCGGTTTCTGGACCATGCCATCGAGGTGGATGTGGACGCAGTCTGCGACGGCGAGCGGGTCATCATCGGCGGCATCATGGAGCATATCGAGCAGGCCGGTGTTCATTCCGGTGATTCCTCGTGCAGCCTGCCGCCTTTTTCGCTTGCGCCCGCGGTGGTCGATGAAATCGCTGCCCAGACCCGCAAGATGGCGCTGGCGCTGAATGTGGTAGGTTTGATGAATGTCCAGTTCGCGGTTCGTGGCGATGAAATCTTCGTGCTTGAAGTCAACCCGCGCGCCTCGCGCACCGTGCCGTTCGTTTCCAAGGCGACCGGCGTGCCGCTGGCGAGGGTTGCAGCCCAGTGCATGGTCGGGCGTACGCTTGAAGCGCAGGGTCTGAGCGAGGATCTGCGCACCGGTTTTTATTCGATCAAGGAACCGGCTTTTCCGTTCATCAAGTTCCCGGGAGTCGATCCGATCCTGGGCCCGGAAATGCGTTCCACCGGAGAGTGCATGGGCGTGGGAAAGACCTTCGGCGCCGCGGCTGCTCGTGGTCAACAGGGCGTTGGGATTCAGGCGGCCGCCAGTGGCCGGGTCTTTCTTTCGGTGCGTGATGCCGACAAGCAACATTTGCTGCCGGTCGCGCGCGAGCTGCGCGAACGCGGCTTCAGTCTGGTCGCGACCGAAGGAACCTGGAAATTTCTGGTTGAAAACGGCGTTGAGTGTGATTACATCAACAAGGTCATGCAGGGTCGCCCGCATATCGTTGATATGATCAAGAACCGCGAGATCGACTATATTGTCAACACGACCGAGGGTCGACAGGCAATTACCGATTCGTTTTCGATTCGCCGCGAAGCCCTGCAACGCAAGGTCAACTATTCGACCACCATAGCCGGTGCGCGCGCCACGCTCAAGGCGCTGGAGCATTGGAACGAGCGCGAGGTGCTGAGCCTCGGCGAACTTCACCGACAATAGACGTTAAAGAATATGTCCCGGATTCCACTGACTGGCGCGGGCGCGGAGCGCCTGCGCGAAGAACTGAATCGCTTGAAGAAGGTCGAGCGACCGCAAGTGATCGAGGCGATTGCCGAGGCGCGCGCGCACGGTGATCTCAAGGAAAATGCCGAATACCACGCCGCGCGCG
Source organism: uncultured Halomonas sp. (assembly GCA_964453565.1). Taxonomy (GTDB): domain Bacteria; phylum Pseudomonadota; class Gammaproteobacteria; order Xanthomonadales; family Wenzhouxiangellaceae. Next base: position 27,334 of record CAYVPB010000005.1, read on the forward strand.
AGCAGCAAAGCTTTATCGAGGGCCGGATTCAGGAGCTGGAATCATCGCTTTCGCATGCCCGTATCATCGACATCGCCAGTCTTGATGTCGGCAGCAAGGTGGTGTTCGGCGCCCACGTGACGTTGCTGGAAGATGTTGACGATGCCGAGGAAGTGCACTGGCAGATCGTCGGTGACCTGGAATCGAGCATCGAGGAACGCCGGCTTGCGGTCTCGGCACCGCTGGCGCGCGCCCTGATCGGCAAGGAGGAGGGCGACGCCGTCGAAGTGCAGACGCCCAATGGTGTTCGCAATTACGAGATTATCGAAGTCCGCTACGACACATGAGCCCGGCGCCCCGAAGCCCCTCCCAAATCCTCCCCTGCAAGCGGGGGAGGGCTGAAACAGTCTGATCAGTGACGAGAGTCGGCCAGAGAACGCGGGCTTCACAGCATTTGCGCTTGGAATCAATTATTTGGGCCGCGCGGCGACAGTCATCGAACGCGCTGATGAACAGGATAGATAGGAATCATGCGTCAGCTTGTGATTCGGATACCCGATCTGGAGTATCTCCCCGGCGGTGCCGATGCCTTGCCGCGCCCGCTGGCGCGCTTGCTCGGCCGTGCCAGCCGATTCGAGGCCGCTCCGGAAAAGGCCCTGGCCGAAACGCTGGAACTGACCGAACTGCCCGCGGCCGGCCCGTTGACGCGTTTGGCCGCCAGGCCCGCGACTTCGGGTTCGAACTGGCTGCGTTTCGACCCGGTCACCATGCTGCCGGACCTGACCGAGGTATGGTTGGAAAAGCCGTTATCACTGGATTTTGGCGACTCGGCACTGCAACCGGTGGTGGCCGATTTGCAGCAGATGTTTGCCGCCGAGGGCCTGGAATGGCAGTCCGAACCCGGTTGCGGCCATGGCGTGGTCGAGCTGCGCGAGATCTCGCACGTGCATTTTTCGCCCCTGGTCGAGATTCCCGGCAAGCGGCTGGCCGAGGTGCTGCCGCAAGGTCCGGATGCGCGTGTCTGGCGTCGATTGATCAATGAAAGTCAGATGGTGTTTCACCAGTACCGGCCGCTGTCGCGTGCCGATCAAAGGGGGGTTGGACTGTGGTTCTGGGGCTTCGGGTCGGTGCCGGATTCACCGGCCGCTATTTCGCCGCGAATTCTCGATTCGTCCAACGATCCGCTTGTGAAGGGTCTGGCGCGCTGGCTGGACGTCACGATCGAGCCGGAGAACGTCAAGCGAATGGAAATCGGCAAGCAGGACATTGTCTTTCTCAACTGGTCCTTGCAGTCCGATTGCCTTTCTGATGGTTTTGCTGACGCCCTTGCCGATCGCCTGGTGGAGTTGCACGAAACCTGGCTGAGGCCGTTACGCGGCACTACCGTTACGATTCTGGGCAGCCACGGCGGCTGGCGCCTGGAACCGGGGCCGCGGTATGCTTTCTGGCGCCGCGGGCAGGTTGCCGGTTTTATTGGAACCGGGGCATGATCCGGCGCGTCGAGGTCGTCAATCGAAAGGTTCCCGCGCCGCTGGCTGGTTGCGATAGCGCGGTGGTCGCAAGAGTGTTGGCCGCGCGTGGTTGCAAGCGGGCGCCTGACTATTCGCTGGCATCGATGCTGCCGCCCGGCCTTTCGGGCCTGGAAGCAGCCGCAAAGCTGGTGGTTGACTGCATGGGCGATGATCGGCGTATCGTCGTTGTGGGCGATTTCGATGCCGATGGCGCGACCGGCACGGCGCTGGCGGTGCTGGGCCTGCAAGGGCTGGGGGCCGGCCACGTCGGCTGGCGCATGCCCGATCGGGTCAGGCATGGATACGGACTGGGCGAGAAACTGGCCGGTGAATGCCTGGCTGACAAGCCCGCACTGGTGATTACGGTCGACCACGGGATCTCCTCGCACGCCGGAGTCGCGAAGCTGCGTGCCGCCGGAGTTCAAGTCCTGGTCACCGATCATCACTTGCCGGGACCGGAATTGCCCCGGGCGAACGCGATCGTCAATCCCAATCTGCCCGGAGAGACCTTTCCGTCGCCCTATCTGGCCGGTGTCGGCGTGATGTTCTATACCCTGATCGCGGTGCGGGCCGAGCTGCGCCGGCGTGGACACCAGGCTGATTTTCGGCTGGATTCGCTGCTCGATCTGGTGGCGCTGGGCACGGTCGCCGACCTGGTGCGCCTGGACGAAAACAATCGCCTCCTGGTCCATCAGGGGCTGCGCCGTATCCGAGCGCGCCGCTGCAGGCCGGGAATCCAGGCGTTGCTGGAGGTCGCCGGGCGCAATCTAGCGCATGTCGGCGCGGCTGATCTGGGGTTTGTTGCCGGTCCGCGCCTGAATGCAGCCGGCCGTCTGGACGATATTTCCATTGGCATTCGTTGCCTGCTGGAACAGGATCCGGGCCGGGCCAGGCATCTGGCCGAACGGCTTGATGGCCTGAATCGCGATCGTCAGCAAATCGAGGCGGAAATGACCGAACAGGCGCGCGCGATTGCCGACGCGATGCTGGAGTCTCTCAGTACCCGGCCTGATGGCTATTGTCTGCATGACCCGGAATGGCATCCTGGGGTGGTTGGCCTTGTGGCCTCGAGAATCTGCGAGCAGCAACGCCGGCCTGTGATCGCGCTGGCACCGGTCGGTGCCGGCAGCGTTGAATGGAAAGGATCGTGTCGAAGTCCCGAAGGCGTGCATATGCGCGACCTGCTGGCAGGGATCGATGCGGAGCATCCCGGTCTGATCGACCGCTTCGGCGGTCATGCCAGAGCGGCAGGATTAAGCCTGGCCGGAGACAGGATCGAACAGTTCCGGCAAGCATTCGAAGATCGTGCGTCGCGACTGGAGTTTGCCGCCGATCAGGTCTTGAGCGATGGAGAACTCAGGCATGCTGAACTGCAACTGGCGACCGCCGAGGCGCTGGACGCGGCCGGTCCGTGGGGTCAGGGCTGGGAAGAGCCGCTGTTTCATGGCCACTTTCGCGTACTTGAAAGGCGCATTGTCGGCGCTTCCCACCTGAAGCTGGTGGTCCAGCCACCAGGCAATGGCCCGGTGCTGGATGCAATCGCATTCCGCGCTGGAAATCTGTGCCGTCAGGAGCTTCCGGATCCTCTGCATGTCACCTACCGGCTGGACATTAATCGCTGGCGCGGCAATACTTCCCTGCAACTCAATATCCAGCATCTGGTCGAGCGCTGTGGCTGAATACGGCTTCGGGCCGACATTTCGGAGAAATCCAATGAGTCTGGTCACCATCGACAAACTGCATGACATCGCGCTGGCACAGGTGGTGCGCATGAAGCTGGAATCGGAAGATATTCCGGTGCATTTGGCTTCGGAAGGTTTTGCCACATTACTCGGAGTTCAGTCCAGCTACAGCGCAGTCAAGGTGCAGGTGCCGGCAAGCTTCGAAGCGCGCGCGCGCGAAATCTATGACGAACTGATGCGCACGCTTGGCCAGTCGCAATAACCGTGCTCGATCACGCACCGGGGCCGGACATATTCAGCAAGAGCATGTTTATCCACAGATGAACACAGATAAAAAAATTCCTGATTACGCATAGGCCCCGGCCATTGGCCAGAAGTGCTGGCTGCGGAGGTTGGCGGCGAGCGGCGTTGCCTGCTGGCGAGTCGTGGGTCCACCGGTATTGCGGTTGAGTCAGAATTCCAGGGAGCTCTGGTGCCAGTTGAATGGGGCCGGAGGCGTCCAAAGTTGAACCTGATTATGTGCATTTCTCAGCCATCGGCCAGCGGGGCCAGTTGCGGGCAGGCGGGGAGCTTCGTGCAACGCACTGGACTCGCCCGCGGCGAGACTTGAACATTGGTGCAGCGGGGAATGTCGGGGGGTTCGGGCCGGCCGGCATCACCGGATGCTCGGAGCCATCTACCGGCAGGGAAAGCCCGCGCGGTAAATACCAAATCGTGATTGCGGTGCCGGTGGCCGAGTCATCTACATAATCAGGAGAAGCTCTTCGAAAAGCATTTTCTTCGTGATCTTCGCGCCTTGTTCGTGTGACTTGCTTTTCAACCCCGCTTATTCCTGATCGCGGCGCTTTTTGGCCCGGGGATGGGTCTGGTCATAGACCTGGGCCAGGTGCTGGAAATCCAGGTGGGTGTAGATCTGGGTGGTCGACAGGTTGGCGTGGCCGAGAAGTTCCTGTACCGCGCGCAGGTCGCCCGAGGATTCGAGGATGTGCGAGGCGAAAGAGTGGCGGAGCTGGTGCGGGTGCACGCGCTGGTCCAGGCCCTGGCTGATCGAGCGCCGGGCGATGCGCTTCTGCATGGCGCGCACACCCAGTGGTTTTCCGCGCGCGCTGGTAAAGATGTAGTCGTCTTGTTCAGCCGGTGTGCGTCCGGGGCAGTCGCGCCATGCCTGCAGCGCCCGCACCGCATGTCGGCCGACCGGCACGACGCGTTCCTTGTTGCCCTTGCCGATGACCTGAATCAGGCCTTGCTCGGAGTCCAGGCGGCACCAGCGCGCATCGGCAAGCTCGCTGACCCGCAGCCCGGACGAGTAGCACAGCTCCATCAAAGCCCGGTCTCGAATATCCAGCGGCTTGTCGCCCGGGATTTCCAGAAGCTTGAGCACCTGGTCCGGGTCCAGCGTTCGCGGCAGCTTGCGGCGTGTGCGTGGGGCCTTGAGATCCAGCGCTGGATTGGCCCGGATCTCGCCGTCCCGGTGCAGGAACTCGAAAAACCTGCGAAGTGCCGAGAGATGGCGCTGGATCGAGCGCGGATCCAGTCCCTCACGCGCCATGCCGGCGGCGAATGCGCGCAATTCGGTCGCATCGATGTGCCGCAGTGATGTCAAGCCACGGTGCCGGCACCAACGGTCCAGCCGCTGCAGGTCGCGCGCATAGGCTCGGCGACTGGATTCAGCCAGGCGACCGGAATCACGGCAATAGGTGATGAATCGTTGGATGAGTGGTTCAAGCGGCGATTCCGGTGCTGGTTCCTGTGGGTTCATTCTGGCCGGGTCACGACATGCTCGCCGCATCAGGACGGATCAACAATGATCCGGAGTCAGGCCTGCGCCTGGCGCGCGGCACCTTTCGGGCGGGATTCGCGCCTCAGGCGCGACTGCAGCGTCTGGCCCAGCAATTGTAGAAACAGCGTGCCCATTTCGGGATGAAAACGCTCGTCGGAATTCGAACCAATGGCCAGCAGGCCGAACTCATCCAGCGGGATTACTGCAACCGAGCCGATCTGGCTGTCTCCAAACAGCAGCGCGCGCTTGTCCCGGGTCAGTCGCCCGCAGCATGCCTGGTTATCGGCCAGAATGGCATCCACCCAATCCGGCACCGGATTGGGCAAGACGCCGATTGCCTCGTGTTCGAACCAACCGGCCTGCTCCGCCCCCAGCAATACTCGCACGGCATCTGCGTCGAATTCCTGCTGCAGTCCCGTCACCAGGGTGCAAAACATGGAGTGCGGGGAAGCAGCGGCCATCAATTCCAGTGCCATACGGTGCAGGCGACGCATCAGACGCTCGTTTTCGCCGGCAATGCCGGTCAGCTGCCTGAGCTTCTGCGTCAGTTGCCGGTTTTCCCGCCTGAGTTGTTCGACCTGGCGTTCGATCAGTGAACTGGCGCCGGAGGCGTGCGGAATCCGCAGTGTCGCAAGCAGTTCCGGATGCTGTTCGAGATATTGGACGATCTGTTCCGGTTTGAGATTGCTCATGCAATGTTCCCCTGAAAAACCAGCCGCGCGGGGCCGATTGTGGTAACCCTTGTGGGGACCCGGCCGTGCACGGATTCCAAATCTATCACAAGGCATCCGCCGGGTTGATGGACCTGCCAGGGACCTGAACCCCGAGATGTTCCCAGTGCCCAGGCCGCGGCCACGGCGCCGCTGCCGCAAGCCGGGGTGGCTCCAGCACCGCGCTCGTGCACGCGCAGCCGGATTTCACCGGGACCCGGGACATGCGCCAGGCCAATGTTGACGCGGTTGCGCCAGGCTGGCTGTTGTTGCAGATGCCCGACCACATCGGCTAGTGTCGAGGCGCCCGGCGGGTTCGGCCACTCCACCACCAGGTGCGGATTGCCCATGGAAAGCAGGTGCGCTGCGCCGGCCGGGGCAGGCAGTTGCGGTTCCGGCAACTCCAGCTCGGCAGGAGTGATTGCTGCCGGTGCCGGCAGGTCGGCACGGTATTGACTTTCGCCGCTGCGCGCGATTTCCACCCTGCCGGCGGGCGTGTCCAGGCTTTGCGGGCTTTGCAGTTCGCCCCGGGAATCGATCCAGGCTGCGATGGCTCGCATGCCGTTGCCGCACTGCTCGGCGTATGTGCCATCGGCATTGATGATTTCGACCCGGGCCACCGCATCGGTATCGCCGTGCAGGATCAGCACTTGATCGCAACCGATACCATGCCTGCGATCGGCGATTCGGGCCGCCCGCCCCGGCGTCGTGGTATGCATGCTGTTGTCATCGCCGATCTCTCGAGCGTCGATCAGGACGAAGTCGTTGCCCAGAGCTTCGAGCTTGCAGAACCGCATATGGTTGTCGAGATTGTCAGTGGTGGGTGTTAAGAAAGCCGGCGACCTGCCAGTGTCGGTCTGAGACTTGCAGACATTCCAGGGCTAGACCGGCTTTGGCAAGCTGGCCGTTGACCTCATTCACGCGCCATGCAGCATGCAGGCTGTTGGCGAAATCGCGGCGCAGCAGCTCCGGCTCACTGGCGGCATATTGATCGACCAGATGGGCGATTACGGCCGCATTGTCGGGGCGATTGAGATCCATGACCTGCACCCAGGCGCCGGTGCGCGCCAGATCCCTAATGCTGTGCCAGAGGATGGCCGGGTCGGGTAGATGGTGCAGCAGACTGTTGCTGACAACGGCATCAAAGCTTTGTGGCGGGAGTCCATGCTCGGGCAGACGTGCAGGATGCAGCGTAACGCGGTCTGTCAGACTGTGCTGCCGTGTGGCGCCAGTGGCGCTGGCAAGCATGTTCTCGCCGGCATCCAACCCGGTGATCCGCCATTTTGGCAGAGCTCGCGCCAGGCGAATGCAGATATCTCCCGGGCCACAACCCAGATCGACCAGTCTTCCCTGGCCGGGATGGGGCTGGAAGTTTGCAACAAGAAAATCGGCAAACCTCTGATTGGATTCGGAGAAGTCGGCGCCGGCATAGGCCTGGACCTGTTCCGGACTGTCCATCAACTCCGGTTCGGGCGTGCGCGCCAGCAGCTCACGTTTCATGCGCCACGCCTTTGTCGTGATTGTCGGCGTCTTTCTGGTCGGTGCCTTCTTCATCGGTGTCCTGCTGGACCGGCGAGGCCGGTTCGGGCTGCTGCGTGGGTTCCGGCAGGAAGAGGTCGCCCTTGAGGCCACAACCACCACAGGTCAGCAGCGCTGCCAGCAGCACCAGGATGCGTGTCACGGGTAGAATCCTTTGCATGAGCGATCTTGAACATGAAATGCTCGATTGCATCGAGCGGGAAACTGGTCCGGACCCTCGGCATGCCGTGATCTGGCTGCATGGCCTGGGGGCCGACGGCAATGACTTCGTACCGATTGTACCGCAGCTCGGTTGCGGCCGATCGCGTGCGGTCCGTTTCGTCTTTCCGCATGCACCGGTGCGGCCGGTGACCATTAACAATGGCATGCGCATGCGTGCCTGGTACGACATTCTGGGCTTCGAGATCGCGCGCGATCAGGACTTGCGGGGAATTCGGACTTCGATGGCTCAGGTCGAGCGCCTGATCCAGCGCGAACTGGAGCGCAAAATCGAACCGCACAACCTGTTGCTGGCAGGTTTTTCCCAGGGAGGCGCGATTGCGCTGAGACTCGGTCTGTCGCGAGAGCAATCGCTGGGTGGAGTCGTCGGGCTGTCGTGCTACCTGCTGCAAGCCGGCGAGGTGACCGACTGGCTCAGCGATCAGGGAAGGAAAACTCCGGTATTCATGGCGCATGGCACGCACGATCCGATCGTCCCGCTGGTGTTGGGGCAGCAGGCTGCCGCATTGCTGTCCGAACAACAGGTTGCGGTGGAATGGAGTGAGTGGCCGATGCAGCATGCGGTCTGCCCGCCGGAAATCGAGGCGCTGGATCGCTGGATCAACGCAAGATTCGAGGCATGAGCGACGCGCCGGCGGCTCGGGTGCTGATTGTCGACGATGAGCCGCCGGCGATCGAACGGCTGACCGGTTTGTTGTCGGGAATGCCCGGATTCGAAGTTGCAGGATGTGAATCCAGGTCCGGTCGAGTCGTTGATCGCTGTCGTCAGCTGCAGCCCGACATCGTGTTGCTGGATATCGAGATGCCGGGTCGTAATGGTCTGGAGCTGGCTCGCGATCTGCGCGGATGCAGCCCGGCTTCAGCGATCATATTTGTGACCGCTCATGATGATTTCGCCCTGGAAGCATTCGGTGTGGCGGCGGTGGACTATGTGGTCAAGCCGGTACGAGCCGAGCGCTTGATCGAAAGTCTGAGGCGAGTGATCGAGGCGCGGGGCGACACACCGATGCTCAGCGGCAGGCTGGGCGAGAGATTGATTCGCGTTAGTGTGGATGACATCCGGGCATTCACGTCGGAGGACAAATGCACGATCATGCATGTCAATGGTCGCAGAATCCTGGTCGAAGACGCGCTTAAGACGCTGGAGCAGCGATATCCGGACCGATTCGTGCGTATTCACCGCAACGCGCTGGTCAGCAACAGGCATCTGCGCGCGCTCTACCATGACGATGACGACATGCCCCGGGTCGAAATTGACGGGCTGGATTTTGATCCTGAAGTTTCCAGACGAAAACTGGGCATGGTCAAGAACATTCTTTGGTCGGATTAATGGTGGAGGGTAAGCCTTTGAGTGAAAGAAAGCTGATCATTGCCACCCGCAAGAGTCGTCTGGCGATGTGGCAATCCGAGCATGTCGCGAATCAGTTGCGTCGAAGCGGCGTGGATGCGGAGTTATTGCCATTGAGCACGCGTGGCGACGAGGTTCTGGACCGTTCACTGGCCGAGATTGGCGGCAAGGGCCTGTTTCTGAAGGAACTCGAAATTGCCCTGCTGGAAGGTCGGGCCGATGTCGCGGTGCATTCGCTCAAAGACGTTCCGGCAGGACAACCGGAAGGCCTGAAGCTTTCGTCCTGGTTGCCGCGGGCCAATCCTGCTGATCTCCTGATTACCTTGGCTGGCACTCCAATCGCCGAATTGCCGGAAGGTAGCCGGGTCGGCAGTTCCAGTCTGCGCCGGGTCAGTCAGCTCAAGGCTCTGCGCTCCGATCTCGATGTGGTGCCGTTGAGAGGAAATGTCGAGACGCGCCTGGCCGCCGTGCGCGAAGGCCGTGTTGACGCCACGCTGCTGGCCGCGGCCGGGCTGGAGCGCCTCGGTATCGTGCCGCCGCAGGCATTGGAGCTGGATGTGGAGACCTGGTTGCCGGCCCCCGGCCAGGGCATTATCGTGGCGCAATGCCGGTCCGGGGATGCCGAGGTCGATGCAATGCTGGCTGCCCTGGGTTGTCCAATCGCAACCCGACAGGCGCACGCGGAAAGGGAAATCGCTCGTCTGTTTGATGCCGACTGCACCATGCCTCTGGCTGCCTTCGCCCGGGTGCAAGGCGATCGAATGAGCTTGCGCGCGAGGCTGGGAGATGGCGACGGAAGGCTGATTGAGGCAGGCGCCGATGGCCATGTTGCTGATGAAGGGGCGCTGGCACGACGAGTTTTTGAAAAATTATGTGATCAGGGCGCTAAAAAATTTCTGAAATTGATAAATAAATCACCTAATTGAAAAAAATCTGAAGTTTTGACTTAAATCAGTCTGGACAAGTAGCGCTGAATGTGTGAAACTACTCCCAACGCAGTAGAAAATCTGCAATAGTCAGCTTTCCGGGTGTCGTCCACGACGTTTCTGATCGATGTGCATCCCCCTACTGCCAACGCCAACACGCAAGCCCCCTGCACGTTGGTTGGTTGCGTCAGACACCCGGATCTATCCAGAAAGCCTGCTCCGTCGAGCAGGCTTTTTTTATTATGAAGAACTGCCCCGATTTCGGAAACCTGAGCGGCCGTTGCGTGGTCGTAGTGACGCGTCCCGCTCCCGATCATGTGGATTTGCTGCAACAGTTGGAATCGAAGGGTTGGCCGTTCATCCACTCTCCCGCATTCGCAATCGAGCCGGTGTCGGCGTTGGTTCTGAGCCGGATTCTTTCGGAACTTGCAACATGCGATCTGGTGCTGGTGACGAGTCCGGCCGCCGCGCGGCAAATGACCAGCATGCGAGCTCCCGTTGGGTCGCCTGGTGGGTCGGTTTTTTTCTGCCCCGGGCCGGGAACTGCCCATGAGCTGGAAAAACTCGGAATACCAGCCCGATACCCGGAGCGCGGATCGACCAGCGAGGATCTGCTCGACTTGCCGGAATTGAATCAGGTAGCCGGCAGGCGGATTGCGATTCTGGCTGCCCCAGGCGGTCGCGGTGTTTTGCTGGAACGGTTGCGCGACCGAGGTGCTCGCGTGCGTCGTCATTTTGTGTATCGCCGCGTGCGCTGCGCCCGGGCACTGGCCCTGGAGGCGGCGCTTCGCAAGCACATCCCACTGGCATTTCTTTTCAGCAGCGGCGCAGCACTTGAAGCCCTGTATCAGTCCTTGCCGGCCGGGTTGCGGCAGCCCATGATGGCTTCCTGCTTCGTTGTTTCGTCGAAAAGGCTGGCCGAAAAATGTCGGGCAATGGGCGCCGCCGTAGTGAAAATCGCTGTCGGTGCCTCGAATCAGGCCATGCTTGAGGCCCTGGAAGAAGGTGGCGACGGGTCCGGGCCTTCACGATGCGCGGATTTCCGGTAGCATCATCGGAGTGAAGTCCGAGTCCGACTGAAACCAGACAAATGAATGAATTCGAAAAAACGACTGAAGTGAGTTCTTCCGAGTCCCCGGTTGACAATCCGGAACATGGTGGACAGTCAGACACCCCGGCTGAACACGCTTCGCCGTCGCGCCGGTCCAGCGCCTGGATTGGCTGGCTGGCGCTGTTGTTTTCGCTGGCCGCGCTGGCGCTTGCATTGCGCGATTTTTGGCCGATGCACGATCCGGCCGTCGACGAGTCCGCGCAAGTGGACGAAACGGATCAGCGATTGGACGCGTTCGAAGAAGATGTCACGCGATTGAGGCAACGTCTGAGCGAAGTCGAAGCCGGATTTTCCAATGCGATCGAGGCATTGCCCGCGCCGATTGATCCATCGACGCTGGAGGATTCGCTGCAGGATCGGCTGGCTGTTCTGGCCAAACGCCTGGAGCAGCAGTCCGGTCAGTACAACTCCGAGTTCGGCGCCGTTCGCGGTCGGTTGGATGAACTGGAATCGGAGTTCAGTTCGCGTGTCGAACGTCTGTCGGCTCGACTGGATCGGGTCGGACGTGAAACCGATCGTCAGGAGCGCGACTGGCTAGAGCGCTTGCGCCTGATCGAGGTCCGTCAACTGCTGGCCACGGCGGAAAACGCGATCGAGATTTTCGTTGACCGGCAAACGGCGATTGCGGCATTGGAACAGATCGCCGGGCGCGCCGCCCTCAGCGAGCGTTCCGGATGGGAGCGCCTGAACGAGGCCGCGCGGCTGGATCTGGCTGCAGTCGAGGCGTGGTCGGCGCCTGCCGGCGTTGAAGAAATCCGGCGCTTGATGACTGCCTCCGACTCGGCCGCGGCCTGGCCTGCCGCGGTTCAGTCTCAAACGGCGAAGCCGGCCGGATCGGGTGCGGACGAAGCGGCGCAGGTCGAACCGGGGTCGGGCTGGCGTGACCGGATCGGTCGGGTTCTCGGCGATCTGGTGCGGGTCGAGACGCTGGATCCGGACCGGCTTTCTCCGGTTGAACAAGATCTGTTGCGTCAACGGGTTCGGGCATTGCTGCAAGCCGCGGCCATGACGCTGGCCCGGCGGGAGCTCGATATGGCCCGGGATTTGATCGAACAGGCCCGTGTCGCGATCGAAACAGGGTTTGATTCATCGCATCGGGAAGTTGCCAAAGTGCTTTCCTCGCTTGAAGAATTGGAACTCTCGCTCGCTTCATCGTCCGGACCGCCGCAACCTGAGCGCACCCGGCGGGCGCTGGAGACACTCGAGAGGGAGGAAAGGTGAAACGGCGGATGGTCATGATTCTGCTTGCCACCTGTGCGCTGCTGGCCATGATCGGTGGCGCGTGGCTGGCGCCGCGTCTGCTGGCCGATCCGGGGTACGTTTTGATTGAAATTGCCGGTTGGCGCGTGCAGATGTCGCTGCTGGTGCTCGTTTTCGCGGTCATCGGCAGCTGGCTGCTGGCCTCGCTGGCAATCGCTGTGATTCGCATGCCCGGTCGAGCGTTGAAACGATTTCGCCATGCCCGTCAACAGCGTAACCTCGATCGCGGACTTCTGGCGCTTGCCTCCGGTGACTGGCGCGCCGCCGAGCTATCGCTGCAACGGGCGATGCGAGACGGTTCCATTGGTACGGCCGGATACCTGGCAGCCGCGCGCGCGGCTCAGGGCCAGTCGTCCATGGACCAGCGGGACCGGTATCTGGCGCTGGCGGACAGCCACTCCGGTGGCCTGGCCGGTGGCCGGCGCTTCGTGACCACGCTGGCGCGTGCGCGCATGCTGATGGACGAAGATAAGCATCCGGAAGCGATCGAGCTGCTGGAAAAACTCCACCTCAAGCGTCCCAGGCGCGAAGCCGTGCTCAAACTGCTATTGCAGTGCTACCAGCAAACCGACCGCTGGCACGAGGTCCGCCTGTTGCTGCCGGCGATGCGCCGGGCCGGCATCGTGGAGCGTGAACGTGCCGATGAACTTGGCGCGCTTGCCCTGGCGCGTGAGTTGTCTCAAAGCGCGGATATCGCAGCGCTGGAACATGCCTGGCACGCAGTCTCGAAGTCGACTCGGCGCCGAGGTGAGGTGGTTGCCGCCTTTGCCGGCCGGGCCCTTGAACTCGATCGGGCCGATCTGACCGAGCCGGTGCTGCGTCAGGCGCTGGAACGGGAGCAGGATGAACAACTGTTGGAGCTGTACGCACGCCCCGACAACTCCGACATCGGAACCAGAATTCGGCAATGCGAGAAGTGGTTGCAATCCGCGCCAGAGTCAACCGCACTGCATCTGGCGCTGGGGCGCCTGAACCTGACACGGCGTGACGACGACAAGGCGCTCGAGCACCTTCAGATTGCCGTCAGATCGAGTGGTGATTCGGCCGCTCACGCCGCACTTGGACAATTGATGGACCGCACCGGCCGGATCGAGGTCGCCGCCCAGTGTTATCGCAACGCACTTCGTCTGGAACAGGGTCGGGTGCCTGAGCCGTTGCCCGAGATTGCAGAAGGGGTCGAGGATTCACGGGCATAGCGTGAGATCAATCACAGGCTTTTAGACTATCGCGACACTTGGCAGGATTCTTTTGATTAACACCTTCCAATATGGGATAATCAACACGGATTTCTGACTCGGTTAACCATTGGAAATGAGCCCGAAACTTTTGAAGTGCAGCATCCTGCTTTTGGTCGGCACTTGCCTGGCCAGCACGGCCCAGGCCGGGCTGAGTCTGGAAATTGCCGGGCAACCGGCGACCGCTGAGGGAGAGGTGACGCTCTTCCAGTACTGGCCCGGCACGGATCCCGGGTCAGACCCTCGGGTTGAAATCCAGACCTTTTTTGCCGATCTTCGCTGTTCCGGTCTGGCTGCGTTTGATCCCGATTCCACAAGCTCTCAATTCGCTCTGGAGCTTGATCAGATCATCAAGGGCGATATTGCCGAACCCGAAGCAAAATATGATTTGAGTGGGGCCGAGTCGATCACCTACACACCGGATACCGGCGTCATCTCGGTCAACTTTGCGACATTGCCCATGGCCGATTGCATGCACGAAATCCCTGCGGTGGGCACGATTGAGCCGGACGGAAGCGCCAACCCCGGCGCTGTCTGGCTGGATATATTCGAACCGCTGTTCGTCGTCGACTACGAGCTTCCCGAAGGTTCGGGTTTCGATTTTCAGATCCAGGTCAACAACAACAGTCCAATCCAACCTTTGCGCGATATCCAGGTGAATTTCAGCGCGTCGGTAGATGAGGGTGCCCAATGGTACGAGCCCTCAACGGCCGATGTGCAGCCGGGCGCTGATCCGGACTCCTGGGTGTGGACGATCCCCCTGCTTTGGCCTGCCGGAGCCATGGACGATCAGGCGAAGTTGGATATCTCAACCGACCCAGCGGTTGGTGTCGGGGTCGATGCGATTGCCAGCCTGACCAGAAGCAGTTATCCGGACACGGCGCCTGAATTGATCACCGTGATCAATACATCGACCAGCCGTTAGCCTGTCCTGTTCAGTGCATCTGCCGCTGCAAGCGATGGTAAAAATCAGGCTTGGCGAGCGGCGTTATCGAACGGTCCGCAACTCGTGCTTGCTGCCACGATTGATGATCACTCGATTTCGTACTTGTCCAGCTTGTAGCGGAAAGAGCGGAAGGTGATGCCCAGACGGCGTGCGGCTTCGGTCTTGTTATAGCGCGCATCCTTGAGGGCATTTTGGAGGATGCGCTTTTCGATGTTCTCCATGTAATCGTCCAGGCTTCGGTCTCCGGCCGAGTAATCCGACGGTTCCTGGCCGCCATCGCTGGCTCCGACAGAGGACTGTTCGAGCTGGAGGTCGCCGACGGTGATCTGATCGCCCTCGCACAACGTGACGGCGCGTTGCAGAATGTTGAACAATTCCCGGACGTTACCCGAATACGGGTGTTCCAGCAGGGCTTTCTTGGCGCCGTCATCGAGCTTGCGCGGGGGTTCACCCCATTGTTCGGCGATGACTTGCAGAAAGTGACCGACCAGTAGTGGGATGTCGGACCTGCGTTCGCTCAGGGACGGTAATGGCAACTCGATCACGTTGAGCCGGAAGAACAGGTCGCTGCGGAATTCGCCGGCCTCGACCATCGGCTTGAGTGACTTGTGGGAGGCGGAAAGAAGACGTACGTCGATCGGCACTTCCTCGCGGCCACCGATGGCGCGAACTCGTTTTTCCTGGATCACGCGCAACAGCTTGACCTGCATGTTCAACGGCAGGTCGGCGACTTCGTCAAGAAAAAGTGTGCCGCCGTTGGCCGACTGAAACAGACCTTCCTTGTCGGCTCCGGCGCCGGTAAAGCTGCCCTTCTTGTGACCGAAGAATTCACTTTCCATCAGTTCCGACGGAATCGCGCCACAGTTGACTGCGACAAATGGCTGCTCGGAGCGCGGGCTGAGGTCATGGATCAATCGGGCGGCCAGTTCCTTGCCGGTGCCGGATGCGCCGCTGATCATCACCGGTGCCTGCGATCGCGCGAGTTTGACAATGGTCTGACGGACATGCGCGACTGGATCCGATTTCCCGATCATTCGATCCAGAATGGCCGCCTGGCCGCCTGCAGAGGGGCCTTCAGCGGCCGGCGTAACGTCCTTGTCGCGATTTCTTTCGGTTTGCCGGCCGGCCGAGGATTGGCCTGCTTTGCCCCCGGTTTTTTCGCTATCGTCCTCGCGCAGCTTGAGCGCTGTCTTGACCAGATTTCGCAATGCTTCCAAATCCACCGGCTTTGAGACAAAATCGAACGCACCGTATTTCAGCGCCGTGACTGCATCTTCGACCTTGCCGTAAGCGGTGATCATGGCGACCGGCATGTCCGGATAGTCGCGGCTGATCTGCTTGATCAGGCTGAGTCCGTTGCCATCGGGAAGTCGCATGTCGGTCAGGCAGAAATCGAAACTTGCCGCGCCCAGCTTGTGCCTGGCATCGGCGAGATCCTCGGCGGTTTCAACATCGATGCCCATGCGCATCAGAGTCATTTCCAGCAGTTCGCGCAGGTCCGGTTCGTCGTCTACTACCAGTGCCCGGGGTTCAGCCATGTTTTTCTCCTTGGAGCAGATTTCGAGTGGATGCGCCTTTTCATACTCTCACGATCTGTGCCGGCTTGACAATGTTGAGATCCTGGCCGTCACGACGCAGCAGGATGCGGAAGCAGGCTCCGGAATTAGGAATCTGCACGTATTCCAGAGGCGCCTGATTGGCATCACAGAGCTGGCGGGCCAGAAACAGTCCCAGTCCCGAGCCCTGCTTGTGGGTTGAAAAGAAGGGTTCGAAAATCTGGCTGCGTTTTTCGATCGGAATGCCGGGCCCGTCATCGATGACATCCAGAGCCATTTCCCGCTGCCCGCGGATCGGGCTAAGTCGGAGCTTGATGGTCGGCTGATGATTCTCGCTTGAGGCGTGGCGCAGGGCATTTCCCATAAGGTTGTTTACCGCCTGGGCAAGCTGACCGGGATCGAACATGACCTGGACTTGGCTGCGCGGCGCCTCGACCACAATGCGCGATGCGGGCAGATCATGTTGCGCTCGGAATTCCTCGGCTTGCTGGCGCAGCCAGCCGGTGATCTCGACCCGCTCGATCCGGGCCGGTTCTCGCCGTGACAACTTGAGCACATTCTCGACGATATCGTTCATTCGAACCGTGTGATTGCGAATGATCTCGATCATCCGCCGGTCGGCCTTGGGCAGGGCATCGGACTCTCCCAGCAACTGTGCCGCATGGCTCAGCGCGCCCAGTGGATTGCGGATTTCATGCGCGATCGAGGCCGATAGTCGTGCCAGAGAGGCCTGGGCCAGGTCGCGGGCTCGCCTGCTGACCACCGAGGTGTCTTCCAGGAAGATCAGTGTGGCTTCTCCGAAGGCGCCCGGCAGGCGCACGAATTGCGGGACCACCGCGGCCTGAGTGGCCTTGAGCAGCAGACTTTCCTCTTCCGAAGCTCCGGTGTCATGCCAGCGCTTGAGGCGTTCGACCAGCATCGGCGCCACGACCGAGAGGCGGCGTTCGTCGGCCGGTGGATTGCCCATCAGATACCAGGCCGATTCGTTCATCTGACGGATATTGAGGTCGCTGTCAACCACCAGCACGCCTGAGCGCATCCGGCGGATGATCAGGTCATTGACCTGTTCGAGCCCGACCAGGTCATCCCGACGCCGCTCGGCGAGCAACTGGTATTGACGGCCCCAGCGTCCCAACAGATAGCAGCCCAGCGCCGTGACAAACGTGGCCAGACCATAAATTCCGGCCTGAAGCGCCATTGGTCCGCTGATGGTGGCGCCGCTGCTGGCAACCCAGGCTTCGATCAGCAGTCCGAGCGAAATCAGCGCGGCGAAGAACAGGGTGACCTGCAAAGGCAGTAACAGACCCGCGATCCCGACCGAGAAGATCAGCAGAATGACCAGGCCGCTGCCGAAGCCGCCGAAGCAGTGCATCATGATCAGCAGCATGACGATGTCGGTCATCAGCGAGAAGCGCGCCAGTTCTTCGGGTTCGAATTGTGGCCGCCACTGCAGCCAGGCAAAGCTGATTGCCGCGAGCGCCCAGGTCAGCGAGGTCGCCCGTGCCAGGAATGCCAGGTATTCGGGCTGCAGCTCGTCGCCAACCGGACCGAACGAGATGACTGCCATGATTGACGCCAGGGCGATGCGGAAGATCGCCATGTAGTGCATCGATCGCCGGATCAGGATCGGATCGACATCGGATTTTCGGAAGATTTCGTTCAATCGAATATGGCCGTGCGCTCAGAGGTCGTTATGAGATCGAGGGATGCTCCAGTCCATGGGAGACGCCTGATTTCCTTCCACACAGGACTATATCGCATGCGCGATGCGACGGGGAAGCCCCTCGCCATGGCGATGTGCCGTTGGGCGGCGGTCACCGAGTGCACCCCGTAACCCGGCATTTGTTATATTGCGCCGGTTATCGGCTCGCTTTGCTCCCGGAACCGGAATTGTCAATAGCAGGACATGGCATTTTCAGGCTCGAGCCAGGCGGGGGTGTGGATCAATCAGAAGCGGGAAGCCTACGTAATGAATTTTCATGAATTTCAGGCCAAGTCGCTGTTTGCCGATTACGGCATCCCGGTGCCGCGCGGGGAACTGGCGACAACCGCCGATGAGGCGGTGGCGGCAGCCGAGAAGGTCGGTGGCAACCAATGGGTAGTCAAGGCACAGGTGCATGCCGGGGGCCGGGGCAAGGCCGGTGGCGTAAAGCTGGCCAGTACCCTGGATGCAGTGCGCAAGCTGGCAACCGGCATGCTGGGCATGCAGATCGAGACCTACCAGACTGGTGGAAGGGCATTGCCGGTCAACTCGGTATTGATTGCCGAGGCCACCGACATCAAGAGCGAGCTTTATCTGTCGGCCCTGGTGGATCGAGGGCAGCGTGCGGTGGTGTTCATGGGCTCGGCAGCCGGCGGGGTTGATATTGAGAAAGTAGCCGAGGAGACACCGGAAAAGATCATCTCGGTGGCAATCGACAATGCTGCGGGCTTCATGCCGTATCAGGCCCGGCAGATCGGTTTCGGCATGGGACTGAACGCCAAGCAGGTGCGTCAACTAACACGCATCATGGAAGGTCTTTACAAGCTGTTCATCGACAAGGATCTGGCGATTGTGGAGGTCAATCCGCTGATCATCGATGGCGAGGGCAACCTGAACGCACTGGATGCCAAGATCAACGCCGACGGCAGCGCTCTTTTCCGGCATCAGGATCTGGCCGACATGCGCGATGAGTCGCAGGAAGATCCAACCGAGCTGGCAGCCAGCAAGCACGACCTGAACTACGTCACTCTGGACGGCAATATCGCCTGCATGGTCAACGGCGCTGGCCTCGCGATGGCCACCATGGATGTGATCAAGCTGGCCGGCGGAGAACCGGCGAACTTTCTCGATGTCGGCGGAGGTGCGACCAGAGAGAGGGTTACGGAGGCATTCAAACTAATCCTGTCATCAGACAAGGTCGAGGCGATTCTGGTCAATATCTTCGGTGGGATCGTGCGGTGCGACCTGATCGCCGAAGGTATTCTCGGCGCGGTCAAGGACATCGGGGTCAATGTGCCTGTGGTGGTCCGTCTGGAAGGCACCAACGTGGATAAGGGCAAGAAGATTCTCGAACACAGTGATATGGATATCATCACCGCCGACGATCTCAATGACGGCGCGAAAAAGGCTGTTGAAGCAGCCGCCTGAAGGGAAGCAAAAATGAGTGTACTGGTCAACAGCAAGACACGCGTCATCTGTCAGGGCTTTACCGGCTCCCAGGGGACTTTTCATTCCGAGCAGGCGATCGAATACGGAACACGGCTGGTCGGTGGCGTCACGCCGGGCAAGGGCGGTAGTGAGCATCTGGGGCTGCCGGTATTCAATACCGTAGCCGAGGCCGTCGATGAAACCGCCGCCGATGCATCGATGATCTTCGTGCCGCCGCCGTTCGCCGCCGATGCCATTCTCGAGGCCGCCGATGCTGGCATCAGGGTGATTGTTGCAATCACCGAGGGGATTCCGGTGCTCGACATGATGCGGGTCAAGGCGGCGCTGAAGGAATATAACGACATCACGCTGATAGGGCCCAATTGCCCGGGCATCATCACGCCGGGTGAATGCAAGATTGGCATCATGCCCGGTCGCATCCATAAGCCCGGAAGTGTGGGCGTGGTTTCACGTTCCGGCACCTTGACTTACGAAGCGGTTTTTCAGACCACGAATGTCGGCCTGGGTCAGTCCACCTGCATCGGCATTGGCGGCGACCCGATCAATGGCATGTCTTTTGTCGATTGTCTGGAGCTTTTTCAGGAAGACGACCAGACCGAGGCCATCATCATGGTCGGCGAGATTGGGGGCACGGCCGAGGAGCAGGCCGCGGAATTCATTTCCGAGTCGGTCAGCAAGCCGGTTGTGGCCTATATTGCCGGCGTCACCGCGCCCCCCGGCAAGCGCATGGGTCATGCCGGCGCGATCATTGCCGGAGGCAAGGGCACCGCCGAGGCCAAATACGAGGCGCTTGAAAAGGCCGGAGTGACCACCGTGCGTTCCCCGGTCGAGCTGGGTTCGGCGATTGCGGGATTGTTGAAGTAGCCGCGATCCCGGCTGACTCGGTGGGAAGTTATCCTTTCGAGCTTTCGCTCGCGATCAAGCACTCGTAAATCGTGAATCGTAAATCTTGAGTCGTAAATGGAAAAGTCAAAACCGACTGCGATCCAGCGCATTCGACGAGTTGGAAAGCGCGAAGCTATAGCGTATGCCGAAAATTGGCCCCGCTTGCTTGATCGAAGGGCGGTTTCTTCTATTTACGATTTACGAGAAGTCGGAAGTGACCCGTTTGTCTGTCTGCGCTCGATCACCACTATAGACCACCAGGCTGTAACAAAACGCCCATGCTAAAAATCTCGCTCGCCCAGGATGACTTCCTGGTCGGTCACATTACGGCCAATCGGGACCTGATCCTGCGATTGATTGCGCGTGCTCGTGACGAGCATCGCGCGGATCTGATCGTCTTTCCGGAGCTTGCGCTTACCGGTTACCCACCCGAGGATCTGGTGCTGCGCCCCGGATTCATGCGGCGAACGAGCGAGGTATTCGAACAAATCGTTGCGGCAGTGCAGGGCATCGACGTGGTGCTTGGCTGGCCACGCCTGGACCACGGCGAGCGCTTCAATTCCCTGACCTGGATCCGTGACGGCAGGGTGCTGGGACATTATGACAAGCGCGATCTGCCCAATTACGCAGTGTTTGACGAGCAGCGTTACTTCGCGGCCGGAGAGCAGCCGCTGGTCGCGGAAGTCAATGGCGTGCGAGTCGGTGTGATCGTGTGTGAAGACACCTGGACAGCCGAAGCCTCGGCCCAGACGTTGAGGGCTGGCGCCCAGATCATCATTTCGGCCAATGCTTCTCCGTTCTTTCATGACAAACATCTGGACCGTGGCGAGGTGTTGCGCGCAAGGCGTCGTGAAACCGGGTTGCCCGTGGTCTATCTCAATTGCGTCGGTGGCCAGGACGAGCTGGTTTTCGATGGTCATTCAATGGCCATCGACGCCGCCGGTCGCCTTTCCCGCCCGGCCGCCCTGTGCGAGAGCCGGCTGCTGTGCCTTGGTTTCGATGTCCAGCGCGGGAGTCTTGAGTACATCGACTGGCCGGCCGGTGATACCGAGGAACTTGCGGTCGCCTGGAGAGTGCTGCAAAAAGGTCTTGCCGACTACACGCGCAAGAATGGATTTTCCTCGGTGATGCTGGGACTCTCCGGGGGAATCGATTCGGCTGTAACCGCGGCACTGGCGGTCGACGCACTTGGCCCGGAGGCGGTTCATGCAGTGATGATGCCGTCCCGGCATACCAGTGAGCTTTCGCTGGTGCTGGCGACCGAACAGATCGATCTGTTGGGAATTCATGGCGACAATATTTCGGTCGAGCCGATCTTTCGGGCTTCGCTCAAGCAACTCGACAGCGCTTTCAGCCATACCCGGACGGGGCTTGCCGAAGAAAATCTCCAAGCGCGCGCGCGCGGCATGCTGCTGATGGCGCTTTCGAACAAGTTCGGTCATCTGGTGCTTGCGACCGGCAACAAGAGCGAACTGGCGGTGGGCTACAGCACGCTTTACGGTGACATGTGCGGAGGTTACAGTCCGATCAAGGATTGTCTCAAGGGTCTTGTCTATCGCCTGGCCGAATGGCGCAACATGATTTCGCCGGTTGTTCCAGTCGGTATTGTCGAGCGCCTCCCTACGGCTGAACTGGCTCCTAATCAGAAGGACGAGGATAGGTTGCCTCCATATCCGTTGCTGGATCGAATCATCGAGGCCTATGTAGAGGAGGATCAGCCGATCTCCGAAATCGTCGAGCGTACCGGGTTGGAGGAAAAAATGGTTCGCAAGGTCGCAGGCATGGTGCTCAACGCTGAATTCAAGCGCCGCCAGGGTGCCCCGGGACCGCGTATCACACGCAAGGCGTTCGGCCGGGATCGTCGCTACCCGATCACCTCGGGCTGGCACGATAGCGGAGTGAAATCCTGAAATTGCCAATGCAAGCAGAAAAATTAGTATATGTACGGAGGAATTCCGTGATACCTGAATCAAGACCGTCCGATTTGCCGGGATTTGAAAATCAGGAAATGGAACCGGGCCGGTTGCCCGACTACAACCTGCCGCAGCTCAGGCCGGTAGTCGCATCTTTCCGCCGTTATGTGGTGATCTCGACCATCGTGCTCTGGGCCGGGCCTGTTGCAGTGGCAGTGCTGGCCTGGAGCCTGCCACTGCTGGAGGATCTGGCCCTGGGCATCTGGCCCGTCCCGGCAGTGTTGCTGCTTGCATTGCTGACGCTTGTTTATCGCCGGCTGGATGCCGGGCATCGCGGCTGGGCGATGCGCGAACATGACCTGATTGCGAAAAGCGGCGTGCTCTGGCGCAGCGTGACGGTGTTGCCGATTGCCCGGATCCAGCATGTCGAGACCAGTCACGGGCCGCTGGAGCGTTTCCATGGTATTGCCCGGGTCAAGCTGTTCACCGCCGGCGGGATGACCGCCGATCTGGTATTGCTGGGGCTGGACCTTGAAACTGCCGATCGTCTGCGTGAATATCTGGTTGAGCAGATTCGCTTGCGCGAACGTCGGGAGCCGGGGGACGGGGAGTTTCCGGAACCATCGGATCCCGAGGATTGGGAGTCGTGAGCCAGCCGACATCCGCAGACTGGCAGGCATTGCCGGTCTCGGCGGTGGCGGTCCTGTTTTTCAGCGGTCTGCTGCGTTTCGTGCGCGAGAACATTTTTATCTTCGTCGGTGCCGGAACGGGTTTCGCCGTCAGTGAAGCTCTGGGCTGGCGGGAACTGGGGCTGGCGGCGGCCCTAATTGTGTTGATGGGGATGCTGATCGCGATGATTTACCATCGGCGCTTCCGTTATCAGGTGGACGCGGAATCGATGCGCGTGCGCAAGGGCCTGTTTGAACAGAAGGAACTCAAGGTCCGTTTCGAGCGGGTTCAGAATGTCGGTTTCAGTCAACCGCTGTACCTGCGGCCTCTGGGTTTGATCCGTCTGAATCTGGACACGCCGGGAGCGCTTCAGGCTGAAGTCTCGCTGCCGGGAGTTGGACTCGAAGAGGCCGCAAGGATTCGCGACCTAGTGGCGCGGCATCGGCGCACGGATGAGCCCGAACACACGGATACGCGGGAACCCGACGACACAGCGCTGTTTGCGCCGACGGCAAGCGATCTGTTCAAGTATGGCCTGACATCCAATCAGATCTGGTTGTATCTGGCGATTTTCGCCGGGCCGATCACCCAGCAGATCGAACGACGGCTATCGCAATGGGTCGAGGGGCTGATCGAGGCCGCACCGGAACAGTTCGAGGCCGTCTCCCAGGCACCGCTGGCGTTGGCGCTGGTGGCGGGATTGTCAGTCATCATGATCGCAGCCCTGATCATGACGCTGTCCGGCGTGCTGGCCATGGTGCGCTTTCATGGTTACCGGCTTGAAGCAGTCGATCAGCGCTTTGTTGCCCGTTTCGGTTCGCTGGATGCGCGCGAGAAAACCTTGCGCCGCAGCCGGCTGCACAGTCATACACAGGTCCAGACTGCGGTCGGAAGATGGCTGGGTCAATGGCATGTTATCGGTCATCAGACCGGTGTTTCCGCCCATGCGATGAATGGAGAGGATCGCCGCTTTCTGATTCCGGGGATCGACTCGGTCAGGGTTCCGGAACTCATGCGGCTGCTGGCAGGCTCCGGCTGGCATGTGCCGGGCTGGAATCCAATCAGTGCCCGGTTTCGGCGCATCCATCAGCTTCGCTTTGGTTCGATCCTTGGCTTCATTACCATCATTCTGTGCAGGTGGGTGTTCGGGACCGGCTGGTGGGTGGCACTGGCACTTGCCCTTATTCTGGTCGTGCTCATTGCCTTGTTGGCCCACTGGCGCTGGCGCCGGTGGGGCTGGTATTGCGACGGGCGCCGGATTCAGATCCGCAGCGGACTGGTCGGGCAGAGCATCACCGGGTTCGATCTGGAGCGCTGCCAGCAGGTGCGTGTCAAATCCAGTCCCTACCAGCGGCGTCATGCGCTGGCCAGCCTGGAATTCAGGCTGCCGCATGGTGATGTCGAATTGCCCTATCTGCCGCGCCGGACTGCCGACGAATTGGCCAATCTTGCTCTTTACAAAGCCGAGACAGCCTGGCTGCATGCGCTTTGAACCTGGCTGACTCAGCACCATCCCCACTACTGTGATAGTGAACCCATCAGTTGCATAAATTTCCGAGTGCGAGAGCCCGGAGAGTAGTGTTTCCGGGGCGTGCGCGGATATTTTCCAACCGGAACATAGCTCACTCTATGTGAGGATTGGAAAATTGAGCACGCGCCCCGGAAACGCTGCTATACCGGGCAGTGCAACGGTCTCTCGCCGCAAATTTATGCAACAGATGGGTGAATCACCCGGGTTGAACGCGAATAGGCGGATTCAGGCCGCTTTCCTCATACGACCGGAAATTTCAGTCAGGCGGTCGATGTCGAGGACCGTGATCTCGTTGCCTTTGGTAGATGCGATCCCTGTGTCGCGCAGCTTTTTCAGACAACGGGAAAAGGTCTCGGGCTGCAGCGCGAGAAAAGCCGCGATCTGTTTCTTGGTCGAGGCCAGATTGAAGCTCGCCCCGCCATTGTTGCGTTCATGCTCGTTGATAAGCCATGAAGCGACCCGGATTGCGGCCTTGTCCTCCGATAGCAGTTCGACATGATTGATCAGTTCATCGACATGTTCCAGCAGCAGATTGACAATTCGGGTGCGCGCCATTCGTGAACGGTCGAAGACCCGGTTCATGACTTCGGTATCAACAGACAGTACCCGGCTGGCCCGGATCGCCGTGCAGTTGAGAGCATGGGAACGCCCGGGGTTGAACGAAATCGGGGTGGAGACGCAGTCTCCCGGCCCGGCAAAGCGGAAGATCTTTTCATTGCCGGCGCGGGTCAGGCGAAACAGCTTGAGTCTGCCGGAAATGCAGAAGCATGAGCGCTTTGCGCCTTCGAAATGGCGGTAGAGTATTTCGCCGGGCTCAAGCCGAAAGACCCGCGAATGCTGGCGGATTTCATCAATCAGATCGTCGGAAAGATCCTGGAAGACCGGGATCAGCGCCAGTCTTTCAATCGTGGATCGGGTTTGATCAAGCATGGTTCATGACTCCTGTCATGGACACGCGGATCGGCGGTGTCGCAGTGCCGGCAGGCGATTGAATCTGTATTCCAACCCTGCAACTGCAGTATGCGCCGTAGTGCAAAATCAGGTTTGATTTGGATCAAGACGACCGTTTCTTCAGCGATTTTTCGACTGGCCCGGTCTTGATCCGGATCATCTGTCTATCCGCTTATTGATGATCACGGTGACTTCGCCGGGTGCGTTTACGTCAATTGCGTCGCTGCGGCCTTCAAGATCACCATCGGAAGCAATTGCATTGCCGCTTCGCGAAATTCTTGCCGAGATGCTGACTTGCGGAAACGTACCCAGCGTCAGACCTTCGGCCATTGCATCGCGGTCGCTCAAGACCAGTTCCAGCGGCAGATCCGAAGCCTGGTGACGCTGCACGGCTAGTGGTGCCGGCGGGCCGTTGATGGCCCGGGCGAAAACGAACAGGGTCTCGTCGCCCTGAATCCGGTCGGCCAGCTCTTCGCCGAGAATCACTCGCACGGGAATTTCCACAACTGAGGCTGGGCCGGGCTCGGCGATTCCCGACCGCTGGGGCCCGGCGACCGTTGCACTGTTTCCGGCCCCGTCCTGGTCAGATCCGAATATCCCGCCATGCGGATCTCCCATGGCCAGCCTTTGGCGTGCCTGGTCGATCTGCCGGCTGACCTGGTCGCGCACGCTGCCTTCGGGCAGAAGTTGTTCCAGTCGCTCCCATAGTGCAATTGCGCGGGCCGTGCTGCCGTCCTGCAGGGCACCCATTCCCGAAAGCCAGAGCGCTTTCTGGTTTTGTGGGTCATGATTGGCCACCTGGTCGAGCAGCATCCGGCTTTCTGCCGGCAGGCGCGCCGTTCCGGAGCCGAACAGCAGGGTCTCGGCAAGCTCCACGGCGGCAAAGGTGTTGAATCCATCGATGAACAGGACCCGACGGAAAGCGGCTTCGGCTGCCTGATACTGCTCCAGATTCTTCCATATCAGGCCTAATTGCGACCAGGCCTGGGCATCCTGAGGATCGCGATTGACCTGAGCGGCCAGTCGGCCCAGTTCCGCTCGCAGCTGAGCGGATTCTCCGCTTTGCGCGCGCAAACCGTCGGGCGTTCCGTATTTGACATACAGCCCCAACGTGAGCAACGGGATGATCAGGATCAGCGCCGGAACGATGCCCCGTGTTGCCGGGGCGCCGTCTCCCGTGGCCCATTCCGCCTTTTGCAGGGACTTGATTCGCTTGCGGTATTCCTCCGGTGGCAGCTCATCGCGTAATTCCTCCAGAGCCCGGCGCTTGCGTTTGAATCGGCGCGCTTCGTCGCCACGGTTGAGCATCGGCGGCAGAACGAATCCCAGCGCCAGAAGGACCAGCAACAGGGCGCCGATCAGGAATTGGGGAGTGTTGAAGATTTCGAACAACGAAGTTCTCCATTTTTATTCAAATGCGACAGACTTGCCGGGTGGACCTTGTGTACGGTCAGAGACATATTTCTGACTGTGGATGCGGTGCACAGGCCGGTCGGATCGGGAGCCCGCTACAAGCCGCGACCGGATCAAACAGATCAGAAGGCCTGCTTGCGCTGATGCAGCATGCGGCGGCGGCGGTGAATCATGATGCCGCCGGTCACCAGACCAATCAGCAACAGCACAAATGGTCCCAGCCAAAGAATCAAGGTATGGCCGGCAAACGGCGGCTGATACAGCACGAAATCGCCATAACGCTCACGCATGTAATCGCGAATCTCGAAATCGGCACGACCGTCCATGATCATCTCATAGACCTGCTGCCGGAGATCTGCGGCCAGGGGTGCGTTGGAGCTTTCCAGCGCTTCGTTCTGACATACCGTGCAGCGCAACTCCGCGATCAGCGCCCGATAGCGTTTTTCCTGGACTTCGCTGCGAAATTCACGTGGTTCGATGGCGCTCTGGGCGAGGATCACCGGACTGGCCAGCAGCGCCAGCATCAGCAGCAGATTGCGCATTTTCAGCTCCCGGCCTGCAGTTCAAGTTCGCGAATACGCCGGATCAGATTCGGATAGGAATCCGCTGTCACCGGTCCGACATGCTTGTAGCGAATGATGCCGGTGTGATCGACCAGAAACGTTTCCGGGGCACCGTAGACCCCCAGATCGATGCCGAAGCGTCCCACCTGATCGAAGATGTGAAAGTCCCAGGCATCGCCGAAGCGATCCAGCCATTCCAGTGCCAGGCCGCGTTCATCCTTCCAGTTCAGGCCCACCAGCGGCACCTTGATTTCCTCGCCCATGCGGGTAATCAGGGGGTGCTCGACCCGGCATGATGGGCACCAGCTTCCCCAAACATTGAGGACAAAGGGCCGACCGGACAGATCGGAATTGCTTAGCACGGACTGTGCGCGGTGCAGATCCGGAAGTTCGAACGCCGGGACCGGTTTGCCGATCAGCGGGCTGTCGAGGATCTGGCGCTGGTCGGCGGTCTTGAGGCCTGCCACCAGCAAGCTGACCAGCCCGATAAAAACGATCAGCGGAATCAGCATCCGGATCATGCTGTCGCGACTCCCTGTTTACCGTCACGGGTGGCAGAATCATACGCGGGTTGCTCGCTGCGTGCCCGTTGCCAGTAGCGACGATCCGTCGCCGCCACCAAGCCGCCGATCAGCATCAGCAAAGCGCCGCCCCAGATCCAGCGGATGAATGGCTTGACATGCACGCGCATCGACCAGGCGCCGTCATTGCCCAGCGGTGCGCCCATGGCGACGTACAGATCTCGGGTCAGGCCGGGTTGCAATGCGATCTGGGTCATGACCTGGCCGGAACGGTAATAGCGACGTTTCTGCGGGGTCATGGTCAGCAGTTCACGACCATTGCGAGAGACCAGGACGCGCGCCTCCTCGGCCGACCAGTTCGGCCCCTTGACGGTCTCGACCTCCTGCAGTTTGAAGGTCAGGCCGGCAGCCTCGACGCTCTGTCCCGGCTCCATGCGCACATCGCGTTCCAGTGTCATTGACTGGACCATGGCCACGCCGATGACAAACACACCGACGCCAAAATGCGCTGCGGTCATGCCCCACTGACCCCGGGTCAGGCCATGCCGGCTCTGTCGCCGCTGGCGCATGAAGAATGCGAGCGTGCCCAGCATCAACCACAGACCGCCGATCCAGCCGGTCAGCGCGCGCAGATTCCAGGCATCCAGCAAAGCGCAGATTACAAGCGCGCCTGTTACCGCTGCCGCCATTGCCCACAGCAACCGCCGCAGCGCGTTGAAGAAGCGATCCTTTTGCCAGCGTGACATCGGTCCCAGCGGCAACAGCAGCACGATCGGAGTCATTAGCAGGATGAACATGGCGCCGAAGTAGGGCGGTCCGGCCGAGACCTGGGGCCAGCCCATGAAATCCAGGATCAACGGGTACAGCGTGCCGATCAGCACCATGGCCGCGGCCACGACCAGAAAGATGTTGTTGAACAGCAGTGCCGATTCACGGCTGACCGCTTCGAACCCTTCACCGCTGGCCATACGTGGCGCCCGAATCGCGTACAGCAGCAGGGAACCGCCGATCACGACGACCAGGAAGCCGAGGATGAACAGCCCTCGCTCGGGGTCGGTCGCAAATGCATGAACCGAGGTCAGTACACCCGAACGGACCAGGAATGTGCCGAGCAGCGACAGTGAAAACGCAGCGATCGACAACAGCAGGGTCCAGGCCGGGAAGGCGCCGCGTTTTTCGGTCACCGCCTGGGAATGAATCAGCGCAGTGCCGACCAGCCACGGCATGAACGAAGCATTCTCGACCGGGTCCCAGAACCACCAGCCACCCCAGCCGAGTTCGTAATAGGCCCACCACGAGCCCAGCGCGATGCCGCCGGTCAGAAACGCCCAGGCCGCGAGTGTCCAGGGCCGGGCCCAGCGCACCCACTGGCGCTCGATCCGCCCGCCCAGCAGGCCCGCAATGGCAAAGGCAAAGGCAACTGCAAACCCGACATATCCCATGTAGAGCAGCGGTGGATGAAAGATCATCCCCGGATCCTGTAATAACGGATTCAGGTCATTGCCATCGGGCACGCCCGGCAGGATGCGCCAGAACGGATTGGAGGTGATGACGGTAAAAGACAAAAAGCCGACGCAGACCATGCCCATGACGGCCAGCACCCGGGCGCGGAAGACTTGCGGCAACTGGCCCGACAGCGCAACTACAGCTACCATCCATCCACTCAGCATCAGCATCCACAGTAGCAGCGATCCCTCGTGCCCCCCCCAGATTGCGCTCAGGCGGTAGTACCAGGGCAGCAGCAGGTTGGAATGCGTGGCCACGTATTTGACGGTGAAGTCGTTGTTCAGAAACGCCGCGGCCAGTGCCGCGAAGGCCATTGCGACGAAAACGAAAACGCCGATGACCAGCGTGGGGGCCGTTGCCATCAGCTGCCCGTTGTCGCGCCAGGCGCCGACCAGCGGCAGAATTGACAGCAGCAACGCCAGTACCAGGGCCAGGATCATGGCGATCTGACCGAATTCGGCCGTCATTGCGGCTCTCCATAGTAGTGCTCGCGGGCTTCCAGCACGCGCTTGACTTCGGCCGGCATGTAGTTTTCATCGTGCTTGGCCAGCACTTCATGGGCATGGAAACGGTTGTCGTGCAGAACGCCGTGGGCAATGATGCCCTGGCCCTCCCGGAACAGGTCCGGCAGGATGCCGTCGAACACGACCGGGAGCTGATGGCCTCCATCGGTGACCATGAATTCCACACGTAGCGAGTCTTCGGCATGATGAACGCTGCCGTCCACGACCAGTCCGCCCAGCCTGAACTGGCGATCCGGCGGCATGTCCTGCTCCAGTACGTCGCTGGGGCTGATGAAAAACATCATGTTGCGATTCAACGAGACCACGGCCACTGCGGTGGCGGCCGAAATTCCGAGGACCAGAACACCGACAAAGAGCGCGCGCTTCTTGCGTGTAGGGGTCATGATTGCAGTCTCCTTGCGGCGTCGCGTTCGGCGTACATTTCACGCAATTGACTTTCCAGCCTGCGCCGGTGGATCAGCGGCTGGATAAATTGCCATGCCACAACCGCGGCGAAAATGCCGTAGCTGGTCCAGACATAGGAGGCATGGGTCAGTTCTGGAATCATGCTTCGTGCTCCTAAAGCTTCAAGAACGCAATTGCATAAAGCTTATCAGGTGGCTTCAACCGCTGACTTGATTGCAATCAAAGGCTTTTTCAGCCGTGCTGCAACACCTGTTGTTCAACCCATTTCTTCGACCGGTCCTGTTCCAGGAGTTCATTGCGCGCGCGATCGAGCAGTGCGGCGCCGAACAGCAGCTTGGTCGCGATCACCATCCAGATCAGCGGTGGCAGCATCGAGGCGTCCATGGATGACTCTCCCATCAACTGGATCGTCGCCGGCTGGTGTAATGTGGTCCACCATTCAACCGAAAAGTGAATGATCGGGATATTGACCGCGCCGGCCAGCACCAGGATGGCCGCGACGCGGGCGCCCTTGCGCTTGTCGTCGAATGCGGCATACAGGCCCATGATGCCGACGTAGATGAACAGCAACACCAGCATCGATGTCAGGCGCGCGTCCCAGACCCACCAGGTCCCCCACATCGGTTTGCCCCAGACTGCGCCGGTTGCAAGGCAGACCAGCGTCAATGCCGCGCCGACCGGCGCACAGGCCATGGCCAGAATCTCGGTCAGCCGAATGCGCCAGATCAGCGCGATGATGGCCAGCACCGTCATCACCAGGTAACCGAACATCGCCTGCCAGGCCGCCGGCACATGAATGTAGAGAATCCGCATGCTGTCGCCCTGCTGGTAGTCCGGAGGCACGACATACAACGCCAGGTAAATCCCGTACACGGCGGTCACGGCGAAGCCGAGCCACAGCCATGGCGCGACGCGCCGGGCAAAGGTGTGGAAGATCGGTGGCGAGCCGAGCATGTGAAACCAGAGTTTCAGTTTTTTCCAGATCATTCCAGGTTCATCCTCAATGCTGCGGCAATTCCGAAGGGTGCCAGGGTCATGGCCAGAATGGTAAACGCGGCCAGAAGGCCCAGGTGAGCGGAAGGGTCCAGTCCGTCGGCCACCATGGACACCGCACCGGTAGCAAAGATTACCAGGGGCACGATGAGCGGAAACACCAGGATGGAAAGCAGCACGCTGGCGCCGCGAGTGGATAGTGTCAGTGCCGCAGCCAGTCCGCCGAGCAGGCTGAGCGCGGGTGTGCCGATGATCAGGCTGGCGATCAGCGTGCCCAGGGCATGGCCGGGCAGATTGAGCATTTCCGCGGCCAGCGGCGAAAACACGATGATCGGAAATCCAGTCACCAGCCAGTGCGAGAACATCCGCGCAACAACTCGACCGAGGACAGAGTCGCCGCCGACAAACCACTGCTCCAGCGTGCCGTCCTCGAGATCGGGTCGAAACAGATGCTCCAGCGCCAGCAGGCTGGCAAGCAATGCCGCAACCCAGATCATGCCCGGCGCCATTCGCGACAGCAGGACGGGGCCTGGCCCCACACCCAGCGGTACCAGGACGATGACCGTAAACAGGAAAAACAGCGGCAGCAGAGATTCGCCCAGACGGCGGAATGCGAGTTTGATGTCGCGCCGCAATAGTGCAAGTGCCGGATGAGCGAAGCGATTCGGGCGACGACTTCGGGTGTTCATTGGCCGGGAAACTCCGAGCCGGCTTCGAGTGCAATCTGCGAGACAAGTTTTGCCTCGATGTCGGGATGGCGCTGGTGGGTGGCCAGAATCGTACTGCCGCCCTGGCCGAGATGCTGGGCCAGCAATTGGTCCACTCGCCGGCCGCCTGCATCGTCCAGGCTGGCATACGGCTCGTCCAGCAGCCAGATCCTGCTGTTACGGACCAGCAGTCGGGCAAGCCCCAGCCGTCTTTTCTGTCCGGCCGACAGCGCCCGCGCCGGACGCGATCCCAGGCTGGCCAGGCCGACTTCAGCCAGGGCTTCGGCCAGGGTCATGTCACCCGGGCCCAGCAGACTTTCATGCGCCAGATTCTCGCGGCAGGTCAGATCGCCCTTGACCGCGGGCAGGTGACCCACGAAAGCAATGGAGGCATGGATCTTCAGTCTTCCGGCGGCTGGCTGGAGGATTCCGGCCAGCAAACGCAGCAGCGTCGTCTTGCCGACTCCGTTTGGCCCGGTCAGTACGATGCCCTGTCCGGGTGCAAGCAGCAGATCGACTGGCTTGAACACCGGCTCGCCATAACGGTGGAACTGCAGTGCGCTTGCTTCGAGCAGGCAGGTCATTCGTGAATCACTCGAATATGGGCTGCGCCGGGATCAAGTCTGATGGGCTGATACAGCCACAGTTCCGGCGTTCGCCCACCTTCGGCGCAGACCACGCCCAACTGTCCGAATTCGGCGGCCAGATCGTGCACCTGTCTTGGCTCGTTCCAGGTAAACAGCCAGCCTGGTTCGTCAGGCCACTCCCCGGACGGATCACGGTTCACGCTCCTGAACATGGAATCGGGGTTGATGTTGCGAAGCTGCAGTTCGAGTTTTTGCATGGCGGCTATGTTTTCCGCCGGCCCGGATGCCCTCGCACCGGGATTGAATGGCGTAATGATGCACCAGGCTCGTCCACCCAGTCGTGCTTGCAGCACCGGGCAGGGGGCGCCGATGAAGACGCTGGCCGTGCATTCGGTGAGACCACAATCAATCATAACCCGATATTCGGTGAGCAGGAACGCATCAATTGTTTCATTTTCCAATGGCGGTAACGTTGGGGCTTGCGTGGTCATGTTCAAAAGGCAGTCGATGTCATTTGATCGGGTACAATCCGAAGCGGGGAAGGCCGTGGCAAGCCCGGTCGCCCTGGATGATGACTGGTTGATCACAGGTGGATCACTGGTTGATCACTAATTCCCATTCTAGCTTCCGATATTTGAATTATCTGTACTGATGTCCAATTTTGACTACGATCTTTTCGTGATCGGCGGCGGCTCCGGCGGGGTGCGCGCGGCGAGAATTTCCGCCGGTCATGGTGCTCGCGTCGGCTTGTGCGAGGAATCCCGTTTGGGCGGTACCTGCGTCATTCGCGGTTGCGTGCCGAAGAAGCTTCTGGTCTACGCCAGTCAGTTCAGCGAGTCGTTCGAGGATGCAGCCGGTTATGGCTGGACAATCGGCGAGAACAGGTTTTCGTGGCCGGAGATGGTCGCGGCCAAGGAACGCGAGATCACCCGGCTCGAAGGCGTATACGCCAGGCTTCTGGACAATGCGGGTGTCGAACTCTTGCCGGGACGCGGGCGCTTGATCGACCGCAATACCGTTGCCGTCGGTGACCGCCGGGTCAGCGCCGAGCGCATCCTGATTGCCGTCGGCGGCCGGCCGAACCGGCTTGACATTCCTGGCGCCGAGCTCGCGATTGTTTCCGACGATGCATTTGATCTGCCGGAATTCCCGCGCCGGATACTGATCGTCGGTGGTGGGTATATCGCGGTTGAATTCGCCGGTATCTTCAATGGTCTCGGCGCTGAGGTCGTGCTCAATTACCGGCGCGACCGGATTTTACGCGGTTTCGACGATGACGTTCGCCGTGTGATCGAGAATGGCATGCGCGGGCGTGGCGTGGCGTTCCACTACAACACCGATCCGGAGCGGATCGAACAGATCGACAGCCGGCGAAGGGTATGGTTTTCCGACGGTGAAAGTGATGAATTCGACCAGGTCATGCTGGCGACCGGCCGCACACCTTATGTCGCGGATCTGGGTCTGCAGGCGGCCGGGATCGAACCCGGGCCCGGGAGCCGGATTTCCGTCGACGACTACAGCCGTTCCAGCGTAGACAATATCTTCGCGGTTGGTGATGTGACCGGTCGGATCGCCTTGACCCCGGTGGCGCTGATGGAAGGCCACGCGCTGGCTGATACGCTTTTTGGTGGCCTGGACCGGCCGGCCGACCATGCTCATGTTCCCATGGCGGTATTCAGTCAACCGCCGGCGTCGTCGGTGGGCCTGACCGAGTCCGAGGCGCGCGACCAGTATGACCGGGTGAAAGTTTTTCGCTCCGAATTCACTCCCATGAAGTACACATTGAGTGGCAGGATCGAGAAAAGTCTGATGAAAATTCTGGTTGACGGTGACAGCGATCGGGTGATTGGTCTGCATGTGGTCGGGCCGGAGGCGGCCGAAATTGTCCAGGGTTTTGCGGTGGCTGTGCGTGCGGGCTTGACCAAGGCCGATTTTGACCGCACTATCGGCATACACCCGACCAGCTCCGAAGAGCTGGTCACAATGCGTGAGGCGGTCGAGTGAAGGATTTCGAGTTTCTCTCAGCAGGGTCGGGATGATCGGGCATGATCCATATTTCGGTTTTTCGGGCCGAATTCGATTCAGGAGTAGTTTCGTGGACAGATTGATGTGTGCAAGGTGGCTGTGTTTGCCGCTATTTCTGCTGATTTCGGGCGTGGCGCTGGCGCGCGGTCAGGTTTATAACGGCGATATGTGGATCGTCGAACTGGAGGATGCTCCAACCGCGACGTTCGCCGGTGACACCCTGCAAACCGTAACCGCGGCCGGGGGGGTTGCCCGCAAGAGATACGCGGCCACCTCGCCGTCGGTGACCGGGGCCGATCGTCTGCGCGTTGATGCGCCGGAGGTGATCCGGTACGCCGCATACCTCGATCAGCGCCGCGAGAGGGTGCTGGATTCGGCCCGGGCTTCCCTGGGGAGAAATCTGGAGCCAAGCTTTGTCTATCGCCATTTGGCCAACGGCTTTGCAACGCGCATGACTGAGGCCGAGGCGCGGGTGCTGGAGAAGCTGCCCGGTGTCAAGTCCGTGCGTCGCGATATCGTGCAATACGTGCAGACCGATGTCGGCCCTGCGTGGCTCAACGCGCCGCAGATGTGGACCGGCTCCACCGGCGCGCCCAATCCCAATCGCGGTGAGGGCATGGTACTGGGTGTGATTGATACCGGCGTCAACTGGGAGTCATCGTTTTTCGATCTCTCAACTCCCGGTGCGCCGGCGATCACCAATCCACGCGGGCAGCTCTTTGGTCTGTGTGATGATCCGGATGTAAAGTGCAGCGACAAGCTGATCGGCGTCTATGACTTTACTGAAGAGGGCACCAAAGGCTTCGATCCGGATGGCCACGGCAGCCATGTGGCCTCGACTGCGGTCGGAATTCCACTGTCTTTCAGTCTGGACTTCGGCTCCGGTCCGATCAATTTCTCCACCTCGGGCGTTGCGCCGAATGCAAGTTTCATCTCCTACAAGGCCTGTCAGGAGCCGGAGGATGATGCGAATGGCGGCTTTGAATGTCGTGTTAGCGCTACCGGGGCAGCATTGGAGCAGGCGATCGCAGATGAAATCGATGTGGTCAATTTCTCCATCGGCGGTCCGGCTTTCGACCCGTGGAGTTCGGCCGGCAACCAGTCGCGCTTTCTCAACCTGCGCGATGCCGGCATCGTGCCGGTAACCTCCGCCGGCAACAGCGGACCCGCTGACGGGACCGTTGGCAGTCCGGCTAATGTGCCGTGGGTAATGGCCGTGGCCAATGCCGAGCATGGCCGGATTCTGGCCAATCAGCTGGTAAACGTCAGCGGCGGCACGTCTGCACTGGGTGTGCTGGTCGGCGAAGGTATTACCGGCGGTACCGGAACAACGCGGACCATCGTGCATGCCGCCGATTTCGGCAACGCCCTTTGCGGTACCGGGCCGGCCGAGCTGGGACCGGAATGCGGAAATAACACTGGCGCCAGCAATCCGTTTCCGCCCAATACCTTTAATGGCGAGATCGTGGTCTGTGATCGCGGCATTTATGGCCGGGTCGAAAAAGGCCGCAACCTGGAGCTGGCCGGGGCCGGTGGGATGATTCTGGCCAATGCCGGTGAATTCGGTGAATCCACGAGTGCCGACCGCCATTGTTTGCCTGCAATGCATGTTGGAGCCAGCGACGGCGACCGGCTGCGTGACTGGCTGGCGGACGGGGATGATCACCGCGGTCGCCTCACCGGCACCGACCGTTTCGTTGATCAAAGCCGCAGCGGCCGGTTGTCCAGCTCCAGTTCGCGCGGCCCGGCCGAATTCAGCCCGGATGTAATGAAGCCCAACGTTACCGGTCCTGGCACGAACATACTGGCGGCCTCCACCGAAACCGACGCCGCAGGAACCGGGCCAGGCGTGAATGCTGCAGACCAGATCGGTTTTCTGACCGGGACCTCAATGTCCTCACCGCATGTGGCCGGCGCCGCGCTGTTGCTTCGTGCGGCCCACCCGAGCTGGGAGGTGGATGATGTCATTACGGCGCTGGAGACTACCGCGGAGGCCGATGCGATCAGACGAGAGGATAATTCGCCAGCACGTATCGTCGACGCGGGTGCCGGCGCGCCCCGGGTGGACCAGGCCGCCCGAATCGGGCTGACGCTGCGTGAAACCCGGATCCGATTCAATGCCTCAAATCCGGCGTTGTCCACTTCGGTGAAGCCGGGCGATCTGAACCTGCCCGGAATTTTCAGCGAATCATGTGTCTCGGAATGCAGTTTCCTTCGCACTTTGACGGCGTTGAGTGCAGGCTTCTGGACCGTTGAGACTGAGGGGGATCTGGATATTTCGGTGACTCCGACGTCATTTTCTCTGGCCTCTGGTGAGCAGCAGCAGATCGAAATTACTATTCGTCGCGGCAGTGTGAATCTGAACGAAATCGGAGATGGCAGCGTGCTGTTGACGCCGGCAACCGGCAATTTGGCGCCCCAGCGCCTGCCGGCGAGTGCGCGGATCGCGGCCGGCGAGCTTCCGGAGCCTCAGCAGTTTTTCGTCGACGCCAACCGTGGGCGCGAAGACCTTGTGGTCGAAGATCTGCTCGATGTCGACGAGCTGGTGATTAGGACAAGCGCACTGGTCCGGCCGGAACCGCGCGAGCCGACGCTGGTACAGGATCCGACTGGAGACGACCCTTTCGACGGCGAAGGCGGCACCTTCACGGAGTTGATCGACGTGCCTCCAGGCGCATTGCTTTTGCAGGCCGAGACTTTCGACAGCACGTCCGGCGATATTGACCTGTTTGTCGGCCGGGATGACAACGGCGACGGCGTTGCGCAGGAAGCCGAGCTGGTTTGTGCGTCCATTTCTTCTGATGATCTCGAGGTATGCAGGATCGAGCTCCCGCAGTCGGGCACCTGGTGGGTGATGGTTCAGAACTGGGCTGCTTCACAGCCAGGCGAGGATGACGTGCCGTTCGAGTTTGCGGTGTTGACTGACTCGGATGATCCCAGCCTGACTGCAGTCGCGCCGGGCCGTCATGCCGGCGGTGATCTGACCCTGCCGGTATATTGGGATCAGCCGGAAATTCGTCGCACGGACCGCTGGTGGGGTGTGGTGGCGATGGCCTCGTCGCCGGATGAAACTGCCGATATCGGCATGATTCCGCTGACAATCCGGCGGTTTGAGCAGAATCAGCCGGTCGAGACCGCGCTGTTCAACGATGTCACCACGCCAATTGCTTTGGCGGCTTCCAGTACCCACGACCGGCTTTATATCGATCTGCCGGTCAGCGCGGCGCGGTTGCAAGTGGAAGTTGAGGGCGATCTGGACCAGGTGGATCTCAGAAGGCTGGACTTCGATCAGCTTGGCGTCAGCGCGCCATTGACACCGCCGCCGCCGGCAAGCGTCTTGCAGCAGGCGGTTCGAAGCGGAGACAGTTTCACCCTTGATCTGCAGACTGGAACCGGTGAGACGCTGGAACCCGGTCGCTACTACGTGGTGCTTGAGAATCAGAGCGATGAAGAAAGATTCGTCGAAGTCACGCCCCAGGTCACCGAGTTGGAGCCGGTTCAAACTGCCAGGGGACTATGGAGGCCCATAAGCCGTGGATTCGACCCTCGACAGGGAATTGACTGGCAGCAGGGCGGACCAAACTCCTTTGTCGTCTGGTATACCTACGTTGAGGATGGCACTCCCGTGTTCTACGTCACCGAGGGAAGACCGATTCCACAAGGCAGTTCGTTCTATCGCTCCACGCTGTTCCGCTTCACCAGCAATAATGAGCGTCAAACGCCGATTGCGGTCGGAGAGGTTCAGTTGACCCAGATCGACAGTGACCGGATCATGTATGCGTGGCGGCTGTTCGGTGATCATGGTTCCGAAATGCTTGGTTCCCTGCAAGGTCCGAACTGCCCGAAGGTAAACGGTCAGACTCAACAACTGCTGGGACATTGGGCCGTGATCGGTGAACGTTCCGGTGGCGTTACATTGATCATTACCGATGTTGCGGAAGCCTGGGTTCGCTATTACTACGATAATCTGGGCCTGCCCCGCTGGGTGATATCCGGTGAAACGGGTCTCGATCCGACGTTGCCTGGCGGCAATCGCATGTCATTGTTTGATTTCCGCGGTTTCTGCCCCAACTGCACGGAGATAGATCCGGCGTTCAACGAAATTGGCACGCTGGAGCGCGTGTTCCTGGACGAGAACCAGGCGCGCGAGGTACTTGACTTCGTCTCCGATCCGCCATTGAATACCAGCGTGATGGAAGATCGTGAGATCACCCGCTTGTCCAACCAGGTTGCCTGTCCGAATTGATGGGAATTAATGGAGAACGATTTCCAAGGTGAACTGCATTGAAAAATTGTGAATCCTTGCGCGCAGTATCGCGTCGGCATGAATAAGGCCCCATCGATCTCGCCCGAGGGCGTCAAGGCCCTGGCGGTGGAGGTGCTGGAAGATGCCAAGGCCCAGGATCTGGCGGTATTCGACCTGCGCGAGCGCAACACGTTTGCCGATTTCATGATCGTCGCCAGCGGTAACTCGACACGTCAGAACAAGGCGATGGCCGACCGAATCGTGATGAAGCTCAAGGAACGTGGACTTCCCGCGCCCCTGGGCGTGGAAGGTCAGCAACAAGGAGAGTGGGTCCTGGTCGACCTGACCGACGTGGTGGTGCATCTGATGCTTCCCCAGACCCGCGCCTTTTACAACCTTGAAAAGCTTTGGGACCATTCCATTCGAGCGCGCCCGGCCCGCTCGAACTGAGACCGGTTGAGTCCGGATTATTGATGACTTTTGCGATCAGGGTGGTCGCTATTGGACGCAGGATGCCGGCCTGGGTTGCCCAAGCTTGCGACCACTATGGCGGCAGGATGCCACGCCAGTGCAAGCCCGAAATGATTGAGGTTGCTTCTCCACGTGGCCTGCAGAGCCGCGAACTGGCCATGGCCGAAGGCCGCCTGTTGCTCGATAAATGCAGTGACGATGCGCTGCGAGTGGCACTAGACGGACGCGGCAAGCCCTGGACCACGCTGGACCTGGCAAGGCATTTCGATGGCTGGATGCAGGATGCGCGGCCGGTTGCGCTGTTGATCGGCGGCGCCGCCGGACACGCTCCGGAGGTTGTCGAGCGCGCCGATCGGGTCTGGTCGCTTGGGCCTTTGACATTGCCGCACATGCTGGCGCGAGTGATCCTGCATGAGCAACTTTACCGGGCCTGGACGATTCTTTCCGGCCACCCCTATCATCGGATATGAATCGAATGAACCATCAGCGCGAATGTTTCGGCTGCGACGGCGGTCTGATTCTGGCCTCGGCGTCGCCGCGGCGGCGTGAACTGCTTGCGGTTCTGATTCCTGAGTTCGCCGTCATTCCGGCCGATATCGACGAGATTCGCCTGCCGGGTGAATCGGCTGTCAATCACGTTGCCCGCCTTGCAGGCCAGAAGGCGCTTCGCATCGCCTCGAAAGAGCCCGGATGCTTTGTCCTGGGTTCGGATACCGAGGTCGTGGTGGATGATGAATGCCTGGGCAAACCCGCCGATGCCGATCGGGCTGAGGAGATGCTGGAACGGTTGTCAGGCCGCAGTCATGAAGTCATTTCCGCGGTTTCGCTGATGGCTCCCAACGGTTCCGAGGCGCGGCGAATCTGCACCACGGTGGTACGATTTGAAAAACTGCCGATGTCCTGGATCAGGAGCTACGTGGCATCCGGCGAGTCGATGGACAAGGCGGGTGCGTATGCCATCCAGGGACAGGCCGCGGCCTGGATTTCCGGGATTGAGGGTAGCTACAGTGCTGTGGTAGGCCTGCCATTGCATGAAACTGCATGCCTGCTGCGCGAATGCGGTCTGTTCGCGGATTGAGTCGGGGCCATTTTCAGGCAATGTGGCCCGGTCATGCCGTCTTTCAGGAGAGAGTTGCTTGAGTTACGAACTGCTGATCAATGTTGCGCCTTCCGAAAGCCGTGTGGCGCTGGTTGAGAACGGCCTGCTGCAGGAGTTGCATCTGGAGCGGCGCGGAGACATCGGCTATGTAGGCAATATCTACATGGGTCGTATCGAGCGCGTGTTGCCGGGTATGCAGGCGGCTTTCGTCGACATCGGGCTGAGCAGAACCGCATTTCTGCACGCCGGCGAGCTCATGCGCCTGCGGCCGGAAATTGAAACCGATGCCGCCGGCGAGGCCGAAGAGCGTCCGGTGCCGCCGATCGGCGAAATGATTCGCGAGGGGCAGGCGCTTCCGGTGCAGGTGATCAAGGATCCGATGGGCTCCAAGGGTGCACGATTGACGACTCGTCTCAGCCTGCCTTCCCGCTATCTGGTCTACCTGCCCGAGTCCGATTCTATCGGAGTTTCGCTTCGGATCGACCACGAAGCCGAGCGCGAGCGTCTTCGCGCCATGGTCGAGGAGCTCAAGGGCAATGGCGATTCCGATGAGTCCGGGCTGATCGTGCGGACCAATGCCGAAGGTATCGGCAAGGAGGAATTGCACCGCGATCTGGTCTACCTGAGACGGCTTTGGGCGGATATTTCCTCGGGACTGGAGCCGGGCCCGGAGCCAGGAACCTGCGTCTATGGAGATCTGTCACTTCCGATTCGGGCGCTGCGCGACCTGATGAATGCCGGCGTGGAACGCGTGCGTATCGACGACACCGAGATTTATCAGCAGGCGAGGGAATTTGTCGGCAATTTCATGTCCGAATGGCTGGACCGGATCGAACTTTTTTCCGGCCCCGGGCCTTTGTTCGACCTTTATGGAATCGAAGATGAGATCTCGCGCGCTCTGTTGCGTCAGGTGCCGCTGAAATCGGGCGGACATCTGACCATTGATCAGACCGAGGCAATGACCACGGTCGACGTCAATACTGGTGGTTATGTCGGTTCACGCAATTTCGCCGACACCGTCTACAAGACCAATCTTGAGGCGGCCCAGGCGCTGGCGCGCCAGCTCAGACTGCGCAACCTGGGGGGCATCATCATCATTGATTTCATCGATATGCAAGATGATGAGCACAAGAGACAGGTATTGCGCGTGCTCAATCAGGCATTGGCACGCGATCCCGCACGTACTACTGTTTCGGAGATTTCGCCTCTGGGACTGGTTGAAATGACCCGCAAGCGCACCACCGAAAGCCTTGAGCATCGCCTGTGCGAGCCCTGTCCGCATTGTGACGGCCAGGGATGGCAGAAATCGGTGGAAACGGTATGTGCCGAAATCTTTCGTGAAATTCTGCGTGCCGTGCGACAGTTCGAGACGGGGCGGCTGATGGTGCTTGCCAGTCCCGGAGTGGTCGGACGCATGCTGGATGAATACACCGGGGCATTGGCCGAGGTGACTGAACGACTGGGAACCAGCATTCGTTTCCAGGCTGAAGAACAATATGCTCAGGAGCAGTTCGACGTGGTCCTGCTTTGAATACCATAGCTGAAACGCGCTGGCACCGATGGGGACGAACACTCAGACGATTTCGGCGCCAGTGCTGGAAGATGGGAATATGGTTCATCATTGCCTCGGCGGTAATCGTCAGTCTCGGCAGGCTGTTTGCGCCCTATGCCGACACGCTCCGTCCCGCGCTGGAGGGGTATCTTTCCGGAATGTTCGGCCAGCCGGTCCAGATCGAGAAGGTCGAGGCCCGCTGGCCGCGACTGTCGCCCCAGGTTGAATTGCGCGGTTTGCGCGTAGGTCCCCAGCACAGTCCTCTGCTCAATGCCGAACAGGCACGGCTTGAATTCCGGCTCTACAATCTGGCACGCCCCGGTCGCAACAGCTTCGAGCTGATTGTGCTGGGACTGGAAATGGTTTTTGAGCAGGACGAAAACGGCGATTGGAGCTGGCGTCTTGATCGTGGCGGCAACTTTGCCGAAGGCTGGGAGCAGGTAGTTTCGGCCGGCGATGTCAGCTTGCGGGATTCATCGCTACGCGTGACCCCGCATGCCTTGCCGGAATTGAACTGGTCGGTGCCCGAAGCCAGCCTCAGTCGCACTGGCTCGACCCTGGGCGTGCGCTTGCAGGCACTTCCGGCGGTCGCGGCCGGAGATTCGCTGGAAGTTCGCCTGCGGCTGGAAATGCCGGATTCCAGGCTGGCATCGATCCAGGCGTATGCGGTCTCATCCAACTTTGCGCTGACCCATCTGGCGATGGAATCCACCGATTCTGCAGTCGACGACCTGAGGGCTCAGATGCAGGCCTGGTTTTCGTGGCAATCGCAGCCGGGTGCGCGTCTGCATGCAAAGCTGGACCTGCATTCGCTGGCTGACAACGGCATTGCCGGGCGCATGTCCAGTCGATTCGAGATTGACGGCTACTGGCGCGCCGAGACCTTCGGTGTAGAGCTCAATGCGCGAGAATTCGGTCGCGAGCCCTCGACTCTGATCGACCGACTGGCATGGCTTGCGGATGGCGATCGCCAGGCGCTGGCCGCCGATCATGTGGAACTTGACTATCTGCATGCTCTTCTGACTCCCTGGCTGGATTTTCATTCGCAATGGCCGAGATCCCTGAATGGAACGGTGCGCGAGTTGAATGTTGCCGGCGATTTGTCCGGTGTCCTGCTCAGCGCCGATGGCCGGGTCGACGCGCTTTACGCCCAACTGCCGGATTTTTCCGTAGCGGACCTGGATCTTGAATTTGGATTGAGTGGTGACCGTTTGCGCGTTGACATCGGCGGCAGCCCTGGTCTCGAATTGCCGAAGTTGTACCCCGAAGTCATCGAGCTCCGACGGATCAAGGGCCGGTTCAGGATCAGCCCGACGCTGCTGGAAATCGAAAGTCTGATGCTTGTTCATGACGAACTCGATGCCCGCGTGGACGGCTACGTTACCCGGGCAGGAGCGGACCCAATGCTGGATCTGGTCGTGGACCTGCCCAGACTTCAACCAAAGCAGCCGCGCACGTGGTTGCCGCAAGTCGGTATTGCCGACAGGACCCGGAACTGGCTGCAAAAGGCTCTGGAAGAACTGGAATCCGTGGAGGCGATCACGACACTTTTTGGTAATCCCTCAACCTGGAAGGAACAGGTGGCTGAAGGTGCGTTGCATAGTATTGCCGACTTTCAGGGTCTGCGTCTGCGCTATGGTGACAATTGGCCGGTGGCCCGGGGACTGGAAGGCAGAATCGAATTTTCCGGCCAGCGCATGAATGCCGAAATCGGGCGTGGCGAGGTTGTCGAAGTGGTGCTGCGCGCGCCTTCGGTGCGGATTCGGAACACCCGCGATGCCGAAGTCGAGCTCGAGATTGAGTCGATTCAGGCAGAGGCATCGAGCCTTGCACAACTGGTCGGTGAGATGCCGCTGGCCGGAGTCGGGCCGGCACTTGAGGCGCTGGAGTGGCACGGCCCCGCTGATGTCAGTGCGCAGGTCGTGCTTCCGGTCAAGCGCATGCAGGAATGGACCTTGAAAGGGCTGGTCAATCTGCATGACACCGGACTGACCGTGCTGCCGCATGGAGTGCGGCTGGAAGGCATCAGGGGAGATATCCCGTATTCCCGGCATGCGATCGGTCCGGCCGAAATCGACCTGACCGTTGAGGGCAGGCAAACCGGACTGGCATTGCAGGGTGTGCTGAGTCCGTCGTTCGAGCTTGGCCTGCAGGGTGATCTGCCAGTGCGTAGTCTGATCCCAACAGACTGGCGAGTCGGCC
Organism: uncultured Halomonas sp.; assembly: GCA_964453565.1. Taxonomy (GTDB): domain Bacteria; phylum Pseudomonadota; class Gammaproteobacteria; order Xanthomonadales; family Wenzhouxiangellaceae. Next base: position 71,050 of record CAYVPB010000005.1, read on the forward strand.
TTGAACAGCATTTTCAGGGCAATTCGGCTTTCGAACTGGCATTTGAGCCGCGACAGGAAGGCGAGCGCGGTCATGTGTTGCGGATTCAAAGCGAACTGCAGGGAGTCTCACTTTCTTTCCCGGAGCCGCTGAGCAAGAACGCGGGGCAGCGTTGGCCATTCGAAGTTCAAGTGCCATTGGGCAATCAACAGGACCCGGCCCGGTTTCGTCTCGCCGATCGAGTCTCCGGCGAAATCCTGGCCGCGCCTGACTACTGGCAGATCGGACTCGGCCTTGGCGGGCGGCATGTGGATCTGCCGATGGCCGACAACTTCATCATCGAAGGCCAGGTCGAGGCCCTTGAACTGGAGCGCTGGCTGGGCATGCTGGGCGATGTTGTCGGAACGCCCGGCAGTCGGAACAACATTAGCGGCGATGATCTTTCGGGCTGGCTGGATGTGGCCATCGGTGATCTTCGCCTGGGGCAGACGCGGCTGGGTCCGATGACGCTGGCCATGACGCGCGAAGGCAACTACTGGCGTCTTGAAGGCGATGGCGAGCGTTTCCGGGGCTCTATACGCCTGCCTGCCAGTGGCCAGGTTGATCGCGACATCGTGGCCGATTTCAGCAGGCTTCACTGGCCCGGGGTTTCGCCTGATCAGGCAGTCGAAGTTGCACCGCCATCGCGTGCAGATCCGCTGCAAATGCCGGATGTCAGTATCGCAATTCGCGATTTGCGCTGGGGTCAGCTCGAACTTGGCGAGTTTCGCGCCAGCGCTTTTCGCAACGATCGGGGATTGCAGATCGAAAGTTTCTCCAGCCGCCGTGATGGCTTTGAATTAAGCGGGTCTGGTTTCTGGTCTGCCGAAGCGGGGCCGCCATCAAGCACGATGCGGGTTCGGCTGTCGACCGGGGATCTGGGCAATGCGCTGCGATCTGCCGGATTTGAAATGGCGCTGCAGCGTGGCAATGCCGCGATCACGTTTGACGGGCAGTGGCCGGGCAGCCCGCTGGATTTCTCACTGCAACGGGCCGATGGCACGCTGGAATTGACGATCAACGAAGGATCGATCCCCGAGGCCAGTCCGGGTGCCGGTCGTTTGCTGGGTCTGGTCAGCCTGAGCTCGATTCCCAGACGGCTGCGGCTTGACTTCAGTGATGTTTTCGGTGAAGGACTTTCGTTTGACCGGATTGCCGGCAGTTTCGAACTGTCCGACGGTGTAGCCTCGACCGAAGATCTGCGGATTGACTCTCCGGCCGCCGAAATCCGGATTAGCGGCCGGACCGACATGCGTAACAGACGTTATGACCAGATCGTGCTGGTCCGCCCCGGTGTGACCTCGACACTGCCAGTGATCGGTCTACTTGCCGGCGGGCCCGTAGGTGCAGCTGCCGGCGCGGCACTGCAGCAGATCTTTTCGCGACCCTTGCGTGGCCTCTCGGAAATTCACTACGCGGTTACCGGGCCGATGGATGATCCGGAAATCCGGCCGGTAGACGTGCGTGAAGAGTGAAACCTGACCGCACGGCTTGAATCAAGAGGATTCTGGCGGAATATCAACATTGCAGTTTACGAACCCACGGATGAACACAGATAAACGCAGATGAAACCCGGTAAAAGTCGGCGACCGGTCATAAAAATTCAGGGTAAAAAGAAGTTCCTGAACACGCACGAGTATCAGCCATTTGGAAAAATGAACCGCAGATTACGCGGATTGTTGTTTTATCTGCGAAAATCCGCGGTTGCAGTTTTTGTCTTTTCAGAAATGGCTGACAAACGTTCGTAATCAGGAAATCATTTATCTGTGTTCATCCGTGTTCATCTGTGGACTCTTCGATTATTGAAAGGTTGTTTTGAACTCACCAGGAAACTACTTGATGCTTGAACTTGCAAGCTCGACATTGCTGGAACCCGGCGGGATCGGGAGGAGCGATCTTGAACGGGCGATTGAAAATCTTTCCCAGGGTCCGGTGGATCTGGGCGACCTTTATTTCCAGAATCGTCAGAGCGAAAGCTGGGCGCTGGAAGACGGCATTGTCAAGGACGGCAGTTTTGCTATCGACCAGGGCGTGGGCGTGCGCGCGATCTGCGGCACGGGAACCGGTTTTGCCTATGCCGATGTGATCAACATGCCGGCGCTGATGCAGGCGTCAGGCAGCGCTCGTTTGATCGCCCGCGGTGCCGGGGAGGCCGGCACTTCAATTGTACGGTCGGTCGAAGTTCCGGCTCTGTATCAGTCCGACAGCCCTCTGAAGTCGGCGGATTCGGCGCACAAGGTCGATCTGTTGCGCACCATTGATGCCTATGTCCGGTCGCTGGACCCGCGTGTCAGCCAGGTCAATGTGTCGCTGTCGTGCCAGCATGAGTCGATTCTGATCGCGGCCAGCGATGGCACGCTTGCCGGTGATGTCAGGCCGCTGATCCGGCTGGATGTGAAAGTCATTGCCGAGCAGGGCAACCGACGCGAATCCGGTCATTCCGGGGGTGGCGGGCGCTACCCTCTGGCGCAGTTGATGCTGCCTCAGACATGGCAGAAATTTGGCGACGAAGCCGTGCGTCTGGCGCTGGTCAATCTGGAAGCGGTCGAGGCGCCGGCCGGTTTCATGCAGGTGGTTCTCGGGCCTGGGTGGCCCGGCGTTCTCTTGCACGAGGCCATCGGCCATGGGCTGGAAGGAGATTTTCATCGCAAGGGAATCTCGGCGTTCAACGGTCGCATGGGAGAACAGGTTGCGACCCGGCATTGCACCGTTGTTGATGACGGCACCCTGTCCGAGCGGCGTGGCTCGTTGAGTATCGACGACGAGGGCACGCCCTCGGCGCGCAATGTGCTGATCGAGAACGGTCGCCTGGTCGGACTGATGCAGGACAAGCTCAATGCCCGTGCGATGGGCGTCAAGCCCACCGGTAACGGTCGGCGTGAATCGTTTGCTCATCTGCCGATGCCACGCATGACCAATACCTACATGCTGCCCGGCGAGCATGCCCCGGAGGAGATCATCGCCTCGGTTGATGATGGTATCTATGCGGTCAATTTCAACGGTGGACAGGTCGATATCACCTCCGGGAAGTTCGTGTTTGTCGCTTCCGAGGCCTATCGGATCAAGAATGGCACGTTGGGAGCGCCGCTCAAGGGTGCGACACTGATCGGCAATGGTCCGGACGTGCTGACTCGTGTGACGATGGTCGGGAACGATCTGGAACTGGATAGCGGGGTCGGCGTCTGCGGCAAGGAAGGGCAGGGCGTTCCGGTCGGTGTCGGTCAGCCAACGCTCAGAATCGACGGTTTGACCGTGGGAGGTACGCAGTGAATCAGCTCCAGTCACGCGGCATGCCGTTGATGGCAGATCCCGGAGAGGAACGAGCCCGACTCGAAGATGTTGCCGCAACGGTGTTGCAGCTTGCACGCAAGGGTGGTGCGGATGCGGCCGAAGTTCGGGTGTCGTCGAGCCATTCGCGCAATGTTACGGTGCGTCTCGGCGAGATCGATGTGCTCGAGGACGCCCGCGACCGGGGTGTTTCGGTGACCGTTTATCGTGCCCAGGCTTCCGGGAATGCCTCGACTGCCGATCTGGATCCGGAATCATTGTCGACTACGGTGGAACGGGCGCTGGAAATTGCGCTCCATACTCAACCGGATCCTGCCGGTGGCCTTGCCGATCCGGACCGAATGGCCACTGAGTTTCAGGATTTCGATCAGTGGCACCCGGCCGAGCTGGACATTCCGGCACTGATCGAGCGGGCCACGGCGATCGAACAGGCTGGACTGGATCATGATGCGCGAATCGATAACTCCGAAGGTGCCAGTGTTTCTGTTGATGGCGCAATTTGTGTGTATGCCAACAGCCACGGCTTTTTAGGCACCACCCGGGGCACATCCTACGGTCAGTCCTGTGTCCTGGTCGCGCGTGACGAATCCGGCATGCAGCGCGACTGGGACTGGGATGAAAAATTGAGCTTTGATCAATTATTCGAAGCCGAAGCCACGGGGCGAGGCGCCGCGGTGCGGGTGCTGCGTCGGCTGGGCGCCGGCCGCATGCCGTCGGGGTGCATGCCGGTGCTGTTTGCGCCCGAAGCTGCACTCGGGCTGGTACGGCATCTGGTCGGTGCGGTTTCCGGTGGAAATCTGTACCGGCGATCCAGTTTTCTCCTCGATGCGCTCAATACCGCCGTATTCCCGGAATGGGTGGCGATTTCGGAAGACCCGCACTTGCCTGGTGCGGCCAGTTCGAGTTCGTTCGACAGCGAAGGAGTTGCGACCCAGTCTGCCGCACTGATCGAGAGCGGCGTATTGCGCCGGTATGTGCTGGGCAGTTATTCGGCGCGCAAGCTCGGGCTGGAAACCACAGCAAATGCCGGTGGCGTGCGCAATCTGCTGTTTCAGCCCGGGCGGTTGAGTTTCGACGAATTGCTTGGTGAGATGGGCGATGGACTGGTGGTGACCGAGGTCATGGGCCAGGGGGTCAACCTGGTCACCGGTGATTACTCGCGTGGTGCTGCAGGTTTTCGGGTCGAGAACGGCCGGCTGGTCGGGCCGGTCGAGGAGATCACGATCGCCGGCAACCTGCGTGACATGTTCACCGGACTGCGTGCTGCCGGCAACGATGTCGAAACACGCCGCAACATCCAGGTCCCTTCGTTGCTGGTTGACTCGATGACTGTGGCCGGGCAGGCCTGACAGGGATGTTTCTCGGGTTTTGAGAAACGCGCATGCTGAAATGACTCCTGTCAAACGACAGGAGTCGGATCATGCAGGGAATTGGATTTGTTACTCGCGGCCATTGTCAGGCGCGCTACCGTCAGCAGCGCCGGGTCTGGCCGGCGATGATGCTGCTGCTTCGGGAATTGACTGGGCTGGTTGCGCTCGCGATTCTCATCGGCGCCGGACTGTTGGGGTTGAGCACTTGGTGACGCCAACAAATCCCGGCCGGGGCATACCAGACTTTAGGTGGGCGCCCCGGCTGTGTTAGGTTGCCGGCGAACTCAGCGGCCGCCGCGCCGATTCTGCGCAATGCGCGCGGCATGCTCGATGACCTCGTTGCCGGTTTTGCCGTCGATCAATTGCAGCATGCGCTCCTCTCTACCCAGTACCGCAGAATCGTACATGTGGATATAACGCACTGAACGCTCCAGTCGAGCAAGTTGTTCCCTGGAGGCATCCTCGGCAATCCAGCGCAGACTTTGAGCATAGGCATCCTTGTTGCTGGCGTCGATGATCAGATCCAGCCCCATCCCGTCTTCATCAATGCCGGGATTGAGTTTCGGGATTACGCGAAAATCCGGCTCCGGGTCGGTGTTGGAGGGTTCCTGGCGGGTTTCGCGAAGCGGGGCCTGGCGCTCGACCATGGCTGGACGCTCGGATTCACTGGCGGGCTCGGCCGCTTGTTCGTCCTTGCTGCATCCACTTACCGTCAAACCCACGACCACCGCGATAATTGCCAACAGGGAAATCCTTGACTGCCGGCTTGCGGACACTTGCTTCATTGATATGCTCCTCTCGAAAAGACTATTTTATTCATCGGGCTTTGATCCCGATGCCCGTATCAGGTTCACACTTTTTTGCGATCAGGTCGTAGTCGTTGTGGCCGGTGATTTCAACCTCCAGAAACTCGCCCGGTCTGGCGTCGGCAGCATTTTCAATCAATACGTTGCCGTCGATTTCTGGAGCATCGCCATAGCTTCTTGCTACTGCCCGGCCATCGCGGACTTCATCGACCAGAACCGGTTCCAGGCCACCGACACGCCTGCCAAGCCGCCGCCGGCTGATTGCTTGCTGATGTTGCATGAACCGGTGCCAGCGTTCGTCCTTGAGATCTTCCGGCACCGGATCCGGTAGGCAATTGGCTGCGGCACCGGCGACCGGAGAGTAGCGGAAGCATCCGACGCGGTCCAGCTCTGCCTGGTCCAGCCAGTCCAGCAGAATCCGGAAATCCTCTTCGGCCTCTCCCGGGAAGCCGACGATGAAAGTAGAGCGAATGACCAGAGGCGGACAGATCTCGCGCCAGCGCCTGATACGCGCCAGCGTGTTTTCGGCCGCGGCCGGTCGACGCATGGCCTTGAGCACTCTCGGGCTGGCATGCTGGAACGGGATATCCAGGTACGGCAGGATCCGCCCATCGGCCATCAGCGGGATAATGTTGTCGACATGCGGATAGGGATAGACGTAATGCAGCCGAATCCAGGCGTCGAGTTCGCCCAGTTCGTGAGCCAGATCATACAGCCGCGTCTCGATCTCCCGGCCCCGCCAGTAGTCGGTCTGATAGCGGGTATCGACACCGTAGGCGCTGGTGTCCTGACTGACGACTAGCAATTCGCCCACGCCGCGGGCCACCAGTTGTTCGGCTTCCCTGAGCACCATGCCGATCGGGCGGCTGACCAGGTCGCCACGCATGTCCGGAATGATGCAGAAACGGCACCGGTGGTTGCAACCCTCCGAGATCTTGAGGTAGGCATAGTGACCGGGTGTGAGCCTGAGCCCACCCGGCGGCACCAGGTCGAGATATGGATCGTGCGGGCGCGGTAATTCACGGTGTACCGCATCAAGTACCGCCTCGGCTTGATGGGGGCCGGTGATGCCCAGGACTTTCGGATGAATTGTGGAAATCTGTTCCGGTCGGGCGCCCATGCAGCCGGTGACCAGCACCTTGCCATTGACGTCCAGCGCCTCGCCGATGGCTTCCAGCGATTCGGCCTTGGCCGCATCGATAAAGCCGCAGGTGTTGACTACGACCAGGTCGGCCAGGGCATGGTCGTCGACCAGCCGATAGCCTCGTTGTTTCAGGCCGTTGACGATCTGCTCCGAGTCGACCAGTGCCTTGGGGCAGCCGAGGCTGACCAGGCCTACCGCCGGGCCCATTTTTTTCGCTTGTGGCCGCATCAGCGGTATTTTACGCTGGGACGGAGCGCATCAGTCGTTCGCCGGGCGCGCGGGTGCTGGTGGCCTGCTTCTTGCGTGGTCCTGGTTGAATTTGCCAGAGCGACAGCCCTGGATAACCTCGGCCAAACGATCGATGCCCTCCAGCAAGCGGGGTCCCGGGCGGCCCAGCCAGGCTTCACTGATGGCATGGATGCGCTGGTTGCGGATCGCCGGCACGCTTTCCCAGCCCTCGCGCCGGGCCACCACATGGCGCCGGTACTTGGCTTCATCGACGCCGCACCAGCTCATCACGATGGCCTCGGGTGCGGCCATTCGGGCTTGTTCGGGCGAGATTTCACAGCTTTCGGCATCGCGGTCGGCAAACGGGTTGATGCCGCCGGCCAGTAGAAGCATCTCGTTGACCCAGGACCTGTGGCCCGGCACGATCACCGGTTTGGGCCACCATTCGATGAGGACCGGCACCGATTCGGGCGGGCGCGGTCGCTGGAGCGCGGCGCGGAACCGGCCGGCCAGTCGCCGCGCTTGATCGCGCTCATCCAGCACCTCCCCGATCCGCTCGATGTCGGCGGCGACATCGGCCAGGCTGTGCGGACGCGTGACCAGATGCGGCAGGCCGGCATCGCGGATGCGCTCGACACAGCGTTCGTGACCGGGCACCGTCAACGACGTGATGACCAGATCGGGCTTCAGTTCCAGGACGCGTTCGATGTTGATGTCCAGATCGGGTCCAATACGCGGCAGACCCGCGACCACATCGGCCGGGTGATCCGAATGGTCATCCACGCCTACCAACCACCCGGAACGCCCCAGCGCGCAGATGATTTCGGTATTGGAGCAGGTGTGGGCGACGACGCGCATGGTCCGGATTGTATCGGGTCGATGATGGTCGCAGTACCGGTTGATCGTGCTCAAGCAGGGCTGAGGGTTTGCCGTATGTCGAAACTACGCATCTCGGCAGTTAGACGCACCGGCCGGGCAACAGCTCGCAATGGATTTTGCGGCACGACAGCCACTGCGCGGGATCGGGTACCCTTCACGGCCTTGGATCGGAGGCAACCGGATGAGCCGCTGGCGCCCGCCACAACCGAAATCCAGCCCCTATATCACCGTCGATGGTCTGGCCAGGCTGAACGCCGAGCTCAAGCAGTTGTGGATTGACCGGCGTGAGGTGGTGGCCGCACTCTCCGCCGCCGCGGCCGAGGGCGACCGTTCGGAGAACGCCGAGTACATCTATCGCAAGAAACAGTTGCGCGAGATGGACCGCCGCATTCGCTATCTGAGCCGGCGTATTGACGAGGTCAAGCCCGTGGCGGGGCGGCCGGATGACCCCAAACGGGTTTTTTTCGGAGCCTGGGTGACCGTCGAGGAGCAATCGGGCCGGGAATTTCGCTATCGGATTGTCGGCACCGATGAGATTGACGCTGAATCAGGCTGGATTTCGGTGGATTCTCCGCTGGCCCGCGGACTGCTGGGCAAGGCGCCGGAGGACGAGGTCGAAGTCGCGGTTCCCGGAGCCACACGGAGACTGTTGATCACCGACATTGACTATCCGGATCCGGGCTGACCGGAGAGCTTGTGCAGGTTGGCGAGCGTCTGGTCGTCCGTTTCGCTCCGGTGTCCGGCAATCCGGTTGCGCAGCCGGGCCTGCCGCGGGTCGTCGCTGAAACGCAACTTCTGCCCCGGTGCCGCTATGCCCAACAGCCGATAGGCCGACTCGAAATCCGGAACCGCCGGGGCATGCAGGGTGCGTCGATACTCCTGCTCCCAGATTTCCGGAATCGACAGTTCTCCCAACATCCTGACCAGCCTGCGGGCGTTCCAGCGCCGGCGATCATGGATGCAGCATTCATGCAGTGCCGCAATCGCTGAGTCCAGCGAATGGCGGCCATCGCTTGCATGCTGTAACCGGGCATCGACTCGCAGGAAAAACGCCGCGCCGGTCCAATAGACTCGGCGGAAGGCGCGCTCGCGCCACATGTTCGGGCTCAGTGACGACAACGAGCGACCGCTGCCATTGGGATCGCGGAGCCCGCGTTCGAAGCCGCCGTGCAACTGATGCCAGGCGTGCTCGGGAGAAATGACCCCGGCACGCGATTGCAGGATGTACTGGTAGTAGGAAGCAAATCCTTCGGTGAACCAGATGTCGTCGTTGCCGGGAAAGGGGATCAGTAGATGGGCGAATTCGTGGTAGCCTCGCCAGTCGGCGTTGAGATCATCCAGATGCGCATCCGGTGAGACGTAGAAGCGAATTCGCGGAGGCTGCGATCGTCTGACCTGACCGAAGGTGACGGCCTGGCCGCTATGCGAGCGGGGCTGCAGATCGATCACTATTCGATCCTGGGGAAATCCGCCGGTTACAGTCTTGGTTGCGGCCAGACTGGTCCGGAGCCAGTGCGCCCACGGATGTTGCTCCAGCAGACTCAGTGGACGGTCGTTCATATACACGGCAAGCTCGATTTCGCCGACATGAAAACGATGGTCCTCGTCAGCTGCAAGGCCTGGAACAGCTACCAACAGCGGATTCAGTGCAGCCAGCAGGGCCGCGTACAGTAGATGCTTGCCGTTCATTCGCACTCCTTTTACCACGACGTTGCCCAGTTCGACCGGAATCAAGGTTGCGGTATTGCATGAAAGGCCTGCAGTATCGGCTCAGCAGTGTTCACGGATTGTAAATGGGCGCGCCGCTGTTTCGGTAGCGCTGCAGGATCTCAGCCGCTCGAGACTGCAGCAGTCCGGTTTGCAGTTCTATGCCGCGGCGGCTCAATGCATCGCGCCAGGCCGGGTCGCGTGTGCCCTCGTCGAAGCCGGTTTGTTCGGCATCGAGCTTGGTGGCGCCGCATACCACGCGGCGTACGCCTGACCAGGGGATGGCGCCCAGGCACATGGCACAGGGTTCACACGAGGTTAGAAGTTCCAGTGCTTGATATTCAGCCAGATTCCACGTCCCGAGGCGTTGCTGGGCCAGGCTCAGTGCGACGATTTCGGCATGCGCGCTTGAGCAGTTTTCGGGCTCTACCCGGTTGACGCCAAGGGCGATGATCTTTCCGTCGTCGATTCCGGCAACCACGGCGCCGAAGGGCCCACCGGTCGCATGCTCGACATTCAGTCGCGAAAGTTCTATGGCCAGCGCCATGCGATCCTTCACGTCGGGCAGGGCATCGGGCAATGAAGCAGCCATTTCGACACACCAGTTCGGCAGCGTGATCTGGAAGCTTCGTCGAATCATGATTGAAGGAGCCTTGTTCCGGTGATGTTGTTAATACAATCAGAAGTATTGCCGGCACGAAACGATGCAGCGTTGATCAGGCTGCGTCATCATACCGACATGAATCGCACTCTGGAAGATAGCGAGTTGACCAACCTGGCGATGGCTCTTGCTGTCCGGCTCAAGGCGGGGGGGCGGAAGCTGGCGACGGCCGAATCCTGCACCGGCGGCTGGATTGCCAAGGTCTGCACCGATCTGCCCGGCAGTTCGGCCTGGTTCGAGTGCGGACTGGTGACCTATTCCAATCGAGCAAAGCACCAGCAACTGCGCGTCAGCGCGGCCAGCCTGCAACAGTTTGGTGCAGTCAGCGAAATCGTGGCCGCGGAAATGGCCCGGGGCGCGCGTGAGGCCGGCCATGCCGACTGGGCCGTTTCCGTGAGCGGGATTGCCGGCCCGGATGGAGGAACACCGGATAAGCCGGTCGGTACGGTCTGTTTCGGATGGGTAGGGCCAGTGGACGAACCTGAGACCGAAACCTGCCTGTTTTACGGCGGTCGCGATGAGATTCGTCGTCAGACCGTGGCCCATGCGCTGCAAGGTCTGCTAGATCGGCTTTGAGTTCGAGCTTGAGTGCGACCAGACGACTGTTTTTCGCCCTGTGGCCCGATGATCGGCTGCGCGCGGGTATCGTCCAGCGGCAGCAGGCCCTGGGGGAGATCGCGCGCCGTCGGGTGGCGAAGCACAACCTGCATCTGACCTTGCTGTTTCTCGGCGATCAGCCGCAAGCAGTGTTGCCGGAGCTTATGCGTCAAGCGGCTGGGCTGGACTCACCGCCTTTCAATCTGACGCTGGACCGGGTCGGCTGGTTCGCGCGCGCCGGTGTGGTCTGGATGGGCGGTCCTGCGGTAGAGCAGGGCCGGCGGTTGGTGTACACCCTGTCGGCTGCGGTGCAAGAGGCCGGCGTCGAACCGGATCCGCGACCCTGGGCGCCGCATGTCACGCTGTTCCGGCAGATGCGCGGGCGCCCCGAATTGCCCGAAATTCAGCCGATGAGCTGGATGGTGCGCGAGTTTTCACTGATTGAATCGATTCCAGGTCAGCCTTATCAGGTTTTGAGAACCTGGTCGCTACAATCAGATGATATGAGCTGATTGGCTACTAAACTCAGCCAAGAAACTTTGTGACTGTTAGAAGGGTTTTTTAATAGAAACCGCAAATGAACGCGAGTGCACGCGAATTGAAGAAAAACCGGAGCGTTATCGATACCTCGGATCCACCATTTGGTTGATCTTTCCCACTTCTTTATTTGCGTTCAGTCGCGTCCATTTGCGGTTCAAACATGCTTTGCCGACTGATCTGGAATGGGTCTGGTGTAGGAAAAACGGACGAATCGCGGTAGGAAATTTGCCCGAATTCCTGTTATGCGGTTGGCCGGAACGGGTGCTGTGACATAATCGAGACTGAACACAAACAGCCATATCGGCGGAGAGGAATTGACGTGGACGAGAACAGAAAAAGAGCACTTTCGGCGGCCTTGAGCCAGATCGAAAAGCAGTATGGCAAGGGCGCGATCATGCGCATGGGCGACGATACCGGTCCGCGCGATGTGCCGGTGGTCTCGACCGGCTCGATCGGGCTTGATCTGGCTCTGGGCATCGGTGGCCTGCCGCGCGGCAGGGTCATCGAGATCTACGGCCCGGAATCCTCGGGCAAGACCACCCTGACCCTGCACGCCGTGGCCGAGGCACAGAAAGCCGGAGGTACGGCAGCGTTCGTCGATGCCGAGCACGCGCTGGATCCTTCCTATGCCGAGAAACTGGGTGTCAATGTCGACGACCTGCTGGTGTCGCAGCCCGATACCGGCGAGCAGGCGCTGGAGATCACCGACATGCTGGTGCGCTCCGGTGCAGTCGACATCGTTGTGGTCGACTCGGTCGCGGCGCTCACTCCCAAGGCCGAAATCGAGGGCGAAATGGGTGATTCACATGTTGGCCTGCAGGCGCGCCTGATGAGTCAGGCGCTGAGAAAGCTGACCGGCAACATCAAGCGGACCAACTGCATGGTCATCTTCATCAACCAGATCCGGATGAAGATCGGTGTGATGTTCGGTTCTCCCGAGACCACGACCGGTGGAAATGCGCTGAAGTTCTACTGCTCCGTGCGGCTGGATATCCGGCGAATTGGCGCGCTCAAGCGCGGTGATGAGGTCATCGGCAATGAGACCCGGGTCAAGGTGGTCAAGAACAAGATGGCACCACCGTTTCGTCAGGCCGTGTTCGAAATTCTATATGGCGAGGGCATATCTCGCCATGGTGAGCTGATCGATCTTGGCGTGGAGCACAAAATCATCAACAAGTCCGGAGCCTGGTACAGCTATGGCGATGATCGCATCGGCCAGGGCAAGGACAATGTGCGTCAGTTCCTCAAGGATAATCCTGAAATGGCCGATGAGATTGAACGCAAGGTTCGTGAGAAGCTGATGCCGAAGCCCGAGTCCGCCGTCCCGGATGAAAAGACGACCGAGCAGGCTGCCGGTTGAGCCCGTTTTGACCAAAGGCGAATCCGGCGACGATTTCGAGGCGGCAAGGGAAGCGGCGCTGCGATTGCTGGCGCGGCGTGAGCATTCGGTGGTTGAGCTGGCCGCCAAACTCGCGCAGCGTGGCTGGGATGCCGGAACAGTTGATCCCGTCCTGACCGAGCTGGCCGAAGCCGGTCTCCAATCGGATCGGCGATTTGCCGAAGCATTTGCCCGCCAGCGTGCCGGGCGCAGCTATGGGCCGCGCCGGATTCGGGCCGAATTGAAGGCGCGTGGAATCGATACCGGATTGACCGAGCAGGCCATGGAGTCGCTGGAGATCGACTTCCGTGAACAGGCAAGGCAGTTCTACAGACACAAGTACGGTGAAGGTGCGCCCGAAGAATTCCGCGAGCGCGTGCGGCGCTCTCAGGCGCTGTATCGGCGCGGATTCGAACCTGAGCATTTTCGTGCTCTGCTGGATCAGAACTGATCCCGTGTAGGAATTTTCTTACAAAGAGTCAGAATTTTCTGACAAAAGTTTTCCGCTTTTCCTACTGGTTTTCGGGACGATTTCCCGTTGTCCTGAAAAACATCCTCAACTAAGATTTCTGTCAATTGTTGGTGGGGTGACCCTGGAGCTTCGGCTTCAGGGGCTTTCAGGCGGCACACGGGTCTCTCTCTGCCCGGTGCCGCCTTTTTTCTTACTCGTAGCTCAGAGTGATGGTCATGCCCGCGGATTCAAATCCGTCCGAGAACAACGGCGTCGTTGCCCCCGGATGCTCAGGACATAAATGCAACAACTCAGTTGCCGGCTGCAGCAAGGCATTGAACAGTTGCGGAATGCCCCATCCGGTGACCGGATCGTATCCCTCGCCATATTCGAATGAGTTCGTTCTCGTACCGGACAAGTCTGTTGCTGTTGCCCGTAAAAATTGACGGATTTTCCAATTTTCGACTTGATCCGGACCACCGCATGCCTGCCACATCAACGCTGCGCTCGCGGCCACCGCGGGTGCCGCCATCGAAGTTCCGCTGAGCCCGCCGTATCCACCAGTACAGTCGGTACAATTGCTGCCGGCATCAGCCACCACGTTTACCGCTTGACCGGTATTGTCAGTCAGCAAGTCCAGGCCTTGTTCGCGGCTGATGCCAATGGCCGGGATTGAAGGCTGATCGCATGTGCCAGCGCAGGATCCGCTGAAACCGCCGGGAACCTCATGGTTGTAAATCACGGCGGCGATACCGCCGGAAGCCTTTACCTCATTGACTTTCTCCGCAAAAGTGACTTCACCGCGTTCGCACAGCACGATTGTCCCAGACCAGTTGGCGTTGCCGCTGCCACTCTGGCAAAGTCCTCCGTCGGCCAACAAGGCGGAGACTTCGCCCAGCGCCGATTGACGGATATGGGCGCCATCGATCACCTGATCGCTGATTACCTGAAAACGCGGTACCGTGCGCGAAGGCGCCGGCAGAGTGGACAAAACCCCGACGCCGCCAGCGGCAGTTTCCACGACATCCCAACTCATGTCGGCAGGCTGATCGGCCGGATCCAATTCGGTTTCCGGGTATTGGCTAAACGATGCCGCACGCATGTTCTGGTCGAGTGCCGCGACCGAAATCACGGAGGTGTAGGACGCTGGATAACTGCGATCAGGCTGGCCATTGTTGCCGGCCGCGGCAATGATTAAGATATTGTCGTTCTCATACAGATCCCGAAAATGTGCCTGTTCGGCTTCGGATGCTTCATCGCTGCCGAGACTCATGTTGATAACATTAGCTCCTGCGTCGCGGCAGGCGCTGGTGGCGGAAATCAGGTTCGATTGTCCTAACACCCACTGGCCCTCATTGCTGAATGCCTTGACAACGAACAGTCGAACTGCGTCCGGAAGCACTCCGACCACGCCGACATCATTGCCGACCGCCGCGATGGTGCCGGCGACATGAGTGCCATGGCCATTTCCGTCTTCGAACCAGTCTTCCCCTTCGATCTGGGAGATGCCTTCGATCATGACTCCCTGAAAGTCGTCATGAGCGGCGAACAGCCCGCTGTCGATGATGCAGATTGTGGGCAACGGACGGTCCGGGTCCTCAAAATTCAGTGGCTGCCAGCTTGCATTTGCCTGGAGCTGATCCACGTTCCATGGTATGACCTGGCTCATGATGCGATAAGTCGGAATGGGCTCGATACCGACAACGCCGGGTCTTGATGAGATCTTCTCGATTGCCGTCGATGGCAGAAGAGCGGCGATGGTGTTGATGCGGTGGAAACGGTCGATGACGCTGCCGCCATGCACATGAACATCCTCAAGCCCCGCAGATATGCTCCCTGAGATAAAGCGCAGATAAAATGGTTGAAGTCCTGATTCCTCAGGCAAGCTGCCCGATTTGCTCAGGTTCCCGTCATGCGCGCCAGAATGGCCGGGGACCAGCATCAGCGCGAACAATACAATCATTGATTTCAGCACACCAAATATCTTACTGGAATTTGCGTCTGCGTCATGAGAAGTGTATTGCATGATGTCTGTATAATAGTGTGCAAGCATTGCGGATCATTCATTCAGGGGGAAGTGGCATCTGTATTCCCGATCCGGTTTCACTACTGGTTTCAGACAAGCAGTCCGGCATGATGCCTGACGGTTGAAACAGCGTGGTTCGAAGCGACATCCGGTGGGCCAGCGACCGGGTGTCGGGGGAGTGCCGGGAATATCATCGAGGGTTCCCGAAACCGGATGTCGTGCGGGAATTGCCGCCAGCAAGCCGGCGGTGTAGGGATGGCGCGGTCGACCGAACAATTGTTCGACCGGAGCCCGTTCCACGATCTGGCCGCAATACATTACGGCCACATCCTGGCTGCTACCGGCAACGATGCCGAAATCATGCGTGATCAACAATAGTGCCGTGTTGCTGTTGTCACAGGCTTTCGTGATCTGATTCAGCACCCGAATCCGGGTGGCTGCATCCAGTGCGCTGGTGGGTTCGTCGCTGATCAGAAGTCGCGGCCTGCAAGCCAGTGCCAGCGCAATCATCATGCGCTGACACATTCCGCCGGACATTTGATGCGGGTAATGTCTCAGGATGCGATCGGGATGGGCGATTTCCAGATGCTCAAGCATCTCCATCAATTCGGTGCGCGCTTTCCGAAGGCTGATCTGACGACTGCGCATGAGCGTTGCGCTCAATTGCTTTGCCAGAGTCTGCACAGGGTTGAGGGCCTGCATCGGGTTTTGGGGAACCCAGGCCACGGTCCGCCCACGCAGACGTCGCAGCCCGGCTTCCGGGGTCGTTGCAATCTCGTAACCCTGCAGCCGGATTGAACCGCACTCGATATGCATGCCGATCCATGGCAGCAAACCGAGAATGGCCAGTCCGAGTGAGGACTTGCCGCAACCGGATTCACCCACCAGTGCCATTCTCGATCGTGGCCGTATTTCAAGAGACAGTCCGTCAATGATGCGGATCGAATCGCTGCCGTTGCGCGCGTATGCTCGCACGCACAGATCTTCGATCTGGAGCAGCGAGTCACGCATTGCGATGGGCGTGGGCTTGTTGCTGAACCTGGCGCTGAACTTGTCGCGTCCTGGGGTCCAGCCAATCCTGCATGCCGTCGGCTAGCAGATTGATCGACATGATCAGGCCGAAAAGCGCAATCGATGCCGTAACGAAATTCATGTAATGACCGGCCAGAATATCCTGACCGCCTTCGGCAATCATGATGCCCCAACTGATTTTGTCATGAACGCCGATCCCGAGGAAACTCAGGATCACTTCGGCCTTGACCGCGGCAACGAAGACCAGAGTGGCCTGTACCAGAGCGATATGGCTCAGATGTGGGAAAACGTGGCGCGTGATGATGCGCCATTGCGGTAATCCGGAGGCGCGCGCCGCCTCGATGAACGGCAGGCCGCGGATGCGCTGTGTTTCGGCGCGCACGATTCTTGCGGTAATGGTCCAGAAAGTCACGATCATGGCCAGTTGAATGGCCCACGGGTGATCCCGGAGCACAAAGGCCATGGCGGCAACGAACAGATAGAAGGGAATCGCGTCCATCGTGCCGGTCAGCCAGAGCATGACTTCGTCGATCCAGCGGTGCGCAAAGAAACCGGCCATGGCTCCGATCACAATCCCCAGCAGGGTGCTGCCGAGTGCAACGGTCAGGCCGATCTCGAATGCAGTTGCGGTTGCCGCAATGGCACGCGAGTGGATATCCTGACCGAGACGGTTGGTTCCCAGCCAATGTTCCGTCGAGGGTGCTTGCCACATTTCACCGTCGATGGCCGACCACTCTGTCGCCCACAATCCTAGCCAGACACCGAAGGCAGCAATCAGGTAACCGGACAACACCGCCAACGGCAGCGATCCCGCCGGAAGCGAAGCCGAAGAAGAAGTCGATGCCGGTGCCGGAACATTCATCGCAGTGCCAACCTTGGATCGGCAGTCCGGCTCAGCAGGTCGCCCAGGGTTGCCGCGATCACGAACAGAACGCTGCTCAGGGTAACGACCGCCATCAGGATTGGCTGATCACCCGAGAGGATGGCTTCATAGGTGATTCGACCGACGCCGGGGATGGAAAAATGGCTCTCGATCAACAGGCTGCCGGAGATGATGATGAACGGCACTGAATAAATGATCCGGGTCATGATCGGCAGCATGCTGTTGCCCAGGACATGCGTGGTCATCAATCGAAACGGGCCGACTCCGTAGGCACGAGCGACCAGAACATGTCCGGAGCACAGCTCGTTGACCAGCACCGTGCGAAAGAAACGGGTGTTGTATCCAAGACCGACAAAAATCGTCGCCAGGGTTGGCACTGTGGCATGAAGGAAATAATCAGCCGGGCTTTCAACCACCCAGCCCCTGACCGGAAACCAGCCCAGCCAGACGCAGAATATGGCCTGAAAGGCAATGATGACGACCACAAAGGAAAGGCTCATGCCGAAAACGGAGAAACCGGTCACCAGCCGGTCCAGCCAGCGGCCCCGATACCAGGCCGCCAGCATCGCCAGCGCCAATGCCAGCAGGGTGCCGAGCACGAAGCCGGGCAGCAGCAGCATCAGCGAAACAGGCAGGGTTCGAGTGAGCATTCGGTCGACGCGTTCCCCGGTCGTTTCGGAATAGCCGAAATCCAGTCTGATCATGTGCATGACAAAATCGGCATAGCGGACCACAAACGGCCGGTCGTATCCCAGTTGCTCGCGGATCTGTTCGAGCTCGGCAGGCGTGGGATTGCGGCCCGCGAGTTCCCAGGACTTGTCCGGACCGAAATACACCGTCATCATGAAACTCAGCAGCGTGACACCGAACAGCAGCGGCAAGGCGCCGGCGAGACGGCGCAGGACCAGACGCGACGCGTTGCGGTTGATCAATCTTCCACCGCCACGAAATGCATGAAGTAGGCGCCGGCGATTTCATGATCGGGCACCATCCGGACCCGTTTTTTCCACAAGTGGATGCGGGTCCGGGAGAGCGATCCGATCACAACACAATCGTCGATGATCATCCGGTTCATTCGCTGATACAGCCTGTTGCGTTGAGGTCCCGGCGGCAATACGGTTGCCTGCTCGTAAAGGAGGTCGAAGGCCGGATTGTCGTAATTGAAGCTGTTGGCGCCCGGAGCTGCATTGGGACCATAAAACAACTGCAGACTGTACTGTGCGTCGGGATAGGCAAGATTCCAGCTCAGCAGGAATATATCCAGTTGGCGGTTGCCGACGGCCTGAATCATCTCACTGAAGCTGCCGAAGTTGCGTTGCTTCAAGTGATCCCGGGGAAACCCGATATCGATCATCCAAGCCCGAAACTGTTCGAACATCTGGCGCTGGTGCACGCTGCCTTCCAGACCGTACACCAGCTCGGGAAGTTGTTCCGGATCCCAACCATGGCGAGCCATTCGCCGGCGCGCGTTTTCGGGATCGAACTCAACGCTGTCTTGGTCGATGCTCGAATCGAATTCCGGCATTATCGGTGGAATCACGCCCGGGAATACCAGACCGAGACCGTCGTAGAAGCTCGCGTTGCGGGTTTTCCAGTCGAACCCGTCGCGCATCGCGCAGCGCAGGGCGCGATTGCGCCGTTCCTGTTCCGGCTCGGGATGATGGCCGATCCGGGCATTGGCCATGTTGAAGCCGAGGAACACGAATCCCGCCTCGGGCCGGATCAGGCCGTGATAGAGATCTTCGAGCCCGGCCTCGAAACGGGCGGGGGATCTCGATGCAAGTACACGATCGGCCTGCTCTGGCGGCACCATGACGTTATCGACTTCCCCTTGCACAATAAAGCTGGACCAGCGCGCGGTGGGTTCGGTGAGGAAATGGATTTCGAGTCGATCAAGAAACGGATAGCGCTTGCCGTCCAGGCGTTCGAGCCCGTAACCGCCGTGCTGCCCGGCAACATAACCTTCCGCCGCCAGATCCAGGACACCCCGGTCGAAATGCGGGTTGGGCTCCAGGACTGCCATGGTCTGGTCCAGCCGGATCAGCCGGAACGGGCCTGAACCAACCGGACGAATACCAAATTCCCGACCGTATGCGCTAACCGCTTCAGCGGGTACCACCGCGGCTGGCGGCTGCGCGAGAGTATCGATCAACTGCGGGTAAGGTCTGGTCAATTCGATCTTCAAAGTGGTCTCGTTCAGAGCCTTGAGTCCGGAAATTTCGTGAGACGGATCTGCTCCGGCCCGGCCCCACTCATCCAGTCCGGCAATGCGATCACGCCAAAGCCAGTTTGCGCGCGAGCGGGTTGCGGGGTCGAAGTGCCGGCGTAGCGAGTAGACCACGTCTTGGGCGGTCACGTGCCGGCCCACTCCGTTTTCGAATGCCGGATCGTCGGCAAAGCGTGCATTTTCGCGCAAGTGGATGGTCCAGACCAGGCCGTCGTCGGAGACGTCCGGAAAGTCGCGGGCCAAGGCTGGAGCGATTTCGTAGGGACGGGCCAGATATTTGTACCGATATAGCGTGTCAAAGATGCTGACGACCAGCGTGCCGGAATAAATGTCGGCCGCATGAGCGGGATCCAGGCTACCGGGCACGCCGTCCAGCGCGTGGCGATAGACACTCTCATCGCCCTGATTGGGCGGTTGACAGGATGCCAGCAGGCAGGTCAGCGCGATGAGCAGAATCGGTTTCTTGTCGTTCATGCGGGGCTTCCGGTCTCTCTTCGTATTTTGCATAACGGGGCAGGGCCGGTTTCTTGACCTGGCCCACATCTGAATTGTGCCTTGTAAGCCGCGTGGGGCTGCAAAAAAAGCCAGAAAAAGGGGTTGCATTCGGTTTCTGATGCCGGTATAGTCAATTGCCAAAAATGGCAAATGCCGAACATGAGGAATTAAAATGAGAGCTCAGACGATCCAGGCAGCGCCATTGTGTGCGGGCGCGGATCATTGTTCCTTTGCCTTGCAGCGCATTTCCGCCCTGAATGTCAGTCAAGGTATCGAGTTCGGAGTGGACCGACCATGGTACGAGGTGCTGATTCGCCCCCATGCGCCCGTATTTTCAGGTTCTCCCGGCGCATACATTGATCATCTTTACAGCCACAGGCCGCCCGAACGTACTGATTCGGAGGTTCTGCATCGGGTATTCCAGTGGCTGATTCAGCAGCATGAACCGACCCGGGTGAGTATCAATGTTCATCCGGAGTCATTGACGCGTAACTGGTTCTGCAATTCGGTGATGGAAGTTCAGCATCGACTCGGCCCTCTGGGCCACTCTCTTTGCCTGGAACTGATCGAATTCGGTGAGTGCCCGGATCGGGCCAGTCTGATCTCCAATGCCCGGATGCTGCGGCATCGGGGGACGGTGATCTGCCTGGATGATTTCGGGACCTGGATCAACTGTTTTGATCTGTGCGCCGCCGGAATCGTCGATATTCTCAAGATCGATACATCCGTTGTCGGGTTGCTGCACCAGGATCGCTACAAGCGCGCCATCGTCGAAAGTATTGCCAAGCTGGGGTCGGGAATTGGTGCCGAAGTCGTCGCGGAGGGCGTTGAATGCGTCGAAGAAATTCACGTATTGAAAGCCATTGGGGTTGGATTTGCTCAGGGTTTTTTCTTTCACAAGCCTGAGCTGATGGAGATTTGATATGGGTCAGGTTGCGATAGACAGGGGCAAAGGAGTTGATGCCGGCTGGTTGATGGAGGCGATGACGAGGATGATTCGACCGGTAGTCAGGTTTGCCGTAGGCCGAATTTCATGCAGCGCACTGGTGGATCTTGTGCGCGAGATCTACGTAGATGAAGCGCGCACGTATCTTCATAATCAGAACCCTGATCGAAGGGTCACAAGGTCCGCTCTGGCGCTGATCTGCGGTATGGACGGCCGCGCAATTCAGACGTTCGAGCAGATGAATGGCCACGAGTACACGCCTGCGGAGCTCTGTTCCGAAGCTGCCATCCTCGAGGCGTGGATGACGGACCCGGACTTTTTCGATGCCGAAAAGAACGCGCCGGCCGAGCTTCTGATTTATGGACCTCAGGGGACATTTCAGCGGCTTGTCAGTCGAGCGGCCGGCCGAGCCGTGACACCGCAGACCGCTCTGGATCGTCTGCTGGACAGCGGCAATGTCGAGCTGGATGATTCGGAGACATATGTTCGAATGATCAACCCATATTTCATTCTTGTGCCTTCGTCGGAGCAGTCTGCAATTGAAGCCGGCAGTTTTGCGATCAATCGTCTTGGGAAGGCGGTGAATCACAATACAAGTCATGTCGATAGATCGCAGTCGAGATGGTTGCAGCAGGACAGGTGGTCCATGCGCATTCCGCGAGAGAGAATCGATGCGATTCGAACCGAGATCAGAGGCCTGGTTGAAGGACATATCGATCAGGTTGAAACCTTCCTTGAGGCAGAAGAGAAGCAACCTTCAGAAACCGTTGAGTGTTCTGTAGGCGTCGGTTGGTACTACTGGGAAGATTTTTCCAGTGACGATCAACGCGAAGCCGAAGAAATAGAAACCGTAGCGTAGTCAACTTTGGAAACAGGAGAATCATGATGAAAGCAGCAATTGGAAAATCTGGAACTGGAATTGGCAAGAGTGGAACCGGGATTGGAAAAAGTGGCACTGGGATCGGCAAAAGCGGCACCGGGATCGGCAAAAGCGGCACCGGGATCGGCTTGG
>CAYVPB010000006.1:0-82819 GCA_964453565.1 uncultured Halomonas sp.
CGATATTGGCGACATACAACACCGGCTTGGCAGTAATGAACTGCCAGTCCTTCAACGTTGCACGATCGTCCGGCTCCAGCTCCAGCGAGCGCAGCGGCCGTCCCTCGCCCAGATGCTCGACAACAGTTTCCAGCAGCGCTGCAAGCCGCTTGGCGTCCTTGTCGCCGGACCCGGCCTGGCGCGAAACTCTGTCCAGCGCGCGCTCGGCCGCATCCAGGTCGGCCAGGGTCAGCTCGGTCTCGATGACTTCGATATCGGACAGCGGATCGACCCGGCCCGCGACATGGGTGACATCGTCATCCTCGAAGCAGCGCACGATATGCGCGATGGCATCGGTCTCGCGGATATGGGCGAGAAACTTGTTGCCCAGCCCCTCGCCCTTCGACGCCCCGGCCACCAGACCGGCGATATCGACAAACTGCATCGTCGTCGGCACGATTTTGGCCGGCTTGACGATCGCGGCAAGCTGATCCAGGCGCGGGTCCGGTACCGGAACGATGCCGACATTAGGCTCGATGGTGCAGAACGGATAGTTCTCGGCCGCAATCGCCGCCCGGGTCAGACAGTTGAACAGGGTCGACTTGCCGACGTTCGGCAGCCCGACGATTCCGCATCTGAAACCCATCAGCGGAATTCCTCGGGTAATGGGGGTTGCGGACGGGCTTGAGCCATCGGAAACGTCGGACTCCGGGGTAGAAACGGGACTCGGGACTTGGGACTCGGAACTCGCGGGCGGGGTTGGTTCATCGATATTTCCATAGCGGTGGCGACAAAATCAACAACGAAGTACGAACTCAAACGAAGCACAGCGCCCGAGTCACGAGTCACGAATCCCCGGGCGCTTGGTCGGGGCTTTTCGCATGCAATACCTTCATTGCCTCACCCGCGCGGCCGGCGAGGAAGTCCGGCATGACATCCAGGGACTTGTCGATCGCAGACTCGATCGCCTGCTGATCCTCGGCAATGGCGCGGCCCAGCACCCAGGGAGTGACCTGGTGGGCCTGACCGGGGTGGCCGATGCCGATTCGCAGGCGCCAGAAATCCGGCCTGCCCAGATGGCTGAAGATGCTGCGAAGACCATTGTGGCCACCGTGGCCACCGGCCTGTTTTAGCCGTGCCGTGCCGGGAGGCAAATCCAGTTCATCATAGGCCACCAGTACCTTTTCCGGCGAAATACGGTAGAAATCGGCTGCCACGCGCAAAGCCTGACCAGATTCGTTCATGAAAGTCTCGGGAGCCAGCAAGACCGCTTCGACACCTTCAACCCGGCCTTTTACGGCGCGACTTTTGAGCTTTTTTTCATTCCGGAACGCGAGTCCGTTGCGGGCCGCCAGCCGTTCCACAAACCAGAACCCGGCATTGTGCCGGGTTCTTTCGTACTTCGACCCGGGGTTTCCCAGGCCGGCAAGCAGCCACAGATCCTGCATCGGAACAGATCAATCCGACTTCTCGTCGTCCCCGTCTTCCTTGTCGGAAGCCGATTGACTGTCTTCGCCCTCCTGTTCCGTACCCTCGCCTTCTTCCGCTTCCTCGGCTTCGGCCATCTCCGGCTCTTCGCCCGCAGCCAGCGCTGCATCGGCTTCGGCAGCCATCGCACCGGTACCCTGGCTCTCGCGCACGAAAACAGCGCTGACGATGATCTCGTCGTAATCCTCGCCGTGCTCAAGCACCGGAATGGTCACGCCCTCGGGCAGCTTGATTTCACTCATCAGAATTCGACCACCCGGCTCCAGACCGGACAAGTCGACCTCGATATACTCCGGCAGATCCTTGGGCAGCGCTGAAATTTCGACACCCGTGATCATGTAGGAGATGACCACGCCGCTCTTCTTGCCGGCCGGACTGATTTCCTCGTTAACAAAATGCAGCGGGACTTCAATACGCAATTCGTGCTTGTCACTGATGCGCTGAAAATCCACATGCATGATGGTCGGCTTAAATGGATGTCGCTGCAAATCGCGCAGTACGACTTTCTGTTTGCGGCCATCTTCGACCTTGAGTTCCAGAATCGAGGCGTGAAAAGCCTCTTCGCCGGCTGCGTGCAAAATAAAATCGTGCTCCAGCGTCAGCGACACCGGGTCCCGATTTTCCCCGTAGACAATGGCCGGTACTTTTTTCGCGCGACGCAGGCGGCGGCTCGCACCTTTCCCCGTGTCCTCGCGAATCTCGGCCGGCACTTCGTAAGTCTTGCTCATGATTGGAAGTCCATTGCAAATGTTGGATAAATCCGACAGGCCGCGACCAGCCCATCGGGGTAGCCCGCCATTATATCCTGATATCAGGAACAATTGCCATACCGGCGATGATTACCGTCATGCCCCCATCGCGGCGTGGACGCCGCCCCTGCGCGCGGGGCGGTTGCACCGTAGGAGCCGCGTCCACGCGGCGATGGCCAGGAGGAAATGGGGACCGTGCCAGAATAACCTTCTTCGCGGCGTGGATGCCGATCCTGCGGTATCTCCGCCGTTGCCCCCGTCATCCTGGATTGCCGCGGGTGCATAAGTGACACTCCTTCTCATCGCCATGGCAGCCGTCATTGCATTCACCCACGTACAATTTCTTCCTGATTAGGTATATGCCTCAGCCATGGGCCGGAGGGGCCGGCTGCGGAGGCAGGCGCGGAGCGGCGTTGCCTGCCGGCGAGCCCCGGCTCGATCGGCACTGCGGAAAGGTCAGGGTTCAAGGGAGCTTTGGTGCCACTGAACTTGATTCGAGCACATTCGTTCACGAGCAGCTTGTTGCAAGCAAACCGATGCGGATGGATGCTGAAAGATCATCAGTGGATCAATATTCTTAATGCAATAAAACAACAATCTGCACGAACCTTCGTGATCTGCGGTTCCGTGGTTTTGCTGTCTCGGCGTGGCTGAGTCACCTACCTGATCAGGAATTTCTTTATTGAAGCTTTTCTAGGATACGATGCGCGGTCTGAAGTTCCAGCGGTGTTGACATATTATAAAAGTAATCGTCAATCGTCCACCATTCTTCACACTCTGAGCTTGCAAGGCATAGATGCATAAAATAGATACTTTTATAGCCACAAGAGCGGAATCTGTAGCATCGGTACATCTGCAAAGCCAGCCCTTGGGCATTCTCATACGTCGATGAATGGCGAAAGCCGGATGAAGATTCTACCTGCAGGGGGTTCCATGGACTGACACTCAATTCATTGATGTATTGCCCCAAGACAAGCATGATTGCGTCAACACTTTCCGGCCCTCGGGCGTTCTTCACCAGCCATGTCAAATAGTCCGACTGCTGCGACACATCGAGCTGACCAAGATTTTCAACCACTGACTGCTCAAATTGCTTCGCATGAGTGTTAGTGTAAAATTCATCTCTCTCAGCGAAACCCATTTCGCTGAGAGGTTTGGTGTTGATGAAACCACTGCAATATTCACGCGCACGGGTCTCCATCCATGGCTTGTCGTAAGTATGCATATGCTCAAGGACTTCATCCATACAAAAAGTCTCCAATGCCAGCCGCCAGTCCTTTGCAACGGGCAACTCCTCCGATTCGGCCAATTCTATTGCTTGTGCGGCATCGCTGGCTGTCTCGGCATCGTGGTATAGCCTGGATACTCGCTGGATTGGCGTGTCATCTGCCCAGCCATCTTTCAACTGCCCGGGAATCAGGTCCCGGGCAGCGCTATTGGATGAATTGGTCGAGACCTGGCGTGCACTGTCTTCTTCAACGGCGTGCTGCTCAGATGTCGAGTCGCCGCTTTCCGATAATGAAGCCCCTGTTGCTGGGCCGCGGTCCTGAACTTTCATTGCAATCATACCAGCCATGACCAGTAAAGCCGCAGCCAAAATTAGCGCAATCCGAGGGAAGCGTACAGGTTTGGTCTTGTCCATGTCCATCCTCTTCAGCGGCAGGTAGAGCCTGGCATGGGTTCACCCCCGGCAAAGGACGAAGCAATTGGTCCTGCTACGAACGCCTGTTGCTGCCCGTTTCTGAAGCGCAGAATATAAGGCTCCGCTGGAAGTGGTCGCCCGGAAGGATTGAAAGCCGTTATTGTTTTAGATCGGTTGAATGAGACCTCCTGAGTCGCATACGCCACCCTCACTTCAACAAGTGAACTGCAATCCGCATGCGCTTCAGTATTGTCGCCATTCTGGTGCTCCAGGGGGGCGATTTCAGTGAAACCGCCTCCGTCTCCACCTCCACCGAATCCATCATCGCCGCTGCCGAAATCACCTCCACCGTCAAACCCGGGCGAACCAGGTGAGCTGCCGGTTGAATCACCTCTTCTAAAGCCGACCGATGTCTGTGTGTCCTGCTCAAAGCATTGGCGAGTACCATCATCGAATGTGATGCAATAACGCACAGTAGCCGAGTGAACAGGTAGTTAGGAAAAAGTTAAGAATACCGCGAACGCGGCTAACCCAATAACTTTTTCGCAGAAGCACGGCAGGTGCGGTGATTCACGTTCCGGTCTCCGGTCTCCGATTAAATGCTAAATGTCTTTCCACGCTTTTCATTGCTTGTTACTCCAGTAATTGACATTGGCGAGCGTCGGGCTTCGTCTGGAGCGGATTTATTGGTCCATCCCCTCGGACTTCCGTCAACACTCGGGCCAATACCTCGGAGCGGATTGAAAATTCCGGTCAGCGTTAGGCAAAACATGCCCGCACAAGGCGGGCATTTTCAGATCATGGCCCGGCAAAGTCCGGACCGGGGCTTCGGATCAGGGGGTAGTGAAAGTCTGCACCTGCACCGAAGTTGCCGCGGCATCGTTCTCGCCGATATTGAGCGGCAGGTACTCGTTGACCAGCCAGAAGAACAGTTGATTGATGTAGAACGGGCTCAGGAAAACACCACTGCGGCCGCCGGGGATGATCTCGTCGACGATCGGCCGATCCGGTGTCATCAGGGCCACGGTGCGCCGCGCGGGGCCGGACGAGAACATGAAATCGTTGAGATTCTGGGCTCTCGCGTTATGGCCGGAGGCATCGACCACATCAAATCCGCCGGCGCGCGCCACGCCGGGCAGCTCGGGCGACAGGTCGGATAGTCCGAAACCATTCGGGATGTTGAACGGCACGCTTCCCAGCGGATGCGAAAACACGATCCGGTGCAGCTTGCCCCAGCGGTAGTCGTTGAGGTCGGTTGAATTGTCGAACGCCGGCGCAAACTCGTCGCTGGCCAGCCGGTCCAGCGCCGTCTGCAGGCTGCCCAGCAGCACGAAATCACGCCGGTCGACCAGGCTTTCCGTTGCCGGCAGCCCTTCGATTTCGGGCACGTTGAAAAACGGGATCCCGGAAGCGCCTATGCCCTGACGCTGCTCGAAGCTCTGCAACAGGTTCATGAACGCGCGGTTGGCTTCACGCCCGGTGGGCAGATTGTCTTCCAGCCCGATTCCACTCAGCGTGGCGTCGATGGTGTTGCGGATGGCCTGACCACGGAATGCCGCGTAAATAGTCGCCGCGACACTGTTGGCGACCTCCTCCGAAGACGGCTCGGGCAGTGCAAAAGGATTATCGCCCGGGTCGAAGCCTTCCTGGATACCGGTGGGGGTGGAGAAATCCCACGCCGCGAGACGACCGATGGCTTCGGGGATGCGAGGATCGAGCAGGAACTGCGCGATCCCCGGCCATGCCTCCTCGGCCAGTGCGTTTTCGAATGCTTCCAGCAGGTACGGGACGACAATCTCGGCATCCAGCAACTGATTATTGGCCTGCAGCGCCTTGACCTTGTCGACCGTGATCGGCTCGCCCGAGGCGACCATGCGCTCGACTTCGCGCTGGATGCGGCCCATGCGCAGGGAGACATAGCGCGAACCGAGATAGTAGATGCCGTTGGCGTCGGGACGAAGCTGGTTCAATGGGTTGTTGTCCAGGGTCACCCCGGCCGGATCGTTGTTGGCGTTCAGGATGAACCCGCTTCCCGGATTGACGACCTGGGGCATTTCCTCCAGCGGCAGCGCGGCGAAATTGATGCCGCGGGTGACCGGCTCGCCATCGACCGGCAGCCATTCGTTGTTGGCCTGGCCGGTGCCGTCACGCAGCAGGAACGGTGGCGCGCCGGCGATGGTGTTGTTCTGCAGGTCGGCGCGAAGCGGCGCGGTGCCGGAGGTGAAATAGGCGATATTACCATCGACATCGGCATAGACGAAGTTCTGGCCGCCAACAGTGAAGTCTTTCAAACCCTCCTGGAATTCGGCAAGGTTGTTGGCCCGGGCCCAGTCACGAAAGGCCGAGAGCTCGAAGGTCGGGCCCCAGCCGGTGTACTGGATCGACACCCCGGTAGTCGCGGTCGGCTGGGCCACGATCGGACCGTTGTTGCGCCTGGGCACGATGAAGGTGATGCCGCCGGCATCGAAGCCGACATTGGCGCGGCTGATGTTGTCGGCCTCGCCATCGCCGATGTTGTTGACGAAGTAGGACTGGAACACCAGTTGCAGCGGCTCGGGCTGGCCCTGGAACAGGGTGTGCGTGGGCAATCCGAAATTGTTGACCAGGAACTGTTCCTGGAAATAGTCGGTGACATCGTTGGGATTGACCGTCGAGCCCCAGCAAATGCGTAGATTGCAGCCCAGCACCACTAGCGGCGTGCCGGCAAATGCAACTCCGCTGACCGCGACACCTTCGCCCCGGATGACCAGATTTTCCTTGGTAAAGGTCGATGGCATGTCCAGCCCCAGATGCGGGTCATGGGCCATGATCGGGTAACCGCTGTCGGTCAGATCGCCGGAAAAGACGAAGAAATTGCTGCCGGCACGCTCCTCGGCGCGTGAGATCGAATCGCCTACCACCGGAATGGCACGCAACGCATCAACATGCCGGCGCAGGCTATCGACGACCAGCGGGTCGAGGTTCTGAATGTCATACGAAGAAGCGGAGCTCGCTACCTTGCCGCTTTCACTCTCAATGCCCTGGCCGCCCGCGGCCGGGACCTGAATGATGCCGGCGTCCTCGAACCAGGTCGGAATCGAGACTGAATCGTCTTCCGGAGCAACCCGGATAATGTCTTCGAAAAACAGCGCCTCGCCGTCGAAACCGACGAAATCACCCACACCCTGAAAGGTCAGGAACTGAACCGTCAGATCCGCCGCTGCAGTATCGAATGAGAGCTGAAACGAAAGCAGCTTGCCGAGCGCCAGCGAATCGACCGGCGTCCAGGGCTCGGCCGCCGACAGCTCCAGCGCGCCGTATTCAGGCGGCAAGTCATTCTGGCGCAACCAGGAGTTGACCCCGTCGGCATAGGCCTTGACCCAGCCCTTCTCTTCGGGCGTCAGACCGGTCCAGGAGGCGAATGCGGCGCGCCTCAGCCCCAGCGTGCGCAACTGGACATCGTTGGGAATCGCAGCCGGTCCGAGCAGTTCGGCCAGCGTTCCGGAGGCAACCCGACGCAGGAAATCCATCTGAAAGAACCGGTCACGGGCGTGCAGATAGCCCTGAACGAAAGTCACATCACGCTCGGTCTCGCCGGCAATCGTCGGAATGCCGTCGGCGTCGGTATAGACCGTGACATCCTCGGATAGCCCTGGCACGTTGATCGTTTGAGCCTGGGCCGTGGTTGCGAAGGCGACCAGCAAAATAGCCACCGACAGGCAGCGTAGAGTTGAAACGACAGCTTTCATCACATTGTACCCCGTTGTTGTTCGTTGGTTGCGGAAGCTTTTGCCCGCACGTTTTCATTATTGCACAGCAACGCGCCCGGTCAAAATCCTTTCTTGTCAGGAATGGAATCCCGGGAATGGAATCGCGGACGGATTCCATTCCTGCAGGCATTCCTCTGGCTCCAGCCAGCCCAAAGCAGAGGGTTTCACCCGATACTCCAAGCCAGCAACCGGCTACAACCGGGTTCGTACCTCCATCAACTCGGGAAAGAAACGCAGCGCCAGCGCTTTTTCCAGGAATTTCGTGCCGCTGGAACCTCCGGTACCGGGCTTGTGTCCGATGATGCGCTCGACCGACTTCAGGTGCCGGTAGCGCCAAAGCTGGAACGATTCCTCGACGTCGACCAGGCGCTCGCACAGCGCATACTCGCCCCAGCACTGCTCGGGGTATCGATAAATTCCGACCAGCACGTCGACCAGCGCCGATGAAAACTCATGCGGTTGGGCGAAATCGCGGTGCACGTATCGTTGCGGCACGTCAAAATCCCGGCGCGCCAGGTATCGCAGAAACGCATCGTAAATCGACGGCGATTCCAGAACTTCGACCAGCTTTTGCTGGACCTGGGACTGGTGGCCAAAAAGCCGGGTCAGATCGCGATTCTTGTTCCCGAGCAGAAATTCGACACAGCGATACTGAAAAGACTGGAAGCCGGAAGCCGAACCCAGCACGTCACGAAACTCCATGTACTCGCTGGGCGTGAGCGTCTCCAGGACCGCCCACTGATTGAATAACTGCTGCTGGATCATCTTGACCCGGGCCAGGATTTTCAGGCAGGGCGAGGCATTGTCCGCTTCCAGATGCCGGATCGCGGCCGACAGTTCGTGAATGATCAACTTGAACCAAAGTTCCGCAGTCTGATGCTGAATGATGAACAGCAACTCGTCGTGATGGGGCGGATCGCTCAATGGCTGTTGCGCGTCCAGCACCCGGTCCAGCCCCAGATAGCCCTGGTAATCCAGATCGTTGCCCAGATCGGTGCGGATTCCCGCTTCCAGCTCGCGTCGGTTTGGCGGTCGTGCAGTATCGTTGTCAGATTCGCCCATGCTCGCTCCCGGCTCGCTTTCTCCACGACAGTGTAAG
This sequence comes from uncultured Halomonas sp., assembly GCA_964453565.1. GTDB lineage: Bacteria > Pseudomonadota > Gammaproteobacteria > Xanthomonadales > Wenzhouxiangellaceae. The sequence goes on from CAYVPB010000006.1 coordinate 8,707, forward strand.
CCGTTATAATCATCGACTGGCCCGGAGTCGCCGGCCTATCATGACGCAGCCGGCTTGCCCCGAGGCGATCCGGAAAGATTCAACAACGAGTCCTCGATTCGCGAGGACGCAAAGATCCAAGAGGTTTTTCATGGTATCCACGATCGCCTCGTTCAAGGTCGATTACTTTCAGTATCTCGATGCCGAAGGCAAGCTGGTTGAGGGCGTGCAGATTCCGGCGCTGGCGCGCGACCTGAAGCAACTGGCCAGCCTGTATCGATTGATGACGCTTACCCGGGTCTTCGACAAGAAGGCCGTGGCGCTGCAGCGCACCGGCAAGCTCGGCACTTACGCCTCCTGCCTGGGTCATGAGGCGGCGCACGTCGCAATCGGCTCGGCCATGCGCGAGGAAGACTGCTTTGCTCCGATGTATCGCGAATACGCGGCCCAGTTCTATCGCGGCGTGAAAATGTCGGAAGTGCTGATGTACTGGGGTGGAGACGAGCGCGGAAACGATTTCTCCGGACCAAAGCACGATTTCCCCTGGTGCGTGCCGATCGCCACCCAGTGCCTGCATGCGGCCGGCGCGGCAATGGCCTACAAGCTGCATGGTCAGCCGAGGGTCGCGGTCAGCGTGGTCGGTGACGGCGGCTCCTCCAAAGGAGATTTTCTCGAGGCAATCAATGCCGCCAGTGCCTGGAAACTGCCGCTGGTGCTGGTCGTCGTCAACAACCAGTGGGCCATCTCGGTGCCGCGTGAGAAGCAGAACACGGCCAGAACCCTGGCGCAGAAAGGCATTGCCGGCGGGCTGGCTTCGGTTCAGGTCGACGGCAACGACCTGATCGCGGCGCGCTGGGCCATGGACAAGGCGATCGCTGCGGCACGCGACGGCCGCGGCGGCTCGGTCGTCGAGATGATGACGTACCGGTTGTCCGACCACACTACGGCCGATGACGCCCGACGCTATCGCGACCAGGAGCAGGTCGACGCGGCATGGAAGAAAGAACCACTGCTGCGGCTGCGCAACTATCTGGTCGACCAGGGTTACTGGGATCAGGTCCGGGAAGAGGAACTGCTGGCCGAATGCGCCGAGCGGGTCCAGGCCGCGGTCGAGGAATATACCGACCGGGTCGGCAACGACCCGCAGCCGGTCGATGCCATGTTCGATTACATGTTTAAGCATCTGCCCCATCACCTAGAAGCCCAGCGCGAAATCGCGCGCCGCTTTCCGGCCAAGGGAGGACATCACTGATGGCCGAGATCACACTGGTAGAGGCGGTCACGCTGGCGCTGGCCCATGAAATGGAAATCGATCCGACCGTGGTCGTATTCGGTGAGGACGTCGGGATCAACGGCGGCGTGTTTCGCGCCACCGCCGGGCTGCAGCAGAAATTCGGAGATGACCGGATCATTGACACGCCGCTGGCTGAAGTGATGATCGCCGGCATGTGTGTCGGCATGGCCGCACAGGGCATGAAGCCGGTAGTCGAAGCCCAGTTCGAGGGCTTCATGTACCCGATGGTCGATCACGTGGTCAACCATGCCGCGCGCCTGCGTCACCGAACCCGCGGCCGGATGAGCTGTCCGGCAGTGTTCCGCGCGCCCTGGGGCGGCGGAATCCATGCTCCGGAACATCACTCCGACAGCAATGAGGCAACCTGGGCGCATTTCCCCGGCGTGCGCACGGTGATCCCTTCCTCGCCGTCGCGTGCCTACGGATTGCTGCTGGCCGCGATTCGCGACCCGGACCCAGTGGTCTTCCTGGAACCTAAGAGAATCTACCGCTGGCAGCGCGAGGAAGTCGAGGACAACGGCGAAGAATTGCCGCTGGATGTCTGCTTCGTCCTGCGCGACGGCACCGATGTGACGCTGGTGACCTGGGGCGCGATGATCAAGGAAACCATGCAAGCCGCCGCCGAGCTGGAACAGGCGGGCGTCAGCGCCGAAGTCATCGATGTCGCCACGCTCGCCCCGATCGACATGGAGACCATTCGCGAATCGGTCGAAAAGACCGGACGGTGCGTGATCGCGCATGAAGCTCCCAGGCACTGTGGGGTGGGCGCCGAGATCGCGGCCGGGCTGGCCGACGAGGGCATCTGGCATCTCAAGGCGCCGGTCAAGCGCGTAACCGGCTACGATACCGTGATGCCGCTTTATCGCAGCGAAATGAGTTACATGCCGAGCACCGAACGCATTGTCGATGCGGTTCAACAGACGCTGGAGTTCGAATGAAGACGTTCAAACTGCCCGACCTGGGTGAAGGGCTGCCCGACGCCGAAATCGTTGAGTGGCTGGTGGCCGAAGGCGACGAAGTCAAGGTCGATGATCCGATCGTGTCCATGGAAACCGCCAAGGCCGTGGTCGAAGTACCCTCGCCGTTTGCCGGCAAAGTCGCGAAATTTCATGGTCAGGCCGGCGATGTGATCAAGACCGGGGCGCCATTGGTGGATTTCGACAACGGTGAGGATTCCGCTGACAAGGCAGGGTCTGCAGAGTCCGGTGCAGAGGACGAAACGGAACAACAACGGGACTCGGGACCCGGAACTCGGGACTCGAAAGCCGAAGCCAAAAGTGAGCCGGCCCCGGACGATGCCGGACAGGCCGGAGAAGAACGCGCCGATACCGGCACCGTGGTCGGCAACGTGACCACCTCCGACGAGATCGTCAAACCCACACATTCCAATGTCGGCGGCGTTAAGGTCACACCGGCGGTGCGCGCGCTGGCGCGCAAGCTGAAAGTCAACCTGGCCGAAGTCGAACCAACCGGCCTGGACGGCGTAGTCACTTCCGCCGATGTGCGCAAGGCGGTCGAACAAGGCCCCCGGCGCATGACCAAAGCCACGCCAGCGCCGCGCGAAGAAAAACAGGCCGCGCCGGAGCCGCGTCAGGAACAACCGGAATCGCGCCCGGAGCGCAAGCCGGAAGCCGCACCCGCCGAGCTGCCCTCGGGTGATTGGGAGCCGATCCGTGGCACCCGGCGGACCATGGCGCGCGCGATGAGCGAGTCTCACAAACGCGTGGTCGCCACGACCATCATGGACGATGCCGACATCCATGCCTGGCGTCCGGCCGAGGACATCACGGTTCGTCTGTTGCGCTCGCTGTGGGCCGGCGCCCGGGCAGAGCGCGGCCTGAATGCCTGGTATGACGACGAACAGAATATGCGCATGGTGCACAAGGGCATGCATGTGGGCATGGCGGTCGATACCGCCGATGGCCTGTTCGTGGCCCGGCTGCGCGATGTGCACGCCGCTGACCGCCAGGGCCTCCGGGCCGAGATCAATCGTTTGCGCGACAACGTCAAGGCGCGCTCGATCCCGCCGGAGGATCTCAAGGACTACACTATCATGCTGTCCAACTTCGGCGTCTTCGCAGGCCGTTATGCGACCCCGATCATCAATCCGCCGTGCGTGGCCATCGTGGCCGCGGGGGTATTGCGCCATGAGGTCGTGCCGGTACTGGGCGGAATCGAGACCCACCGCGTGCTGCCGCTGTCATTGACCTTCGACCACCGGGTCGTCACCGGCGGCGAAGCGGCAAGATTCCTCAAGGCCATGCTTGCCGATCTGGAGAAAGCCGACTGAATTCCGCTTGGCATGGACCGGCAGGATATAAAACCGGATGCTGAACCTCGTTCATACCGAGCCTGAAATGAAGGGCAGGACCGCTTGGCGAACATGATTGCAATAATTTTGCAACTATGCAAGCTTACTCTGCAACAGAATAAAACGGAATCAGCGTTATGCGCATTAGCATTTTCGGCACCGGCTACGTAGGGCTCGTAACCGGCGCCTGTCTTGCCGAGGTGGGAAACGAGGTCGCGTGCGTGGATATCGACCAGAAAAAGGTCGAGGCCCTGAATCGCTGCGAGGTACCGATTTACGAACCCGGACTGGAGGCCATGGTCCGGCGCAATCATGAGGCCGGCCGGCTGAGTTTCGGCACCGATGCCGATGCTGCTACCCGTCACGGCGAGATCGTCTTTATCGCGGTCGGCACGCCATCCGATCATGACGGCTCGGCTGACCTGCGTGCGGTGCTGGCGGTCGCTCGCGCAATCGGAACGCAGTTGCGTCAATCCCAGCTTGTCGTGACCAAATCCACCGTGCCGGTGGGAACGGCCGAGAAGGTCAGGCAGGCCCTGATCGATGCCGGCAATGGAGAATTCCGTCCACGCATAGCCTCCAATCCAGAATTCCTCAAGGAAGGTGCCGCAGTGAAGGATTTCATGGCACCCGATCGCATCATCATCGGTATCGAAGACGATCTTTCGGCCCTGCAGCTCCGGAGGCTATACGCGCCATTCAACCGAAACCGCGAGAAAATCTTCCAGATGGACATACCATCCGCGGAATTGACCAAATATGCATCCAACGCCATGCTGGCGACCAAGATTTCGTTCATGAACGAACTGGCCAATATCGCCGAACGGGTCGGGGCCGACATCGAACGGGTTCGAATCGGGATGGGTTCCGACCCTCGAATCGGCTACCACTTCATCTATCCCGGCGTCGGCTATGGCGGCTCCTGCTTCCCCAAGGATGTTCGCGCGCTGGCGCGCACTGCGGCTGAAACCGGTCATCCGGCGCACATCCTGCAAGCGGTGGAGGCTGTCAACATCAAACAGAAACAGCGGCTGTTCGAAAAAATCAGCCAGCATTTCGGCAACGATCTCGCGGGTCGCGACATTGCGCTCTGGGGTCTATCGTTCAAGCCTGAAACCGACGACATGCGCGAGGCTCCTTCCCGGATACTGATGGAGGCGCTGTGGGAAGCCGGCGCCAGCGTACGTGCGCATGATCCGAAAGCAATCGACGAGACGCGGAGAATTTACGGCGACCGCAACGATCTGGCGCTGTTCGACGATCCCTACGAAGCACTGGATCAAGCCGATGCACTTGCTGTCATAACCGAATGGAAAGCGTACTGGAGCCCGGATTTCGAGCAGATGGCAAAACGGCTGAAGCAACCGACACTGTTTGACGGTCGCAATATCTACGATCCGGAAGACCTGCGTGCGCTGGGTTTTATCCACTACAGCATCGGCCGCAGCACCACGACCGATGTGACGACGGACACGACAGCGGCCCGGAGAAAGCCCGTAATCCACCGGGGCTGACCGCTTGGTCGGCAGATCCGGGTCCGGATGGCGCAGTCGGCGCCAGTATTGCGTATTTCTTCATACAAGGCCAGAATACTGGCTGGAAAAAGCCTTTATTGCGATTACCGGGAGCCCTGATCAATGCTCAATAGAATGCATAAATTCTGGCCAATTCTCGCTATCGTGCTGATCCTTCTCACCGGCTGCCCGTCGGGTACAGGCACCACCACCAATGTCCGCGAAAGTTCCGGGCGCAGCATGGATCAGGTGGCGGCGGAACATTACAACGGCCCCAAGGCCCGGATCGCGGTGGCGCGCTTCGACAACAAAACGGCTGATTCATACAATTGGTACAGCCCCGCGATTGGCGACGGCATGGCCGACATGCTGACCACCGCGCTGGTCAATTCCGGTCGCTACATCGTACTTGAACGTGAAAATCTGGACAGCGTCCTGGGCGAACAGGACCTCGGCGCAAGCGGCCGGGTTCGCCAGGACACCGCCGCGGCCGTCGGCGAGATCGAAGGCGCCGAACTGCTGGTGGTCGCCGCGGTCACCGAGTTTGACGCCAATACCGGCGGCACCCAGGGTTCGGTCGGCGGCGGACGCTGGGGTCGGGCCCTGGGCGCGATCGCAGGAGGCACGCGCAGCGCGCACATGGCCATCGACCTGCGCGTGGTCGACGCCACGACCTCACGCATTCTCGCGGCCACCAGCGTCGAAGGTGAGGCCCGGGACTTCAACATGGGCGGCGCATTGGGTGGCTGGACCGGCTCGGTGGGGCTGGGAGGAGCACTTTCGACCTGGAAGAACACGCCGCGGGAAAAGGCCTTGCGCCAAGTCATCGATGGCGCGGTGGATTACGTGATTTCAGTCACGCCGAATGAAATGATGCGCTACGATACATCAGGACATCCGGTTTCGGGCGGCGGATCGCATGCCAACGGCGAGCGGGTGGTAATCACTGCCTCGTCACTGAACGTGCGCTCCGGACCCGGCGGCGGCAATCCGGTTCAGTTCTCGCTGACTTCCGGCACTGTGGCCGACGTGCTCCGGCGACAAGCCGGCTGGATCAACGTCCGCGATGATCAGGGTCGTGAAGGCTGGGTTTCGGCCGACTACACGATTGAAGTGGATTAACCCGGGGAGCGTGCAAATGAACTCAATCATCATTCGATCCTTACTGGCATTCCTGCTGGTCCTGGCATTCGCCGGCCAGGCCATGGCACAGGCAGGCACCAAGGTGAGAGTCACCGAAGGCTCCGGCCAGAACATGGCCGACGTTCAGGGCGAGCACTACAACGGACCCAAGGCGCGCATTGCCGTGGCCCGATTCGAGAACAAGACCGCCGACTCGCACAACTGGTACAGTCCGGCAATCGGCGATGGCATGGCCGACATGCTGACCACTGCCCTGGTCAACTCCGGACGCTACATCGTGCTCGAACGCGACAGCCTGGACACGGTGCTGGATGAACAGGACCTGGGTGCCAGCGGACGAATTCGCCAGGATACCGCCGCGGCCATCGGCGAGATTGAAGGCGCGGAGCTGCTGGTTGTTGCCGCGGTCACCGAATTCGACGGCAATACCGGCGGCACCCAGGCCAGTGGCGGCGGCAGGGCCTCGCGGATTTTCGGTGCAATCACCGGCGGCACCCGGAGCGCGCACATGGCCATCGATCTGCGCGTGGTCGACGCGACCACCAGCCGCATCCTGGCCGCGACCAGTGTCGAAGGCGAGGCCAAGGACTTCAACATCGGCGGCGCGCTGGCCGGTTACACCGGTTCGGTCGGTCTCGGTGGCAGCTTGTCGAGCTGGAAGAACACACCGCGCGAAAAGGCACTGCGCCAGGTCATCGGCGCGGCCGTCGACTACGTCATTTCGGTCACCCCGGCCTCGATGATGCGCTACGACACCATGGGTAGACCAGTCGAATCCGCCGCCGCTTCCGCGACATCCGCTTCGGCATCGGGCAATGCTGCCGGAACTGCGGAGCAGGTCGTGATCACTGCCTCCGGGATCAGCGCCCACCAAGGGCCCAACGATTCTTCAGCCACAGTCTTCTCGCTCAAAGCCGGCAATATCGTCGAAGTCGCGCTGCGCGCCGGCGATTGGCTACAGGTTCGCGACGATCAGGGCCGAACCGGCTGGATCAAATCCGAAGCTGCCCTGGCTGTCCAGAACTGACCCAAGCGACGACGGCTGGGGATTCGACCGTTGCGCATGCCGCCACCCCGCTTGGGTGGCGGGCGGCATGCAGCCGCGGCGGACGACCGGTATTGGGGTAGATTGACGGTCGCGGAGTTGAAACATGACCGTAGGAGATTGCGGGCAACTGCAAGCATCCCGCATCGCTCCCGGTCCATTCGGCGAGTACCCAATGGGATTCAGTCCATGTCCGGCATCCATGCAAGCCTTGTTTTGGCGCTAATCTGCGGCGTTTTCATCTTTCATCCCGCCAACGCGCGGGGGACGGCAACCATGGCCGCTCCGATCAAAACCTTTGCCAGTTACTGCTACGAGCCCGGTCGACTGGGTGGCAGACCGTTGCCGCCTGATTCGACGCGGGGCTGGAAAACGTTACCCGATGAACTTCGGCCCAGGTTCAACATTCCAGACGATAGCGCCATTCGGACATGGGTCTGGGGCGGCGAGAACGACGCTTCGATGGTTTTGCAACTTCATGAGCGACGTCTCGAGAAAGCCGGCGTACACAGTGGTCAGATGCGCTTGAGTTGCCGGCTGGTTATCAATACACCGGAATCAGATCAGCAACAGCTACTCACCAGCTTGCGGGCCCTGCTCGGTGAGCACGAAGGCAGCACCAGCGACGAAACCCTGGCGAGACTCGGTTACCCGACGCCGGAGGGCTGGAACCAGGCCTGCTGGACTATTGTTGCGCGAATCGGGAGTACCGACTGGAAACCATACCGACACGCTGGTCGCCCGACCTGCGTGTTTCTGACGACCCCGCGCAACTACGCTGTCAGTCAATACATTGTAATCCGGCTATTGAGTCGGAAAGACGATTCTGTAATCATTATCGAGATGGACCGGACTCTCAGACCCGGCGCGCTGGAAGCGCCCTGAAAGCGCCGGCATGCCCGCGCAACGAGCCTGTAACCTATAACCTGGCTCAGTCGAATCGCAAATGACGAACCGAGCGTCCCTTATCACGAATTTCGCGCAGTGAGTCGATCCCGATTGCGATCTGCTTTTCAACATACTGCTGGGTAATGACGCGATCGCTTTCATCGGTCTTGACTCCTTCTGGAATCATAGGCTGATCGGAGACCAGCAGCAGCGCACCGGCGGGGACGCGGTTGGCGAAAGCGGTGATGAAGATCGTTGCGGTTTCCATGTCGATCGCCATGGAACGGGTCCGGCGCAGATATTTCTTGAACGATCTGTCATGCTCCCAGACCCGGCGATTGGTGGTGTAGACCGTGCCGGTCCAGTAATCAAGCTCGTAGTCACGTATGGTCGAGGACACCGCACGTTGCAACGTGAATGCCGGCAGCGACGGCACCTCCGGCGCAAAGTAGTCGTTTGACGTGCCTTCGCCGCGGATTGCTGCGATCGGCAGGATCAGGTCGCCAAGCTTGTTCTTCTTCTTCAGGCCACCGCACTTGCCCAGAAACAGGCACGCACGCGGCTTGACGGCGCTGAGAAGATCCATGATGGTCGCGGCATTGGCAGACCCCATTCCGAAGTTGATCATGGTGATGTCTTCGGCCGTGGCATTGCGCATGGCCTTGTCGCGGCCACGCACTTCGGCGCCGACCTTGTCGGCAAACATCTCTACGTAATTGTCAAAATTGGTCAGCAGGATGAAGCGGCCGAAGTCTTCCAGCGATGTGCCGGTGTAGCGAGGCAACCAGTTCTCGACGATATGCTGCTTGGTTTGCATGGACTGTTTCCTTTGGATTTCGCTTGTCACGAGCCGGCCAGCTTTGGCCCCAGCGCCTGTTTCAGTTCATCCAGCCATGGCTCGTAGTTTCGCCACTGCTCCACGCCGCTGGTGTAGATCGGCTTGCGGACCTGTTCGGCGCTGGCCGTGCGGACCGAGCGCCGTGTTCGGTGAAATTCGACACACGAGGATTCAAACGCCAGCCCAACAAAGTCCAGCATACGCCTGACCTCTGCGTCCAGATCCGCAACCACTTTCTCGTAGTCGACCTGAAGGATGGAACCTGGATACACCGAGTGCCAATGCTCCATCAGGTCGACATAATCAGCATAGTAGCTACCGATATCGGACAGCCCGTAGCTAAACTCCTGTCCCTCGGCAAATAATTGCTTGAAGCCGGAGAAACAACAGGCCATCGGTGCACGACGAGCGTCGATGATGCGTGCATTGGGCAGGATGGACTTGATCAGGCCGATATGGCGGAAGTTGTTGGGCATCTTGTCGGTGAAGTACCGCCCCGTGCCACGGTGAATGCGGGTCTCTTCGATATACTGCCGACCAAGTTCAGCCATGCGTTGGTCTTCGAACTCACTCAACACATCCGGATATCGTGGCGTCTCATCCTGCCTTAGCCTGCCATTGAGTTGATGCACCATGGCCAGTATATTCGGCAACTCCAGGGTGCCATCGACCTTGCTGTGCGAGGCCAGGATCTGCTCGACCAGGGTCGAGCCGGCCCGCGGCAAGCCGACAATAAAGACCGGATCATCATGCCTTGCCCCGACTCCGCGCATCGCAGCAACGCGCTCAGGCGTGAAGAATGCCTTCTGGCGCTGGAAGTCGCTGCGCATTCGATCGGCGCTGTAGCGGACCTCTGCATGTTTGAGCCGGTTGCCTCGATCGTAATATTCGAACGACCGGCAGAATTCTTCACGATCCTCGTGCGCCTTGCCCAGCGCAAAACACAGACGATAGCGGTCTGAGCGTCCCAGCTCTCCGGAGGCTTCCTGGCGCTGCATGGATTCGAGTTCGGCGTTGTCAAAGCAATAGGTCTTCATGTTGGCCAACGACCACCAGGCATCGCCAAATCCGGGTCGCTCCGCAGCGGCCGCGCGATAAGCCGCCACTGCGTCATCGTGTCGGCCAATGGTCTTGAAGGCATGGCCACGCAACATCTGGACATTGGCGGGCGCGGGGCTTTTGTCGAGCAAGCCATCCAGCACTTCCAGCGCCTCATCGTAGCGACCCACGGCCGAGCACTGGTTTGCATAGGCCATTTCAGCAGCCAGGTTGCCGGGCATGCGGCGGCGCAGCTCGACCGCCTGCTCGAACGCACGCTCGAACTTCTGCCGCTTGTGCAACACCTTGATGAAATCGATTCGCCCCAGGTCAAACCTGGGATCCAGCTCCAGCGCGCTTTCGAGCAGGAATTCGGCATCGTCGAGGATATTCAGCCGGCTGCCGATGGCCGCCAGCAGGCGCATTCCTTCGAGATGGTGCGGATGGTGCTGCAGAAAATGCCGGCACAGCTTCTCGGCCTTGTACAGCTTGTCCTCGTGCATCATGCTGGTGACCGACTGCAACTCGCGCGGCAGACCACTCAACCGTTTGGCGTTGGCTTCGGCAACCGTAGCCGCCCCGGGGTCCGCCTGCTGTCGCAGCATGCGGCCAAGATCACGCCAGCTTGCCAGCAGCCCTGGATTGAATTCCACCGCATTGCGATAGGCCTTGACGGCCTCGGTTGTCCGATCGCAGTCACGATGATTGTGGCCGATCTCCTGCCAGGCACGACCATACTCCGGCTCCAGCCGGGTCAAGCGCTGCAGCAGCACCAGTGCCTCATCATGGCGTTTTGCCGTGCGCCGGCATACTGCCAGCAGAAACAGCACGCGCGGCTGATCGGGGGTTTGTTCATGCAGCGATTCCAGCAGCTCGGTCGCCGCCGCTATCTGGCCTTTCTGCATCGATGATTCAGCCTGTTTCAAGGCATCGGCCGATGCTGCACCTGACTTCAATTCAGAAACTTTCATGTCAAGGATTCTACCCGGGGAGATCGAAAAAAAGGATCTGATTACGTTTACCTGATCGGGTAGACCTCTCAGCGATTGGCACCGCGATACCTAATCCAACCAATTCCGTAATACCAGTAGAGGGCTTCAAGCATCCGCTGATGCCGGCCGGTGTCCAGGAAACGTACGGTGATAGAAAAACCTGATTGCGCGTATGACTCAGCCATCGTCTCAGCCATCGGCCAACGGAGCCATTTGCGAGGCAGGCGGTTTTCGGGGCTGGCGGCGAGCGGCGTTGCCTGCTGGCGAGTCGTAGGTCGATCGGCATTGCGGTTGGGGCATGGTTCAAGGGAGCTCTGGTGGCGCTTGAATAGGTGCAGAGGCAGCCGAGTTTCAATGCCTTCCTGAAGGCCAGCAGATGCAGATGGATGCTGAAAGATCGTCTTTTGACCCGCGACCCACGAATCACCACCAGGCAACACCACTCCCCGCTGAGAGTTTCGTGCAAGGCGCCGGACTCGCCCGCAGCCAGACTCGAACATTGGTGCAGCGGGGGATCTCGGGGGCTTCGGGCCGGCCGGGGCGGCGGAAGTCACCCAGGAACCAGCAGCATCTTCGACCACCCGTGAGATCGGGAGAAAGTCCGCACGATTCGCAGTTTCCCCAAGCGGTATTCACCGGTTCACCGGCTCCCGGAAACCAGACGATTGCGACCGGGCCGATCGCCCCGGCCGGCCCGAAGCGGCCGGCATCACCGGATGCTCGAAGCCATCTACCGGCACGAAAACCTGCACTGCAAATACCAAATCGTAATTGCGGTGCCGATAGCTAAGTCGCCTACGTAATCAGGTAGCAAAAAAAACGTCACCCGGGGAGGCCCCGGGTGGCTTGAACTGCAGGCGGTTGTTGCCGCTTGCTCGATCAGAACCGCGGCATGAAACGGTAGGTGAACTTCAGTCCTGCCGTCAGCGGCCGATTGGTCGTGATCCTGCGGATATCGTCCTGGTTGTTGATGAACAACTCGGCGCGCTTGTCGAACAGGTTCTCGATGAACAGTTCGGCCGACCAGTTGGCATGCGCCACACCGGCGGCGGCGTTGAAGATCGCATAGCCGGCCTGGCGCTCGCGATCCTCGGCGGCCAGTGAACTGAACGAGTGGGTCGCGGCAAGACCCGAGACCTGTGCATGCACTCGCTCAACCGGGCCCCAGTTGACGAACTTTTCGTAGCGTCCGCGCAGGTGAACCTGGAATTCAGGCACCAGCGGAAGTTCGCTGCCCACTGGCGCCAGTTCAATCACCTGGGCATCGACCGAAGTCAACTCGGTATCGTTATACGAGAATGCACCGGAAAGCGTGAAGTTCTGGGTCGCGCGCCAGGCGAAGTCGGCCTCGATCCCGAAGATTTCCGAATCCGCCGAGTTCTCGATAAACGTCAGGATGGAAACATTCTGCGGGTCGAAACGTGAAACCTGCATATCTTCCCACTCGATGAAATAAGCACTGCCATTGAACCGCAGGGTATTGTTGAACAGCATGGTTTTCCAGCCCAGTTCCCAGTTGGTGACTTCATCGGTTTCGTAAGTCGCACTGACCGTCGGAAATTCCGGGTTGGCCGACGGAATGCCCCCGCCGCGATTCCAGCCGCCCGGACGGAAGCCCTCGGAACGGGTCGCGAACAGAAGGGTTTGACTATTCGGCGTCCAGGACAGGTTGAGCTTTGTGATGATGTCATCCTGCTCCAGCGGATCGGGCGTGTGACCACCAGTAATATCGAAGTCGCGGCCGCCAGGGCCGGCTACGACCGAGTCGATCGAACCGCTAAAAATACCGTTGGCGAAGTTCGACGACCCCTCGAAATCCGACTCGATGTTATACGCGCGCGCGCCAAATGTCGCGGTCAGTGTATCGGGAATAAGCTGATAGCTGAATTCGCCGAAGAACGCATACTGTTCCTCACTGCGCGTGATGTCGTTGAAGAAGGCCACGCCGGGCGGACGAGTATCGGGATTGATCGACCGCGCCGTCTCGATCGGCGCATTGGGTGCAAAACCGAGGTCGGGCGTTGCCTGATACAGGAAGTCATCCTGGGTCTCGATCGTGACGTCATCATAGAAGAAACCACCGACCAAGCGCCAGCGATTCTCCGCCGGTGTCGAGATTCGGATTTCGTGGGTATGACGGTTGTGGCGCTGATCGATGTCGACGCCCTTGGTCGGATCCAGACACTGGCGAACGTCAGTCGTAAATTCAGTACTAAGATCGTAAAGTACGGCCGTGTCGTTGGTGTAACTGCAAGTATAGTATTCGATGAAAGCACCGGAATTGTTGTAGCCGGTGTAATCGACTTTCTGGTCGACCTGGCGATTCAGGTAAGAACCGGTGTAGACTGTATCGAGCATTCCCAGGCGCCCGTTCAGGGTCCAGGAAATCTGGTTGAATTCATCGCGTAAGCGGTCCGGGAAGAAACGGTTGACTTCAAGATCGCCTACTTCCGGATCGAAATCGAACACGCCATCGGCACCGAGTTCCTGATAGGTATTCTGGACCAGGAAATTCCAGTCCGGATTGAATTCGTGGTAGATACCAAACCGGATGCCGCGGTAGAAACTCTCGTTGAAGTTATCCTCGGCGAGTTCGATGTTATTGATCGTTTCAAACTCGGCATTGTCGGGCAACGCGCCGACCTGGGCCTCAGGATTGACAGACGGGTCCAGCGTGAATTCGCCAAATACGTTATCGATGTAACCGCCGTCGTTGATGTTGTAAAAGGCCAGGCGCACCGCGGTATCGCGACCAAGCGCAACGTTGATGAAACCCTCACCGGAAGAATTGAATTCGCCGCCATCGGTATACGAACCAGTGCCAGTGAATCCGGCATCGAAACCATCCAGCGCCGGCTTGTTGGTAATGTACCGAATCGTACCGGCCTGCGAACTGGCTCCAAACAAGGTTCCTTGCGGTCCAGGCAACACTTCGATGCGCTGCAGATCGGTGGCATAAATGTCCAGGTTGCGTCCCGGCGCGGTCGCTGGCTGCTCGTCGAGATACAGCGCGACATTGGGCTGGGTGCCCTGGGCTCCGGACAGCAACACCGAGATTGGCTGGACTGCCATGCCGCGAATGAAAATGGTCTGCTGGCCCGGACCGCGACTGGCGGCATTGAGACCCGGCACGTTGTTGCGCAGATCATCGAAATTACCGATGTTCATTTCATCCAGCGCATTTTCATCCACCGCCTGGATAGACAGAGGCGCGGTCTGCTGGTCAATCTCCTCGGTCTTGGTCGCGGTGACCGTGATGGATTCGATTTCCCGTGATCTCTCGCGCGGCTCTTCGGCCACCTGCGCATTGAGCGCAGTCGCTGAAGTGGCAAGACCCAGGAAAATCGCCTGAGACAAACGATCTCTTTGCATCTTCATCTTTATCTGTTTCACCTCTTTGATTAAAAAAAGAACCCGCAAGGACTTTCGCCCTGCCCGATCAATGGAACTGCATGCAAAAATCAATCACATCACCTGATTTTCCAGGGGATAAACACGAATCGACTGAGCAAAAGCGCCCGATGCTGCCCTCCGGCAGCCAGTGACAAATCAGCATTCCTTCGCGCGAAGGCCGAATCAGCCCTGCTGTCACCCATCGTCGATTACGAAGCCGATTACGAAGATAAACGCAGTGACGCTCTGATCGCGAAAATTTCGTGGACAACGGTGTTGCTGAAACTGAAACAGCCGTCAGCGAAGAACAACTTAAAGATTGCGATCGAAGCCCGATCGATTGAATTGAATCGACATGCACGGACCAGAGCCCGACGTCTCGCACACGATCAGCATGAAGAATGAACTGGACCGGCAATGCTGGTCAAACTGATGACAGCCGGTATTACACGATCGCGATTGTGCTTCGCTGTTCACGAATTGCTTATGGCCGATGATCATAGATGATCGGCCATACAGGAACTTCCAAAGTCCTTTGCTTTGAACCTTATTCAAGTAATATAACACACTGGATTAACGAGGTGTTAACGCCACCGCCTTGACAATCGGAAGCAGCCCAGGAAATGGTCAACTCCATCATGCATGAATCCGGGGTCAAGGCGACAGCACCTGCCAGCGTTGGTAATGTCGCTGTTGGGTTCGATCTGCTGGGACACGCGCTTGAAGCTCCCTGCGACCATGTTTTAGCGCGCACCGGGAATTCAAGCGGTGTCACCATCGCCGCGATCGACGGCATTGCTCGCGACCTGCCCATGGAACCGGGCCGCAATACTGCCTCGACAGCGGTTATGGCGCTGATCGCCGATCACGCACCCGGCGCCGGCGTCGAGCTTTTCATCGATAAGGGAATCCCGTTGTCCTCGGGACTGGGCGGCTCAGCGGCCTCGGCCGTATCGGCTGTCGTCGCTGTCAATGCTCTTTTGCAGCTTGGGCTGTCACACCATCAACTTTACCCCTACGCACTGGCGGGCGAAGCCGTCGCCAGCGGTGCTGCCCACGGTGACAATGTCGGCTGTCAATTACTCGGCGGACTGGTGCTTGCCACAACCGACCGCCTGATCGAAGTTCCTGTTCCAGCAGGGCTATGGTGCGTGGCAGTGCACCCAGATATCTGCATCAGCACCCGCGAAGCACGCAAATGCCTGCAGGCTCCGTTCGACCTTGCGACGGTCGTCGCCCAGACCGCCAATCTAAGCCAGTTGCTGTGCGGCTGCCATCAGTCGCGCCTGGATCTGATCGGTGCCGGTCTGCGAGACGTGATGGTCGAACCGCGCCGGGCTGCGCTGATTCCGGGCTTCGGGGGCGTGCGCCAGGCCGCGCTGGATCACCGCGCGCTGGGCGCATCGATCTCGGGCGCAGGTCCGACGGTGTTTGGATGGTTTGCCGACCGCCACGAGGCCCAGCGGGCAAGCCGCGACATGACTGACGCCTTCGCCGAGGCCGGTCTGGAATCAAGCGCCTGGATTTCTCCGGTTGGGGCTCCCGGCGCCCGGATTGTGGAAGACTAAGGCCATGTGGTTTGGTTCAACCCGGGACTGTTCGCCGCGGGCAACGCTGGATCAGGCGTTGCAGGCCGGCCTGGCCCCTGATGGCGGCCTGTTCGTACCAATGGAAATTCCCGGCATCAATCGCAACACGATCAGCCCCGATCTGGACTTGCCGGAATGCGCCGCTCGGGTACTGGCACCGTACTTCGAACATTCAAGGCTGGCCGACAGATTACCGGCGATCTGCCGCCAGGCGCTTGACATCGACCTGCCGCTGAATGCCCTGCACGGTGATCCCAAAGCCTGGGTGATGGAACTGTTTCATGGGCCGACCGCGGCCTTCAAGGATTTCGCGGCCCGTTTCCTGGCCGCCTGCCTGGACGCCCTGAGCGAAACCCGACAATCGGTCCCGAAATCGGTTCAGACCGTGCTGGTGGCAACCTCGGGCGACACCGGCGCGGCAGTGGCCGCCGCATTTCATGGCAAGCCGGGCTTTCGAGTGGTAATTGTCTATCCTGATGGCCGTGTTTCAGCGCGCCAGGCACACCAGCTCGGAGCATTCGGCGACAACATCCATGCCTTTCGCGTTCAGGGTGATTTCGATGACTGTCAGCGCATGGTCAAGCACTTGCTGGCAACCGCCGAATCGGTGCAACGCTACCGGCTGACTTCGGCTAACAGCATTTCGATCGGTCGCCTGTTGCCACAGATCAGCTACTACGCGCTGGCCGCGTCAAGCCTGGCAAGCTGCGGCTCGATCGATTTCATCGTCCCCACCGGGAATCTCGGCAATGCCTTGGCCTGCATCCTGGCTCGTGAGATGGGCTTTCCCATCGCCACGGTCACCCTGGCCACGAATGCCAACCGCACGCTGCCGGATTTTTTTTCCGGTAACGATTACCGCGGCCGACCCGGCCTGCAAACCCTGGCCAACGCCATGGATGTGGGGGATCCGAGCAATTTCGAACGCCTGGCCTGGATTTACCGCGACCGCGATCCACGCGACGCAGCCATCCGCGCCGAAAGCGTGGACGACGCGGCTATCCAGGCCCGCATCCAGACCGAGTACCGAAGGCATGGCCAGGTGATCTGCCCGCATACCGCCTGTGCCATGGAGGTTTTGCGCCGATTGCGCAATCAAGGTCATGACCGCCCCGTCGTGGTCGCAGCGACCGCGCACCCGGCCAAATTCGAGCAAGTCATCGAACCCCTGATCGGACAAACTATCCAACCGCCTCCGGAACTGGCCCGGCTGTTGCAGCGACCTGCACGAGCCGAAGCGATTGCACCTGAGCCCGCTGCCCTGGAGCGGGCGCTGGAAGGACTTGACCATGCCTGACAGGCTTGCGCTCCAGACCTATGAATCCGGCTTTCGCCTGGCTGACCAGTGATGGAAAAATCGCCTCACCTGATCCTCGCCGGTGGCGGTCTAGCCAACTGCCTGATCGCGATGCACGTAGCGCAAAGTCACCCGGATACCCGCATCACCATCATTGAAGCCGGCAAGCATCCCGGTGGTAACCACACCTGGTCTTTTCACGAGCACGACCTCACGCCGCAACAACACCGGTTCGTCCAACCCATGCTGGCACACCGTTGGGACCATCAGGAGGTATGGTTCCCAAAATACCGGCGCCGCCTGGAAACCGCTTACCTTTCGCTAACCAGCGAGTCAATGCTGGACTGGCTGGCCCGGCACAGCGCAATCGATGTGGTCACCGAGACCGCGGTCGCAGACGTTGAACCCGACCGGGTGATCAATGCCGACGGCGGCGCCATCACCGGTTCTTGCGTGATCGACGGCCGCGGTCCGCGACAGCAAAATGGCATGGTGTTGGGCTTCCAGAAATTTGTTGGCCGCGAGATTGTCACGCGCGAGCCGCATGGCCTGTCCGGCCCGGTCATCATGGACGCAACGGTATCGCAGCAAGATGGTTACCGCTTCGTCTATCTGCTGCCGTTCTCCAGCGACCGCCTGCTGATCGAGGACACCTGTTACAGCGACGGCGCGGCACTGTCTGAACAAGCCTTCAACGACCGGATCGACGCCTATATCCGGCAACACGGCTGGCATGTCGACAGCCTCCTTCGAGAAGAACGCGGCGTTCTGCCGATTCTGCTGGCCGGCGATTTCGATACTTTTTGGCCGCCCGACGAATGTGTCGCGCGAGCCGGGCTCAACGCCGGCTTGTTCCATCCGCTCACTGGCTACTCTTTGCCCATGGCCGTTGATCTGGCCGATGCCATCACCGATGTATGGCCGCTCGACGGGCCGACGATGGCTGCAATGACGCGCGAACATACACGAGTTTTCTGGAGCCAGACCGGATTCTTTCGACTATTGAACCGAATGCTGTTCCGGGCCGGTGCTCCCGATCAACGCTACCGGGTGCTTGAGCGTTTTTATCGTCTGTCCACTCCACTCATCACGAATTTTTACGCCGCGCAGCTCACACTTGGCCAAAAGTGCCGAATCCTGACCGGAAAGCCGCCTGTGCCTGTCTTCGCGGCGCTTAACCTGACCAATGAGCGTACATTTCTGAGACGGGAGCAAGACTCAGCATGAACAACAACAAGACCGCGGCCGTGATCGGCTCCGGTTTCGGCGGCCTGAGCCTGGCCATCCGGCTGCAGTCGGCCGGAATCCGGACGACGATTTTCGAAAAACGCGACAAACCTGGTGGGCGGGCTTATGTCTACGAGGACCAGGGTTTCCTGTTCGATGGCGGCCCGACCGTAATCACCGATCCGGGCGCCCTGCGGGCGTTGTTCGAACTAAGCGGCCGCAACATGTCCGATTACGTCGAGCTGCTGCCGGTCGATCCCATGTACCGGCTGTGCTGGGAAAACGGCGATGTTTTCGATTACACCAATGACCAGCAGCAACTGGAAGCCCAGATCCGGGCGCGCAATCCCGATGATGTCGAAGGCTACCGACATTTTCTCGAATATTCCAAGGCTGTTTTCGATAAGGGCTATCTCGAGCTCGGCCATGTCCCGTTTCTGAACTTCGGCTCCATGATCCGGGTGACCCCGGCGCTGATGAAGCTCAAGGCCTGGAAAAGCGTATACGCCCAGGTGTCGCGCTTCATTCAAGACGATCATCTGCGCCAGGCGTTTTCATTTCATCCGCTGCTGGTCGGTGGCAACCCCTTTCGCACTTCCGCCATTTACGCACTGATCCATGCGCTGGAGCGCGAATGGGGGGTATGGTTTGCCCGCGGCGGCACCGCAGCGCTGGTGCGCGGCATGGTCCGGTTGTTCGAGGACCTCGGCGGCACTCTGCGCCTGGAATCGGAAGTCGCGCGCCTAGATAGCGAGGGCGGGCGGATCGCCAGCCTGGCCACCGGCGACGGATATCATCAAAGCTTCGGCATGGTCGCCAGCAATGCCGATGTGCTGCATACCTACGAACATCTACTGGGCCACACGGCCCGTGGCCACGGCCAGGGACGGAAACTGCGCAGACGAAGCTGGAGCATGTCGCTGTTCGTGATCTATTTCGGTCTCAATCGCGTACATGATCATCTCAAGCACCATATGGTGCTGTTCGGACCGCGCTACCGCGAACTGATCCATGACATTTTCAACTCACCCGATCTGGCCGAGGACTTCTCGCTCTACCTGCACGCACCGACGCTGACCGACCCGACCCTGGCGCCTGAAGGATGCAGCGCCTATTACGTGCTGTCCCCAGTGCCGCATCTGGGCAACGCCAATCTGGACTGGGACAAGGTCGGACCGAAATACGCTGACCGAATTCTGGAATATCTCGAACGCCATTACATCCCCGATCTGCGCAAGGACCTGGTGACGATGAGGACTCTAACCCCGTTCGGCTTCCGCGACGAGATGAATTCGCATCTGGGTTCGGCCTTTTCGGTCGAGCCGGTGCTGACCCAGTCGGCCTGGTTTCGACCCCACAATCGCGACCGCGACATCTCCAACCTCTATCTGGTCGGTGCCGGCACTCATCCCGGCGCCGGAATTCCGGGCGTGGTCGGTTCGGCGCGCGCCACCGCGGCGCTGATGCTGGCTGACAGCGGCATGCAAGTTCCGGGCATCTGACCGGCAATGGCGACTATCGATGATGACCTTCTGATTCACGCCCGGGCCACCATTTCCCGCGGCTCGCTCAGCTTTGCCAGCGCGGCGCGACTGTTCGACCCGGCTACCCGCCGCGACGTCATGCTGCTGTATTGCTGGTGCCGGCACTGCGACGATGTCACCGACGGACAACATCTGGGTCGACAACAGCCGGATCCGCAACAACCGGGCCACGGCGAGCTGATCGCCGCCGACAGGGAGAGACTGGAACAGTTGCGGCACGCATCACTTGCCGCTGCGGACGGCTGCAAAGACGGTACGGCGCCCTATCGCGCCTTGGCCGAGGTGGTCGAACGCCACCGGATTGAGCGCGAGCTGATCGAGGAGCATCTGCGGGGATTCGAGCTGGACGTGGCGCAATGGCGGCCTGAGTCGTCCGACGACACACTGCGTTACAGCTACCATGTGGCCGGTTCGGTCGGGGTCATGATGGCGCGCATGATGGGCGTGCGGGAATCGGTCACGCTGGCACGGGGCTCCGACTTGGGTATTGCATTCCAGCTCACCAACATTGCCCGCGACGTGGTTCAGGATGCACGCGTGGGGCGCTGCTACCTGCCGCGGCAGTGGCTTGAGCATGCGGCGCTGACCCTCGCACAGCTTCCCGACCCGGCATGTCACGATCGCCTGTTTCCGCTGGTCATCCGATTGCTGCAACTGGCCGAGCCGTATTATCTTTCCGCCCGAACCGGCATCCGGGCGCTGCCGCCGCGCGCGGCCTGGGCGATCGCGGCGGCGCTGGACATTTACCGTGATATCGGCCTCAACATTATCGGTCAGGGTCCGGCGGGGCTGGCCCGTCGCAGCCGCACCGGCCGAGCTCGCAAACTCTATCGACTCATGACCGGCGGCAGCCGCGCGCTGGCTTCGCGCTGGTCCAGCGAACCAGCCCGGCCACGCACCGGGTTATGGACACCCGTCTTGCCTGAAAACCGCTGACAGGCCAGAGGAATCCTTTGAAAAGCGGCCTCCAGGCCGCAATCATGACGGGTCATGCCGGCCGGGCGCGGTCTTCTGCAATCGCCGCGTGGACGCGGCTCCCACGGCGAGCACTTATCGTGCCACGACTCCGCGGCTCGACGACGGCTGCCTGGGCAGGTCCCAGTCAATCGGCGCCACGCCTTGCGATTCCAGCCAGCGGTTGGCGGTGGAGAAATGACGACAGCCGAGAAATCCGCGGTGGGCGGACAAGGGCGACGGGTGCGGGGCGGTCAGCACCCGATGCCGCTGGCCATCGATTCCTTCGCCCTTGCGTTTGGCCTGGGCACCCCACAGAAAGAACACCACCGGCCGGTCACCACTGTTGACTTCCTCGACCACGCGGTCGGTAAACCGCTCCCAGCCCTTGCCCTGGTGGGCGCCGGCCCGTCCGTGCTCGACGGTCAGTACCGCGTTGAGCAGCAGCACACCCTGCCCGGCCCAGCCCTGCAGGCAGCCATGCCCAGGAATCTCGAAGCCGATGTCATCATGCAGCTCGCGATAGATATTGGCCAGGGAAGGCGGCACCGGCACGCCCGGCTGGACCGAGAAGCACAGGCCATGGGCCTGAGCCGGGCCATGATAGGGGTCCTGACCCAGAATGACAGCGCGCACCCGGGTTGGCGGGGTCGAGTCCAGCGCATTGAAAATCTCCGAACCCGGCGGATAGATCCGGGCCCCGGCTTTCTTGCGTGCACGCAGAAATTGCGACAACGAGCGCATGTAATCGCGCTCGAACTCGTCACCGAGCCGCTCCAGCCACTCCGGAGAGAGTTCTACCTGGCCTGCTCTGGACATCGCGTCATTCGTCCTCATGTAGGATTAGTGCCTCAGGGTTCGCGGAAGCGTGTGTTATCCACAGATGATCAAAGATGAACATACATAAAAAACCTGAAAGCTCTCCAGCTTAGTGTATTGAAAGGAAATCACGCTGGCTTACGAATAATAGCAACCCCGTACCAGACTCAGGAGACAGGATTTCTTAATGACAATCAAGACCGACGCGGTAATCGTGGGCGCCGGCCCGGTGGGCCTGTTCCAGGTATTCGAACTTGGCTTGCTGGGACTGGAGGCCGAGTTGATCGATTCGCTGGCGCAGATTGGCGGGCAGTGCAGCGAGCTGTATCCGGAAAAACCAATCTACGACATCCCCGCCTGGCCGGTGATCGGCGCCCAGGAACTCATCGACAAGCTGGCCGAGCAGATCCGCCCGTTCCAGCCGGGCCTGCATCTGGGACAGGAAGTTGCCGGCTTCGAGGCGCGCGAGGACGGGCGATTCCGGGTCACAACCTCGAAGGGCACCGAATTCGACGCCGGCGCGGTCATCATCGCCGCCGGACTGGGCGCTTTTCAGGCACGTCGCCTGCGTGCCAAGGGCCTGGACGATCTCGCGGCCGAAAACGTTTATTACAAGGTGACCGATCGAAAGCGCTTTTCCGGCAAGCATCTGGTGATTCTCGGCGGCGGCGACTCGGCCCTGGACTGGACCCTGGACCTCGCCGCGATCGCCGAACACATCACGCTGGTACACCGGCGCACGGAATACCGGGCACAACCGGCCTCGGTGGAAAAAATGACACGTCTGGTCGCCGAAGGCAAGGTGACCGAGCAACAGGGCATGGCCGTCCAGGCGATCGGGGTTCCCGGTCAAATCGACGAACTGGAACTGACTACCCTGGAGCGTGAAAAGGTTCGGGTCCAAGGCGACGATTTTCTGGTGTTCTGGGGGCTGGCGCCGGATCTCGGACCGATCGCCGACTGGTCGCTGGAAATCGAAAAGAAACAGATTCCAGTCGATACCGAAAAATTCCAGACCTCGATTCCGGGTGTATTCGCAGTTGGTGACATCAACACCTATCCAGGCAAGAAAAAGCTGATCCTTTCGGGCTTTCATGAAGCCGCACTGGCGGCTTTCGCGGTGCAGAAGCATCTCGACCCCGATGCGCGACAGTTCCTGCAATACACCACGACCAGCCCGATCATGCACCAGCGCCTGGGTGTGAAAAAATCCGGCTGAACCCGCCGTGCTGAAGCGCCGCGGTAGCAAGCGTCGCGCAGCGGAACTGGCGCCTTCGCGACAAGAAATCAACCGCCTGATCCGCCGTCATCGCTGCCTGCAGCGGCTGACCGGAGACGAGCGCGAACGATTGCGCACGAATGAAGAATTGATTCACGCACTATTGAACCGGATCGACATCCGGAAGTCCGGAACTTCCCAGCGAACGACCCAGCTCGAACAATAGTGCCGCGGTCGCGCCCCAGATGTGATGCTCTGGGTGCCGGAGTGTGAGGATCTCAATTCGGCGCCCCTCGTGAATGAAGGGTTCCCGCCGCCAGGCCTGCGCGGTCAGAACCCGCGAAAGCGCCACGGTAAAGACCTGGTCGGCTTCGATGCCGTCCGCCTTCAACTCGGTGCCGGGTTCGACCGTTGCGACCACCGCCGTGATGCGATAGCCACTGATGGTGTCATAACGACCAAGGTAACCGGCCGGTCGCACTTTGGCCGGGTCGATTCCGGCTTCCTCGCGCGCTTCACGCAGTGCGGTCTCGACCGCCGAGCGATCATCGGCCTCGCGACCACCGCCTGGAAACGCCACCTGGCCAGCGTGACGCGAAACCCGTTGCGAGCGTCGGGTCAGAATGATACGGGGATCTCGATCGTCGACCATGCCGATCAGGACTGCCGACGGTCGGGGATGGCTCAGGTTCGACGGCAGGAATCCAGCGACCGGCAATCTGGGCAGCGGCGTGTCCAGGGCGTAAAGCGCCGCAGACAAACGCGAGTAAAGATCCGGGCCAGACATCGAACGATCTCCCTGGTGGGCGCGATCGAATGCGGTCAGGGCGACTCTCCCGCAAACAGGAGAGTCACGAACTTCGTCTCGCTCCGGATTCGAACTGACAGCCCGACCAATGGGCCACGCGGATAGTTCGGTGACGGTCAGCCGTCATCGGCAAACAGTTGCGTGGCCCGCTGCGGTAGCCGGGACATGATTTCGCGCCGCTGCCTGACGCTGTAGCCAAGCCAGCCGACGATTTCGTCCGCGGTGCGGAAACACCCCACGCACATACCTGAATCGTCCAACCGGCAGATGCTCACGCAAGGCGAATCGATGGCCTCAAGCTGCAGTGCGGCATCACCACTCATGGCCGGTGTGTCAGTTGCCCTGCTGCAACTCTTCGGGAACGCCGATCTGGACCAACTCGATATCGAACCGCAGGGCTTCGTTGGGCCCGATCAACGGCGGATCACCGCGCATGCCGAATGCCAGCTCCGGCGGCAGAAAAACCTGCCAGGTCGAGCCTTCGCGCATCAGCGGCAACACTTCCTGCCAGCCTTCCAGAACACTGTCGACCTGGAACGAGATCGGCCGACCGTTGGCAAAGGTGCTCTCGAATTCGCGACCGTCGACCTTGGCGCCGCGGAAGTGAATGGTGACGGTGTCACTCAGCCCGGGACGACTGCCGTCACCTTCCTCGATCACCCGATACTGAACCCCGCTGGGCAAGGCCACAATGCCGGTCTTGCTTCGATTCTCGGCCAGGAATTCATCAGCCCGAGCTTGATTTTCCTCCGCCAGACGCTGAAACTGCTCCATTCGCTGCTCGCGCACGCGCTCGTTGAACGCGGTCAGCACCTGCTGCATTTCCTGCGGCTCGACACGCGGATCATCATCCGAATTGGAATCTCGAATCGCCTGAATCGCGGCTTCGATATCAATATCCCATTGACGGACTTCGGACCCGAACTCGAATCCCAGTGCGTAGCCGAGCTTGCCTTCATCACTTTCATAGTCCTGGGCCAACACCGGCGCTGCCAACCCTGCGGCCAGCAAAACAGAAAACAACTTTCGCATACTTCCTCCGATTAAAAAATTATGCTTTGAATGGGAAAACCATTCATTGTACCTGAGATAAACCGACTGATTTTATTCAACACGGCCTTTCGACGTTGCGAGAACCGTCAGGTTCACCCGATCCTGCAAATCCAAACGTATCGCCACCGCTCGAACTGCCACTTTCCCGACACGACATGGCGTGATCCAGAAAGGGTGTTTTTCACCTGATAAACTGGTTAAATTTACCGATGAAACTTTTCATCCACCTCCAATCGTCTGAATTCAATACACTTTTCAGAATGGCATGCGAATTGAATCATGTATGGCATCACGTTTCCATCATTGACCAAGGAGAATGACATGGGTGTGTTTTCGAGACTGGGTGACATTATCAACGCCAACCTCAATTCTGCGCTGGAAAAGGCCGAGGATCCGGAAAAGATGATCCGGCTGATGATTCAGGAGATGGAGGATACGTTGGTGGAAATCCGATCCGCGACGGCGAAGTGCCTGGCGGAAAAGAAGGAGCGTGCCCGCCTGCTCAAGCGGCTGGAAGAGCAAAAAGTCGACTGGGAACGCAAAGCTGGACTAGCGCTGGACAAGAACCGTGAAGATCTGGCCCGCGCGGCGCTGGCGGAGAAGACCGCGCTGGGCGACCGAATCACGCATCTGAGCGACGAACTGGCACTGTACGACGAACAGCTTGAAAAATACGACGCCGATATCGGCCGGTTACAAAACAAGCTCAACGACGCGCGCGCGCGCCAGCGAGCCATCGTGCTGCGTCACCGTTCAGCCAGTCACCAGCTGCGTAGTCGCAAGCAGATTCACAACGAAAAGATCGACGAAATGTTGCATCGTTTCGATTCGGCCGAAAACCGCATCGATCACATCGAGTCGGAAGCCGAAGCCCTGGATATGGGACGAGGTAAGCGTTCATTGGACGAGCAGATCGATCAGTTACAGCGCGACGACCGGGTTGAGGAAGAACTCGATGCGCTCAAGAAATCCAGAACCGCCCAAGAGTGATCGGCAATGAATGAATTTCTATTCCCGTTGATTGTTGTCTTTCTGGTCATCGTCGCGCCAATCTGGCTGATCCTGCACTATGCAACACGCAATTCAGCCAGCAAACGACTGTCCAGCAAGGACGAGGCACTGCTTGAAGAATTGCACGCGAACGCGCGGCGTCTGGAAGACCGCATGCAGAGCCTGGAGCGCATTCTCGATGCCGACAGCCCTGAATGGAGGAACCTCGGATGAATCACGACCAACAGCACACCCTGGATCGGAATCGACTATACCGAAATCGGCGGCGCGGCCTGCTGGCTGGAGTCTGTGCCGGGATTGCCGACTGGACGGGCTTCAACCTGACGGCGTTGCGGGTTGCCGTCGTTCTGCTTGCCATCCCGTTCACCGCGGTCATCGTGGTCGGTTACCTGCTGATGGCCTTGCTGGTGCCGGCGGCGCCGGAATCGCTTTACCGCGACGAGGCGGAAGAGAACTTCTGGCGCGAGACGCGGCGTGCGCCGGTCGACAGCGTCACGACACTGAATCGCCGCTTCCGTCGGCTGGATGAACGATTGCAACGCATGGAAGCCTGGCTGACCTCGCGCGAGTACCGAATTCGCAGCGAACTGGACCGGCAACCATGAAAACCGCGCTGGTCGTGTTGCTGACCATCACGATCAGCGCGGCTGCCGGTGCCCTGCTGCAGAGGCTGGGCGCCGCCACCGAAACAGAGCACAATCTCGCTGCCATGTTCTGGCTGCTCGTTTCCGTAATTACCTCCATTCGGCATCAGATCGACGAATGGCTGGCCAGGCTGGGATTCGACTAGGAGTTTCCTGGTTAGGTAGATGACCCGGCCATAGCCCCCCGATCGGACACCGTAGTTCCAGCCCCTGATTTCAAGCCAATAGATGGCCTGGAGCATCCGGTGATGCCGGCTGCTTCGGGTCTGGCTGCGGGCGATTCCAGCCCTATGCACAAAACGCGCAGCGGGGAGTGGTATTGCCTGGGGGTGAGGCGCGGCTCGCGGGTCCAAAGATGATATTTAAGCATCCATATTCCTCTGTTGTATTTCAGGACGGCATTGAACTTCAGATGCCTCGATTCCTGTTCAAGAGGCACCAAGGCTCCCTTGAACCCTGCAGTTCCCGCAAAGCCGTTCGACCCACGACTGGCCAGCAGGCAACGCCGCTCCGCGCCAGCCCCGGCCACCGAGCCTGCAAGCCAACGGCCAAGCCATCCACCACGCAATCAGGACAGGTTTTTGTCTTTGCCGGGCTGCGCCATGCACCCGATCAAACCCGACTTGTCATGGCACGATTCTGTCGGTGACCGCCGTTAAACCCTCGCCATATTCAGGCGCCAGTGAAACAATGTAGCCACTCTTGGAGGTGAAGCGTTGGCGGGGGGCAAGCTCCATCTCCGGATAAAGGCCCGGATTCGGACTGCCCTGAATCTGATGCTCGAAGACTTCCATCAGATAATCCCGATGGTAGTGATCAAGCAGGTGTCGAAACGAATCCCTGAACATCGACATCGCATAGTACGCCTTGAACTGCACATCGACCGCATCGAAGTCGAGGCCACGGGTGTTCATCCAGGCTCGTGCGCGGTGTCGTTCAGGATAATATTCATTCTGCAGCGCAAACGGATAACTGAAACGCAGCTCGGCGTTCTGCTCCAGCACTCGCAACCCCTGATGTTCGGAAGCAATCGCGGGCAGCATGATCAGCCCGGCGCCGGCACAGCGCCGCCAGGCTTCGATAAGCTGCAGTTGTGGATCGCGGGTCCAGACCACCAGAGCGGTCTTGCGATCCCGGGATTGTTCCTCGCATTGCTGGGGATCCGGCATCTCCGTGGCCGGGAACGACTGGATTGCAATGCGCCGATTGACATCACCAGCCTTGTGCCGCAAATATTCTGCAACGGCTTCACCGTGACTGCCTTCATCAATCACCTGCCAGACATTCATGGCATCTGTTTTGCTCAGCCAGTCCAGCAGCAGGTCAGCCTCGAGATACCAGCCACGGCTGAAGTAAATGGTGTAGCCTCCCAAGGGTCCCAACTGTGCGGGAAAATCGGTGATTGGAAACAAGCTGGGGATCTGGTGGTCTTCGGCAAATCGGGCAATTTCCGCCCACGGGCCATTGACCTGGCCACTGACCAGAGAAAAGATCGGTTGTTCGCGCAAATACTCCTCAAGCTGTTCGCGCCAGGTTTCCGCGGGACCGGAGAGCTCCCAGACATGCAGGCGATAAAGACGCGCATACTTGGTGTACAGGCTGGAACCGTAAACCGAGTGACCGGCCAGGCGCAAGTCACCCAGGGTGCGGGTGTTGAACCATTCGACAAAGCTCTCCATTGTTCCGATCATTGCCTGTGTACGGGCAGGATCGATGTCCTCATGGACAATGGTCGCCAGGTCCACATAAGGCTCCGACACCCCCGGAGAAACCTCGGCCGACAGGGTCTGGAGATAAGCGTGGAGATTTTCCAGATCATCGTCCGCCAGAGAATATCTGGGCATCAAAGGCTCAAGCGTTCTCCCGTTAGGGTCGACGCCGTCGCGCAAGACCGTTGCGAGCGACTCCAGCGTATAGGGTTGACGATCGCGGATCCGTCTGACCTGATGCCGGAATTCAACCGTTTGTGCCTGCATGAACAAAGCTCGAAAACGGTCGTCACGGGAAATCTGGCGGCCACCGAAAAGATATGGCTGGGTCACCGGCGGAACATAGTAGCCGCCCTCATAGGAGCCAAAGCCGCTGCGTCGGTGACATTGCACGCAGGCCGCGGTCTCACCCACGATCTCGGTATCGGCAAAGCCATACCCTCGAAGCGGCTCTCCAGATGCCAGCGTGCCATCCTGGTAAAGCTCACGACCGGCCTCGACATCGCCCGCCTCGACCGGCAGCGTAAGCAAAACCATCAAAATACTCAGAACCATCCTCAAAAAGGGCGCAGGCATCAAATATCTACTCTTGGTGGTGAACAATCCGGACTCGACAAAGCCAACTGAAAATCCGGCATCAGGGCAGAACATTGGATCAACGAAACGACACGTGAGCGCTACATTCAGCCACGCCAACTGATTCAGTTCGCCGCCACGCTATTGTTAATCAGCTTTCTGTACTGTTCAATCAGGGTTTCGCTGCCAATCAGTCCATCAATTCGGCGCCAGATGTCTGGCTGGCCCGATGAAATCAGTGTGATCGGCTGATGATTCATCCGGTTCGAACCCTCATACAGCGCATCCAGGCTCCGCATCACCTGAAAGATGGTGTCGTTGGTGCCGGTGAGAAAGCGGATCTCCCGACCGGTCCGGAATCGTTCGGCGTATTTGGCCAGACGCGGCGGCGTATCGTGTTCGGGATCGACGCTGATCAGGAGAATCTGGAAGTCTTCTCCAACCTCTTGCAGCGACGGAACCGAACGCGCCATGTTAGCCGTGATCATCGGGCAAATGCCGGGACAACTGGTGAAGATGAAGCTGATGATGGTGCGCGGCTCACGTTCGACCAGCGCGGCAATATTGACGGTCTGGCCGGTCTGGTCGAGCAATTCAAGATCGGGCAAATGGTATTCGCGGTCGCTGACCAGAAAATTTTCAGCGCGCTGACGCTCAGACCATGCCTGATGACTGAATGACAATGAACACACAATCAAAGCGGACAGAAAAATCCTGATTTTGTACATTAAATCACCCTGGATCTGAAGAGATAAAGCCGCCGGGCACTGCCCGGCGGCGGTAGAACCTGGCTTGATTGCGGCCGATCGACCACAATCAGCATATCTGCATCAGTGGATGGACCACACCGCGACATCGTGGTGAAGCGGATCGAACTGATAGATCTTGAGCCGCTTCGACGGGATGTGGTTCATGTGGAATTCCACCGGCAATACGCCAATGGTGGTGCTAGCCACATCCTGCACCTGCTGGAACTCGGTCAGCACGCTGGGAGACTGTCCCAGTTGCAACCACTCCAGGCCATAATGATACTGATCCTTCTGGATCTTGCCCAGCTTGTTGCTGGAAGCGGTCACCCGGTCGGCAGCCATGGACCACTGCAACTGCTGATCGATGGTCTGGACCATGGTCTCCGAGCCTTCGGCAGGTGTTGCCGGCGGCACGATCAGCGCGGGCGCCAACATCGGCCACCAGTGCGCACGGCCGAACGTGAACCACGGCCCGGCACCACCGATCTCCGCAGTACTGTGGTAGGTGTTCTCCCATCCACGGTTGCCACCGAAATCAACGAACTGATAGGCATGCGGGAAATAGTCGCCGTTCATGACCTTGATCCGCACCATATCTCCGGGCTGATTGAATTCGACCCTCTGTTCCCAATTGCCCTGACCCTTGACCTGGCCGTAAATGGTGTTGTTGAGATAAATCACGTTGACGTCGAAGTCTTCGTCGAACTCGATCCCGGACGGCAGGCTCAGGCGGTCGCGCCAGTCGTAGAAGGCCTCGGCAAGCTGTTCCACGGTGGCTTCGTCGGCCGATGCCGGATCATCGCGCAGGGCGCGCAGGATATTCCACATGCGCTTGGCCGGTGCCAGATCGCCGATCATCGAAATTGCCTGAAGCTTGGCCTCTTCACTGGCCTGAGGATCTTCACCGAAAACGATCTGTTCCCACTCCAGCAAGGACGGATTGTCAGCCGGATTTGGCGCCATGCCGGCTCGCTTGAGGGCGTTCTCGATCACCTGAACCCGCGGCGGATGGATGCGCCAACCCCAGAAGTAGTTCAGGTTGAAGAATCGTCCGGGCGCCTGCTTCATTTCGAAGGTCGTCTTGTAACCGTCTTCCATCGGGAAAAAACTCTGGTCCATGGCAATATGCGGAACCGGAGTGCCGGCGGGCGAGACCATTTCCAGCGGATCATCGAAATAGATCTGGAACGGGGCAAAGTCCTCGTGGCCGTTCTCAAGCGTGTTGGCATTGACGGTCATGGTCCAGGTCACATCCTGCACCTGACTGGGATCGAGCAGCGCGGTGTCGGCCATGATGCGCCCATCGAACCAGACCTGGTTGACTTCGACGTGCCCACCGATCTTGTTGCCATCTTCATCGAAAACCGGCTGCACCTGCTTGATCTTGTTCGGACCGTTGTAGTGCAGCAGCGGCATTCCGGAATAGACGCGGTCAATCGGGTTGCCTTCCAGGATGTCGATTGCAAAATCGATATCCGCCGGATCCGGTGCCTCGCCCGCTGCCAGCGCCGCTCGCATGGCGCGCAGTACGGCCTCGAGATCAGTTCGCGGAGAGCGTTTGTCGATTGGCGTGACCGTGGGCTCGGGATGCAGATTGTAGGGATTGTCCGGTGTCGACGGCAGTGTGTTCGGGATTTCCGCGCCGCTGGCACTGCGGGCGTTCTCATACACCGTCGGGCACAGGTTGGTCGGCAATTCGTCATCACTGCTTGAGGGTTCGAACGTCGTCGGCGGCGTGGTCACCACGAAGATGTTGCGGTCCTCGTCAAACTCGACCTGGGAGAATCCCGGTCGCGGCCTGACTCCGGGATGGCCTGGACAGGCATCCGCGGCCGGAACGGCTTTTTGGAGGGGCCCGATCTCTTCTTCTGCGTCGTCGCAGAATGGCGGCAGATTCTGAACACCCAGTATTCCCAGCAGGATGCAGATACGTGCTTCCTGACCGCTCGGCGGCCCGCCCTGAGCCGAGATCTGTCCGGCACCTGCAAGTGCCGCGATGGCCGCGACAAACGCAAATGTATAGAGTTTCTTTCTCATGATAGATTCCTCACTTTAATTTGGTTCGCCTGGCGCTCAGGCCTTGACCACGCGGTCACGATGGTGGAATTGCGGGCCTTCGGCATCGATTCGACGGGGTCCCGCGCGACGCAGCTTGTTGCCGGCTCGTGGCGTCGGCAGTACTGCGGAGACACGTTGTACGGCGAAATCCAGATCGGAAATCTCATGCGACATAGTGCCCCAGAGGCCGACCCTGGCGTTGCCGTAATGAATCAGATCGGAATGCATCTTGTTGCGGAAACGACCCTGGGTCCGATACAGGCGATAGCCCAGCGCCACGACATCGTCGGCGCTGGTGGAAAGGAATTTCCAGCCCTGGGGCACATTGAAGCGCTCTCCAAACCGCGCCAGCCGTTCCGGACTGTCGGATTCGTCATAGCTGATCGAATAGACAAAAATATCCCGACCGACATGGTCTCCAAGGGCTTCCACCAGCGCGGCAAGATTGGCCGTGATGGGCAGTTCAGCCTCACGCCGGATCGACATGAAGTTGATCAGCACGACGCGGTCTTGCACCAGGTCGGAAAAGAACCGGAACCGCTCACCGGTATGAGCGACCACTGGCGAGTCAGGAAAACCCTGTTGACCGGCCTTGGTGATCACACGCTGGGCGCGATCCTGGATTACGGCAGCGGGCAGCCCGCCGAATGCCAGCGCGGGGATGCTGGCCGCGGCGGTCAGCGAGAACCCGGCCAGCATACGCCGGCGCGAGGCCAGCATGCGCTGCTCAAGTTCGGAAACGTCCTGGTCCGAAGCGGTCTGGATTTTCTTGTTTACAGTCATTATCAATCTCCCATTCCGGGCGGAACAATGCGCCACTGAATCATCATTTCATGGTCTTCATGAACCACGTTGTGACAGTGCATGACATGGGTGCCGAAGAAATCGCGCCAGCGGCCGAAGAACTTGACCTCCATGTTCGGACCCAGCTCGACCATGTCCTTGCGCGCGCGCAGCAACTCGCCGTCCTCGACCGGGCGGCCGTTGACTTCCAGGATCTGGAATTCTTCGAAGTGGGTATGAATCGGATGCGCCCAGGTGTTGCCGGCGTTGCGAATCGTCCAGATTTCAGCCGAACCCTGCTCGATTCTTGCGTCGACCCGGTTGACATCCATCAACTTGCCGTTGACCGTCCACAGTCCGTTGTCGTAGTCGAACACCCAGGTCCGCTCGCGGCGAACCTCGCTCATGTCGACATCCGGAAACTCGCGCAGACTATCCGGAATCCGGCTCGGATCCTCAGCCTGCGCCGGGACCACGTCGAAACGCATGGCCAGGTCGCCCTCATCCAGCAGCCGTCCGCTCGGGCCGGCACCGTCGTCACGCATCTCCATGCGGTTGACCAGGTAGACCTTGTCGCCCGGCTGGAAGGCGGAGAAATCGATCACGACATCGTAGCGATTGGCCACCCAGACTTCGATATTTTCGCGAATCAGCGGCTCACGCAGCATGTTGCCGTCATTGGTGAGCACATAGAACTGCAGACCCGGATGGTTGTCGATGATCTGACCGTCACGCTCCAGGCGCAGCCAGAAATCATAGAACCGCGACGGGCCGCCGTTGAGCAGACGAAAACGGTATTTGCGCGATTCGACCTCCAGCTTCGGCTGGATGATGCGGTTGACGGTGATCTTGTCGCCCAGCATTCCGAACAGGGTGATGTTGTCCGATCCACGATAAAGAGTTGAGGGCGAAGAATCCGTCGGGCTCTTTTCGATGACCGTCGGCTGACTATCCGCATAGAAGAAATCGAACATTGGCTGCCCGTCTTCGGTGAACTGGACGTCGTGAAACATCAGCGGAATGTCGTATTCGCCGCTGGGCAGACGGAAGGCATTCGGATTCGGATCGTTTTCGTTGTCCGAATCCAGATCATCGAACAACAGATAGAATCCGGACAGGCCGGCATAGACGTTCGGTGCGGTAAAGTCCAGACGGTGATCGTGATACCACAGCGTGTTCATGATTTCCCGGTTGTCGAATCCGGCCGGGAAATTGGCATAGTGGTGATCCCAGAATTCGCCCGGGTTCATGAAGTCGGTCGGGATGCCATCCGATTCCGAAGCGGTGTGACCATTATGCAAGTGCATGGTGGTCGATGGCAGCGCAAACGGAATCTTGCCTTCACCGATGGGAGGCAATTCGTTGATCCGCCGCAGAAAAACCGGCTCGCCGTAACGTGACTTGTAGGTGGGGCCTGGAATCGTGCCGTTCATTGTATAGGAGTATGAACCCTGGTTATACGGCGCGTCCGAGTGGTAGACCCAGCGCTCCTCACGCAGCACTTCCTGATACCACTTGACCGGCGGAAAGTCATAGAAGCGCTGGTGACGGCGCCCGTCCGGCCGCGGACTGAACGACGAAAATGGCAAAGGCTCGGCCACCGGTATCCGGTGCAGCGGGTCCTTGAAGGGTGTCGCCGGCGGGCTCGGCCGTTCGAAGATGGAAGGCGTGAAACCTTGCGGAAAGACCAGTCCGTTATCCGGGATGGGGGCGCGCCCCAGCGCGCTGGACGATGCCATCCCCAAACCGCCGGCAACAGCGCCCAGTTTGAGTACATCTCTGCGATTCGGCATTTCTTTGCTCCTGGCAGCACCGACTGATGAAGCCGGCGTTTCATGAATTGACTTTGAGTGAGCGAGCCCGAGTGGAGGCTTGCAAGGACTCAGTCTCGCCCGAACGAGCGTGCAATGAAATGCATGAATCGTGAAAATTTCTTGATTTTCGTGATTTTTACGTCAAAAACCGGCGTTTCCGAGCGCCTGAAGTGAAGACTGAATGATCCATTTTGAATGTTGGCCTTCAACCAGATTGAGGTGATGGTTTTCTATGGAATTTAGACCACGTCCGGTCTTGGCAGGATTACTCCGGGCCGCTCCACGCACTTGAGGTTGAAGTCAGCCCCGGAGTTCCGGAATATTTCTGTTCGCCGGCCCGGATCGGAATCGGAATGCGATTGGCGGAAGGGGGAAGTGGGCAGGTCGTGAACTCATTGAAAGCACAAGGGGGGTTATATGCCTGATTAAAATCCAGCACGACCTGACCGTCGACGGGCAGATCGGCATAAACAAACCGGCCCAGACCGTAGGTTTCACGGCCCGAAGTACGATCGGCGAAGATGAAGAACAGACGATCATCGGAAAGTATCGCTTCCAGCGAGAATTTTTCGCCGTCGACCTCAAACTCCGCCCGGCCAGGATTGGGCTCGTCGATCAACTGCCCCATCACGTTGACGATCTGCAGGCTGCTGCCCGGCGGGTGCTCGACA
This sequence comes from uncultured Halomonas sp., assembly GCA_964453565.1. GTDB lineage: Bacteria > Pseudomonadota > Gammaproteobacteria > Xanthomonadales > Wenzhouxiangellaceae. The sequence goes on from CAYVPB010000006.1 coordinate 43,667, forward strand.
AAACGCGCCGCAAGCCGCCACGCGGGATCGGGTTGGTAATAGTCGATCCCGGCGAACGACTGCCTCGGCGCGGCTTGTGGATCGCGCACGCGCATTGCCAGTACGTCGCCGGAAACTACCAAGTGCATGCGAATACCTTGTGCCTCGATGCGGGTCGGCCCGTGGTCGCCGTCGACCGTCAGTTCGGTCTCCCGCACCGTTTCACCATTGATGCGAACCTGATCGATCGAAGCGACTTCGAATCTTGCCGATTGCGATTGATCATCCACCACCACCCGACCCCATTGCTCCGGACCGCGATTGACCACAATATCGTTGCTGGCAGCCGTGCCGACTGTATTGGCGCCCGGTTGCAGGCGATGCAGCCCGGTCAGACTGAGCCATCCGTAGGGTTCGGTCAGGCGTTCCACCCGGCGCTTGCGCCAGGCCATCGTCAGCTCGACGAATTCCTCGTCGCCCAACTGCCGGGTCAGCGGCTCCGGACCGGGCGCGGGTTTTGAGCAAGCTGCAGCAACCAGCGCAAACACCAGCGCGGGCACGCATCGAAAAGCGGAGTCATGCACGGCCATAGATATCCTCCAGTCGCTCGATATCATCTTCGCCGAAGTAGCTGCCGGTTTGAACCTCGATGATATGCACGTCTTCGCTGCCGGGGTTTTCAAGCCTATGCAGGGCGCCAGCCGGAATGACAACCGTCTGGCCGGCCATGCGATCCTCTGTATCATCCCCGACCCGCACCCTGGCCCGGCCGGAAATCACGACCCAGAATTCGCTGCGCCGCTGATGGCGCTGCAGCGACAGCACGCCTCCCGGTCGAACGACCAGACGCTTGACCTTGCAGTCCTCACCATCTTCAAGCACGGTGTAGCTGCCCCAGGGACGATGCACGGTACGATGATTTACGGCCGTATCGTGCTCGCGCCGGGTCAGCTCTTCGACCACCGACTTGACCTCCTGGGCCCGCTTGCGGCTTGCCACGAGCACCGCGTCGCCGGTATCGACGATCACCAGTTCATCCACGCCGACCGCGGCGACAAGACGCTGATCACTCTGGACGAAGGTATTTTTCGAGTCGACCAGAACCGCGTGGCCCTGAATCTGATTACCGGATCCGTCGGTCTCGTACAACTCGCTGATGGCCTGCCACGACCCGATATCGCTCCAGCCGCACGCCATCGGCACCACGGCCCGCCGCGGTGCCGTTTCCATCACGGCATAATCGATGGATTCACTCCGGACCGTCGCGAAATGCGCGGCATTGAGTTCGATCGGATCACTTTCCGGCCCGCTTGCAGCCCAGGTCGACTGCACCGCGGCCAGAATATCGGTGGCTTGCGCTTGCATCGCCTCCAGAATCGTGGCGACGGAAAAGCAGAACATGCCGGCATTCCACAGATAACGACCGCTCTCGAAATAGCGCAGGGCCGTCTCAACGTCCGGCTTCTCGACAAACGCCTCGATCCGCGCGCCGGCCCGATCCAGCGTCTCGCCGGCACGGATATAGCCGAAACCGGTCTCGGCGTGGGTGGGCTTGACCCCCAGGCATACCAGCCAGCCGGCTTTCGCCAGCTCATCGGCCTCGGCTACAGCAAGTGAAAAGGCTTCCAGATCGCGCACAAGATGGTCGGCCGGCAGAACCAGCATCCGTGCCTGATCACCAAACTGATCGCGCACCCATAAGGCCGCCGCGGCGATCGCGGCCGCGGTATTGCGTCCTTCCGGTTCGAGCAGGAATCGGCAACGGGCCTCGGGCGCGACCTCGCGGTAAATGTCGCGGGTGAAAAAGTAGTAATCACGAGCCGTTACAGTCAGAACATTGTCATGCCCGGCCACCGCAAGCGCCCTTTTCAGCGTTGCGCCGGCCAGCGTCTGACCATCGGCAAGACGCATGAAAGGCTTGGGGTGCGCCTTGCGCGAAACCGGCCAAAGTCGAGTGCCGGCTCCGCCGGAAAGAATGACCGGTACCATCATGTCGCTTGCTTCCATCTTTTCAGACAGGCCTCCAGACCCTGTTCCACATTCGGCACCCGCAACCCGGTGAATTCCTCGTAGCGAGTGCAGTCGAGCACCGACCAGACAGGTCGGCGCGCTTTTTGCGGCCAGGCCGCACTGGCAATCGGGGCAACCTCAACTGCTTGGCCGAGCAGGCCCGCCTGCCTGGCATGCTCGATCACCAAGGTGCCGAATTCATGCCAGGACACCGCGCCGGCGCCGGCGAAGTGGAAAATGTTGCCGGCCGATTCGAGCCTGTCGGCTCGCCGGATCAACTCGACACCGGCATCGGCCAGGTGACCGGCCCAGGTCGGCGATCCGATCTGGTCGGACACGATTTTCAGTTTTTCTCCCTTTTCAGCCCTGGATAGAATCGCCGAAAGGAAGTTTCCCGGAAAATGACTGTACAGCCAAGCGGTGCGAACGATCAGGGCCCGTGCCCCCGATTCAAAAATGACGCGCTCACCGGCCAGCTTGGTACGTCCATAAGCATTGCCGGGGGCGGGAACATCGGCTTCGCACCAGCCCCGATTACTGGCTCCGGAGAAAACGTAATCAGTGGAAAAATGCAGCAGCAGTGCATTGTGGTCGGCGCACCAGGCCGCAAGCCATCCCGGCAGGTCTGCGTTCATGCGCCTGGCCGCGGCTTCCTCGTCCTCGGCACGGTCGACCGCCGTCCAGGCGGCCGGGTTGACCACCAGGTCCGGCCTGACCCGCTCCAGCGTTCTGTCGACCAGTCTCCGATCCGACAGATCGCACTTGAAATCACCATCGGTGCGATCGGTGGTCACCACTTCGCCGAGAGTTCGCAGCGACGAGCTCAGATGGCGGCCAAGCTGACCGCTGGCACCGGTTAGGAGAATTCGCATGTCGGCAATCGCTCAGGTTGAAGTTGGCTCAGTGCCGGCGCGCACCGGTCCTTGTCCGACAACGCCGTCGGGGGCTCAGGCCAGTCGATGCCGATCGCCGGGTCGTTCCAGGCAATCGCAGCATCATGTTGCGCGCGATAAGGCCGGGTGCATAAATATGAAAACGTCGCGGTCTCCGACAATACCTGAAAGCCGTGGGCGAAACCTGCCGGAATCCAGAACTGGCGATGCCGTTCGGCATCCAGCTCAACCGCCGTCCAGCGACCGAAACTGGGAGAATCGACGCGGATGTCGACGGCAACGTCGAACACCCGTCCGGCACTGACCCAGACCAGTTTCCCCTGCGGCTCGGGCCACTGGAAGTGTAGCCCCCGGAGCACCCCGCGGACACTCTGGCTGGTATTGATCTGGGCAAAACAACGCGGCAATCCGGCCTCCATGTAACGTTCGTCGCGCCAGTTCTCCAGAAACCAGCCGCGCGAGTCGCCGAACACTTCGGGCTCAATAAGCTTGACTCCGGCCAGAGATGTGTCAAGCACTTTCATCACCACAACCCGGCGGCTGCGGTCGTCAGCGATGCCGGAATCATCACGCCCGCGCCCGCACGCCCAGGCGCTCGCCGCGGTAGGAGCCGTCTCGAATCCGCCGCCACCATTGCTGCTCGGCAAGATACCAATCCACGGTCGCCTCGAGTCCGGTTTCAAAGTCGCACTCGGGACGCCAGCCCAGTTCGTCACGAATCCGGCCGGCATCAATGGCATAACGCCGATCGTGGCCCGGCCGGTCGCTGACGAATCGGATCAGCCCGCGCCGGGGGTACCCGGCCGGCGACCTGCGGTCCAGCAGTTCGCACAGCAATTCGACCACTTCGAGATTGCAGTGCTCGGCATTGCCGCCGATGTTGTAGGTCCGGCCCGGCTGACCGGATTCCAGCACACGCACCAGGGCCCGGCAGTGGTCGCGCACAAAGAGCCAGTCACGCCGCTGCTGACCATCGCCATAAAGCGGCAATTCGCGCCCTTCCAGCGCATTGATCAGCATCAGTGGAATGAGCTTTTCCGGAAACTGGCGCGGGCCGTAGTTGTTGGAACAATTGGTGATCAGTACCGGCAAACCGAAGGTGCGGTGCCAGGCTCGCACGAGATGATCGGCCGAGGCCTTGCTGGCCGCATACGGGGAACTGGGCCGGTAGCAATGATCCTCGGTGAACGCCGGCTCATCCGGGGCCAGGTCTCCGTAGACTTCGTCGGTGGAAACATGCAGGAAGCGGAAACCGGGATGGCCATCTTTCCAGTAATCCGCCGCCGCGTCCAGCAGCACCTGGGTGCCCAGCACATTGGTCCGGATGAACGCCGAAGGATCATCGATGGACCGATCGACATGGCTTTCGGCGGCAAAATGAACGATGGCGTCGGGCTGATGCTTTTCAAGCAAATCCCGGACCAGCCGGACATCACCGATATCACCTTTGACCAGATCATGACGCGAGCGATCCAGCCCGGCCAGAGAATCCGGATTGCCCGCATAAGTCAACAGGTCCAGGTTGACCACGCTGAAATCGCCCTGGCCGACGACGTGATGAATGAAATTGGCGCCAATGAATCCGGCTCCACCGGTGACCAGCAGCTTGGGCATCTTGAATTCTCTTCAGATCTGTCGAACTTAAAATGGGATGTCGTCGGCCAGGTCTTCGTCCGGCGGCGCCGGCTGCGAAGCCTGCTGGCGCGCTCCGCTGCCCTGCTCAGCGCGGCCGTAGCCATCTTCCATCGGCGCTGAACCGCCCCGGCTGTCGAGCATCTGCATTTCGTTGGCAACAATTTCAGTGGTATAGCGGTCCTGACCGTCCTGACCCTGCCACTTGCGGGTCTGCAGGCGTCCCTCGATATAGACCTTGCTGCCTTTTTTCAGGTATTCGCCCGCGACTTCGCCCAGTCGATTGAACAGCACGACCCGGTGCCATTCGGTCTTTTCCTGCATTTCGCCGGTCTGCTTGTCGCGCCACGAATCGGTAGTAGCCACGCTGATGTTGCATACTGCAGTATTGGCGGGGGTATAACGCACCTCCGGATCTGCCCCGAGGTTGCCGATCAGGATTGCCTTGTTGATTCCGCGTGCCATTAGTTTCCAGCCATCGTGTTTGAAGATGATGAAAAAGTCTAGCACAAGGCCAATTTTCAGCCACACTATCGTTTACGCCGCGAAATCGACCCCCTGCAACGTATAATCCTTGTAATGAATTACGTCAGCCCGGTGACATCCCCCACATCCTTGATCGAGGTCATGAATCTGACCGCGGCAGATCGTCGTGCGATGGATCATCTGATTCGCAAGCGCCTGCGTTCTGACATCCTGCTGGTCAACCAGGTCGCCGAGTACATCATCAACGCCGGTGGCAAGCGGCTGCGACCGCTGGTACACCTGCTGGCCGCGCGCGCCGCCGGATACCAGGGCTCGGCGCATGTGCAACTGGCGGCAGTGATCGAATTCATTCACACCGCGACACTGCTGCACGACGATGTGGTCGACGATTCGGACCGCCGGCGCGGCCAGCGCACGGCCAACCGGGTCTGGGGCAACGCCGCCTCGGTGCTGGTGGGTGATTTCCTGTATTCACGCAGTTTTCAACTGATGGTGGAGCTGGAATCCCTCCAGGTCATGCACATTCTGGCCGACACCACCAACACCATTGCCGCCGGCGAGGTGTTGCAATTGATGCAGCTTGGAGACGTCGACCTGGACGAGGCCGGGTATCTGAGGGTCATCGGCGACAAGACCGCCTGTCTGTTTGCGGCCGCGGCCCGGCTGGGCGCGGTGTTGTCGAAATCTCCCGAGAAAACCGAAAATGCGCTGGCCGATTACGGTTTCACGCTGGGCCAGGCGTTCCAGATCACCGATGACCTGCTCGACTATTCAGGCAATGATGAATCGCTGGGCAAGAACCTGGGCGATGATCTGGGCGAAGGCAAAGTCACGCTGCCCCTGATTCTGGCGCTGCGAGCCGCCGATCGTTGTGACCGGGAATTTCTTACCGAAAGCATTCTGGCCGGCGGCACTGCACAGCTCGACCGCGTTCGTCACATTCTCGACCATACCGGCGCCTTGGACCAGGCGATGGAAACTGCGGCTGAATATTCCGAACGCGCATGCGCCAATCTGGCAGTGCTGGCGCCCAGCCCGGAGCGCGATGCCCTTGAGCTGCTGGCCCGTTTTGCAGTCGATCGTAGTCTGTAATTCGAGATTTCCGGTTTCCTGATCAGGTAGATGACTCCCGTATCACCCCCACGATCACGGTTGTCAATCACGATTACCAAGTACAATCCCGGCATTCCAGTCCGGGCTTTCACGCGAGTAAAGGGTTTCGAGCATCCGGCGATTCCGGAGCGTTGCACGAAACTTTCAACGGGGAGTGGTGTTGCCTGATGTCGAGCCGGGGGTCGCGGAACACAAAACGATCTTTCAGCCTCCATCCGCGCCACTTTGCTTTCACGAGGCCATGCAGGCTCGGATGCCCTCAAATCAACTTCAGTGGCACCCAGGCTCCTTGAAACTCGCCGTTTACGCAAGGCCGATCGACCCACAGCTCGCCAGCGGGCAACACCGCTCCCCGCCTGCACCGGCAGCCAGCTGCTCCGGCCGATGGCTAAGTCTCGTGCATCGTAAGATACGATTATCGCCCCCCTGACAAGCAGGTCAATTCATCGCCAAACATGGGTCATGGCCGAACCTGCTTACGATCCTGCTTCAGCGCGGCAACGGCATCCATGAAGCATTCCCCCCGGTGCTCGAAATCACGAAACCGGGGGAAACTGGGCGCGCCCGGCGACATCAGCACCGGAACCTGTCCGGCAGCCAGAACATTTGCCTGCTGCACCGCTTCTTCCATATTCTGAACTTCAACCAGCCGGGTTGCTGAAACCGCACCGGCAGCCAACAGCGAGCGTCCGATGTCAGGACCGTTGTCGGGCAGCAGCACCAATCCGGCCAGCGCCCGGCCAGCGCAGTGTTGACCCACCTGGTCCCATGCTGCCCCGCGCTCCATTCCTCCGCAGATCAGCACCGGCGCAACCGGACAGGCTTCCAGCGCGGCCAGAGTCGCGTAGGGGGTAGTCGAAATCGAATCGTTGATCCAGCCCCCGGTTCCGGGCCCGGCCAGCGGTTGCAGGCGATGCGGCAATGGCCGGAAACCGGCCAGTGACTCGACTACCTTTTCACAAGACCCGGCCACGGAATCGGCAACCGCCAGCGCCAGCGCCAGGTTGTCAAGATTGTGGCGTCCGGGCAGTGGCGATTCGGCGGCGGGCACCAGCAGTTGCGAACCACACCAGACGCCGGTGGAATCCGCGCGAAAATCAGCGCTGCCATTGATGCCCGAGATATCCGGATATTCCCGCACTGCGCGACATAGTTCCGGATCCGCCTGATTGATCCACAACCGCCTGCCGGCAAGCAAATCCAGTATTCTCAGCTTGGCCTGGTAATAGGCGGCAATACCACCATGCCAGTCCTGGTGCTCCGGGAACAGGCGGGTGATGACGCCTGTAGTCGCATGCCCCTGAAGATCGGCAAGCTGATAGCTGGAAAGCTCGATCACGTACCAGTCATGAATCCGCTCGGGCAGATCGAGCACGGGCACACCGATGTTGCCCGCCAGCGCGACCCGCGAACCGGTCGCCGAGAGCAGATGCGCAATCAGCGATGCGGTGGTACTTTTGCCCTTGCTGCCGGTCACCGCAATCACGCGTGCATCCGGGTTCTCGCCGAACCACAGTGAGCTGACACAGGTCACCGGAATCCCGGCACGTCGCCACGACACCAGCCTTGGATGATCAACCGGAACCCCCGGCGAACGCAGCACCCGATCGGGCCTGGAGTTGAATCCGGACAAGTCGCCCCGGTACAGCGGCCAGATTTTCGGCATCGGGTCGGGCGGGCGGTTGCAGACGACCTCGACCCGCGCATCGGGGAACTGCCGGAGCAGCGCCGACTCCAGCGATCGTCCTTCACGACCAAATCCCAGCAGCAGGGTCCGACCGCTTGCCAGATCGCTCAGGCGCATGCGCGGAAGCGCTCGGGTATGCGATCCGGCCCGTCATCCGCCAGCAGCCGGTGGATGATGTCGGCCGGGAGTGGCCTGAACGCCCGCATCAGGCGGATCACCAACGCATGCTCGCGCCATTCGGGCATGCTCGAGAGCAACTGCAATGCCGCTCGCGATTCCAGCGCCTCGCCCACGCACTCGAAAGGCCGTGCACTGCCGTCGACCTCCAGCAATTCAGCATAACCCGGATATTGCCCGGGATCGGCCAGCAGATCCTTGCCAAAAATCGCGATCAGCGACCGGCGCGGCATGAATGGCGCCAGACCGAGAAAAACGAATCGACATTTGGGGCACACCCCGCACCAGCGCGAGGTGCGCGGACCGTCGAGGTGAAAATTGCGGTTGCAACTGGAAAACACGTCGTGGTAGCGCTTCAGATCGGCAAACTCGCGGCAAACTGCGAGCTCGCCAACGCGCCGGATCAGCGAAAACACCCGAAGATCAGTGGCGACATAACGCCTAATCCAGTCATCGAACAGACATTCGAAGGCATGACTCTTGGCGTATTGATGATTGATGCCGGTGCCGTTTGCAGCCAGCCGCGTCGGCACATCGGCCGAACGCTCGTTGGCAAACGCGACTGCATTGAAATTCCACAGCAGCGCGGCAATGGCCAGCACGGCGCTGTTGATCGCGGTAATCGGAACATGGCCGTTGAGCGCGCCGGCCTGATTGAGCCCGGCCAGCTCCGGCGCCATCTTGCGTTGAATGATCCGGTGCGGCAGCCCGCTGCGTCGGGCCACCTGGGCAATCAGCGGGGACGAACCGATCTGCACCGTCTCGATCGAAAAACTTCCTCGACGCAGGCGTTCCAGCACCACCAGCGAATCCTTGCCGCCGCCCAGCGGTACCAGAACCCGATCAGCCAACCCGCAGTCGGTTGCACAAAGGTGCCGACCGCTCGCAGTCCGCTCGAATTGCGGCCAGTAGCGCCTTTCCAGATGATTGCGCCAGGCCAGTTCGGCCAGCCCGTCGCGGTAGATTCGCTCCAGCGCTTCGGACTGGAACGCGTCGGGCTTTTCGCCGATAAAACTCAATCGCCCGCGGCAGGTGGTTTTCCAGTAACTGATTCCGGCAATCCAGTGGAGCAGATCCAACGCTGGCTCCAGGGCCTCCACGCAAGCCGGCCCGGGCTCGACCGGACCGAATTCGAATCTCTCTTCCAGCGCGAGCGCGTCGCCCTGCCCCAACAATTTCCAGCGCAGTCGCAGTGTACCCGCGGCCGGATCGAAATCACGCCCCGAGAACTCCAGGCCATCGATCTGCGAGGGCTTCATGGGCCGAATCAGCCGTGCTCGGGCGACTCATCCGGCGCGCCAGCCCCGAACTTGCGCGGCCAGGCACGCAGCACAGCATTGACCAGGGTCGCCAGGGGAATGGCGAAAAAGACTCCCCAGAAGCCCCAGATTCCGCCGAACACCAACACCGCCACGATAATCGCGACCGGATGCAGATTGACGACCTCGGAAAACAGCACCGGCACCAGGACATTGCCGTCAAGCAACTGGATGACGCCGTAGGCCACCATGATCCAGAGGAACTGGCCGGACAGGCCAAATGTAATGAACGCCACGACCGCCACCGGCAGCGTGACCACGGCGGCACCGATATACGGAATCACCACTGAAAATCCGACCAGCATCGAGATCAGCATAGCAAAAGGCATTCCAAGCAGGCTGAAAGTCACGTAGGTCACAATCCACACGATCAGGATCTCGAGCACCTTGCCGCGAATGTAGTTACCGATCTGGGCATCGACTTCCTGCCACACCTGCATCGCCAACGCACGATTGCGCGGCAGGTAATCCCGGAACCACGCCAGAATCTGGTGCTTGTCTTTGAGAAAGAAGAACACCAGGATCGGAATCAGGACGAAAAACACCACCAACCCGACCAGATACATCAGCCCGGAAGGAGATACCACCTGTTGCCCGTACTTGGTAATGTCGTCGCGAATGCGTTGCAGAACGTCATTGACCTGGGCCTCGCCGACAATCTGCGGATAACGTTCCGGAAGTTCAGCAACCACGGTCTGGATCTGCCCGATATAACCGGGAAACTCCGCCGCGACCTGGCCGAACTGGCGAAACACCATCGGCGTGATGCCGAAAAACAGCACCAGGAGCATCGTCATGAAGGTGCTGAAAACCGCGAGTACCGCCACCAGTCGAGGCACGCCGTATCGCTCCAGGCGCGCGACCACCCCTTCGAGCAGGTACGCCAGGACCACGCTTGCCAGCACCGGCGCCAGAAAGCGTCCCAGCGTCATCAGCAGGACGATGCCGAGCACCAGCGCCAGCGCCAGAATCACGACCTGCGGGTCGGAGAAGTTGCGCTGGTACCAGTCACGAATCTGGGCAAACATCGCCATGGCTTCAGTCGCCTTGAATCAGTGAAGCAAGGTTAACCGAACCATGCCGAAAAATCCCGCAGGCATGATCGGCCCGATCGCGATTACCAGCTCCGCCAGACCGAAGGTGATCAGAGATTTCCGGGGGTTCGGTGACGGAGCTCAGAAACGGATGTTGAGCCGCGCGGCAACTTCCAGTGCCTGATCGAGCTGGTCGCTGACGATACCGAGAACGTTACCGCCGAATGCAAATTCAGGCGGCGCATAGCTTGCACTCAGATCCAGCCGGGCACGCTCGCCGATGCCCTTGCCCAGACCAACCATCAGACTGTTCTGCGCCAGCGCGTCTCCCAGTGCCAGATTCAGGACCGGTTCGGTGGGACGGGGTTGGGAGCGGGTATGAAAATCCAGCCGCAACTCGAGATCGCTTTCATGCTGCCAGCGCATGCCCATGCTGTAGACGGTCAAATCGCTCCATTCGAATACCGGGCTGGAGCTGTCGCCCAGCAGCGCGTTGAATCGCGCCGGCAGGGCACGGCTGGCGAACGCTTGGACGTCACCGTAGAACACCTGCGACACTGCGAATGTGAACAGAGTATCTCGCCCCAGCCGCATATCCAGGCCCATGCCCAGGCGCGGAGGAATATCGAGATTGGCCGACTGACCATGGATGCCGCGCACGCTGGCCAGGTCATCCATGTTGACAGCGGACTGGTAAAGCGCATTGAAAGTCAGACGCGGCGCCAATTCCGTGGCAAGCCCGAGCTGCAGGCCGGCCCCTTGCGAAAGTTCACGGTTGGCGCTGAAAAAATCGACCGGAGTGAAATCGCCGCGATACTCGACCAGATCCAGCATCGAATGACTGAACTGCTGCGAGGCAAGCACCGCAGCAACGCTGAGTCTGTTGTTGCTGACCCGGTGGCTGAACCCGGCCAATACGGTCTTGCGGGTCAAACCCGCGGCTTGATTGCCGGTTGAAACGCCGGAGGAACGGCCGGCATGAATCTCGGTCACACGCGCTCTGGAAAGGAGCGAAAAGCGCTCAGCGTCGCGGCGCTCGACCAGGCGGCGGGCAAAATCGGGAAGAATCAGATCCTGATCGATTCGCAGCCACGAGATTTCCGGAATCTCGACCGGCTTAATCATCGCGAGGTCCGGCGTCAGCCGGCTGGCCAGATAGCGCTCCCACTGTCCCAGTTCAAGACCGGCCAGGTACCAGGCCATCGATGAAGACGCCATCGGCTGAAGCACCGAAGCCGCCGAAAGTGCCGACGGAAATACCGCCGTCAGCAGCAACAGCAAGACATATTGCATATAACGCAACATTAATCCCGGTTTAACCTAGCGCGAGTGAGTGTCAAGTGTACTTTGTCCCTTGGCAGAAATACAACACTTTTTCGAAATTTTAACGCGCTTCTCCGCATCCGGCCTGCAAAAAAGGGCAATTGACTTCCAAAGTGTCGCTGAAATGCAACAAATTTTCTGATCGGGCAAACCATTGCGGCCGTTGCTGCCGACATTGACTCCCGGGAACTGCTGCCGCTCAGCCAGACAACCGTTCGATCAACGCCTGGCCAAAACTTTCGGTAGTGCCTTTTCCGCCCAGATCCGGCGTAATCCGGTCGTCTCCGGCGGCCAGGACCTGGCGGATCGCATCCCGCACACACCCGGCTTCGGTATGGAGCTCAAGGTGGTCAAGCATCTGCGCGGCTCCCAGAAGCAGCGCGCAGGGATTGGCGATGCCCTGACCGGCGATATCCGGCGCCGAGCCGTGCACCGCCTCGAACATGGCCGCACGGTCACCGATGTTGGCCCCGGGAGCGAGGCCCAGGCCACCCACCAGACCGGCACACAGGTCGGAGATGATGTCGCCGAACAGATTGGTCGTGACCATGACATCGAAGCGTTGCGGGTTCATGACCAGCTGCATGCAGCAATTGTCGACAATCATGTCATCGAACTCGATGTCCGGGTAGTCACCCGCGATTTCGCGCGCCACCTGCAGGAACATGCCCGACACGTCCTTGAGAATATTGGCCTTGTGCACCGCGGTGACCTTACTGCGCCCATCCTTCCTGGCCATCTCGAAGGCATAGTGCACCACCCTCTCGCAACCACTGCGCGTGACGACCATCTTCGATTCGGCACGCGCCCCGTCCTCGGTGGTCAGTGCATCGGCCGCGAGGTAAGCACCCTCGGTATTTTCACGCACCGTGATCAGATCGATGTCCTCGTAACGCGATTGCGTGCCGGGAAAACTGATCGCAGGGCGTACATTGGCGTAAAGATCAAAGCGTTTGCGCAACTCGACATTGAGCGAGCGGAACCCGCCACCCACCGGCGTGGTCAGCGGACCCTTCAGCACCAGTCGGGTACGCTCGATGGATGCGATCGTTTGGTCCGGCAGCAACGAGCCGGTCTTATCCTGCGCCGCAAGCCCGGCAAGCTGAAAATCGAATGAAAATCCGCAATCGAGCGCCTCCAGAATCCGTAGCACCACGTCACTGATTTCCGGACCGATGCCGTCGCCGCGGATCACCGTGATTTCGGTCACCGAAGGCACCGCCCTAGTCCGCCCGACCGTCGAGCAAGGTGTCGAGCTTGCCGGCCCGCTCGAGTGCGTTGAGATCGTCGAAACCGCCGACGTGAAAGTCGCCAATGAAGATCTGCGGCACAGTCTTGCGACCGGTGCGCGAGATCATTTCGGCGCGCTTGTCCGGCTCTGCGTCCAGCGACACTTCGGTCCAGGTCGCCTGCTTGTTCTTGAACAGATTGCGCGCGGCAACGCAGAACGGACAAGTCGAGCGAGCGTACATGATGATCGGTTTTGCGTTCATGGTCTTTTCCCATCGCATTCCCGTGCACGCGGGCACGGAGTGAGTTTTCAGATGCAGGATTCCGGCGCCGGAACACCGGCATAACGGCAGGCCTGTCGAATCGGGGCGTCCGGAAACAGTTGATACAGCGTTCGGCTGGAAGCTGTTTCAACCGTGCCGGCCTCACGCATGGCCCTGATCGCGACCCGCATCAGCGGCGGCATGCCGTAGGCAAGATAGTGCTGGCGCACGAACTCGATCAGCCACCAGTGCGAGTCATTCAGCTCCAGACCCTCCCGGCGCGCGGTTTGCGCGGCCCATTGCCGGGTCCAGTCGGCCGGATCAGCCAGGTGCCCGTCGGCATCCAGCCGCGGTTCCAGGCTGTTGCCGTCGCCTGCCGTATCCATAGCCTCCCATTATCCCACGCTATAGCCGCAACGTGGTTCGGGGCGTGAAACCAATCGTCGAGGCGGCCTCGGCCCGGCCGACTCCGCACGGAGCTTCCAGCCCCGGGTCCCCGGCTTCGGAGCCGATGAACAGCAGCGGCAGCAGTTCATGGTCGGTGAACTGGCGCCACCCTTTCGACCGGTCTCCCTGCAGATGAAGCCGTCCCGCCGCGCGAAAGTGAACTTCAGCGTCCAATTCCAGTGTGGCTGCGGCCAGGGCAAACTCCAGCGCCTCGACGCGCTGTTCGTCGCTGTGGGGCGCAAAACTGATCTCGATCAGCAGTCGTGAGGCATCGACCGCCGACTCGACATGAACTCCACCCATGCCCACCGAGCAAAGCCGCCGAGCGTGCTCCAGCCGGTCGAAGAATTCAGGCAGGCTGCCGAATCGGCAACCGGCGCCTGGTTGAGCATTGCCCATGCGGCGGCGCCAGGAACTGGAACAAACGACCACCTCGCGACCGGCCACATCACCGAAGAACTCCGCAGCATCTGTTTCCGGACCCGCCAGCGTGACCGCGTCGCCGTGCAGAAACACGTAGTCCGGCCGTTCGTGCGAACGGCCGGACGGACACCGATCTGTGATTCGCGGATCTCGCACGAGTGCGATATAGTCGACCATTACTAATAGTCCTTCGAAAGGATCAGGTTCGGGATGATCAGGTTGACGGGCGATCGGCGGAAATTCCCGTTTTTTCGCCGAAACCCAGTCAGGACGATTCATCAGGATACGCCGAGAAATCTCTGATCGCATGCGGGGTGAAACAACTTTGCACTCATCCGGTCTTAGTAAATGAACAACCTCATACACCAAACCCGAGGCACTTCCAGGTCATGAAAGCACCAGCGCTTGCACGAGGCCGCGGCAGCAATTCCACCCGCTGGCCATGGATCCACTGGCTGTTGGCTGTATCGATGATGTTGCAGCCTCTCGTGATATCAGCCCAGGAACAGGTGCGGCTGCCCGATCTGGGTGGAAACAGGGAAGTTCTGCCGCCGGCCGAGGCGCGTTCGTTTCCGGGCGAGTTTCGCAATTTCATGCGTGCCCAGGGGTTGCTGATCGATGATCAAATCGTCCACTCCTACTTCACCGACATGGGTTTTCAGCTGGTCATGCACAGCACAGCGCAATCGCGCAACTTTCATTTCCATGTCCTGAGAATCCCCGGAATCAATGCGTTCGCCGCTCCGGCCGGAGTGGTGGCACTCAACGCCGGACTGGTCCTGGCGGCCGATTCGGCCGATGAGGTGGCCGGCGTCCTGGCCCATGAAATCGCTCACGTCACGCAAAATCACCTGGTCCGGGGCATGGAGGAATCCCAGCGTGTTTCGCTGCCGCTGATGCTGGCCACTCTGGGCCTGGTCATGGCCGGCGCGGCAGCAGGCGGAATGGACGGCGAAACCGCCACCGGTCTGTTGATGGCCGGTCAGGGGCTGGCGGCGCAAAGCCAGATCAATTACACGCGCCAGAACGAGGCCGAGGCCGATCGCATCGGAATCCAGTTGATGGCGCGGGCCGGCTTCGACCCGGTCGGCATGGCCGATTTCTTCAACACGCTCAATCGCTGGTCGCGATCCATGGGGGCCGGCCCTCCTGAATATCTGCGCACCCACCCGATGACCGTCAGCCGGGTCGCCGAGGCCCGCGAACGGGCCGCGAAGCTGTCGACGCAGCGTCACCAGGATCACCGCTTCGATCTGGTTCAGGCTCGACTCCGCGTATTGATGGCACAACACCCCGGCGAGGCGATTGAATATTTCGAAACCCGGCTGGAAAACCAGCCGCGCAACGAGGCCGCCATTCGCTACGGCCTGGCCATGGCATTGATCCAGGCGCGCCAGCTTCAGCGAGCCGAGCAGCAAGTTGCCTGGCTGATCAATCGGGACCAGGACCACCAGCTTTATCGTCTTCAGCTTGGCGAGCTGCGGATTGCGCAGGGCCGGATCAATGAAGGGCTGGACCAGTTTTCGATTCTCTACGATGCCTACGGCCAGAGCAGTCTGGTCGCGCTGTCGTATGCCGGTGCGCTGCTCAGAAGCGATGACAGCGACAACGCCAGCCTGGCGGTCAAAATCCTGGAGCGGCAAATGCGTCGTGACCCGGAACAACCCAGAATCAGCGAGATGCTGGCGCGCGCGGCCAATCTGGCCGGTGATCCGGTGCGCGCGGCCGAGGCGGTCGCGGCCAATTATTATCAGCGCGGCGGACTGCCGCAGGCGATCGAGCAGTTGCAACGCGTGCTTGAGCGCGACGACCTGGATTACTATGATCGCGCCCGGATTTCGGCGCGTCTCGACCAGTTGCGCGTCGAACGACTGCGTACCATGTCCGATCGACAGGGTCAGCAGGGATGAACGTGTCTGGCGCAGGTTTCATCAAAACGCAAGATCACCGTAACGAATCAGTCATGTCGGTGCGGATAATGGTTCTTCAGGTAAGACCGAGTCGCGTGCCGATGAAGCCCAGAATCCTCGTTGTCGATGACGAAGCATCGATCAGAAACATGCTGGCCTTCAGCCTCGGCCGGGCACAAATGGACATCGAGGTGGCCAGGGGTGGAAGCGAGGCGCTTGACCGGCTCTCCGGCAGCAATGCGCCGCCGGACCTGATCATTGCCGACTGGATGATGCCGGGACTGGACGGCCTGCAACTGACTCGAACCTTGCGCGAAACCCCGGGACTGGAACGGATCCCGATCATTCTCCTGACCGCCAGGGGCAATGAACGTGACCGTACCAGGGGCCTGGACTCCGGCGCCGACGATTACGTGGTCAAACCATTTTCAGTCGCCGAACTGATTTCACGCGTGCGTGCCGTATTGCGGCGCGTCTCGCCGCCCAGGCAACAATCGGACAACCAACGCGAACTGCGGGTCGGCGAACTGGTGCTGGATCTGGACTCACAGCGTGCCCTTGCCGGCGAACGGCCGCTCAGCATGGGTCCGACCGAGTTCCGGATTCTCAGACTGTTCATGTCCTCTCCCGGACGGGCCTGGAGCCGAATGCAACTGCTCTCGGAAATCTGGGGCAGCGGGCCCAGTGTCGAGGAGCGTACCGTGGATGTTCACATTCGCAGGCTGCGCAAGGCCCTGGAAGCCAGCGGACATGCCGATTATGTCCAGACCGTGCGCGGATACGGCTATCGGTTCTCGGACCTGACCGGATGAATGGCAGCACTCAACCCGACCCGGTCCCGGAGATGAAATCAGACCTGCGGGCGCCCGCGGGCCGAATCGTCCAGATTGCACCCGAACTTGAACAATGGTCCGACCAGGAACTTGATGACCCGGCACTTTTCTTCAACCGCGAGCTAAGCCTGCTATGCTTCACCCGGCGCGTGCTGGAGCTGGCCCGGGACCCCGGGATACCGCTACTGGAGCGTGTTCGCTTCCTTTGCATTTCCTGCACCAACCTCGATGAATTCTTTGAGGTGCGAGTGGCCTCGATCCGGCAGCGCCTGCAACATGGTGCGACCGGTGCTTCGGTCGACGGACTCACGCCACTGGCATTGCTGGAGAACATTCACAAGGCCGCCGGAGAACTGGTCGAAGAGCAATACCGGGTGCTCAACGAGGAGCTCACGCCGGCGCTGGAACAGCAGGACATCCGCATCCTACGCCGCTCGCAATGGAACAACCGCCAGCATCGCTGGCTGCACCAGCACTTTCAGCGCGAACTGATGCCGGTACTCAGCCCGCTGGGGCTGGATCCGGCCCATCCGTTTCCGCGCATTCTGAACAAGTCGCTGAATTTCGCCGTCGAACTCGACGGCTCGGACGCATTCGGCCGTGACCCGGGCCTGGCGCTGGTGCGTGCCCCGCGTTCACTGCCCCGCCTGATCCAAATCCCGCCCAGCTACGGCAACGGACCGAACGACTTCGTGTTTCTGTCGTCCATCCTGCACGCGTTCATCGACGAGTTGTTCCCGGGCATGAAAGTGCGTGGCTGTTATCAGTTCAGGGTCACCCGCAATTCCGAACTTTTCGTCGATGAAGAGGAAATCGAGGACCTGGCCCGGGCACTGGAGGGCGAGCTGCTGGAGCGCGGATTTGCCGAGGCGGTCCGGCTGGAACTGGCCAGCAACTGTCCACCCGAAGTCGCCAAGCTGTTGACCAGCAAGTTCGGAGTTGACGACAGCGATGTCTATCGCTGCGACGGGCCGGTCAATCTCAACCGCATGGCCGCAATCTGCGAGCAGGCCGACCGACCGGATCTTCTGTACCCGCCTTTCGCGCCCAGAGTCCCGCCGCCGCTTGCAACCGGAAACAACCTGTTCGCCGCCATGCGACGCCACGATTATCTGCTGCATCATCCCTATGACAGTTTCGCGCCAACGGTGGAATTGCTGCGTCAGGCTGTCAACGATCCGGATGTACTGGCGATCAAGCAGACGCTGTATCGCACCGGCGCCGATTCGGCCATGGTCAGTCTGCTGATCGAGGCTGCCCGAGCGGGCAAGGACGTGACCGTCATCGTCGAGTTGCGTGCGCGCTTCGACGAGCAGGCCAATATCACGCTCGCCACCCGCTTGCAGGAAGCCGGCGTCCAGGTCGTATACGGCGTGGTTGGTCACAAGACGCACGCCAAGATGATGCTGATTGTTCGGCGCGAGCGGCGGCGGCTGCGCCGCTATGTGCATCTGGGAACCGGAAACTATCATCAAGGCACGGCCAAGGGTTATACCGACTTCGCCCTGCTGACTTCCGATCGCCGGTTTGGAGAGGACGTGCATGCACTTTTCATGCAGCTTTCCGGACTGGGCCGGCCGGCACGCATGCATCATCTGGTTCAATCCCCGTTCGACCTGCATGATTTTCTGCTTGAGCGCATCGAACGCGAAATCGAGCATGCCCGGAACGGCCGGGAAGCCGGAATTGACGCCAAACTCAATTCTCTGACCGAGCGAAGAATCATTCAGGCGCTGTATCGCGCCTCGCGCTCCGGAGTACCGGTGCGACTGGTGATTCGCGGCACCTGTTGTCTGCGGCCCGGCGTTCCGGGTCTTTCGGAAAACATCAGGGTCCGTTCGATTCTTGGCCGGTTCCTCGAGCATTCGCGCGTCTACCGGTTCGTCAACAACGGTGAATTCCAAGTCTATGCCTCCAGCGCGGACTGGATGGAGCGTAACCTTTTCCAGCGGGTGGAAGCGGCGTTTCCGCTCCAGGATTCGAAACTGGCCGAGCGCGTGATCGCCGAAGCGATTGAGCTTGGGTTCGCCGATAACCGCCAGGCCTGGATTCTCCAGCCTGACGGCAGTTATCTTCACGCCCGTTGCGCAAAGGACGAAAAACCGCGGGCCGCACAGGAAATCCTGATGCAGCGCGCGGGCGGCGAATAAAACGCGCCGCTCTGATCAGGCCGGGTATCATGGCCGACTCATTCCGGCCGAAATCCGATCAAGGCATGCCGCATCGCAATCTGTACGCCGCCATCGACCTCGGCAGCAACAGTTTTCACATGCTGGTCGCGCGGCGTGAACATGATGAACTGAGGGTTATTGACCGCATTCGTGAAATGGTCCGCCTTGCCGGCGGCCTGGATGCTCGTGGACGACTGGACCCGACCATCCGGGACCAGGCGCTGGCCTGCCTGTCACGCTTCGGTCAGCGCATTGCTGAAATCCCCGACCATCAGATCCGTGCCGTGGGAACGCAGACGTTCCGTCGCATGCAGCATCCCGAATCGTTTCTGGTCGTGGCTGAAACCGCACTGGGATGTGCGATCGATGTCATCAGCGGACGCGAAGAAGCACGCCTGGTCTGGCAGGGCGTGAATCAGGGGACCGCGGTTGACAACAGCGGCAGGCTGGTCATTGACATCGGTGGCGGCTCCACCGAATTTGCCGCCGGAGCCGGGCATGAGCCGGATTGCGTCGAGAGCATTCAGTTCGGCTGCGTCGGTGTCACCCGCAAGGCATTCGGCAAGGGCCGCATCAGCCGCCGTCGCTGGCAGCGCGCGGCCGACGAAATCGCCTCGGAATTGCTGGCGATTCGCCCGGCGCTGGCCGGCACGCAATGGCAGCGCGTCACCGGTTCTTCTGGCACCATCCGCAGCGTGCTCCAGGTTCTTGACGCGCGCCATCCAGAGACCCTGGATCGGATCGACATCGACGGCGTCGAATCGATCGCCGCGCGCATCATCGAGGCCGGTCATGTCGACCGGGTTGCTCTCCAGGGAGTCTCCACACGCCGGCTGCCGGTGATCGCCGGGGGCATTCTGGTGCTGCAGACCTGCATGCGCACTCTGGGCATTGAGGAGCTGGAAGTCAGCCCGTTCGCTTTGCGTGAAGGGCTGCTGCACGACCTGGTCGGCCGACTCGAACATCGTGATCCGCGCGAGAAAACCGTCAATGCAATGGCCGGACGCTTCGGTACCGACCGGACCCAGGCCGAACGCGTCGGCGACTTTGCGCTATGCGCATTCGAACAGGTCGGCGATGATTTCGGCCTCAAGCGCGTGCATCGCGACCTGCTGGACTGGAGCTGCCGATTGCACGAACTGGGCCTGAGCATTGCCCACAGTCACTACCAGTTGCACAGTGCATGGCTGGTCGAACACGCCGACATGGCCGGTTTCACCCGCCAGGAACAGCAGTTCATGGCCTTTCTTCTCAAATACCAGCGGCGCAAGATCGGCGCCAGCGCCATTCAGGAACTGCCCAGCCGCTTGCGTGACAGCGCCAGGCCCCTTTTGGCGATCCTCAGGCTTGCCGTCGCTCTGGCACGCTCGCGCAGTGATGCCGATCTGCCCGATTTTGCCCTGCATGCGCGGGCTCGGAGTCAGCTGTGCCTGTCGCTCCCGCCAGGCTGGCTGGACAGTCATCCCCTTTCGGCCCGTGCGCTGGAACTTGAACGCGGATACCTCAAGCCGCTCGGGATGAAATTGTCGCTGTCGATATTGGGCCGGTCGCATCCACCGCAGTCGAAATGAACCGGACTCGGGCACGAGCCGTGTACCGGCATCAGGCATTGTGTCGGGTGCGCCGGTTCTTCGACCAGCGCAACGCAACCGAGGTTTGCACACCTGTTATTACGGACAACGGCGTGACCGATGTGCACCTGGAGAATCTGTCGCTGGCCGACGGACGCTTTCTGCGCACCTCACCGGAATACGCGCACAAGCGACTCCTGGCCGACGGCGTCGGAGACCTGTGGGAGCTCGGACCGGTGTTTCGGGCCGGCGAGCAGGGGCGCCTGCATCGCGAAGAATTCCTGATGCTGGAATGGTATCGGGTCGGTTGGAATTGGCGCGAACTGGCCGCGGAGGTCCTGGAGCTGATCCGCACCTTTGACAGCGGATGCCAAATCCCCGGCGGGGTGATGTTCCGACGCTGGCAGGATCTCGCCACCGAGACGCTGGGCTTCAATCCACTGCGCGACCCGGTGGCATTGGCATCGTTACTGCGCCAGGCGCCGTCGGACCTGGATTTCCCGGAGCAGCTCGACTGGCTATTTGCGATGCACATGCAACCCGCCCTGGCCGGACAGGGAATCGTGGTCGTTCATGACTATCCAGCCTGCCAGGCAGCGCTTGCGCGGCTGGACCCGCATGACCCCGAAGTCGCCCAGCGCTTCGAAGTCATTGTCAACGGCATCGAGATCGCAAACGGCTACCAGGAACTGACCGACGCCGAAGAGCAGGCGCGCCGTTTTGCTGAAGACAACCAGCGCCGGGTGCGGATGGGGCTGGCCGAAATCAGGCCGGACCCGGAACTACTGGGCGCGCTCAGGCGCGGGCTCCCCGATTGCGCCGGGGTTGCGCTGGGATTCGATCGACTGCTGATGATTGTCTCCGGCGGCCGCGACATCCACGATATCCTTTCGACCGATTGAGCCGTGTCGCAACATCAGTTTCGCCGCGACCACGAATCGATCAACCAGAGGCATCCGATTGGGACGGACAACAAGATCAATCTCGGCGCAGGATTCCCGGCTCACGACATCGGCGGGTGACTTCCAGGAAAATTCACAATCGTTTGAAGGTCGCCACAAGCTGCCCGCGACCGGAACTTCGCCGACTGCCCCATGATCCGTTCGAGTCAACACGTAGCCGAGCATTTCAGTGCCGTTGTTACGCTGGATTCTGGCCGCCTGAAGCGGGCGACTGCGCGCCACCGCATCATCACGCAGGACATCCCCTGAAGACACCAGCCGGATGGATCCGTCGGGATAAATGTGTTCGACTATCGATTTCGGCCAATAAACCGGGATGAATTTCAATGAAGGAATTGCCACAACCAGCGCTACAATCGGTAACAATGTAACCTGTACCGTGAGTGCTTTCAAAAAGCGTTTGAAATCAAGGGGAACGTTCATCAGGCCGAATATAGCACGGGGTCTTCCCATGGTTACCGTACAGCAGCAATTGACAATCCGCCCAGCCCGGTCATCCGAATTATCCAAATTGGCGGAATTGATGCTCGGCCGGCTGCCCGATCTGATGAAGTCCGAATCCGCCCCGGACCCCCAGACCATTCACCAACGCATGGCCGGCCTGTTGCCGGATCGGGCCCTGTTGCTGGCCATCGACAACCGGCAACTGTCGGGCATGGCCGCACTCGACCTGGACCATGCAAGTGTGCTGGCCATGTATCTGGATCCGAACCGGGCTCGCGCCGAGACCGCGCGCAGACTGCTCGAAGAACTGGAACAGGTGGCGTTGGCCTATGGCATCGAGCGGCTCAACTGCAGCGTCAAACCCCAGGCGTGGGCATTCATGCAACGCATGGGTTATCGCTCGACCGGGCAGCAGCCGGACGGAAGTCCGGTCAGATTGATCAAATCCCTGGCCGACCAGCGAACACCGGAGCAGGTCCGGATTGCGCAACTGAATGAAGAATTGGGAGTCCCGGGCGATTATGGAGCCCGCCATCGCCTGCCCCTCGTCGAACAAGCGGATGAGCGGGTGTCGGTAGGCCTGGACATTTTTGACCGCAATGTAGAACTGACCGCCGATGCCGCCGACGCCTGGGAGCTCATGCGCAGCAACGCGCTCGGTCATGACATCAATCTGCTTCTGGTTTCGGGTTTTCGCAGCATCAAGTACCAGGCCGAACTGGTCGCGCGCAAGGTCAGGCAGGGCAGGAGCATCGACCAGGTTTTGCGCTCGACCGCGGCCCCTGGCTACAGCCAGCATCATTCCGCGCTTGCCATCGACCTGACAACGCACGGCGTGCAACCGCTGGAACGCGAATTCGCCATGACCCCGGCCTACGAGTGGCTCAAGAGCCACGCGCGGATCTACGGCTTCCACGAGTCCTATCCCAAGAACAATCGCCACGGTATCGAGTGGGAGCCTTGGCACTGGTGCTATCGCGGCACCTTTCGCCGCCGATCGCAATCCATTCCACCTTTCAGTATCGCTCGCTGATCGACTGGAATGCCGCCAGCGCGCGCCGGCGGCTTTGCTTCAAGTCCAGCCGCATTTCCGGATAACCTCGCGACTGCCGTGCAGCGGCGTCAAGCCGGTGCATCTGCTTGAGGTCCAGACCTTCCAGCTCCGGGCACCAACGCCGGATGTAGCGGGCCTCGGGATCGAATTTCTGCGCCTGCAGTTCCGGATTGAAAACGCGAAAATACGGCGCGGCATCGGCGCCGCAACCGGCCGTCCATTGCCACCCCTGGGTGTTGTTGGCCAGATCGGCATCAACCAGCGTTTCCCAGAACCAGCGCGCGCCGCGCTGCCACGGAATCAGCAGGTTCTTGGTCAGAAACGAAGCCACAACCATGCGGACCCGATTGTGCATCCAGCCTGTACGCCAGAGCTGGCGCATCCCGGCATCCACCAGCGGCACTCCGGTGCGCCCCGTCTGCCAGGCTTCAAGATCGGCACGATAGCTGCGCCCGTCGCGCCAGGGGAAGTCCATGAACTTCGGCTGCATCGGTGCATCGGTCAACTTGGGTACGTGATACAGCAGCATCATCGAGAATTCGCGCCAGGCCAGTTCGCGAACAAACGACAGCGCGCCCTTGCCACCAGGCAGGTCCCCGCCGGGAGACAGCGCCTCGACTGCCTGGGCGGGCGAGACATGGCCGAAATGCAGATACGGCGACAGGCGCGAGGTACCGGCCTGATCGGGCCGGTCGCGCAATTCCGCGTAACGCCGGACACACTGTTCGGCAAAGCCATCCAGTTGACGCCGCGCAGCCAGCTCGCCGATCTCCCAGTGGTCGGCCAGTGATTCCGGCCAGTCATGATCCGGCAACAGCTTCAGCGCCTCAACCGGAAGCGATTCCAGGCTGGCGGCAACCGGGGGCAGATCACGCGGTTCGGGACATCGTTGAATGCCGCGCCATTGCCGTTGCATGCGGTTCCAGTACGGGGTGAATACCTTGTAAGCCTCGCTCCCATCGCGCAGCAATTCCCATGGCTCAAACAGCATCGAAGCGCGAAAGCTCCGGACCAGGAGCTGTTCGCGCTTCAATGCCCGCTTGATCGCGCTGTCACGGGCCACCAGGGCGGGCTCGTACAGACGGTTCCAGTACACCGCCGCGACATGCAGCTCGCCGATCAACTGCCAAAGCACCTGTTGTGCCGGCCCAGCGCGAACTACAAGCCGGCTTCCGCGCGATTCAAGTCGCCCGTTGAGATCGATCAGGGCATGGTGCAGCCACCATTGACTGGCCGCTCCCAGCGCCCAGTCGCCGTTGGCGTCCCGATCATGGATATACACCGGCACGACAACCCGGTGATGCTGGCGCGCATGATCCAGCGCCGGATTGTCGGCCAGCCGGAAGTCGCGCCGAAACCACATGATCGCCACGTCACTCATAATTTTCCTTTACGTGACAATTTTGAAACCCGGTCCAAATGCCTTGCTACATGGCATTGCACTGGTCTGATGTTTTACCACTTGAAATTTTTAAGATAGTCTTTTCCGAGTAAAATCAATAATCCGTGAAAATCTGTGTAATCCGCGGCCTGAAAGTGTCCTGATTGGGTGGATGACTCAGCCATTGGCCCCGCGATCATCTTTCCTAATCACGATTTCCAATCACGATCCCGTCATTCCAGTCCAGGCTTTCGTGCCAGTAGCCCGCTCCGAGCATCCGGTGATGCACCTATGTTCAAGTCTGGCGGCGGGCGAGTCCAAATCGTTGCACCAAACCTTCAGCGGGGAGTGGCGTTGACTGATGGCGAGCCGGGGGTCGCGGGATCAGCGGAAGATCGTTCAGCATCCATCCGCGTTACTTTGCTCTCACGAATCCATACAGAATCGGATACCCCCAACCAACTTCAGTGGCACCAAAGCTCCATTTAATCCGGCCGTTTCCTCAAGGCCGATCGACCTGCGTCTCACCAGCAGGCAACGCCACTCCCGGCCTGCCCCGTCAGCCGACCATCTCGCCGTGCCAAGGGATACACTTGATCAGGTGATTTTTAGGGCTCTCCTGCTTTTCGAGTGTACCCCGTCACTTGTGGTCCTTCAACCTGATAATTCAGGATTCAGTTGGTCTGTCAGCGTTCAGGGCAAGGCGCGGCTTGCAGTGAATGGCTGTCTCTCTTTACAAGAGCCGGAACGCCGCCATGGACGCTGACGGGCCAACCCTTCTGGCGCTCCTGCGGCGCTGCACTGAGGCGTTCCCGTGCTTGGAAAGGGGAACGGCCATTCCCTGCGCTCGGCGCCTTGCAGCGATGCGCCACAGGAACGCTAAATCCTAACTTATCAGGTTGAAGGACCACCAGTGGGTTGGCCGCGACCAATGCATGTTTGCGGCTCAGCCGAACAGCCGTCGCTGCTGGCGCTCGGCATCGGAGCGGCGGCGTTGCAATTCCTCCAGATAGCCATCATCCAGGCCGGTCACGTAGTGACCGTCGAAGCACGACGAGTCGAAGCCGGCAAGCCGGGTATTCTTGCCTCGCACGGCACGCACCAGATCCTCGAGATCTTGGTAGATCAGGCGATCGGCGCCGATGATTTCGCGCACCTGCTCGACCGTCCGCCCGGCCGCAACCAGCTCGCTGGCCGCGGGCATGTCGATGCCATAGACATTGGGATGGCGCACCGGAGGCGAGGCCGAGGCAAGATAGACTTTGTTCGCGCCCGCCTCGCGCGCCATCTGGATGATCTGCTTCGAAGTCGTGCCGCGCACGATCGAATCGTCAACCAGCAACAGGTTCTTGTCGCGGAACTCCAGTTCGATCGCGTTGAGCTTGCGCCGTACCGATTGCGCCCGCTCGGCCTGGCCCGGCATGATGAAGGTGCGGCCGATATAGCGGTTCTTGATCAGACCTTCGCGATACTTGACATCAAGCCGCTGCGCCAGCGGCAGGCAGGCGGTGCGGCTGGTGTCCGGGACTGGTATGACGGCATCAATATCGTGATCCGGCCATTCTTTCAGGATTCTCTCGGCCAGCGCCTCGCCCATGCGCAACCGGGTCTTGTAGACCGACAGGTCATCGATCATCGAGTCGGGACGGGCGAAGTACACGTACTCGAACAGGCACGGCGTATGCGGCTGGGCAAGCGAGCTTGCGTGGCGCTGCACACGGCCGTCGAGCATCACCAGCACCGCCTCCCCCGGAGCAAGATCACCGACAAGATCAAACCCCAGGATGTCGAGCACGACCGATTCCGAGGTGACGATGGTTTCGACGCCCTGATCGGTTTCGCGTTGTCCCAGAACCAGCGGACGGATCCCGTGCGGATCGCGAAAAGCCAGCATTCCCACTCCCGCAATCAACGCCACTGCCGCGTAGGCACCGCGGCAGCGACGATGCAGGCCGTCGACGGCGGCAAAGATTTCGTCCCCGTCCAGTCGCTCACCGCAGCGCAGCGAAAGCTCGTGCGCCAGTACATTGAGCAACGCTTCGGAATCGGATTCAGTATTGATGTGACGGCGGTCCTGCCGGAACAGTGAATCGGCCAGCAGATCACCGTTGATCAGGTTGCCGTTGTGCCCGAGCGCGATACCCCACGGAGCATTGACATACATCGGCTGAACTTCATCCGGACGGTCGCAGCCGGCAGTCGGATAGCGTACGTGACCGATACCGATATCCCCGGTCAGACCGTCCATCGCGCGAACATCGAACACA
This sequence comes from uncultured Halomonas sp., assembly GCA_964453565.1. Classification (GTDB taxonomy): domain Bacteria; phylum Pseudomonadota; class Gammaproteobacteria; order Xanthomonadales; family Wenzhouxiangellaceae. Next base: position 70,276 of record CAYVPB010000006.1, read on the forward strand.
TCCCTGACCAGACCCAGGCCGCGGGCCGAACGCATTCGGCGCGCGTCCAGGGTCGTGATCCCAGCCGCGTCCTGCCCACGGTGCTGCAGGATGGTCAAGGCATCATAAAGTCGCGCTGCAACCGGCCCGCGTCCGAAAATCCCGACCACACCACACATCAGAACTGTCCTTCGCCAGTCGAAGCCGGAACCATCTCCGGCTTCGGTTGTTGCAACCAATCACGCACATTTTCCGGAAGCCAGCTCTGGGCCTGATCGGCCATTGTCAGGAATGCCGGCAGCAGACGTGAATCCTCCCACCACGGATCCTCGACAAACGGAGTGATGCGCAGCAGCATCGCCGCCAGTACCACGATCAGCACCCCGCGCGCCAGACCGAACAGAGCACCAAACAGGCGATCGGTGGGTGAAAGACCGGTCTTTTCCACGACCTTGCCGATCAGGAACGATACCAGACCCCCGATCACCAGTACCAGCAGAAAAACCGCGGCGAAGGCTATGATGAAACGTGCCGAAGGCAGGTCGATCATCGGTTCCAGCGCCTGGGCAAGGGGATCGGAGACCTGAAAACCGGCGAAGATCGCGGCCACCCAGACAAGAATGGAAAACACTTCCTTGATGAAACCTCGCACGAGACTGACCAGGAGCGATACCAGCAGCACCGTGACTATGACCAGGTCCGCTCCGTTCATGCAACGATCATTCCGAACAAATCATGGGTAACTGACAACAAGGCCTTCAACTCCGGCCTGGTCCTGCAGTCGCTGCTTCAGCGCTTCGGCGGTGCTTTTGTCCGAGACCGGCCCGACCAGCACTCGCCAGATCTTACGACCACCGGTCTGTTCGCTGTAGTGGAACGAATCGAAGCCGATGCCGTTGAGACGCTCGCTCTCGCCGGTCGCATTCTGTTCGCGCACGAATACCCCCACCTGGACCGCAAAACCAGGCTCCTGCCCGGGTCGTTGATCCGCTGCGAGCTGCTGAACGATGGGCTCGACTCCGGCAATCGTGGTTGCAATCTGCTGCATTGCATCACTGGCCGAGCGTTGATCCGGATAGGGGCCGGCGCGCAGCCGATACAGCAGCGAATCGCCGCGAACCACCTCGTCACGAAGCACCGAATGGCCCAGTGCCTCAAGCTGATCCTGCACCCGATCGGCCGATTCCACCGAACCGAAACTGGCCACTTGCACAACCCAGAAGTCATCCCCGGCCGGGACCGTATCGGCATTTTCGGCAACCGGGCCGGTCGTCGAATCCGCTGGCTCCGCCGGCGACGCCTCATCGCGCGACTCGGGTTCCGGATCGCTAGGCTCCTGCTCGGGAACCGTTTCATCCGGCCGCAATCTGATTTCAGGATCCACACGCACCTGGGGTTCCCGGGCCGGCTCTGGTTGCCGAGCCGATTGCCGAGCTGGTTGCGGTTCGGTCTCCGATTCCGGAACGCTCGATCCAGGCCAGGAACTGTCGGGTCTCGCGGAATTCGGTTGGAGCGGGATGCGCCGAACTTCACGGGCGCTTTCAGGCATCGGCGGAAGGTCGATTTCCGCCACTGGCCGGCCATCCACCGCGTCCGGATCCACCAGCAGCATGGGTACGAAAATCACGCCCAGGGCGATCAGGATGGAAGCGCCCAGCAGGCGTCTTTTGAGTACCTTGTCCATGCTCTCTCGCTGGTTCAGTCAGTTCCGGAAACGCCGATGGTCCGAATGGCTTCGGCGGCAGTCAGGAACGAGCCAAATGCAACAATGGTTGTATCCGGATTCGCTTGCCTGCGTGCAAGCCACAGCGCTTCGGATACCGATTCTAACGCTTCCACGGATTGTCCGGAGATCTGCGCGCTCATGCGCGCCTGCAACTGCGCCGCATCAAGCCCCCTGGGCCCTTTTAGTCCCCCGAGATACCAGTTCTGAAAATGCTCCTTCAAAGCCCGCACGATTGCGCTAATCTCCTTGTCGGCCAATGCTGCGAACACCGCAACCTTGGGCCCCGGCAGCGTTCTGAGCTGATCCGCCAGGGCCCGTGCAGCGGCTGGATTGTGCGCGACGTCGACGATGATGGCGGGCTTATCGGCAAGTTTTTCAAATCGGCCACGAAGGCGGGCAGCGGACAATCCCTGGCCAATCGCCCGGGACGCAAGATCCGGCTCGAGCACCAGCGACGCCGCGACCGCTGCAGCAGCGTTTCCAGACTGGAATCTTCCCGCCAACCCGAGTTTAAGAGAATCGAAACGGCGCTTGCCGAGGCGCAGATTCAATCTGCCCTGATGCCAGCGCCAGTCGAAATCGCGGCCTGCCAGCAGCGGCAGCGCCCGGATCTCATCAAGCGTCTCAAGCATCCCGTCGGGACAGCGCTTTTCGGCCACCACCACCGGCCTTTCCGGTCGCGCAATCCCGCATTTCTCGCGCGCGATTGCAGCGCGGGTGGAACCAAGCCACTGCTTGTGGTCGAGGCCGATGGAAGTGATCACCGCAACCGAGGGATCCAGCACATTGACCGCATCCAGCCGCCCGCCCATGCCGACCTCGCAGATCAGCCAGTCCGGCGAATATTGCTCGGCCAGAACGAAGCCGGCCAGCGTGACATGCTCGAACCAGGTCAGCATGGTCTGGCCCCGGGTCTGTTCGACGGTGCTCAGGGCAGCAACGATATCGTGCTCGCTGGCCGGCGAGCCATCGATGCGGAAGCGCTCCGCGAACTCGATCAGATGCGGCGAGGTACAGGCTAGGCAGGTCCGGCCGGCCGCAAGCGCGATTGCTTCGAGAAAGGCGACGGTCGAGCCCTTGCCGTTGGTTCCGGCGACATGAATGCAGCCGATCGCATGCAGACCGGACTGCGGCGGGAACAGGCGATCGAATACGGCACGAACGCGCTCCAGCCCCAGCGCAATGCGCCGCTGCGGCGCCTGGCGCTCCAGTCGTTCCAGCGCCAGATCAAGCCGATCCGGAAACAATGGGTTCACGCATTAAGCACACGCGGGTTACTGCGAGAGATCGTCATTCCGGTTCTGCTTCGGCGGGTCCGACTCGGCTGACCGATCCGACTGTTCGATCGATTGGGCATCCGCTTGCCGGTCCGGTTGCGCACATTCGAGTGCCCCGGAACGTACAACGCCGTCAGCATTCCCGCCGCGCAGCAGCGACAGCAGCAAATGGATCTTCTGGCGCAGCTCGCGCCGGTCGACAATCAGATCGATCGCGCCTTTTTCAAGCAGGAATTCCGAACGCTGGAAGCCTTCCGGCAACTGCTCGCGTACCGTCTGCTCGATCACGCGCGGACCGGCGAAACCGATCAACGCGTCCGGCTCGGCGATATTGATGTCACCCAGCATACCCAGGCTTGCCGAAACGCCGCCGGTGGTCGGATGCGTAAGAACCGAGATATAGGGCAGGCCCAGTTCCGACATTTTCGCCAGGCCGGCCGAAGTCCGGGCCATCTGCATCAGCGAAAACAGACCTTCCTGCATACGCGCGCCACCCGAGGCGGAAAAACATACCAATGGCCAGGCGTTTTTGATCGCCGCGTCCACGGCGACCATGAATTTTTCGCCAACCACCGACCCCATCGATCCGCCCATAAAGCGGAAATCGAACGCACAGGCAACCAGAGGCATGTCGATCAGGCGTCCCTGCATGACCACCATGGCGTCGTTTTCGCCGGTGGCTTTCTGCGACTGCGCCAGGCGATCGCGGTACTTCTTGCTGTCACGGAATCTGAGCGGATCCGTAGGCCGGACGCCGGTGCCCAGTTCTTTGCGCTCGTCCTGATCCAGAAAAGCAGCCAGACGGGCGCGGCCGGAAAGGGCCATGTGATGACCGCACTTGGGACACACCAGCAGCGATCGTTCCAGCTCGGGCCGGTATAACACCGCCTCGCAGCGCTTGCACTTGGTCCACAGACCATCGGGAACCTTGCGCTTCTGCCCCCCTTCGGTGCGAATCCGAGACGGCATCAGTTTCTGGAACCAGCTCAAGAGATCATCTCCGCACTTCGGGCTGATGTCGATACCCGATCCAGGGCTTCACGCACCGGCACCAGATACTCGCCGGCCACGCGCGCCGCATCGGTCGAAACTGCCTGGTCGAGCCTGCTGACCAGCGCCGAACCGATCACCACAGCATCGGCAGCCGAGGCCACTGCCGCAGCCTGCTCGGGGGTCGCGATGCCGAAACCGACTGCAACCGGCTTGTCCGTATGCGCGCGCAGCCGCTCCAGGGAAGGCGCCAGACTGCCGGCGTCCAGCTCCGCTGAGCCGGTCACGCCCTTGAGCGAGACATAGTAGACAAAGCCGCCGGCCACCGGCGACAGGCGCTGCAGTCGCGATTCGGTGGAAGTCGGCGCCACCAGAAAAATCTGGTGCAGGCCCTGCCCGACCAGCATCTCGCGCATATCGACTGCCTCGTCGATCGGGCAATCGACGATCAACAGACCGTCGACGCCCGCGGCCCGGGCCTGGCTGGCGAAAAGCCCGGCGCCACGGCGCTCGATTGGATTCATGTATCCCATCAGAATCACCGGCGTGACCGCATCCTGCTCACGGAATCGCCGAACCATGGCGAACACATCATCCAGCACGATGCCCTGCTCCAGCGCCTTGCGGCAGGCTTCCTGAATCACCGGGCCATCGGCCATGACATCGGAAAACGGAACTCCAAGCTCGAGCAGATCAGCGCCATTTTCGACCAGGGAATGCATGACTTCAACGGTGCAGGCGGGCGCGGGATGGCCGGCCGTGACATATGGAATCAAGCCCTTTCGACCGGTCCGGGCCAGCTCGGCGAATCGAGTGTCAATGCGGTTCAAATCGAAATTCCCTCGATGTCGGCCACGGTATGAATATCCTTGTCGCCACGCCCGGACATGTTGACCAGCACCATCTGGTCGGCTCGCATGCCGGCCGCCTGCTTAAGCGCCCAGGCCACGGCATGGGCGCTTTCCAGCGCCGGCATAATGCCTTCGGCGCGCGTACACAGATGAAACGCCGCAAGTGCTTCCGAGTCCGAAACCCCGACATACTCCGCGCGCTTGCTGTCCTTGAGCCAGGCATGCTCGGGCCCGACACCGGGATAGTCGAGGCCAGCCGAGACCGAGTGAGTCTCGCGAATCTGGCCGGCATCATCATCGAGCAGATACGTTCGCGAACCATGCAGCACGCCGACCCGGCCGGCACACAGGCTGGCGGCATGTTCCAGGCCTGACAGGCCATGTCCGGCGGCTTCGACACCGTACATGGAAACTTCCTGATCGCCGATGAAAGGGTGAAACAGCCCCATCGCGTTCGAGCCGCCGCCGACACAGGCCACCAGCGCATCGGGCAGCTTGCCGTATTCCTGCAAACACTGCGCCCGGGCCTCGCGACCGACTACGGCATTGAAGTCACGCACCAGCGCCGGATACGGGTGCGGACCGGCCACGGTGCCCAGGATGTAGAAGGTATCGTCGACGTTGGTCACCCAGTCGCGCATGGCCTCGTTGAGCGCATCCTTGAGCGTTCTTGAACCACTCTCGACGCTGATGACTTCGGCTCCCAGCAGCTTCATCCGGAACACGTTGATGGCCTGACGACGAATATCCTCGGCACCCATGTACACCACGCACTTCATCCCCAGCCGCGCGGCCACGGTGGCCGAAGCCACACCATGCTGACCAGCACCTGTTTCGGCAATCACCCGCTGCTTGCCCATGGCCCGCGCCAGCAGGGCCTGACCCACGGTATTGTTGATCTTGTGTGCACCGGTATGATTCAGATCCTCGCGCTTGAACACGATCCTGGCGCCACCAACATGTGCAGTCAGCCGTTGGGCCAGATACAGCGGCGATGGCCGGCCGACAAAATGCCTGAGATCGTGTTCCAGCTCGGCATTGAAGGTTTCATCATCGCGAAATTTCAGCCAGGCCTGCTCCAGTTCCTCCAGCGCGGCCATCAGCGTTTCCGAAACGAACCGGCCACCGTAAGGACCGAAATGCCCGCGCGCGTCCGGCAGGCTTTCCGTTACTTCCGGACCGGCGTTTTTCGCCACCTCAACCATGTCTCAAATTCTCCATGAATGCTGTCATCAGACTATCACTTTTGATCCCCGGAGCGCGCTCGATGCCCGAAGACACGTCCACTGCCGGCGGCGCCAGATGCGCTGTCGCCCCAGCAATGTTTTCCGGGTTGAGCCCGCCGGCAAGAATCCACGCCACGGGCGGTGGCTCGAGCCCATTCCAATCGAAGGTCCGGCCGGAGCCACCGAGCTCGCCGGCGGCATGGGCATCCAGCAGAAGCGCCGATGCGTTGCTCCAGCACGCGAATTCGACCCGCTCCGGAGTCGCCATCGGCAGCGCCTTGATGAACGGCATGCCGAAGGATTCGCAGTACTCCGGCGTTTCACGGCCGTGAAACTGCAACCAGTTCAACGGCACCCGGCTACAGATCGCCCGAACTTGCTCGGCGGGCATGTCCATGAACAGACCGACCACGGGAAACAGCGGCGGCAGCGCGAGGCAGATCCGGCGTGCCGATTCCGGCGTCACACAACGCGCGGAACGTTCAACGAACACCAGACCAATCGCATCGACGCCAAGGTCGACCGCGCGCAAGGCATCTTGCAGGCGCGTAATGCCACAGAACTTGACCCTTATACCGGTATTCATCCGCTCAGATTCCAGCCTCTAGGAAACGCGTTGGCCGCACTCGGCAACCCGATATCCCCAGCATATTCAACCCCGGTGAAATATAAGCCATCAGCCGGTGCGGTCGGGCCGGCATTGTCACGCCGTCGGGATTCAAGAACTTCACCCACCCAGGCCCGGGATTGACGCCCGGCGCCGACTTCGATCAAGGTGCCGGCGATGTTTCTGACCATATGGTAGAGAAATGCATTGGCACGAATGTCTATGTGCACTTCATCTCCACGGCGCACAACCTGTAGCGCGTGAATCGTGCGAACCGGGTGCCGGGCCTGACATCCGGGCGCCCGGAAACTGGAGAAATCATGCTCGCCCAGCAGACCCTGGGCGGCGAGATGCATGCGTTCGGCATCCAGCGGCGCCCTGACCCATGTGATCCGCCCATGCTGCAACCCCGGGCGCACCCAACGATTCAGAATCCGATAACGATAGCTGCGCGATCGCGCACTGAAGCGAACATGAAAATCCCCTGACACCTGCCGCGCCCACAACACGCTGACACCGTCGACCAGGTTGGTATTGATTCCGAGCACCCAGGCCCGCTCGCTGCGATCGACGCGGGTATCGAAATGGATGACCTGTGCCGTGGCGTGCACGCCGGCATCGGTGCGACCGGCACATTGAACCGCGACCGGATGATCTGCGACCCCGGAGATGGCCTGTTCCAGCACCTGCTGCACGGTGGGTGTCTGACGCTGGCGTTGGAAGCCGAAGAACCGGCTGCCGTCATATTCGACACCGGCGACGATGCGAGCCGGATCCACTCAGCCGCGCTCACAAATCGGGATTGTCCTATTCGTCGTCCGAAGCGCCATCCGAAAGGCCGTCCAGCAGCCGTCGTGCCTCGGCCTGCTGCTCTTGGTTGCCTTCGCGCGCAACTTCCTCAAGCAGGGTGCGGGCTGATTCAGCACTGTTCCAGGACAGGTAGGCACGCGCCAGGTCCAGCTTGACTTCGGCATCATCGTCACCGGAGGCAAAAATGTCATCATCGTCGCCCATGCCTTGCTGTTGTTCGGCTTCGCCGGCTTCAGCAGTGTCGGCTCCACCTTCGTGCGGCCAATCGAGCAGAAATTCCTTGTCCGATTCCGGCTCGTCACTGCCGGCATCCTTAGGTACGGATTTCGGGTCGGGCTTGTGGTCGGGGTCCGAGGCATGATGTGGTTGCTCCGATCCGGAAGCCGACGCGCCGAGATCCACATCGGCATCTTCGTCTTCATCCGGCATTCCAATCGCTGGATCGCCGTAGTCTTCTTCAGCATCTTCTCGCAACAGCGGCTCGCTGGGCCTGTCGGCATCGTCGCCCGATTCCTGTTCCAGCCAGTCCATTTCCTCGCTTTCATCGAGATCCTCGTCAAGGCGCGACATCAACTCGTCGACATCATCTTCATGCGGCTCGGCGAGAACCTCATCATCAACGTCTTCAGATACCTCCGATGGCTCCTGTCCGGGCGCGCCTGACGAAGCGGCATCGGCACTTCCCTTGACCAGCGCATGGCCGGGGATGATCCGACCGGCCACTTCCACGGCCTGCTGCCACTCGGGCTCATCACCAGTGTCGACATGCACGAACATTTCTTCCAGTGCGGCGCCAAGTGCCTCGCGATCTTCGTCGGCTGCCAATTGCTGAACCAGAGCCAGATGAGCCGCCAGGCTGGTCGGATGCTTCTCGACCTGAGTGTGTGGCAGCACTTCGGTCCCCATTCCCGTCGCACTGGAAAGCTTGGGCCCGGATTTCGCGGCAGGCTTTTCAGGTTCGACATTCTGCCGCTGCCTCCTGACCAATATGTAAGTCACCGCAACCAGCAATAACACCAGCACGACAATCAGCCCGGTCAGCACAATGGGATTGCCGAGCATGCCCAGAGCGCCGCCGCGATCTGCCTGCGGTTCGGGTTCGCCAGCCGGCGGCTGAACAGCCGGTTCTGGTCCTGATTGCGGTTGTGGTTCGGCTTCGGCTGCAGACTCCGCCTCCTGCCGGGTTTGCGCATCGCCCAGCAGTTGATCAATGCGGCTGGAAATGTCCGAGCGCCGTTGCGAGTCATCTTCGACCTCCAGCGCCTCGCGAGCCTCACGCAACGCCTGCTCGAGCTGCGCCAGTTCCGCATCCCGCAACCCCAGGCCATTGTCGGCGCCGCGGTTGATCGCCTGCTCCAGCTCATCGACCCGGTTGCTGAATTCCCGAGCCTCGGCACGCGCCGCGTATAGCTCCTCTTCGGCTCGGGCCAGGCGCTGGCGGAGGTCGTCAATCTGCTCGGCCGATTCCGACAACCCGCTGCCACCCTCGCTCTCGTCGGGCGGCACCAGCGATAAACGCGCCTGTTCGCGTTCGCCGGGATCGGTCGCTGGAGCATCCGGGGATTCGCGCTCCGGGCGGGCCGGTGGCATCCGCGAATCATCGACATTACCGCGACCTGCATCACTGACCCGACGCGGCTGGGTCGTTCGGCCCTCGCGGAAAGCCCGATGTTGCGCCGCCGCAGTCGCATCCGCGGTTTGCGTATCGAAGGCCCGCGCCTGCGCCTCGGTCGGGATGCGCAACTGCGCGCCACGCAAAAGCTGGTTGATATTACCGTCGCGGAATGCACGAGGATTGAGATCGACAATGGCCAGCATCATCTGATTGACCGAGATATCGGCTGCCGGAAGCGCCTGGCGGGCAATCGACCACAGCGTCTCGCCATCTGCCACCGGGCCATACCGATCCGCAATTTCCGGCCTGGTTGCCGAACGGGGCGCCGCCCGTGGAGTGCTTGCCGGCGGGGCGGGGCGCGGTGCTGCCGCCTGGGGTGGCCCGGCCGTCGATTCGGCTGCTTCGGTGCGCTCGGGTTGCGGTCGTGACGGCGGGCGCATTTCGACCGCGGGCGGGTCGAGAAACAGCGTGTATTCGCGCAGCATGCGGCCATTCGCCCAACGCGCATCGACGAGCAACTGAACCACCGGATCGCCCACCGGCCGGTTGGAAACGATTTGTACCTGTGGCGGGCTCACCGAGCGATCCAGCGTGACCCGCAGATCCAGCCCCAACGCCGCGCTCATCAGGCCCAGCCGGTCAAAATCGGACGGATTGGCAATCCTGACGCTCAGCGAATCCAGCTCGGCCGCGGAGAAATCCAGGACCCGCATCCGCACATCCAGCGGCTGATGCAGGAAGGACTCGACACGTGCCTCGCCCAGTCCCAGTGAAAACGCATACTGAGGCACCAGCAAGGCCAGCACCATGCACCATTCCTTCATGGGAAATTTCCCGAGCCGTTGTTTCACGTGCAGAAGTCCCTTGTTATCACCTTCCCGATCCAGCCGAGTATAGCAAGCGAATGCACGATTGAACAAATTCCGCGAATGCAGCGATCATCACGCGTGCACCAGCAATTCCGCGATCTGGATCGCATTCAGCGCCGCGCCCTTGCGCAGATTATCCGAAACCACCCACATGCAGATGCCGGCGGGATGGCTCAAGTCGGTGCGCAAACGACCGACGAACACCGGGTCATGGCCGGAAGCATCGACTTGCGGCATCGGGTCGCGCTCACCTTCCATCAATACCACCCCCGGCGCCCCGGCCAGTGCTTCGCGCACCTGCTCCAGCGGTGCGATCTCGCGCGTTTCCAGATGCACCGCCTCGCTGTGGCCGCAGAACACCGGCACGCGCACCGCGGTGGCGTTGACGCCGATGGACTCGTCGGCCAGAATCTTGCGCGTCTCGAAGTGCATCTTCAGCTCTTCACGAGTGTAGCCGCTGCCCTCCATCCGATCGATACGAGGAATCACGTTGAACGCGATCGGCGCACTCAGAACCCGCGCTTCAGGGTCACGGAAACTGAGACGATCGGCGGTCTGGCGACCCAGTTCCTCCATCGCCTGGCGACCGGCACCGGACACCGCCTGGTAAGTTGCGACATTAATGCGCGTGATTCCCCAGCGCCGGTGGATCGGAGCCACGGCCAGCAGCATCTGGATGGTCGAGCAGTTCGGATTGGCAATAATGCCGCCACGCGGCTCGCGAGCATGCCAGCCGGCCAGCACATCACCGTTGACCTCCGGCACCACCAGCGGAATGTCTGGATGCATGCGGAAATGCGAGGTATTATCGATCACCGTCGCCCCGGCCGCCGCGGCGCGCGGCGCGTACTCGGCCGACACCGAACCGCCGGCCGAGAAGAAAGCATAGTCGATGCCATTGAAATCGAACCCGTCCAGCCGCCGGACCACCAGCCGCTTCTCACCCAGACGCACCCGTTCACCGGCGCTGCGCTCGCTGGCCAGCACCGCCACCTCACCGAACGGAAACCCTCGCTCGATTAGCAGCTCCAGCAACACCTCGCCCACCGCTCCGGTGGCGCCGACGATGGCGATGTTAAATGTTTCGGGAGATGCGGGCATGATCTTGCGGATGCCTGAAAGCAGATCCAATTGTACTTAGGTGAGTGAGGGCTGTGGATGCGGTGCGTTCTGAAAAGCGAATCTATCCACCTACCGGCGGATTCTGCACGATATTGCCAGCCAATGGACTCCTGACAATATCAAAATTCTACTGCCACCCCGGCCGGCAGAGCCGACGAATTTCTCGGTTTTGGTGAACCCCCTTCGCGCCGCGAAGGGGGCATTGGCTATTTCAGGTCGGAGCAGGACCCACACAGGTACTAGTCCAATACCAACTACAATCAGCAGGACATCAGTTCTTTTTTTGGCAGAATGACTCGACACCTCTCACGCTCATTTCCTTCCTCATCGATTTCTGTCCAGCACTGTGCTCTTCCAGTACATCCGCCGCCGGATCTGTCCCGGTCTAACCGGCCACCACCACGAACAAATAAGTCTCCCAGCCCCTCAATAAACCGCCCGTCACCGAAGATTTCATTTCCAAGCAAAACCGGAAACTCGGCAGGATCAATCGGGATAAAACTCAACTCCGGGGACTGCGCCGAACCTGGAACCGCAGTAAAGTTGAGTTTGACCTCACCAGTCTGCACATCTCGCGAAAGCTCCACCTCAAACTCCAACGTGCTTCCATCGGGGAACTCAACTTCCAATTCCAGGTTATCGGTCATGGATGGTAGACCCATCTGTTGCATAAATTTGCGGCGAGAGACCGTTGCACTGCCCGGTATAGCAGCGTTTCCGGGGCGCGTGCTCAATTTTCCAATCCTCACATAGAGTGAGCTATGTTCCGGTTGGAAAATATCCGCGCACGCCCCGGAAACACTACTCTCCGGGCTCTCGCACTCGGAAATTTATGCAACTGATGGGTAGAAATTTGTCTATCGCCCGACCGAATAACTCACTTAGGTCAATAATAAGCTGCCGACCGGGTTGGCTGAAATAGTTTTTCAAAGAATTCTGGACTGTCCCTCGCAAAGCAATAACCCCTGGACTTGGTTGAGGCGGACTCAACAAATCACCCGGGTCAAGCAAGTCAGGGGCAGATCCAATTTCGACAGGGCCTAAGTCTAGGTCGCCAATATCGACTTGAGCAACCTGAGAAAAAAGTGTTTTAGCTTCCTGTATACCTGCCTGAATTTCAGAAATTGACCCAGCTGGTGGAGTTGCAGGCACCGATGTCGTGACCCAGTAACCATCACCGATGGCTGGGCTGATGCCAGTAAATTCACGCGTGACCAGATAAAAGTGTACTGTCTCAGAAATACCATTCATCACAAACACCTCTTGCGCTCCTTCAATCAGGAATGGTGATGTCGAAAGTGCTTCGATCTCAGCAGCCTGGGCGTAATGACTTGAACTTGAGCACGTATTGCATAAAGCCAGCTTCGGCTCGGAAGCAAGTGCATTTGATTGCGCCCCAAAAAGCCCGATAAAAACTATCCTGATTACGTATGTATGTCAGCCATTTGAAAAAGCAACCACAGATTACGCAG